>CAYMTA010000065.1:0-23599 GCA_964393275.1 uncultured Geminicoccaceae bacterium | reverse complement strand
TGGTGGCATCGTAGTTGCGGCTGAAGCCGGTGGCGTGGCACTCGGCGCAGCGCGCTTCCCAGCTCTTGTAGGGGCCGGTCCAGTGCATCCCGTCGCCGGGAGGCAGCGCTTGGCCTGGGTAGAGGTCGAACCAGCGGTGGCGCACGGTGTCCCAGGCGAGGTCGAAGGCCTGGGTCCGGCCGGGCTCCGGCTGGAGCAAATACTGCTGCAGCGGGTGGATGCCGGCGACGCCGACCACCTCGAAGCTCTGCCGCTCGCCATGCCCGTCCTCGGTCTCGACCACGAAGGCGCCGCCCCGGCGACCGAAGCGCGTCACCACGCCTTGCCGATCGAAGGTGACGTCATTGAAATCGCCGAGCACGGTCGTCTCGTCGGGTGCCGTCCAGGCGAGCGCGTGGTCGGAGCCCTGCCAGGCCCGGGCCGCGTCCGCGTGGCAGGCGATGCAGCTCGCCGAGCCGACGTAGCGCGGGGCGGGCGTCATCGGCGCCGCGGCCATGGCGGCGCTCCAGGCGAGCAGCACGGCATGGGCGGCCGCCAGCGGCAGGAGGCAGCGGCGGAGGCGGTCCAGCATGGGCGTCCTTCGATGGCGGTGCTTCGATCGGGTCGAGCCTAAGGGCCCTCGCTCGAAATGCCCAGCCGTCCGCGCGATGCAATTCTAGCGATGCATCGCGGCGAACCGGGTGGCGAAGTCGGCCGGCAGCGGGCCGAAGCTGCTGCGGCGGCGCCCGAGGCGGCAGCGCTGCTCGCGCCACTGCCAGGCCGGGAAGCCGGCGCGGGTGCAGCCCTTGAGCGAGGGCATGTTGTCCACCGGGACGAATGTGTGGACGTGGCGGGCGCCGAGCTTCCCGGCCTCCAGCGCGATCCGGGCCATGGCCGCCGGCATGATCCCCTTGCCGCGAAAGGTTGTTGGCGTGTAGGCGCCCTCGATCAGCGCCTCGCGGGCCGTCAGCGCGGGGAAGGCGCCGCCGAAGTACCTGCCGACGGCGGCATTGTCGGCGGCGAGAAAGACCCACTGCGCGAAGCAGGGTCGGCCGTCCGGCGCGAAAGCCGCGAAGCAGCGGCCGAGACCGCTCGACCAGAGCCGCAGCCGGGCCGCCCGCTCCCACCGCTCCCGGGCATCGAGCGCCGGGCCGGCGTCGCCGAAGATGGCTGGTGCCTCGGCCGCTCCAAGCTGGCGGATCGCCAGCGGGAACGTGGCATCCGGCGCGGTGAAGGGCACCTCGAGATCGCGCCTCAAGCCGATGGCCGAGCTGTCGGACCAGAGCCGGCTGCGCAGCCGCGACGCCAGCAGGCCACGCACGCCGGGCTCGAGCGCCTGGCGCGCGAAGGCAAGGAGCGGCGAGCCGCGGGGTCCTGTGGCGGACGGGGCTAGGGTCTGATCTCGCACGTGACGCGCTCCGCTGACAACCTGGCCGCTGGCAGTCTGGCCGCTGGCTGGCCGGGTCGGGCGTTCCTGGATGCGGGAGCTTGCCCGGATTGCTCCTCGGGCACCACGCCCTCGGCCGCCAGAATGCACGATGCTATGCCGCGCCGGCGGCGCCTTCACTCGTCGGGATAGGCGGTGGCCGCCCAGCGGCGCTTCGGGCCCTCTCCGTCCGCTTGGTCGAGGATGCCGAGCTGGTTGCCCCAGGCGTCCCAGCCCGCCCGCGTCTGGCGCGCGAAGAGCTCGAGATAGGGCCCGTCGGCCAGCCGCTCGATGGCGCCGTAGGCCTCGTCGGGCTTGCGGCTGTGCTCGCGCCTCGGGCTCACGATCAGCTTCGGCACGGCGGCCGAGCGGCGCTTCGGCTTGCCGCGGGTGGCGAGCAGGCAGAGCTCCGGATTGGAGCGGGTCCAGAACCCCATGCCGGTGAAGAAGCTCTTGCGGTCGAAGACGAGCGTGTCCGCCGACTTGTTGAGCTTCACCCAGTAGAAGCCCACCGTCTTGTAGGTGAAGCCCCAGGCCTCGATCACCTCGAACGCCCGGTGCAGCAGGGGATCGGTCGCCCACATCAGGAGGATGGCGTCATCCGCCGCCTGGTCCCTGACCGGCAGGCGCTGGATGTCGGCAAGGCTCATGCAGTCGTACCAGGCCTCGGCGCTCCGCCCCTTGCCCTTGCGCGAGTAGGTCGCGAAGGTCCAGGGCGGGTCGGCGTAGAGCACGCCGTAGCGCTTGTCGGTGGGGCTGGTCATGCGCCTCGATAGACGAAGGTGCCGGCCGGTTGAAGCGGCAACCGCGGCGCCGCGCGCTCTTCCGACCGGCTCGGCCGCGGCGGCCAGGCGAAACGGCCGGCCGAGCAGCCCCTCGTAACCGATTGTTAACGCGCATGGCGCAAGCTGCGTGCCGATCCCGATCACGCGCGGCGATGGCTCCATGCGTTCACGATTGTTCGGCCTCCTGGCGCTCTGCCTGCTCCTTGCCGCCTTTGGCGGCATGGTGCCGCAAGCGGACGCCGCTGGCGGCGCTCCGGCACCGGACGGCCCGAATCGGGCCTGCGGCGAGAGCTACCGACGTGCGTCGCCCGTCGCCGTCCTGCCCGGCGCCACGCCGTTGACGGCCGTTCAGCGGGCCTTTCATCCCTCGCGCGTCTGGGGGGTGGCCGAGAATGTCCGGCTGGTGGCGCAGGCGGCGGATCGACCACCGGCCCTGGCGGTCCGCTACCCCAAGGGCTCCATCGCGCCGTCGAGCGCTGCTCCCCGAGGCGGCGCCGGCTTCGTCAGCGGCAGCGGCCTCGGCGAGAGCGTCGAGGCCGCCTGCCTCAGCTATCGCGTGCGCTTCGCCGAGGGCTTCGCCTTCGCCAGGGGCGGCAAGCTGCCCGGCCTGTACGGTGGCGACGGGCCGACCGGGGGTGCGGCCGCCGACGCCGGCTTCTCGGCGAGGCTGATGTGGCGGGAAGGCGGCGAGGGCGAGCTCTACGCCTATCTGCCGGGGCCGGATGCCGGCCACGGCCGCAGCCTCGGGCGTGGCGCCTGGCGGTTTCCGGTCGGGCGCTGGGTCGAGGTCGAGCAGGAGATCGTGCTGAACGACCCGGGCGCGGCGAACGGCGTGGTGCGGGTCTGGATCGCGGGCGAGCTGCGGCTGGAGGTGCCGGGGCTGGTCCTTCGCCGCACCGCGGACGTGCGCATCGAGGGGCTCATGTTCTCGACCTTCTTCGGTGGCCATGACCCCGGCTGGGCCTCGCCCAGGGACCAGGAGGCGCTGTTCGCCGACTTCGCCATTCACCTGCCCGAGGGCGACCGCTGGACGGCAGCGCGTGCGGCGCCCGACCCGCTGCCGAGGACCGGTGCCACGCCGTCCTGACGCATCGTGCCGATCGTGCCCGGCACGCCCGCAGCCGGGCTCACGAAGGCCGGGTGTCGGCCGCGCTGCCGCGCAGGTTGAGCCAGATGCCGCTGAAGACGACCGCGGCGCCGATGAAGGTCCAGGGCTGGATCGGCTCGCCGTAGAGGACGAGGCCGATGGCCGCGATCATCGGCAGCCGGGCGAAGTCCATCGGCAGCACGACGACGGCGTCGGCGGCGGCCAAGGCCCGGTTCAGGCAGTAGTGCGCCGTGAGCCCGGCCACGGCGACGCCGGCGATGGCCGGCGCCTCGGTCCAGGCGAGCGGCGACCAGAGCGGGATGGCGAAGGGCAGGCAGAGCAGGGTCTGCACCAGGCACATCCAGAAGAGAATGCCCCAGGGCCGGTCGGTGGCGAGCAGCTTCTTGGTCATGGCGTTGGTGACGCCGAAGAAGAGGGCCGCGGCGAGGATGGCGAAAATCGCCGGGTCGACCGCGTCGACACCCGGGCGGACGATGATCAGGACGCCGATGAAGCCCAGCGCCATGGCGAGCTGCCGGCCCCGGTTCAGCCGCTCGCCGAGCAGCAGCACCGCGGTGAGCGCACCCCAGATGGGCGAGGTGAACTCGACCGCGAAGACGATCGCCAGGGGCAGCCAGGCGATGGCGAGGATCCACAGGACCTGGCCGACGAAATGCACCGAATGGCGGAGCACCTGCAGGCCCGGCTGCGCCGAGCGCAGGACGGCCGGGTCGGCGCGGGCGATGAGGAGGCCGATGAAGGCGATGCCGAAGAGGTTGCGCAAGAGGAGGATCTGGAACGGGCTCATGGTGGCCGAGAGCTCGCGCGCCGCCACCGCCATGATGCAGAACGAGACCATGGAGCCCAGCATCCACGAGGCGGCGCGCAGGGTCGGGTGCTCTAGTCGGACGATCGGGCTCGCCAAGGGCTGCCGGTGGCCGGTCAGCCGACCTGGGGGATGGCGAGACGCTCGACCACGGGCTCCGGCAGGTTCGGGCGCGGCGCGTTGCGGACCAGCTCGCGATAGACGGCTATGGTGCGGCGGGCACTCTGCTCGGTGCTGTATTCCCGCATGACGAAGCCGCGGGCGCGCTCGGCGATGCGCTCGCGGGTCGGCTCCTCCATGGCGAGCGCCCGCTCGAGCGACCAGGCCAGCTCGTCCGTGTCGCCGGGTGGCACCAGCCAGCCGGTCGCCGCCGGCAGCACGGCCTCGCCGAGCGCGCCGACATTGCCCAGGATCACGGGCTTGCCCATCGCCTGGGCCTCGATCGCCGGGGCGGCGTCGATGTCGGTGGCGTCGGCCGCGGCCGGCATGACGACCACGTCGGCGAGCGCATAGGCCGCCGGCAGGTCGTCGCAGGCGCCGGCGAAATGCACCCGCTCGACGAGGCCCGAGCCGCGCACCCGGCCCTCGAGCTCGCGCACGTAGGGATCGGCCGGGTCGAGGTCGCCCAGGATCAGGAGCACGAAATCGTCACGGGCGAGACGCTGCATCGCGTCCAGCATCAGGAGATGGCCGCGGCCGCGGACGACCCGGCCGGGCAGCAGCACGATCCGCCGCTCGAGCCCGAGCTGCCAGCGCTCGTTGAGCTTCGCCATGCGATGGCCGCGCATGCGCTTGGGATCGAAGGCGTCGAGGTCGATGCCGTGGCGGACGATGCGCAGGCGGGCGGGCTCGACGTCGTAGGTGCGGGCGATGTGCTCGGCCAGATACTCCGAGTTGGCGATGATCCTGGCCCCCTGGGCCAGGACGGCGTTGTAGCGCTTCTTGAGGCCACCCTCGCCGCCCGGATAGGCGGTCTCGAAGCTGGTGACGAAGGCAGCACCGGCACGCCTGGCGGCGAAGCTGGCGCTCCAGGCCGCGGCCCGGCTGTGGGCGTGGACCAGCTCGACCTTGTGCTCGCGGATCGCCTTGACCAGCTTGGCGAGATTGGTCGAGAGGGTGAGCGGGTTGCTGCTCTCGATCGAGGCGGTGACATGGGCGCTGCCGTGGGCGACCAGCTCGCGCGCCAGCGGGCCGCCGGCCGAGGCGACGCAGGATCGCCAGCCCTCCTCGACGAGCAGCTTCGCGGTCGCCAGGATGGCTCGGCCGGCGGTGCCTTCCTCGAGGTTCGGCACCACCTGCAGGATGCCGGGTCGGATGGCGCTGATGCTCAAGCTCGCTAACCCTGGATTGTGGGCCCCGGATTGGTGACGCCGCCCACGACCGGGGCGGGGCAGCGTGACATGCTCTGCTAGCAGATGTCGGGTTGGCGCAATAGTGCGGGCGCGCAATCGATCGGGTAAACAGTTGGCCGGGTGTGCAATCGGGAGGTGATGAATGCAGCTTCTGGAGCTGGGTCCCGCGGAATCCCTCGCCTTTTGCCGAAGCCCCGGGAGCGGTCCCGAGGTTCTCTTCCTCGGTGGCTTCGCCTCGGACATGACCGGCACCAAGGCGCTCTTTCTCGAAGCGCATTGCCGGGGCACCGGCCGGGCCTTCACCCGCTTCGACTACCGGGGCCGCGGCGCCTCCTCCGGTCGCTTCGAGGACGGCACGATCGGCGACTGGCTGGCGGACGCGATCGCCGTGCTCGACCGGGTGGTCGAGGGGCCGGCCGTGCTGGTCGGCTCGAGCATGGGCGGCTGGCTGATGCTGCTCTTGGCCCTGGCCCGGCCGGAGCGGGTCAAGGGGCTCGTCGGCATCGCCTCGGCGCCCGATTTCACCGAGCGCCTGCTGCGCCCGGGCCTGTCGGTCGAGGCGCTGGCCGAGCTGCGGGACAAGGGGCTCTGCAGGCTTCCATCGGCCTACGGCGAGCCTTTGCCGATCACCGCCCGGCTGCTCGACGAGGGGCGGGAGCATCTCATCCTGGGTGCTCCCATCGCCATCGGCTGCCCGATCCACCTGCTGCACGGCCAGGAGGACCCGGACGTGCCCTGGCGGATGAGCCTCGAGCTCGCCGGCAGGCTCGAGAGCCGGCAGGTGACGCTGGAGCTGGTCAAGGACGGCGACCATCGCCTGTCGCGCGAGACGGATCTGAGACGCATCGCTTCTGCCTTGGATCGCATTGTCGAGGTGGCGTCGGGGCCGTGACCGACCGCCGCTATCGAGCGATACTCTTCCAGGACCCACAGCGACGAAGAGGCGAACGGCCATGACCGAGGAGCTGGTCTTCTACACCAACCCCATGTCGCGCGGGCGGATCGTGCGCTGGATGCTGGAAGAAATCGGCGAGCCTTATCGCACCGAGATCGTGGATTATGGCCCGGCGATGCGGGCGCCGGCCTATCTGGCGCTCAACCCGATGGGCAAGGTGCCGATGGTCCGCCGGGGTGCCGCCGTCGTCACCGAGGCGGCGGCGATCTGCGCCTGGCTCGCCGATGTCTTTCCGGCTGCCGGGCTGGCACCGCCACCGGCCGAGCGCGCCGCCTATTACCGCTGGCTGTTCTTCGGTGCCGGTCCGGTCGAGGCGGCCGGCTCCGCCAGGTCCCTGGGCTTCGAGCCCCAGAGCCCGGAGCAGCAGCGCCAGGTCGGCTTCGGCAGCCTGGGGCGGGTGACCGACACGCTGGAGCGGGCGGTGGGCGACGCACCCTATCTCGCCGGCGACCGGTTCTCGGCGGCCGATGTCTATCTCGGCTCGCTGATCGGCTGGGGGCTCCAGTTCGAGACGATCGAGCGGCGGCCGGCGCTCGAAGGCTACGTGGCACGCATCCTCGACCGCGAGGCCTGCCGGCGGGCCAAGGCGATCGACGACGCGGCGATGCCGCCTTCAAGCTGAGGCGGGAGGCCTGCCATCGACTGCGAGCAGCGCCAGCAGCCCCTCGCGATAGGTGGGAAAGGCGAGCCGCACGCCGAGCTCGAGCTTGATCCGCGTGTTTCGCACGCGCCGGTTGTCCTTGTAGAAGGTCCGGGCCATGGGCGAGAGCTCGGCCGTTTCGTAGTCCTGCTCGGGCGGCGGGTCGATGCCCAGAAGCTCGGCCGCGTGGGCCACGACGTCCTGGGGGGGCGACGGCTCGTCGTCGCAGACATTGTAGATTTGGCCCGGATGGGGCCGGGCGATCGAGGCCTCGAGCACGGTTGCGATATCCTCGACATGGATGCGCGAGAAGACCTGGCCCTCCTTGACGATGCGCCGGGCGGTGCCGGCCTTCAGGTTGACGAAGGGGTTGCGGCCCGGCCCGTAGATGCCGGCAAGGCGAAAGACATGCGCCGGCAGGCCGCTTTCGAGCCACTGGGCCTCGGCTCGGGCACGGCGATCGGCGCGGGCGAGCGTCGGCTCGATCGGCGTCGTCTCGTCGACCCAGCCACCGCCCCGATCGCCATAGACGCCCGTCGTGCCGAGATAGCCGGCCCAGGCGAGGCCGCAGCGGCGAAGCTCGCGCCGATGCATGTCCAGCACCGGATCGCCCGCGTCGCCCGGGGCGATCGAGGTGAGCACATGGGTGACACCCTCGAAGGCGGCGTCGGGCAAGGGCGTGCCGCGCTCGAAGTCGTGCATGGTGAACCCCCGGGTTTCCAGCTCGCGGCGCCTCTCCACCTTGCGCGAGGTGCCGATGATCCGCCAGCCCAGGCCCATGAGCCGCTGGGCCAGCACCTCGGCCGAGTAGCCGAGGCCGAAGCAGAGCAGGGTTCCAGCTACCTCAGCCATTCGTCTCGGACCTCCGGGTCGGTTTCGTCGGGAAGACGGGTGGCGCGGTGCGATGCCACCAGAGCCGGCTCGGCGAGGCGCCGGAGCGCCCAGACGGTCGCACCCCGCACCAGAGGCGAGGCATCGCCGAGGAGCGCTTCGAGCCGTGGCAGGAGCCCTCCGTCGCCGCTGTTGCCGGCGGCGATGGCCACGTTGCGCAGGAACCGGTCACGGCCGATCCGCTTGACCGGCGAGCCCGAGAAGAGCTGGCGAAAGGCCGCGTCGTCGAGGGCGAGGAGCCGGTCCAGAGGCGGTGCCACCAGCTCGTCGCGGGCCTGCAGCCTGGCCTCGCTCGCCACCACGGCGAACTTGTTCCAGGGACAGACGGCGAGGCAGTCGTCGCAGCCATAGACGCGGTTGCCCATGGGCTCGCGGAACTCGTGCGGGATCGGCCCCTTGTGCTCGATCGTCAGATAGGAGAGGCAGCGCCGGGCGTCGAGCTCGTAGGGCTCGGGGAAGGCCCGGGTCGGGCAGATGTCGAGGCAGCGGCGGCAGGCGCCGCAATGGTCGCGCTCGGGCGGATCGAGCGGCAGCTCGGCGGTGGTCAGGATCGAGCCCAAAAAGAGCCAGGAGCCGAAGCTGCGCGAGACGAGGTTGGTGTGCTTGCCCTGCCAGCCGAGCCCGGCGCGGTGCGCCAGCGGCTTCTCCATGAGCGGTGCGGTGTCGACGAAGACCTTGACCTCTTCACCCGTCTGTCGGTGCAGCCAGCCGGCCAGATCCTTGAGGCGGCCCTTCATCACGTCGTGGTAGTCGCGGTTCTGCGCGTAGACCGAGATTGCCGCCCGGTCCTTCTGCGCCAGCACGGCCAGGGGATCGTGGGCGGGCCCGTAGTTCATGGCGAGCATGATGGCGGTTCGCGCCTCGGGCCACATGCCGGTCGGCTGGGCGCGGCGCTCGGGCTCGCGGGCGAGCCAGTCCATCGTGCCGTGCCGGCCCTTGGCGATGAAGGCGCGATAGGCCGCCTCGGCCGCCTCCGGCACCGCGGCTGGCGTGATCCGCAGGTCGGCGAAGCCGAGGGTGGCGGCGCGCTCCTTGAGCTTTTCAGAAATCGAGATCGTCGTAATGCACCGGTGGCTTGATGCTCGTGATGCGGTCCATGAGCAGGGGCCGGAAGGCCGGCCGCGACTTCAGCTTGGCGTACCAGTCGCGGGCGCCGGACGACACGTCCCAGGGCACGTCGCCCAGATAGTCGAGCACCGAGAGGTGGGCCGCGGCGGTCAGATCGGCCATCGTCATGACGTCGCCGGCGAGCCAGCGACGGTCCTCGTAGAGGTAGCCGATATAGGCCAGATGGCCGCGGATGTTGGCGGCGCCGGCCCGAAGCGCTTCGGAGCTCGGCGTGCCGTTGCGCTTGAGCCGGCGCAGCAGCTTCTCGCCCCAGAGCAGATCGGTGACCTCGCGGCGGAACTTGACGTCGAACCAGCCGACCAGCCGCCGCGTCTCGTCGCGCTGGAGCTGGGTCTGGCCCAATAGATCGGGCTCGGGATGCGTCTCGTGCAGGTGGTCGCAGATGGCGGCGCTGTCGGCCACCACCGCCTCGCCGTCGACCAGGACCGGCACCTCGGCCGCGGCGTTGAGCTCGAGGAACGACGGCTCGCGCCGCCAGGGCTCGACCTCGACCAGCTCGGCCGCGAGGTTCTTCTCGCGCAGCACCAGCCGGATCTTGCGCGAGAAGGGACAGAGCGGCAGGTGGTAGAGGCGGAGCATCGGCGCCTTGGCGGTCTCGGGCGGTAGGCAGAGGCAAGGATGAAAGCCCAGAGCCGCCTTTAGCGCAAGGTTGCTGCGCGGCACCCCGTCGCGCCGGCGGCGGCCCGCCCGGTCAGGCGGCCATGTCGAGGAGCAGGATCTCGGCCTCCTCGATGCCTTCGATCTCGAGCAGGGGCTCGTCCGTCACGGCCGCTCCGTCGCCCTCCAGGAGGTCCTGGCCGTTGAGCCGGACGCTGCCCTTCGCCACCTGCAGCCAGAGCCGGCGGCCGGCCCCGGGCGCGTGGCTGACGGCATCGCCCCGGGCGAGCCGGCCAACGAGTATGTCCGCGTCCTGGTTCAGCGTGAGGGTGCTCTCGCGGCCGTCGCGCGAGGCGACCAGCAGGAGCCGGCCCTGCCGGTCCGCCGGTGCCGCGTGCGTCTGGGCGTAGGAGGCTTGGAGCCCGGTCCGCTCCGGCTCGATCCAGATCTGCAGGAAATGCACGGGCTCGCTGGCCGAGTGGTTGAACTCGGAGTGGCGGATGCCGGTGCCGGCGCTCATCCGCTGCACGTCGCCCGGCCGCATGACCGAGCCCGAGCCGAGGCTGTCCTGGTGCTCGAGGGCGCCCTCCAGGACGTAGGTGACGATCTCCATGTCGCGATGCGGATGGGTGCCGAAGCCGCGCCCGGGTGCGACCCGATCGTCGTTGATGACGCGCAATGGCCCAAAGCCCATGTGCCGGGGGTCGTGATACTGGCCGAAGCTGAAGCTGTGCCGGCTGTCCAGCCAGCCGAGATCGGCGTGGCCGCGGTCGGCGGCGTTGCGGATGGTGATCAAGGGCCTGTCTCCATGGCTGCCTGCCGCCTATCTGGCCATTCGTCCTGCCCCTTGCCATGGGCGTCCTGGCATTCCACCCTTGCAGCCACGGCAGGAATGGAACCGGACTGGAGGAGATGACCTCATGCGCATGACCTGGCTCGGCCACTCGGCCGTTCACCTCGAGACGGCGGGCAAGTCGATCCTCATCGACCCCTTCCTCACCGGCAATCCCAGGTATCCCGAGGGCTGGGAGAAGGGGCTCGAGCGCCTCGACGCGATCGTCGTCACGCACGGCCACGAGGACCATTTCGGCGACACGGCGCGGCTCGCCAAGAAATACGGCGCCACGCTCGTCGCCCAGTTCGAGCTCTGCATGTGGCTGAACGGCCAGGGGGTCGAGAAGCTGCAGCCGATGAACACCGGCGGCACGATCGAGGAGGACGGCATCGCCTTCTCCATGGTGCCGGCCTTCCACAGCGCCGGCGTCATCCGGGACGGCGAGCCCAGGGCGATGGGCGATCCCGCGGGCTTCGTCGTCACCAGCAGCGAGGCAGTCGTCTACCACGCGGGCGACACCTGCCTCTTCTCCGACATGGCGCTGATCCAGAGGCTCTACCGGCCGAGGATCGGCTTTTTGCCGGTCGGCGACCGCTTCACCATGGGCCCCGCGCACGCCGCCATCGCCTGCAACGAATTCCTCGAGCTCGACTTGGTCGTGCCCGTCCACTGGGGCACGTTCGACCTCCTGCACGGCGATCCCAAGGTGCTGGCGAAGGAGACGAAGCGCGGCCGCGTGCACATCGCCGAGCCGGGCGTGCCGTTCGGCCTTTGATCGGGCGGCGCAAGCTCAGGATGACGGTGCTGTCGGATACCAGTCGGGGTCGAGCAGTCGATCGACGGGGAAGGGGCAGGTTGTGGGCAGGCGTGCGGCGGCCTCGTCCTCGTCGAAATTGGCGAGCCGGCGGATCGTCAGCAAGCGCGCATCGAGATAAAGCCGTGGCAGCTCGGCCTCGGCGTCCTGACGCAGTGTCGGGGTCAGGTGGTCCCGGAGCTCCAGGCGCGCCTGATCCACCGTCGCGAGCCAGCCACGGCGGGGCTCGGTGGCCGGCGAGTAGGCGAGCTTGAGCAGATGCTCGAGCAGCCGGCGTATCTGGCTGCGCACGGCGTTGCGGGCGGATCGACCCAAATCCTCGACCTCCTCGATCAGATTTGGAAAGTCGACCGGTGCATTGGGCCGCGTCGCCGCGAGCTCGGCCAGCGCTCGCGCCTGATCCTGCGTCCAGGCGTAGAAGTCCTCGTCATAGAGCTTGGCGGGCACGCTGTGCATGAGAGCCAGGATAACATGGGCTCGGGAGCCTGACGAGACGATCCACTCGCCTACTCCTGCACCGTCTCGTCGCCAGGCAGCTCGCCGCCGCGCAGCACGCGGATGAGCAGGTCGGTGAAGGCGATGGCCAGCACGACGGTGCCGATCGCCATGAAGGTCTGCGGGATCCACAAGGGTGTCGCGTCCTGGCCCTGGCTGATGTCGTGGATCAGCCGCGAGACGCGGACGGCCTTGATGGCGTACCAGGCGAAGTACCAGGCGAGACCGGTGGCGATGGCGAGGCACCAGAGCTCGGCCACCCGGCGCGCGACTCCGGTGAGCTGGCCGATGACCAGCGAGACCCGGATATGGGCGCCGTGGCTCAGCGTGTAGGCGAGAGCGAAGAAGGAGGCTCCAGCCATGCAGTAGCCGGCATAGCTGGTCGAGCCCGGGAACTGCACGCCCAGCCAGCGGGCGCCGATCTGCGCCAGGATGATGCAGAGCATGGCGACGAGGAAGAGGGCGGCGACGAGGCCGCAGAGCCGGTAGAGCCCGTCGAGCCCGGCCCGCAGTGCTCGCCCCATCGCCACCCGTTCTCCCGCCTGCCGGAGCTCACATGCCGCGATAGGTCTCGATCACGGCGCGGCCCTCGTCGCCGGCATTGGCCAGCCACTCCTCGGTCATCTGGGCGCCGATCGCCTCGAGGTCGGCGCGGAGCTGGTCGCCGGGCGGGGTCACGGTCATGCCGTTGGCGGCAAGCTGCTCCTTGTACCAGTCGTTCAGCTCCTCGGCCTTGGCGGTGCCGCGCGCCTCGGCCTCGGCCCCGCAGGCGAGCAGGGCGTCCCGGCTCGTGTCGTCGAGCCCGTCCCAGGCCTGCCGGTTGACCAGGACGTAGTTCCTGGGCAGCCAGGCGTTGACCTCGTACCAGTGGGTGAGCTGCTCCCAGACCTTGCTGTCGTAGCCGGTGGAGCCCGACGAGATGAAGCTCTCGGCCACGCCGGTGGCCAGCGCCTGGCTCAGCTCCGCCGCCTCGATCTGCACGGGCACCGCGCCCATCAGCTCGGCCATGCGCGCCGTGGCGGCGTTGTAGGAGCGGAATTTCACGCCCTGCATGTCGGCGGCCGAATTCAGCTCCTTCTTCGTGTAGAGGCCCTGCGGCGGCCAGGGCACGGCGTAGAGCAGCACCATGTTCTGGCTCGCGAGCAGCTCTTCTAGGGCGGGCTTCGAGGCCTGCCAGAGCTTGTCCGAGGCCTCGAAGCTGGTCGCCAGGAAGGGGATGCTGTCGACGCCGAAGAGCGGCTCCTCGTTGGCATGCGCCGAGAGCAGCCGCTCGCCGATCTGCGCCTGGCCGGTCTGCACCGCGCGCTTGATCTCGTCGCCCTTGAAGAGCGAGCCGCCGCCATGGACGGTGATCTCGAGCTCGCCCTGGCTCCGCTCGCCGACGCAGGCGGCGAACGCCTTGCCGTTCTCGGTGTGGAAATTGCTGTCGGGATAGGCCATTGGCATGTCCCAGGTCTCCGCCGCGGCGGCGGCACCGGCGATCAGCGCCAGTGCTGCGGCGCCGCCCAGCGCTCGGGCCTTCATGTTCTTCATGGCTGTTCGCCTCCTGATGTTTCCCTGCCGAAGCGCTCCCGCGTCGATCCGGCTTCTCGATCGATGCGGAGCGTAGTCATCGCGCCCCATGCCGGTCAACGGCGGCCGCACACGGCCCCGACTATCAATCCCGCGCTCGATGGCGTATTCTGACCCTCACGCGATCGCCCGGAGAGGCTCTGAGGAGGTCGTCATGCGCTCTTACCTGATGGGTGTCGGGCTCGCGGTCGCCGGTTGCGCGATCCTCGCCGATGCCGGCGCGGCCTTGGCGATCGACCCGTTCACGCCGGAGGGTCATTTCCAGATGCCCGATCCGGCGACCCTCGATCCCGAGATGGCCGAGCATCTCTATGACCAGCGGGTCGACGAGCTGGCGAAAAGCTACGCCCTGTCGGGGGAGCCTGCCGCCCGCCTCTACCGTTCCTGGGAACGCTTCAATTGGGCACCCTACCGGTCGCAAACGCACGGCGACCGCTACGTCAACAATTATGCCAACAGGATCGCCGCCGCCCGCTATGGCAGGCTGGCCCCGGGCGAGGCCATGCCGGTCGGCAGCATCCTCGCCAAGGACGCCCTCGCCGTCGACCGGCAACTGCGGGTCTTCGCCGGACCCCTGAGCCTCATGGAAAAGATGCCCCCTGGCTACGATGCGGAGGCCCGCGACTGGCGCTATGTCCTGATCCTGCCCGACGGCAGCGTCTTCGCCGACAGCAGCGGCCCGAATCCGGAAGGCGTCGCCTTCTGCGGCGCCTGCCACCAGGGCGCCGGCGACGCCGCCGACCACCTCTTCTTCATCCCCGAGGCCTATCGGCAGGCACGCTGACCGGAGCGCCGATCGCCCAGATCTCGACGAGGCCGCTGCGGCCGTCCAGGTGGTGCGGGCCGAGGGGCTCGAGATCGGGGGCCGGCTCATGCAGCGCCCGGCGGAGGGCGTCGCTGACCAGGAGCGGCCGGCCGAGGCCTCGGGTCAGGCGCTCGAGGCGGCTCGCCACGTTGACGGTGTCGCCGATGACGGCGAACTCGAAGCGCTGGTCGGCTTCGCCGCCGCCGATGTCGCCCATGGTGACCGGCCCGAAATGGATGCCGATGCCGACCTCGACCGGCGCCTCGCTTCGGGCCAGGCGGGATTGCCGCCAGTCGGCGATGGCGGCGAGCATCGCCCGGCCGCAGGCCAAGGCCCGGTCGGCGGCGTCCGGCGCCGGCTCCGGCGTGCCGAAGGTGGCCATCAGCCCGTCGCCGATGAACTTGTCGAAGGTGCCGCCTTGGGCGAAGACGCAAGTCGCCATCCGGCCATGGAACTCGCGCAGGAGCCGCATCGCCGCCTCCGGCCCCCCAGCCTCGGCGAAGGTCGTGAAGCCCTTGATGTCGGCGAAGAGCACGGCGGCCTCGTGGGTGCGGACCTCGCCCATCGGCCGGTCGTGCCGCGCCAGCGCCTCGACCATGTTCGGCGCCACGTAGCGGGCGAGGTTGGCGCGCTGGCGCACCACCTCGGCCTGCTCGATCATCAGCCGGCGGGCGCGATAGGCGCCGTAGGCCAGGATCGCGGCGATCAGGAGGGTGACGAAGATCCGCACCACCGCATCGTCGACATGCACGTAGTGCGGCGAGAGATAGACCTCGAGCTGGCGGGCGCTCAAGGCGGGGCCGGTCTCGCCCAGGCTCGGTATCGTCGAGACGGCACCCGGCGAGGCGGCGATGAGGGCGGTGCCGGCGGCCCAGACGGCGGCGACGCAGAAGGCCGACCAGAGCACCATGACCGGGCGGAAGCTGAGGCTGGCGATCGCCGGCAGCAGCAGGAAGTAGAGGAAGCTCGGCTGGCGCAGCACCGTCGGCCACGGCCAGCCGTCGGGGTAGGTGCGACCCGGGGCCATCAGGGTGAAGCCCAGGAGGATCGCATCGACCAGCATGACGACAAAGGTCACCCAGCGGCGGTCGCCCCGGCCATGGGTCAGCGCGTAGGCGACGACGCCGTTGGCGATGAAGGCGGCGAGGATGAGCGCGTTGTCGGCGGCGATCGACCAGCCGTAATTGAAGCCGAGCCAGAGGAAGATGGCGACGAACATGAGGCTGCGGACAATCGTCAGCCCCTTGAAATTGCGCTCCTCGTAGCTGTCCAGGACTGCCTTGACCACCGCCCTGGACGAACCGTCCGAGGCGCTTCGCCGCTTGCCGAGCCAGCCACGGCGTGCCGCCACGCGAGCCCCCTCCGCCGGTTCGGTCAGCCGCCGCGCAGATCCGCCAGCCGCCGCCGGGCCGCCTCTCGATGCCAGGGCTCGATGTGGCGGCCGAGGGCCGAGAGCACCATGGCGATCACGGCTGCATCGTCGGTGAAGCCGACGCCGACCAGGTAGTCGGCGACCACGTCCATCGGCATCAGGAAATAGGCTACTGCCCCGAAGAGCACCGCCCGGACGTAGCGCGGCGTCGCCGGATCCCTGGCGCAGAACCAAGCCGCGACCAGATCCTCGGCGAACGGAATGGCGGCCAGCACGCGCGCCAGCTTGCGCCAGAGCCTGCGCTCGTCGGGCGGCTCGTGGACCACGGGCAGGATGGTGAGGTCGAGCTTCATGAGGCTAAGATGGCGAGGCTGGTGCGCTGGATCAAGCGAGAGCTCATGGATAGCCCCATCCGGATCGAGGAGGCCACGATCGACGATCTCGAGGAGGTCGTGGCGCTGCTCGCCGACGACCTCCTCGGGGCGACGCGGGAGACCCCGCCGCCGCCGCTCGACCCCTGCTACGTCCGGGCGTTCGAGGCGATCGCCGCCGACCCGCTGCACAGCCTCCTGGTCGTCCGCGAGGCCGGCCGGGTGGCCGGCTGCCTGCAGCTTCGGCTGATGCCGTCGCTCAGCCGGCGCGGCATGCTCAGGGCGCTGATCGAGAACGTCCGGGTGGCCCGGGACGCGCGCGGCCGGGGGCTCGGCGAGCAGTTGATGCATGCGGCGATCGAGCGTGCGCGGGCGGCCGGCTGCGGCCTCGTGCAGCTCACCACCGACCGCCAGCGCCTGGACGCGCACCGCTTCTACGAAAGGCTCGGCTTCGAGGCGACCCATCTCGGCATGAAGCTGAAGCTCTGAGGCAAATCTGCTAGGATCGGCGCATGGCCGACACCGCCCTGCACCTTGTCACCTTCGACGAGTTCCTCGCCTTCGATGGCGAGGGCGACACACGCCATCAGCTCATCCGCGGCGTGATCACCGCCATGGCGCCGGCGCAGGCCGTCCACGGGCGCCTGGTGGCACGCTTGGCACGGGCCATGGGCAATCAGCTCCGCGCGCCCTGCGAGCCGATCACCGAGGCGGGCATCCGACCACTGCACCGCGACGACACCTACTGGCAGGCCGATCTCGTCGTGCACTGCCGCCCGCTCGTCCCGCGCCAAGTCTACCTTATCGACCCGAGGCTCGTCGTCGAAGTCCTCTCGGCCTCGACCGAGGCCACCGACCGGCTGCTCAAGCTAGACGATTATCGAGAGATCCCGAGCGTGCACGACATCCTGCTGGTCGCCACCGAGCGGGTGCGAATCGAGCACTGGCAGCGGCGCGAGGGCTTCTGGGCGGTGCGCGATCTGGGCCCGGGCGACGTGCTCGAGGTCGCTGATCTCGGGCTCGAGGTGGCGCTCGATCCGCTCTACGCCGGCCTGCTCGAGGGCGAGTAGGGTGTACGGCCGGCAAATCTGCTAGGATCGAGCCATGGCCGATACTGCCCTGCACCTTGTCACCTTCGACGAGTTCCTCGCCTTCGATGGCGAGGGCGACACACGCCATCAGCTCATCCGCGGCGTGATCACCGCCATGGCGCCTGCCCGCGAGGGGCACGGCGAGATGGTTATGGCGCTCGGCAGCGAGATCAGACGGCAATTGAAGCCGCCTTGCCGGGTGCTGTCGGAGGCCGGCATCAAGCCCGCGCATCGCGACGACACCTTTTGGCAGGCCGATCTCGTGGTCACCTGCGCGCCCCGGGAGCGCGGGCGGGTCTACCAGACCGAGCCCCGGCTCGTGGTCGAGGTGCTGTCGGCCTCGACCGAGGCGACGGACCGGCTGCTCAAGCTCGACGATTACCGCCTGATCCCGAGCGTGCACGACATCCTGCTGGTCGCCACGGAGCAGGTGCGCATCGAGCACTGGCAGCGCCGCGAGGGCTTCTGGGCGGTGCGCGATCTGGGCCCGGGCGACGTGCTCGAGGTCGCTGATCTCGGGCTCGAGGTGGCGCTCGATCCGCTCTACGCCGGCCTGCTCGAGGGCGAAGGCGAGGGCGGGGGGGAGGCGTAGGGGGCACGGCCGGCGAAGCGGGCGCGGTCGCCGAGCGCCTCCTCGAGGCGCAGCAGCTCGTTCCACTTGGCCATGCGCTCGGAGCGGCTGAACGAGCCCACCTTGAGCTGCGGCACCTGCCAGCCGACCGCCAGATGGCAGATGGTGACGTCCTCGGTCTCGCCCGACCGCGCCGAGACGATGCCGCCGAAGCCGTAGGCCTTGGCGGCCTTCCAGCATTCGAGCGTCTCCATCAGCGTGCCGCGCTGGTTGGGCTTGAGCAGCACCGCATTGGCGATGCCCGCCTGCGCCGCGGCCCGCACCCGACCGGCATCGGTCACGAGGAAGTCGTCGCCGACGATCTGCACGGCATGGCCGAGCTTGCGGGTGAATCGGAGGAAGCCCTCGGCGTCGTCCTCTGCCAGCGGGTCCTCGATCGAGACGATCGGGTAGCGGGCGAGCCAGCCCTCCAGGAGCTCGATCATGGCATCGCTGTCGAACTCGCGGCCGTCACGGGCGAGGCGGTAGCGACCACCCTGGCCGAACTCGGAGGCGGCCACGTCGAGGCTGATCGCCACCTCGTCGCCCGGCCGCCTTCCGGCGCGCTCGATCGCCTGGACCAGCGTCTCGAGCGCCTCCTCGTTGCTGGCGAAGGCCGGCCACCAGCCGCCCTCGTCGGCGACCCCGGCGAGCCGGCCGCTTTCGGCCATCAGCCCGCCCGCCGCGAGGTAGACCTCGGCCGTCCAGTCGAGCGCCTCGGCCACCGTCTCGGCGCCCGGGCAGACGATCATGAAGTCCTGCACATCGACCCGGCGGGCGGCGTGGGCGCCGCCGCCGAAGATCTGGATCTCGGGCAGGGGCAGCGTCACCGGCCCCTTGCGGTCGCCCAGGAGATGGCGCCAGAGGGGCTGGCTGGCGGCCGCCGCCGCGGCCCAGGCCACGGCCATCGAGACCGCGATCATCGCGTTCGCCCCGAGCCCGCCGCGGTTGGGCGTGCCGTCGAGCCGGATCAGCGCCTCGTCGACGGCGATCTGGTCCTTTCCGTTGAGGCCGTGGAGCGCCGGCGCTATCCGCTCGGCGATGGCGGCGACGGCGCCCCTGACGTCGTGACCGCCCATGGCAGCACCGCCGTCGCGGCGGTCGACCGCCTCGGCCGAGCCCTTCGACGCACCGGCCGGTGCAATGGCCCGGCCCACCGCACCGCCCAAAAGGCGCACCTCCGCCTCCACGGTCGGCCGCCCCCGGCTGTCGAAGACCCGGCGGCCATGCACATGCTCGATCGAGGTCTTTCGGGTCATTGGCCAAATCCGGTGAACCAGGCCTCGCGGAACGCCTCGAGGCGGGCCACGGGCTCGGTGAGATGGTGAATGGCGAAGGCGCGCACATCCGCCTTCTCCCTGCCGCCCGTCAGATACTCGACCGGCGACTTGCCGTCGATCCGGGCCAGCATCAGCCCCGGCAGGAGCGATGTCGTCCGCTCCTCGATGGCGGCCGTCGGCTCCCAGTCGACATGGCCGAGATAGGCCTGCGCCAGCCGGCCGAAAGCCTCGGCGAAGCGCCGCGCGTCGGTCGGGCGGTGGCGGGCCTTGAGGGCCAGGTGGTTGAGGACGAAGGCGAGATCGAAGGCGGGGTCGCCGTACCAGGCGCATTCGGCGTCGAGCAGCACGGGCCCGAGCCTGCCGACGAGGATGTTCTTCGGGCTGACATCGCCGTGCACGAGGCAGAGCCGGGTCGCCGCCGTCCGCCGGGCGAGGGCGCGCAGTTGCGAGGCGACCATCGGCTGGGCCTCGGCGGTGGCGAGGAGATAGGGCTCGAGCCGGATGGCATGGAAGACCTGGTCGCTGCGGAACCGGGCGGCGATATCCTGGTCGCCCGCGGTCCTCGCATGGATGCGCCCCAGCCGGTCGCCGACCGCTGCGGCCACCGCCGGATCGATCTTGCCGGCCATGAGATCGGTTTTCCAGAGCTGGTAGGCCTTGGGGTCGAGATAGCGCGTGACGATGGCGGAAGCCGCCGCATCGACATGGATCAGCCCCGGCACCGCGCCCGGCACCAGGCCGTCGACCACCTCGAGATAGGCCGCCTCGTAGCTGTTGCGCTCGATCGGTGCCCGCCAGTCGGCCTGCACCTTGAGCTTGGCCAGGGCCCGCTTGACGCAGTATTGCTTGCCAGCAATGTCGACGCGCCAGATATCCGAGGAGACGCCGCCGGTGAGCGGCATCATCGGCGGCGGGGCGCCGAGCTCGAGCAGGCCCGCGCGGCGCAGCACGGCCATGATGTCGCTGTTCCAACCGACCCGCATGACGGCATCCCCGATCGATGCTGGGCTGCCGGCCAGATCGCCGGGTCCTGACGACCGGCAGGGGGGATGACCGTGCAGCGTGTGCTCTTTCATTACCAAGCCGGCGAGCGGCTGACGAGACGGCTGCGGGCACTTGCCGCCCATGGGCTGGACGTGCGGATCGTGGCCCCGGAGGATCCGGACGGCCTGGAGCGCGAGCTGCCCGAGGCCGACATCCTCTGGCATGCCCTGGCCCCCGTCACGGCGGCGCTGATCGGTGCCGCACCCCGTCTGCGGCTGATCCAGAAATGGGGGGTCGGGCTCAACACCATCGATCTCGAGGCGGCGAGGGCGCGTGGCATCATGGTCGCCAACATGCCCGGCACCAACAGCCGGGCGGTGGCCGAGCTGACGCTGCTCTTGATGCTCGCCTGCCTGCGCCGCCTGGTCGAGCTGGACCCGGCGCTGCGCTCTGGCCAGTGGGCGCCGCCCCTGGCGACGATGGAGCAGCTCGGCGAGCTCGCCGGCCGGCGTGTCGGCCTCGTCGGCATGGGTGCCGTGCCGCGGATGCTGGCGCCGATCCTGACCGCGATGGGGGCGGAGCCGGTCTACTGGAGCCGGCGCGAGAGGCCGGATGCGCCCGCCCGCTTCCTGCCGCTGGCCGAGCTGCTTTCCACAAGCGACATCGTCTCGCTCCATCTGCCCCTGACCGAGGCCACGACCGGCCTCGTCGACGTGCGGGCGATCAAGGAGGGTGCGATCCTCGTCAACACGGCCAGGGGCGGCCTCGTCGACGAGCCGGCGCTGGTCGAGGCCTTGCGCTCCGGCCGGCTCGCCGCCGCCGGGCTCGACGTCTTCGAGGCCGAGCCGATCTCGAGCGACAACCCGCTCCTGGCCCTGCCCAACGTGACCGTGACGCCGCACCTCGCCTGGCTCACCGGCGAGACCCTGGAACGCTCGCTCGAGGTCGCCCGCCGGAACGCGCTGAGCCTGCAACGCGGCGAGCCCCTGCTGTTCCAGGTGGCCTGATCCACCACCGCCTCGAATTGATCGAAAGCGAGAGGTCCTTGATAGTGGAACGCATTGGCTCTGCCCATCCGGGGCAGCAGCGCCTATCACGGGAACCGACACCAACGGAACCGCGCCCATGTCCAGCACGATCCATGCCACCGTCTGCCCGCACGACTGCCCGAGCGTCTGCGCGCTCGAGGTGGAGAAGACGGCCGACGGCCGCCTCGGCAAGGTCAAGGGCTCGAGGCGCGACAGCTTCACCTCCGGGGTCGTCTGCGCCAAGGTCAGCCGCTACGCCGAGCGCTACCACCACAAGGACCGTCTCGCCTTCCCGATGCGGCGGACCGGCGAGCGGGGCTCCAGCGACTTCGCGCGGATCGGCTGGGACGAGGCGCTCGATGAGATCGCGGAGGCCATCGCCAGGGCCCAGCAACGCCATGGCTCGGAGACGGTCTGGCCCTACTGGTACGCCGGCACGATGGGCTTCGTGCAGCGCGACGGTGTGCAGCGCCTGACCCATGCGATGAAATGGTCGCGGTTCAAGTCGACCATCTGCACCACCCTCGCCGACAATGGCTGGCGGGCCGGCTACGGCAGGCGCTGGGGGGTGCCGGCCGAGGAGGCGGGCGACCATGCCGACCTGATCGGGGTCTGGGGCTGCAACCCGGTCGCGACCCACGTCAACCTGATGAGCCACATCGCCCGGGCGAAGAAGCGGGGGGCGCCCTTCTTCGTCGTCGACCCCTATCGCAGCGGCACCGCCGAGCAGGCGGACCTGCATCTGCCGGTGCGGCCGGGCACGGACGGGGCGCTGGCCTGCGCCGCCATGCACATCCTCTTTCGCGACGGCCATGCCGACCGGGACTACCTCGCCCGGATGAGCGATCATCCGAAGGAGCTCGGAGCACACCTGGCGTCACGCGGCCCCGACTGGGCTTCCGCCATCACCGGCCTG
Source organism: uncultured Geminicoccaceae bacterium (assembly GCA_964393275.1). GTDB lineage: Bacteria > Pseudomonadota > Alphaproteobacteria > Geminicoccales > Geminicoccaceae > SLRI01. The sequence continues at coordinate 1,760 of CAYMTA010000065.1, read as the reverse complement.
GATGTGGCCCTGATCGAGCGCTTCGCCGCGCTCTATGGCAAGGCGGAGCGCCCCTGGGTCCGCTTCGGCTTCGGCTTCAGCCGCTCGCGCAACGGCTCGGCCGCCATGCATGCCGCCTCCTGCCTGCCGGTGGTCAAGGGTGCGTGGCAGCACGAGGGCGGCGGCGGGCTCTACAACATGGGCGACCTCTACCACTGGGACAAAACGCTGATCGAGGGCCACGACGTCATCGATCCCTCGACTAGGGTGCTCGACCAGTCGCGGATCGGCCCGGTCCTGACCCACGACCCGCTCGACCTCGCCGGCGGGCCGCCGGTCACCGCCATCCTGGTCCAGAACACCAATCCCATGTGCATCGCCCCCGACCTCGGCAAGGTGCACGAGGGCTTCGCCCGGCCCGACCTCTTCGTCGCCGTGCACGAGCAGTTCATGACCGAGACGGCGAAGCAGGCCGACATCCTGCTGCCGGCCACCATGTTCGTCGAGCACGACGACATCTACCACGCCTCGGGCCACTCGCGCTTCCAGATCGGCCGCAAGATCTTCGAGCCCTTTGCCGATGTGCGCTCCAACCATTTCGTCATCTGCGAGCTGGCGAAGCGCCTGGGTGCCGAGCATCCGGGCTTCGCCATGACCGAGTGGCAGCTGATCGACGATCTCCTCGCCCGCTCGGGCTGGCCCGATGCGGCGACGGTGCATGAAAGCGGCGGCTGGGAAGCCATGCCCGACGCCGACACCGCGCATTTCCGAAACGGCTTTCCGACGCCGGACGGCAGGTTCCGCTTCAAGCCCGACTGGTCGCTCCTCGGCGCCGATCACGCCCGGATGCCGAAGTTCCCCGACCATCTGGCGATCACCGAGGAGGTCACGGAGGAGCACCCGTTCCGCCTCGTCGCGGCACCCGCCCGGCAGTTCCTCAACACCAGCTTCACCGAGCTCGAATCCGGCCGCAAGCGCGAGGGTCGGCCGACCGCGCTGATCCACCCGGATTCGATGGAGCGGCTCGGCATCCTCGAGGGCGACATCGTCGCCCTCGGCAACGCGCGCGGCAGCGTACGCCTGCACGCGGCGGCGCAGGAGGGGCAGCATCCGGACACGATCGTCGTCCAGGGCATCTGGCCGAACCCGCACTGGATGGACGGGATCGGCATCAACCTCCTGCTCGGCGCCGACGCGGCGCCACCCGGCGGCGGGGCGGCGATCCACGACACGGCCGTCTGGCTCAGGCCCGCCGCTGGCTAGAGGTCCCGGCGCTGCTCCAGCGCCGTCTCCGGCGGCAGGTCGAAGCCGATCAGGATGGAATAGTCGGCCGAGGTGCCGGGTGCCACATCGTGCACCTCTTGCGTCAACCGCTCGCGCAGCCGGATCGTCCCGCCGCCCGAGCCCGCCGGCACGGCGGTGGCGAAGGTCGACTTGTCGATCACGGCGCCGGCCGGGTCGGAGAGCACCACGAAATAGTTGAGCGGCGTGCCCTCGGGGCCGGTCACCACGATGTCGAAGCTGATGTCGAGGTCGAGCGTCTCGCCCTGGAGCTGGCAGAGACCGTCGATGTTCTCGATGCTGGCGGTGATCTCGTGCCCCGCCGGATCCTTGGCGGTCATGCGGTCGAGCCCGTAGATGATCGCGCTGTGCGGGCAGACCGCGGCTTCCTCCGTCTTGCCGGCGCAGCCCGCCGCCAGCAGCACGGGAAGGAGGAGAGCGGCTAAGAGCCTGTCCGAGAAGTTTATGGGGCATTTCATTGGCTTACGATCGACCGTCGG
>CAYMTA010000064.1:0-24457 GCA_964393275.1 uncultured Geminicoccaceae bacterium | reverse complement strand
CTAACCATCTGAGATGTCTAGCACATCTGATGACGAAATTCGTGGATAATCAGGTACCGCTTTGAGACCGTCGAAACGGGCACTCGGCGGTCATCGTTTGCCACCGGCTCACGAATGATGAGGCTAAGATACTCGTTAAGTGCGTGCTCGTACACGAGAGGCTCGATAGCGAAAACCGGTAGAGCCGCCTCCAGACCCTCCAGGTTGCCGTCCCACCGCCAGACAGCTTGGCCGAGCCACCGAAGCTCATCCTTCGGTAAACGTTCCATATTCATGCCACCGCCTCCTTCCAGAGCTCGAGCTGGCTCGGCTCGTCGACGTCGCCGGCGAAATGCAGCCGGCGCAGGTTCTCGAGCTGCTCGAAATCGCTGCCGGCCTTGGCGAGGTCGCCGTCGAGGGCGATGCCGCTGAAGCGCTGCGAGACGGGCAGCACCTCGAGGACAGCTTCGAGTGCCGCGAAGAAGACCGGCTCGCGGGCCACGCCGGATTGCTCCAGAAGATCGAACGCCGCCTGGACGTTGCGGCTGCGGCCGAGATGGGCGGCATGGTGGATGGGGTCGATCATTCCCCGGCTGCCGTCGGGCGAGCCGAGCGAGCCCTTGGCAGCACGGCCGGCGCTGTCCCACATCACCAGATCGCTGCCCTTCTTGCCGGCGAGCACGCCCACGACTTGGCTGTCGAGATCGACACCGACAGCACGCGCCAGCCGCAGCGCTTCGTCGTAGGGGAAGACCGGCGCCTTGAAGGCATCCCAGGCCAGCACGAACCACGACGTCAAGGCGTCGAGCTCGTCGCTCGCCTTGGCGTGGGTGAGCTGCTCCAGCCGCCAGCGCTTGACCTCGCGCCGCGCCGCGTCGAGCGCATCCTCCGGCGTCACGGCGTAAGGGTCCCATTCCTCGCCGAAAAGCTCGGCCTGCCGCCTCCGCTTGAGTTCGGCCGGCTTCGGCCGTGGCGTGCCGCGCTTCAAGGGCCAGTGGCGCGAAAACTCCTCCAGCGCCGGGCCGAAGCAGGCGAGATAAAGATCGACGCCGCCGATGCCGGCCTTCTGGAATTCCGTCACGCGCTTCCTGACAGCGCCCTGGACCAGGGGTTCGACGTCCTCCCAGTAGTCGCCGCCGCCATCGGCGCCGACCAGCTCACGCGGTCGGCAGACGAGGAAGATCGTGCTGTTCGCCGCCGACTTGTCCTTGATATGCAGGCTGCCCTCGGCCTCGGTGTTGATCGGCCAGGAGGCGGTGATGGCGAAGCCCGCCTGCATCAGGCCGGTGGTCAACGCGTCCCACGCGCCCGTCGCTTTGTGGGTGAACATCAACGTCATGATGCCGTCCGGCTTCAAGACCCGCCGGCACTCCTCGAAGATCCGCGCCATCCGCTCCTGGTAATCGCGACCGGCGCGCGCCTTCGCACCCTTCTCGCCCTTGAACTTGGCCGGGTTGGCGACCGCCTCGTTGTCCTTGTCGGTCAGCCTTCGCGTGAAGAGCTCCGGCACCACATGGCCGGCTGTCCGCTTCAGCCAGACATAGAAGAAGTCCGACAGCTCGGCGTACATGACGTTGTCGTAATAGGGCGGGTCGATCACCACGACATCGACCGAGCCGTCCGCGATGTGGTCCAGCATCTCGCCGGGCTTGCAGGTGATCGTCACCGGCGGCGGGACGAACGGTGTGGCAACCCGGCTCAACAGGTCGCCGCCGATCGCGGCATCGGGCCGCGCCAGCTCGACCAGCTCCTTAACGCACTTCCCCGTCTGCTCGATCGCCCAGTCGTAGCCGAGGCCGGTGATCAGCGGCGACATCTCGGCATGGGACCAGCAAAACGCGAAATCATGCCGATTGAAGGTGTTTGCGACGACCTCACGGAATGGAAGCCAGACTGACATCCTTGAATTGTAGTTGAGCATTTTGTCGAGAACGATTGCAAGGTAGACGAGTGCAGCAGTAGTTACATCGGATGCTGGGCTAGTCCTCTGTTGCTGGATCAACTCTTGGAACACCTCAACTGCCGTGATGTGCCCGAGAAGCTGGCGTGACGAGAACATGTCCTGCCAGCGCACCATGCCGTAGCGAATTGGTTCTGTAGTCTTCAGACCTTCGGGCACTACTTCATTCGGCACCAAATCCAAGGCCTCCCATTCCGGCATTTTTTCGGCCAGTCGGGCGCCAATGACCTCGCTATTGTCGTCCTCCGGGCGCGGGGCGCGGTAGCCGCGGACCCATTTGTCCTTGCCGCGCTTGCCCGACTTCAGGCGGGTGACGATGCGCCGCTTGAAGACGACGGTGTAAATCTGCTCGCCCATGCCGCCGGCCTGGGCCTGGCGCTTGATCTCGTCGCCGTCGATCACCCGGCCACAATCGGTGAAGGGGCAGGTCGCATCGCCGCCGCTCACGGTCCCCTCGGACTGCTGCTTGACCGACTTGACGATCTCGAAACCGCAGCGCCGACCGGTGCTGCCCGGCCCGCCTGCCAGCTCCGGCCGAAGCCGCACCCCGGTCCCATCCGGCGCGAGCCGCCAGTTCGGCGACAACGGCACCAAGCCATCGCAATAGGGGCAGGTGATGGTGCGAGACCAGATGAAGTTTGTCGGGATGCAGTCAGGCTCTGGTTCAGGCGGAAAATAGGGTGCCAGCAATTGCTCTCGACGCTCGACGAACTCCGATGCCAAGCGACGAAATTCCTCCACCAGTGCAAGGCCGAATGTCAGCGGATACTCGATCGTCGCCTTCTGGATCAGTGCCGCCACCGGGTTGAGATCATTGGCCAGCGCTTCGAAGCCGAGCCGGACTGTTTCGAAGGGTATGCTGCCGCCGCCGGCCGTGGGGTCGAGAACAACAGGGCTGGCACGATCGGGTCCGCCAAGCGCGCCTTCGATGAACCGCCGATCACCCTTATCTGGTGAATGGGTGAAGGCACGTCGATACGTGTAGGCCTCGCCTTCGAACCGCTCGCCGGTGCGCTTGGCGAGATCGATCCGGCGTCGGCTCGCCACCGGATCGCCATGAATCCCGAGAGCGTGCATGAATCGCTCGCGGTCGGCATCGGCCGGCAGGACGGAGGCGAGCACCGCCGCCCGCGATGCGACCAGCGGCCGTCGCGCCCACCAAACGTGCAGGTAATAGATCGGCGGCAGCGCCGTCATCGACCGCCGCTCGCGTACGCTCTCCTCGCCCAACGCCGCGATTGGCAACCAGTCCTCGATCAGCCGGCGGGTGGTCATGGCGTGTCCTGTGTGGTTGCGATCGGACTGGGCAGGGCTGCGGTCATGCCTGCAGGCTGCCTTCCGGCATGCCGCCGGTGGTCGCGAGCAGCCGGCGGGTCTCCGGCGTCTCGGCGGCCCCCAGGCGGCCCAGCGCGTAGGCGTGCAGGCTCGTCGGAAAGAGCTGCAACTCGATCGGGTCGACGAGATCGCGACTGCGATGGCGGCTGCGAACGGTCTTGGTCGTGGCGCCGATCCGCCGCAACTGGGTGCGTCGGGCGAAGTCGACCAGGTTGCCAAGCTCCTCGGGCCGGTCGCCATGGTGGTCCGACCATTTGACGTCGTAGGCCCAGATCGGACGCTGGGTCGCCGGATCGAGGCGGACGACGTCGACCTCGCCTTCGCCCCAGCGCGCGTAGTGCAGATCGCGATGCTCGGTCGCATGGAGCCACTGGCAGAGCACGGCCGTCTCGGCGAGGGCTCCCATGGCCGGGTCGCCGTCGGCGATCGGGGCGAAGAGGGCGGCCCGCATCGAGGGGTTGGTCAAATAGACCTTGAAGCCGCGCTGGCGGGTCAGGCGCCTCGCGTTCTCGTCGACGCGGCGGACACGGTAGATGAGAAAGGCGGCTTCGAGGTACTCGAGGTAGCGGGTGATGGTGGGCTTGGTGGCGCCACCGCTCTGCGAGAGGCTTTCGAGGCTGACCTCCTGGCCGGTGTTGTAGGCGAGCACGGTGAACAGACGGTTCAGCTCCTGGATGTCCTGGATGCCATAGAGGACCGGCAGGTCGCGCAGCAGCACCTTGTCGACGATATCGCGACCGACGAACTGCCCGAAATCCTGCCGGACGGTCTCGCTGAACACCGCCTCGGGATAGGCGCCATAGTTGACGTAGTCGACGAAGGCGCGGTTCAGCGCAGGCAGATCGACCGCGGCAAAGCGCTCGACGCCGGCTCGCTCGTCGTCCACCCGGATCAGATCGCTTTCGAGGCCGCGAAAGCGAAGGAATTCGGCGAAGGTCAAGGGCGGCAGCTCGAAGTCGGTGAAGCGGCCGGCACCGCTCTCCTCGCTCTGCCGGCGAAGGGCGGCACCGGCCGACCCGCTCGCGACGAAACGGGTGTCCGGATAGCGGTCGACGAGGTCCTTGAGGTGCTGCTCCCAACCTTTGAGGTACTGGATCTCGTCGAAGATCACGAGCCGCGACCCGGCGGGATCGTGTGGGCAGGCGCGGACAAAAAAGTCCAGGAGCCGCTGGAGGCTGAGGCCGGTATAGGTGGGCGTGTCGACCGAGGCGAACAGGATGGCCGGAAACCGTCGGTCGGCTACACATTCACCAACGAACTGCCGCAACATCGTCGTCTTGCCGACCCGTCTGGCGCCGAGCATGATGGTCGCTCGGTGAACCGGTGCCAGAACGCGTCTCGAGAAAACGTCGAAATAGTCGCGGCGCGGCAGCGAGAACGGCGAGCGGCTTCGATCGAGCGGACCGCTCCACCAGGGATTGTCGGCCCCGAGCCTTGCAGCCACATCAGCGTCCGAGATCGAGAGCACTGGTTCTCCTTAGTGAAAGCGCTCTTTCACAAACCAGCAAGGGCGCGAAAAATCAAGGCAGGCTAACGTGTTGCAAGGCAAGATTTGTAACACGCAAACGCTTCAACGCTTCGGATCGGTCAGCAGGAAGCGAAGCGCCGTCAGCACGCGGCGCGGGTTCTTGCGGTGGATGGCCATGCCGAGCCAGTAGGCCGCCTCCTCGCGGCCCATCGTGTCGATGCCCTCGGCCACCGACCGCATGTTATCGCGCGAGCGCATGGGGGCGAGCGTGCGGAAGAGGAGGGCGAGGGCGAGGGCCAAATCTTCCGGCAGGCGGTGGCCCTCCTTGCGCTCGGCCTCGCGGCCGGAAAGCTTCAGCCCGGCCTGGCCGAGGCGACGCAGGACGCGATGCTCCACGAGATCGAGATTGCGGCCGCGCAGGCCGGCGATCCGGACGGGCGAGGTTCGCTGCGGCGAGGCCGGCGAGGGTAGCTGCCAGACCTCGAGCTCGGTGTCGCCCGGCCCGTGCCGCCGCGCGCGAAGCTCGTAGACGGGGGCCGAGTCCGGGGTGGCGATGCCCGGCAGGCGCTCGAACCGGCTGCTCAAGCTACGGCCTCCGCCGTCGCCTCGACATAGGCGGCACCGGTCGCATACCGCGTGAGCTGCTCGGTGAGCTTGTCGGCCGCGTCGCCATCTATCGGCAGGCCGTCGCCGAAGGTAATTTCGAAGCGGGCCTTCAGGTTCTTGGTATCGGCTGCCCGCAGTTGTGGCTCCAGAAAGTCCTTGAGCGGCTGCGCGTCTTGCGGAGTGCCGGTGTAGTCGAGCTCGAGCGTGCTGCCGCCGGCCGTTTCATAGCCACCTTCGATGGTCACGCGCTTCTCGTCGGCGCCGCGAACGGTGGCAACGACACCGAGCAACCGGAAAGCGTCGGTTGCGTCGAACATCCGGATAACGAGGTTGGCGATGCGCTCGATCTTCCGGACTCGCGCCTGCTCCCAAAGCCTGATCAATGCCTCGCGCAAGAGTCCCTCGGCGGTAAGGACATTCGGAGCAGAGGGCGCGCCGCCTGACGGCGTGGTGGTGGAAGGATCTGGTGCTCCGTCGCTATCGGCTGAAGCTGTTTTGGGACCAGCCGTCGTTTGTCCTTCGCCTGTCGTTGTGCCGGTGGGCTCTGACTCTGCCGGCTTGGGCTTCGGCCGCGGCCAGATGCCGTGCTCCCTGGCATAGACCATGGTGAAGACGACAGCCTGTTCGTCGATCTGGACGGAGGTATGTGGATCGCCGGGTCCGTAGAGGAGATCGTTGCGGCGATAGACGTACTCGCCCTGTTCGACGCCCTTGCGAAGGCCGCGAATAAAGACATCGTCACCGACCAGGATCGGCAGACTCGGGTCACGGCGGAACTCCTCGCGCAGAGCCGCGGAGGTGATCTGGCCCTTTTTCAAGGGCGTCCGATCGCGGACATATGCGGGCGCGTCCGGCTCGTCCTCGACAATGCGCAACTTGCGGTATTCGCGGAGTGCCCGCACGAGCTGCTGTTGGCCGGCGCCCGGCTTTTCTGAGGCAGAGTGAATGTCGAGAGCACTGTGAGCGAGATCGACGGACGCCCCGGCAACCCGTGACCGAGACGGGTAGAAGACATGGCGGTAGGCCTGCTGGATGGCGATAGCCACCTCGGCCTCCGATCTGGCTTCGAGCTCACGCACCTTGGCCTGCTGATGCTCGGCCAGCTCATTGAGCCGTTCGGGCGCCTTGAGCTCGCGCAAAGCCAGTCGGCGGGCCATCTTTTGGCGCATATCGTCGATCTTGGCGTCCTCGGCGACGACGAAGGCGAGGTTGTTTCTCAGGCTGCGCAAGCTGCTGCCTTCTGAACCTTTGCGCTCGAAGATGCGAGCAATGAGATCTGGCACTGCCTCGACTGAAGCGCCCACGCTGCAGCCATCATAGGACAAGACCACCAGCAGCGGACGCCCGGAGCCAACCTCGTCGGGAACGTCCCACGGCCCGCCAGGGAACGAAACGGTTTCGAACACCGAGCCGTTGAAAATTGATTTGATACGATCATTCAGCTGAGCGCGGAGGTCGCCCGGGTCGACGTTGCCTTCCTCGCGCCGAATGACCTGGGTCAGGTTCGCTTCGGCGAGAAACCGCAGCGGCGAGCCAGGCCGGTCGTCGAGATAGGCCGATTTGGCAATGAACCGCTGGCGAGCCGCCTCGATGAAGTCGATGTTCGTATTGGGGCTCAGTACGTCGTAGCGAAGATGCTCAGGTGTCAGGCCCTTGAGCTGATCGTTGAAGGCCAGGCTGTGCATGAAGACGGTGCGCGCCACGTAGGCGGCGTAGGGCGGCAGCCCGGCATGCTGCGTATCGTCGATGCTCTCAGCCAGCGCCCGACGTCCTTGTTCGCCGGCAATGTCGTTGCGTAGCGCTGGCACATAGATCGATTGCCCCAGCCGGGTCATGACCTCCTGACGGATCGGCTCGTAGCCGAGATCGATGTGGTGAAGGTGGATCGCTGTCGCGTCGACCGGACGCAGCTGCCAAAGCCGTGCCACGGTCCGGCCCAAGATCCGCAACATGCCCCTAACACGCTGGAAGTTCGTCAGGGTTGCTGTCTTGCCGGTGAATGTCGCCAGCACATCAGGATGCAGCGGGTAGCTTCGGGCGAAAGCCTCAACAGTTTCTGCCTTGGCAGCATCCGTGGAGAGGCTACCGGCATGCTGATGCCAGAGCGCCCGATAAGCATCCACGACGTCGGCCCCTCGAGTCTCGTCAATCCGCGCGAACAGGCGGCGTCGCAGTACCTGGATCGTTTCGTCGTCTTCGGTCGGGTTCAACAGGGTCGCCTTGCGAGCCGAAACACTCTCGGCCTCAGCCATTTTGTCGGCGATGAACTGGTTCTCGTTGGTATAGGCGTCGCTACCGCGTCCATCCTTGCCGACTGCCAGGGTGTACACCAAGGCAGAACGCGGTGACGACTCGACGGCCTTGAAGAGGCTCGTCAGGAAAGCCGTGAGCTGGTCTCGCGCGACCGGGCGATTCCAGACCTTGCGGAGGTAGACGGCAAGCTCGTCGAGCATGATGAGCGCCGATTCGCCACCGAACAGTTCCGCAATCGTGTCCGCACCGGGCGCGATGCCCTCCTCATCGGACCGGCGAACGCGCTCATAGCCGGTCCGACCAGCCAGCGCGTAGGCGATCTCGCCCCACGGCGTGAACGCGAAGAGGTTCTCCTCTAGTCGCCGTCCATTGGCGGGATCAGCATTCTCACCATCGAAGGCGGCAATGCGTACAGGGCCACGCGGTATCAATCCCGGAGCAACGAACTCATCGACCTGCGCGACGCCGGCCATGCCCCTCGCTGCGTGCGTCAAGGCAATCAGGCCATGTGTCTTACCGCCGCCGAAACTCGTATCCAGCCGGAATATTGCCGAGATTGCCCCCGTCTGCCCGGTCAGACGCGTGAGCACCTGACTCAGAAGGTTGCGTAGCCCGCGCGTCGGATAGGTATTCGTAAAGAAGCGTGCAGGATCGCTGTACTCAAGAGGCCCGCCCGAACCCCGCACGACGTACGACAGATCAGCAGCGAAATCCGCATCGCTAGACGATCCGGCCTTAACATCGGCACGGGGATCGCAGAGGTCGTAGACCAACGGAACGATCATATTCCAACGCTCACATTATCGCCGGCGCCCTTGAGTGTGCCGAAAGGTCTATCACCTGAGAAGTCGGCAGCACAGCCCGATCAGGACGCGTCGAGTCGGCTTTGATCGCCTTGGCGAATCCATTTTTGCGAAACGGATCAAGTCTCGGCTCCGGCGGCTCGCAGCTCTTTCAAGCGCACGAGCATAGCCAGCATGCGCTCCAGCTTGCGATCGAGGAAGACCTCGTAGCGGCTGAGTTTTTCGAGCTTGAACGGAATCAGTGCCTCGCCGAACGCCTGCTCGCGGATGAGGAGGCGAAGACGGAGTTGTTCGCGGCGCTTACGGATGACCGGCAGAGCGTGATCCTCGAGGAAACGCTTCAGCTCGGGTGCCGTCGCGCTGGGCGACTGGTCGTGCTCGTCCGGGTCGTCATCGAGATGGTCTTGCCAGCAGTTGCGGGTGTCGTAGCGCAGGGCCGCGACTGCCGCCTTGTAGGCGTCCTTGCGACTGCTGCTGGCGTGCTCAAGAGCGTGGCGGGTCATTGCCTCATCCTCGTCGAGGTCGGCCAACTCGGCTGCCGTGTCGGCATCCGTAGCCCGAACGGCACGCTCGACGGACTCCGGCTGTTCCGTCGTTTTGAGATGGGCCACCGCGGCCTTTGCGGTATCTCTGAAAGAGGCAAAGCAATCGTGCAGCCCATCTCGATACGAAGCGACCTCGGCCAGGCGCAGCCGACGCTTGCGCCAGAGAACGCCCGCCAATTCCTCGACCAGATGCTCCTCGGTTGGTCCCTCAGGGGCGTGCTCGGCGGCCAGCGCCGCGACCAACTGCTGATATTCGCCAAGGTCTTCCCATGGCAGCAGGGCATAGCGGGAAAGGATGCCATGCTTCAGAGCGTTGAAGCGGGTGACATCGGTGCCGCCGGTCTCGGCTGGCGCGATCGTCGCCGTTCCAGTCATCGCCACTGCCCCTTTCCGCTATTCCGACCGTCAATTCGCGCACGCAGCAGCTGCTCCACGTCCGCGAATGCCGCGTCGGCGGTGATCTCAGCCTTGAAGGCGCGTGCCCGCAATCGCTCGTATGTGCGCCACCACATGCCTTTGGGTTTGGGCGGGAACGGCGCGAGCAATCCGGGCTCACCGCCCAGTCGCAGCCTGATCTTGTTCGACCGCCTGAGGGCACGGTCCAACGGCGCTTCATTTTGGCTGCCGTGCGCCAACCGGTAGCAGTGCCGGCAGAGGAAATAGCGACCAGGGCCATAAAGCTTCGCGACGCGCCTACCGCAGGCGATACCCTTCACCACACCGGGACAAACGAAAAACGGCCGGGTGCCCCCGAACCGGCATGGCAGGCGAACAATATCGACAGTTTCAGCGACGTCCTGCCACTCGCCGCCGTAACGACGCGTGCGATACGAAAGCTGCAGCCGATGCTCCAACGCCAGCAGATCGATCCAGGCGACCCTTTCGCCGTCGCGCGTCCATTGCCAGGTGTCGCGCCACCCGGGGCGTATGCAGCCCTCGCGATGCAGCCGGTTCACATCGAGCGAGCGACAGGATTCCACCTTCTCACGCCCGAGTCCCGCCGGTCGCCCCGACCCGAAACCGCCCATCACCCGCCTCCGTATTTCCGAAATCGTTTGGAAAGTTTGCTTTGTCGCTGCGCAAGGTCGGCCTCTTCTCCGTGCGTATCAGCGGCCCGATCAGCACCTCTGCCAATCCCGAAATTCCGCTGATCCTTCCAACGCTTGTGTTGTGCTGCGGCGATGCGCTGGCGGCCTTCCTGTGTTCGCGGCCCCGTACTAAGGCCCCCATGAAGCCGGCAGCGACCATTTCGAGGAGCGGCGGCGGCCTTGTCCCATACAGCCAGCGCCCGGCAGATCGTGCCGCTTCTCGTCTTCGCGCCGCAGCGGGGACGTTCGGCCTTGGACGGGCTGGCATCGTGAAAGGTACGCCTGGCATCGTGATGGGTACGACGTCGAGCATGCTGTTCGGCTCGGCTGGCCCGCATGGTCGCCAGACTTCTGGCGATGAAGCAGCCAAGCGTCGAGCATGTGGTGAAGAGACAACGGCCGCCATCGAGTTCGGCGCAGCCATGATGGATCATGACTGCCAGCCTCGCCGTGCTCGAATCTTGGATCGGCTAACGGTCGAGTAATACCCCATGACGCTCGCGCGCCCGCGCACGTAAGGCGTTCGGTAATTTGCGGCGATGGCGGCTCGCATGAGCGCGCAATTGGAGGTTGGTGGCGGCGTCAAAGGACAGAGACCGACAGCCGGGTGCTGGTCGCGTCGATCCGGGTGTAAAAGCAGATCGCGGTCGCCCATTGCGGAGTGCCCAGTTCGCCACCGGCCTGATCGGGTGATGGATGGCGACGTTGCTGCCGGCCATCAGCTTGACCTTGGCCTTGCCGGGTGCGCGCCAAGAGCGACGAGCCGCGCTGACAGCCGATCGTCATCCGACCGAAACTCATGCCAGTCGCTCCGACCTATTCACATCGCACGAACGCGTCGTCCATCGTTCGAATTGACATGCGTCCGCTCTCATCCGGCGCGGTTCAGCCTCAAAGCGCCAGACACTGTACGGACACATTCGCATCGATCCCAAATTTCTTCAAATTATACAGATATATGAGTCACATTTCCCACTGATAAACAATCAGTCGAAGCAGATGGACGCGGCATATTCCGCGCACGCTTCCGCCGCGCGGCGCTCACATAGTCGGTGGTTCACCGCGACGACGAAACACGGCTCTGACCCAGCTTCGCCTGAGCTTGGCGCGCATTGACGCCAAGCGCATCAACCACGGCTTCACCTTCTCAGATGACGGCGCCTGCACCAATCAGGTCGAGAGCTTCTTCAGCCGCCTGCGCCGGGCCGAGTTTGGCCAGCACCACCGGATCAGCGGCAAGCACCTCCAACAGTACGCTGGCGAGATGGCATGGCGCGTGGATATGCGCCGGGTCGACAACGGCACGCAGTACGAGCGGATTGGCCGCGACGCGCTGAACAGCCCGAAGTCGGCTAGCTGGTGCGGGTATTGGCAGAGGGCGGCTTAAGGTTTTTCCGACTTTGGCGCAGGCTCGCCAGTGGACGGTGTGCCTTGGGCCTCTGCCTCACGAATGGCATCAAGTATTCTGTCGTTATCGGCCTTCAAAACATCAAGCTTGCTGTGGATGGCTATCTCGCCTGATTGAATTTCGCGAGATAGGTTCGCATTTTGGCTGATCAGGAACATGAATGCGCTCCCCGAGGCAACCGCAACCGCGCCGCCAATCCCCATAATCCACTTGATATTCGTATCGATACGAATGATTGCATACTCCAACTGAGAAAGTTTTTCCTCATAGTTGGGCGCCATCCCTTATCCATTCGCCTGTTGGTTGTATCACGTTCGCCCCGCCGATGGTAGGGCAGAATAGTTTAGCATAGATTGCTTCCCTGCCTATCTCAACCGCCAAGCCAGCAGCCCATTCTCCCCCTTCCCACTGACCACCGGCCCGCGCCGCCGCATGGCGTTGAGCGCAGCACACACCCGCTTCACCATCGTTGTCCGCAACCGCAGGTTGCTGGTCCCGAGCCCGCGATACTGCATCACGATTTGCGTCAGCTCCCGGCTGTCTATCGGCGCGCCCTTAGATCGCTTCATGGCGTCCAGAACGAGCCGTTTCATCTCGCCCTTGAACGCCTGGTTGCGAGGCGGGACCGGCTTCGGCTCGATTTCCTCAAGGTCGATATCCGGGGCGGAGAATCGCAGTGTGTGATCCACGTTGTCGAGATCCGCGACGGGTTGGTTCAATGCGTCCTGATGGCATTCGATCTGGTCGGTGATCTCAGCCCTCTTGCGGGTAGGGTGTGGACGGGTGTGCTCGCTCTCAATGCAGAAAGCGTAGCGGAAACAGGCGTTTGGCGGGGCTGCTGGTGCAGCACTGCTCCTAGCAGTCATGGCGACGGCCATTCGATGACGGCAAGGTCACCAACGATAGCGGCAAGAGCCTGCTCGCCGCGTGTCTTCGGCTCACATAGATGCTCGGGAATGAAGGCATGGCGCGGCGAGCCGCGCACGTGGCCATGCAGACGGTAGGCAACCACCCGGCCCGGAAAGGGGGGTCGCTTCTCCATAAGATATATATTATGGGAAAGTGACCCCCCTTTCTGCCGCCTCCGCCAGCACTTCGCCGCATTGGCGCTCGGCCACCGCTCCGGGTAGACGCGCGCCATTTCACTGGCCGATAGCAGCTCGATACCGCAGGCCTCAGCCGTCGCCGTCTCGGCCTTGCTCGGCATGATTTCCCACCACGTGATGCGCCGGGTGACGGACAGCGCCGTGGGCAAGTTGCTCAATAGGATGACCCACGCCGGCTCGGAGCGGTGCACCAGCCGCAGCCGGGCGACGGCCTGCTCGATCTCGCACTCACGGGCTTGCTCCAGCAGCGCTTGGCATCGCGGGTCGGGGTGCCGCTGATGCCCGGACGGGGTGGTCAAGTATCGGCCGGGCAGGTCGAGCGGGGCGACGTCGTCGCCGAACAAGGCGCGCGCCTGGGCCTCGACGGCCAGCGCCGGCGGCTGCTCGCGGCCCGCGACGATGACCGTGTCGAAGTCCCGATATAGGTCGAGGCCGCGGATGGCGCCGAACCATGCCATGGAAACGCCCGGCACGGGCTCCAGGGCCTCGATGACCGGCTTGTAGGACACGAGCAGCACCTTCCCCCGGCCATCGCTCGCCTCGTGCGCTGCCAGGGCCGCCACGCGGTGACGGTTGCGCTTGCCCGCGGCACCTTCCAAAAGCTTGCGCTTGCTGCAAACCGTGTCGCTCACCTGGATGATCTCGGCATTCAGCCGAACGCGGATTTCAGTGAGCCGGGCCAGCGGCAAGAGCTGATCGGCGATCACGGGGTCGAGGTCGGCATCGATCAGCAGCGCCGGGGCGCACTTCGGCAGTTGCAGCGGCTTCTGCCAGTGCAGAAACGCACGGTCTTGTATTTCGCCGTGCCATTCGACGCCCTTCGCCACGTGAACCCGCTGCGATGGGCCGTCGCGGTCGAAATCCTCGGCGAGGATCTCCAGACAGCGCGTGATCGCCAACGTTTCGCGGCTTTCGGCGTATTGTTGCGCGAGCCTGATTTGGTGCCGCCTCGACATCCCCGGCAGGATCGCCGGCAGGTGCAGCGCCTCGTGCTCCGCCTTGGCCGCCGCCTCGATCTGGTCTTTCGTGATGCCGTGGTCGCGCGGGTGCTGCCCCACGTAGAGCGCCGCCTTGAGCCCAGCCATCGTCGCCGCATGCTGGCTGCGGTCGATCTCGGGATGCGGTGGTAGCTCGCGGTCGATGCGGTTGGCAGGGAACGACCCGCCGCGGATGACGGCGCCATAGAACCGCTCGTCGATGATCATCATCGCCGGTTCGCCGAGCCGCTTTTTCGGCAGTGTCAGGTAATCGTGCGAGAGGATGACGAGCTTGCCTTCGATACCATTGAACTGGCGCACATAGCGGCAATGGCGGAAGTGCTCGCACTGGTGCTCCAGCCCGGAGCCGATCAGGTTTTTATCCTCGCACAGCGAGCGCCACACCTCGAGCCCGGCAGCGGCGACGGCTTCGGCCACGTCGTGCTTGCGGCACATCTTGGCGCCTTCCTCGCCCGATCCGTCCGCCCGGCTGCGGCCCTTGAGCACTACGGCGGGGATGCCGAGCGCCCGCGCCTGCTCGGCCACCTCGGCTGCGAGGTCATGTGTCGGCACGAAGTACCAGACGGTGCGGCCGGTCGCGATCTCCGCCAGGATGCGCAGGACACGGCTCGTCTTGCCAAGGCCAGCAACGGCCTTGATCCCATGATGCGGGGTCGGCTTGCCGGGCTCCGGCAGGTACTCGAGCGCTTCGTTGACGAATGCCCGGATCGCGGTGTCGAGCGCAGCGCTGGCCTCGTCTGCGGTCGGCAACTCCTCAGGCACGGGCTCCGGTTCGGGCTCGGGCTCTTCGTCGAGGGTGCCGAGCACCCAATGCACCAGCCCCGACAGATTGTAGCCCGCCACCTCGCTTTCGCTGCGGTGCTCGCGGCCTACTTCGGCGAGGCGGTTGGCCAGCGCGACGGCGTCGGTGCGCTTCGCGCCGATTGCGCGGGCATAGGCGAATGCGGCTGTTTCCAGCCCCTTGCGACATTCGCCAGCCCCTGAGCCGACGCCGGCAAGCGCTTCCTCGAATGCCTCGCACTCGTGCAGCCCTTCGCCCTCGGTGCCGGGCACATAGCCGCGCACCGTGGCCCGCTTCGGCAGCGGCGCGTCCGGCAGCTCCGGCACCTCGACCGCATCGTCGAGGCCGTCGAGGATGCCGGAGCGGCGGGGGATAGGATCGGCGATGCCGTCGCGAAAGACGGGCCGCGCCACATAGATCGGCTGCACCACCCGGAATGTCGCTGGATCGGTCGGTGTGCCCTTGAAGAGCCGCCGCAACTGGTTCTCGGTCAGTGCCCGCGAGAGCCAGAAACCGAGCCGCAGGCGGATCAGGTCGCGGCCGTCCTCCTTCGACGGGTCGTGCGCGCTGGCCGTGATCTGCCACCAGGCCGCCACGTCCTGGAACCTGGCCGGCAGGTGGCTGTCGCGCACCCACTCGGCCGCCGCCTCGGGGTCGGCGATCCATGCCGCCCCGTCCGGGCTCGGGATGCCGTCGATATCGACCATGACATAGGGGGTCGGCACCTCGACGAACGGCGCGATCCAGCAGACGTTGGGTTGCAGCCGCAGCCGCTCCGCTTCCTTCGCGGCAATGTACGTGCCGCTCGGCCGGCAGAAACCGGTCTCGTGGTGCAGCCGCCGCATGACGGGCGCGCCGTCGCGGGGGAAGAGCTGGCCGGGAGCGCCGCGGATCAGGCATTCATCCGCGCGCCGTTCGGCATCGAACAGGGCCGCCGCGAAGCTCGCGAAGTCGTTGACCAGTACGCGCCGGACAGTGAACTCGCGAGCGCTCGGAGCGCTCCGCTTGATGATCCGCCCGGCGGGGCCTCGCCGGTATTCCTTCGTCAGGACGCGACCAGGCGCCCGAAGGAACGTCAGTTCCGCCGTCTCGACCGAGAGCCCTGCCCGGTCGCCAAGGGGGTGAGACAACGGCTCACCCTGCGGCCCGTGCCCCGAGCAGCACAGCAAGCCGACGCCACAGCGTTGGGGCGAGGGTCGAGCGGCCGAGCACCACGCGGTCTAGAGCGGCGTCGGGTAGCCTGGTGGCGGCCATGAAGGCCCGGCGGGTCTCAGGGTCGCACAGCGCCATGCGTAGCCGGGCGATACGCGCTTGTTCGGCCGCGTTCGGCCGGCGTTCGGTTAGCGGTGCCCTCGGCCTCCGGATCGGCGCGCCACGGGCCTTGCGCAGCCGCTCGCGCTCCTCCCGCCGCCACCGCTCGCGCAGCGCGGCTACCCGCCGCTCGCGCGCCTCGGCTTTCTCCCGTCGCACGGTGCAGCGCTCGTGGTGCACGATCTCGGTCGCCGAGCCCGGTGACACGAGCCAGCCACAAGGCTCGCAACGCGGCACCCGACGCGGGAAGGCGACCAAGTTCGACGCTGGATTTTCGGCAGGTCCGGTGTTATAAAGTAACAGTTCGTCCGAACGTCTGCCAGCGCCCGTCCCCGATGCCACCGGGGCGGGCGTTTTCGCGTCTGTCATCGCCGCTCAGGCGGCCCGATGGCGGGTCGGATTGGGCTTCCGCTCGCGGCGCTCAAGCCATGCCCGCACAGAGTCGAGCCGGTACAGACGCTTGCCGCCGAGCAGCAACGACGGCAGGCCGTCTGGCTGGTTTTCGTATCGGCAGACCGTCCGCTCGCTGACGCCGAGTTGCCGCGCCAGCGAACCGCGATCCAAGTAGTTTTCGAGAAGTTCAGGCATCGCCATGTTCCGCCATAAGTTGGACATGGCTCGTCATCGTAAGCATATCGCCGGCCGTGTCGGCCAGCATTGGCCAGCAATTGAATTACTGGCCTTTCGGCTGCTGCAGCGCTTGCAGGACGACGTGGGCCCACTGACGGATGGTCTCGTCGGAGGCGTCTTCTTTGTGCGCAATCAGGCGGTCGGCAATATACTCGCGGATGCGCCGCAAGCTGCCCCTGTCTTCGGGATTGATGTCTTCGTCATAAGCCCACCGAGTTGCTTCATTGGTGACCAGGAGGCCGATCTCTTTCGGCTTGGGCCCGCGCTTCCTGCCCTTCGGGGCCGCCTTCGTTGAGAGCGTGGTTGCGATCCATGCGGCGAGTTGGTCCGCGTCGATCTGTGTCTCAAGGTTCACCGGCTGCGTGAGGGACCATTCCGGACCGAATTCCTCCAGTAGTCCCGGGTGGTTACGCCAAGCCCGCACCATGCCCTGGTTCACCGCCGCGACAAGCGCCTCCTCGGCGATCTCCAGCGGCATGCCGCTGGCTCTGCCTACCTGGTCGGCAGCGAGCTTGAAGCGGACTCCGATAACGGCCGGCATCTGGAGCCGGTCTTCGACACGGCAGTCCTCGAATTGCGAATCACGCCACTCGGTGATGCCCGACCGCTGCTCAATATCCAGTCGGATCTCCTCCCAAAGATCGTCCTCTGGCCTCGCGCTCCTGCCAATCTTCAAGGCCCGCTCCAGGCTTCCACGTGTCATGCAGACCAGTTTCAGATCGTACTCCCACTCGTTCCCGAACAGGCCATCGAATGTCCAGTTGGATGGACCGGGAAGCTGAGATTTTTCGATTTCACGCAGAGGGATGAACCACGGAGAATGCCAGCTTTCGACGTATGCGAGCCAGATCTTCCCTCTCAGCCATTGCTCGGCGGCTTCTCGATCGAGCGCGAGCCATCCTTCGACCTCGCGCCGCGCAGCCAAGCCGTCGATAAGCTCAATTGCGACTGAAGACTGCTCCTCGGCTGGCGGCTTGCCGGCGTCGCTGTCGCTCATGGTCTCGGCTCCTGGGGTGGATGACCCTATGGCCTGCCCTTCAGCGCCACCACTTCGCCACCATTATCGACCTGCGCCACGATGGCCCCCACGCGCTCAGTAGCGGCCCGCAACGGGTCGTCGAAGAGGTGCGCATACCTCGCCGTCGTCTGTGCCTGGGTGTGCCCCAGCAGAGCGCCGATGACCGGCAGGGACAGGCCGGCGCTGGCGAGGATCGAGGCATAGCTGTGCCGCAGATCATGCACCCGCACACCGTCCAGTCGTGCGGCCTTGCAGATCGCCTGCCAGCTGCCCTTGATCTCGGTGCGATGCCCGCCGATCCGGGCGGGGAACACGTACTCGCTCGTCCGCGGGATGCCGACCAGCAACTGCCGAGCGGGTGCGGACAGCGGCACGCGATGCGCCTTCTTCTGCTTGGTGTGCGCGCTCGGCTTCACCCAAACGCCCGCCTCGAGATCCAGATCGGCCCAGCGCATGGCCAGCACCTCGCCGCGACGGGCTCCGGTCAGCAGCAACATGCGGATGATGTTCGCTGATTGCTGGTCGTGATGCTCGGCCAGGGCAGCGGTGAGCCGCGCCATTTCCTCGCCCGTCAGGTAGCGGTCACGCTTGTTCTCGGGATTGCGCTCGATGCCCTTGGCCGGGTTGTCGGCGCGGCAGCCCCAGCGGATCGCGAGCGAGAACATCTTGCTGCACAGCGCCACCGCGCGGTTCGCCCGGATCGGCGCCCGCTTGGTGATCTCGCGGTGCAGCCGGTCGATATCGGAGAACGTCACGTCCGCCACCTTCAGCCGCCGCAGCCGGGGCAGGATCTCGCGCTCGATCAATGCCGCGTCGTCGCGTGCGGAGCGCTCGCGCTTCTTAGGCAAGTGCTCCTCTCGATACCGCCGGCAGAGGTCGGCCACTGTTGGTGCCCCGCGCTCGGCCTCTTCCTCGCCCAACGGGTCGCGGCCGCCGTCGATCTCACGCCGTAGACGCTTGGCCTCGTCACGGGCGACCTTGAGGCTCCAGGCCGGATGCTGGCCGATCGTGATGCGCCGCTCCCGACCGCCCGTCGTTCGATAGTTGAGCACGAACGCACGACTGCCCGCGGCGGTCACGCGGCAGCCGAAGCCGGGCAGTTCCGCGTCATAGGTGATCCGATTGCCCGACGTCGGCGCCGGCAGGGCCTTGACGATCGTGTCCGTGAGCCGTTGCCGCATAGTCTATCGGTCCCTCGTGTCCGCACCGTGTCCGTCCAAATGACGGCTGGGCGTGGCAGAGAGATGACATACCGTGTCAGTGGGTGTCAAGGCAACAGCCTTGCCTAATAGGCACTTAGCGGGCGGACACGAGAAAATCCAAAGGCTTGGAACCGGTGGCGCGCAAGACTCAAAATCTGTTGCCTTCACGGGCGTGCTGGTTCGAGTCCGGCCAGGGGCACCATCCGGCGTGGCTCGCTCGCGCGGAACGCAAAGGCCGGATGGCGACCCCGAAGCCATCAACGCTCAGTAATCCCAGAAGGCCGGCACCCAGCGAAAGGCGTCGCCGTCGACCGCCACATGGCCGACGGAGGGGAACGGCAAGTGGGTGGCCACCAGCAGCTCGCCGGTCGCCGCCAGCTCCCTCAGGAGACGGACCCGCACGCGGGCCGCCTCCTCGGGGTCGTGCTCGAAGCCGTTGTGCCAGTCGGGGTGGTCGAACCCCACCGCGAACACGGCGTCGCCGGCGAACGTCAGCCGGTCGCCGCCGGATGCCAGGCGAACCACGCTGTGCCCGGGGGTGTGGCCTCCGGTGCGACGGACGACGACCCCGGGCGCCACCTCCTGCTCGTCATCGAAAAGCCGAAGCCGGCTGCGGTATTCCTGCACGAACCGCCTCGCGGTCGACCGGAGCGCGTCCGGGAACCCAGGTGGCATGGAAGCGTGGGTGAAATCGGGCGCCTCCCAGAACGCGACCTCGGCGGCCGCCACATGGATCCGCAAGTCCGGACGGAGCCGGTCCTTCACGCCGCCGACGAGCAGCCCGCCAATGTGGTCCATGTGCATGTGCGTGAGCACGACATCGGTGACGGATGCGAGGTCGATGCCGGCGGCCTCCAGCCGCCTGACCAGCTGCCCGGCCCGCGGCAGGTTCAGGTCCGGGTCCGCCCCCAGCCCGGCGTCGACGAGCACGGTCTGCCCGCCACTGCTCACCACGACCGCGTTCAGCGACCAGTCGAAAGCATCCGGCGGCAGGAACATGTCGTCCAGCCAGGCCGCCCGGACGGCCGGATCGGCGTTGTGCGCCAGCATGATGGTCGGCAGCGGCAGCACCCCGTCGCTGACCACCAGCACGTCGATCTCGCCGATCTCGAGCGCATAGCGCGACGGCACCGGCTCCTCGGGCGCCGGTCTGCCGGGGCGCAGGGTGTCGTGCCTTTCCTGGCGGGTGTCGTTCTGTCGGGTGAGGTCGTTCAGACTCGTTGTCATGGTCGTTCTCCTGTTTCCTGGATCGAGAGCTTCAGGCAAAAGCCGCTCCTCCTGCCCGCGCCCGGCGGATCGCCCAGAGCGTGAGCGCCGTGCCGATGAGCGCCGGCAGGGTGACGGCGGGAAAATCCCGGGGAATTACCGATGGCGCGCAGATGCCGACGGCGACCTCCCAGAAGTGGAAGAGGGCATGGGCGATGAGCCACGCGGTGGCGGCGGCCCAGAGGCCGATGCGCCGCTCGGGTCGGAGCATGCCGATCGCGAAGGCGACGCCGAGGAAGAGCTGGACGATGCCGATGTCGCGGATGAAGTGCTGGTTGTAGAAGCCGGTATCGGCCACTCCCGGCACCAGATCGTACCAGGCCAGCGGTGCGACCAGCATGAAGATGCCGTTCAGGGAGAGAAAGACGGCGTTGAACGCGACCATGACGAGCACGGCGGCCAGCATCACGCCACTTTCTTCGATCGTCCTCATGACTTCGCTTCCCTTTGTTTCGTTGACCCGCGCTCAGGCCGCGGGCCGGGCGCGTGCGCTCCCGGTCGGGTGGACGAAGCGGAAGCCGATGGCGATGCGGTTCCACGCGTTGATGTTGGCGACGATCAGCGTGAGCTGGGCCAGTTCGGCCTCGGAGAAGTGCCGCGAGGCCTCCTCGAAGACGGCGTCCGGCGCATGGGTCTGGGCGATCGACGTCAGAGCCTCGGCCCAGGCGAGGGCGGCGCGCTCGCGGTCGCTGTAGAGCGGCGATTCACGCCATGCATCGAGCAGGAGGAGACGCTCCTCGGTCTCGCCGTTCGCCCGGGCGTCACGGGTATGCATGTGGATGCAGTAGGCGCAGCCATTGATCTGCGACGCCCGGGTCTTGACGAGCTCGGCCAGGGTCTTGTCGATCCCCGCGCCCTCGACCTTCTCGGACAGGGCGAGCATCGCCTGCATCAGCTCGGGGACGGACTTGAAGGGGTTCAGTCGCTGCTTCATCTCGTTTCCTCCTTGGTGAGCAGCCTTCGGGACGGCGCGTTCAGCCCTCGATGAAGGCGAGCAGCGCCGGGTTGATCGCCTCGGCATGCGTCGTGCACATGCCGTGCGGGAATTTCTCGTAGACCTGGAGCGTGCCGTTCCTCAGGAGCTTCGCCGACAGCAGGGCGGAGTCGGCGATCGGCACGATCTGATCATCGTCGCCGTGCATGACGAGCGTCGGGACGTCGATGGCCTTCAGGTCCTGGGTGAAATCGGTCTCGGAGAAGGCCTTGATGCCGTCGTACTGCGCCTTGGCGCCGCCCATCATGCCCTGGCGCCACCAGTTCAGGATGATCGCCTGGCTCGGCGCCGCCCCCTGGCGATTGAAGCCGTAGAAGGGCCCGGTCGGCAGATCGGTGTAGAACTGCGAGCGGTTGGCGGCGAGCTGCTGGCGCAGGTCGTCGAACACCTCGATCGGCAGGCCGCTCGGGTTGGCCGGCGTCCTGACCATGATCGGCGGCACGGCGCCGATGAGCACCAGCCTGGCGACGCGACCCCGGGGCTGGCCGTGGCGCGCCACGTAGCGCGTCGCCTCGCCGCCGCCCGTCGAATGGCCGACATGGACGGCATTGCGCAGGCCGAGATGCTCGACGACGGCGGCTGCGTCGGCGGCGTAGTGGTCCATGTCGTGACCGCCGCCGACCTGGCTCGACCGCCCGTGGCCGCGCCGATCGTGGGCGACGACGCGGTAGCCCTTGCCGAGGAAGTAGAGCATCTGGGTGTCCCAGTCGTCGGCGCTCAGCGGCCAGCCGTGATGAAAGACGATCGGCTGCGCGTCGCGCGGACCCCAGTCCTTGTAGAAGATCAGGGCGCCGTCCTCGGTGGTGACCGTGCTCATGAAACCTGTCCTTTCGCTGCTGGTTGGTGAGGGTGCCGGGAAGGCCGGCGGGGCGGTCAGCGCCGCGACCGGCTCCGGTCGAGCCAGTCCCCGAAGCGCACCGTGCCGAGGCGCGGATGCTCGCCGGGCGTCAGCGACCGGTCGTCCAGCACGACGCCGAAGTAGCGGGCCCGGACGTCGGCGATCACCTGGCGTTGGTCCCCGGTCGCGGCCATCAGCTTGCGGGCGAGCTGGTCGAGCGGGCATGTCTCGGGACCAGCCACCTCGACGATTGCGTTGAGCGGCGGCCCGACCGCGAGATCGGCCAGTGCTGCGGCGACATCGTCCGCGGCGATCGGCTGCAGGAGGGCGGGCGAGAGGCGAACGACGTCGCCATCCGCGCCAGCATCGACGATGCTGCCGATGAACTCGAAGAACTGCGTCGAGCGCAGGATCGTGCAGGGGACACCCGACGCCTCGATCAGCCTCTCCTGCGCCAGCTTGGCGCGGAAGTAGCCGCTCTCCGGCAGGCGCTCGGTGCCGACCACCGAGAGGGCCAGGTGATGGCCGACGCCGGCGTCGGCCTCGGCAGCCAGGAGATTGCGGCCGGACGTCTCGAAGAAATCCAGCGCGGCCCGGTCCTCGAACGACGGCGCGTTCGCCACGTCGACGACGACCCGAGCACCGGCGAGCGCCGCGGCCAGCCCCTCGCCGGTGACGGTGTCGACGCCCGAGCCGGGCGACGCCGCCACGACGGCATGGCCGCGCTCGCGCAGCCTCTGCACCAGCTTCGACCCGATCAGGCCGCTGCCGCCGATGACCACGATCCTCATGCGCCGACCCTTCATGCGTCGATCCTCCATTCGGTCGAGGTCGCGAACCGCCGCGACCGACCGGACGAAGCTTGCCAGGGAACCGGCCGAAAGACCTTGTCGTGGCCATGAGTTTCGATTGTATTTCGCTTGATTGTTCGTCCAGGAACGGCGTCGCCGGCTGGTGGTCGCCGCGACGTCCCCTGGACAGTCGGCGACGGCCAGCGCGCCTCCGGCCCGATCCGAGCGCTGCGCCTGATCAGAGAAGGCCGAAGTGCGGTATCTGTTCGAGGACTACGTGCTCGATCCCGAGCGGCGGGAGCTGACGCGGGCGGCCGCGGCGATCGCGGTCGGCCCGCAGGTCTTTGACGTCCTGCTCCATCTGATCCAGAATCGCGGCCACGTCGTCAGCAAGGATGAGCTCCTCGACGCCGTCTGGAACGCGCGGATCGTCTCCGAATCGACCCTGACCAGCCATATCAATGCGGCGCGGCGGGCGGTCGGCGACAACGGCAAGGAGCAGCGTCTGGTCCGGACCGTCGCCCGCAAGGGATTCCGCTTCGTCGGCGACGTGGAGGAGGTTCCCGCACCTGATGGTTCGGGCTCGCCGGAGACCGGGCGCCGAGGGTCGCACGAGGCTTCGGGCCCGGCGTTGGCGGGCGACGTGCTGGCCTTGCCCGACCGGCCGTCGATCGCCGTCTTGCCGTTCCTTAACCTGAGTGGCGACGTCGAGCAGGAATACTTCACCGACGGCGTCGTCGAGGACATCATCTCGGCCCTGTCGCGCCTGCGCTGGCTCTTCGTGATCGCGCGCAACTCGAGCTTCACGTTCAAGGGCCGGGGGGTCGACGTGAAGCAGGTCGGCCGCGAGCTCGGCGTGCGCTACGTGCTGGAGGGCAGCGTGCGCAAGGCGGCGAGCCGCGTCCGCATCACCGCCCAGCTCATCGACGCGACGACCGGCGGGCATATCTGGGCAGAGCGTTTCGAGGGCACCCTCGACGACATCTTCGAGCTCCAGGACCAGGTAACCGAGAGCGTCGTCGGCGCCATCGCCCCGCAGCTGGAACGGGCGGAGATCGAGCGCGCCAGGCGCAAGCCGACCGGGAGCCTCGACGCCTACGACTATTACCTGCGCGGCATGACGAACGTGTATCGGGGAACCAGGGAGTCCATCGGCGAGGCGCTGCCGCTGTTCCACAAGACCGTCGAGTTCGATCCGGCCTTCGCCTCGGCCTACGCCATGGCGGCCTGGTGTCATTTCTGGCGCAAGGTCAATGGCTGGATGGTCGATCGCCCGCGGGAGATCGCCGAAGGCAGGCGCCTCGCCCATTTGGCTGTGGAGCTGGGCAAGGACGATGCCGTGGCGCTCGCCCGGGGCGGTCATGCGCTCGGCCATCTCGAGGGCGACCTCGACGGCGGCATCGCCCTGGTCGACCGGGCCAAGCTGCTCAACCCCAACCTTGCGGCTGCCTGGTTCCTCGGCGGCTACCTGCGGATCTGGCATGGCGAGGCGGACGATGCGATCGAGCACTTCGCGCGCGCCATGCGGCTGAGCCCGCTCGATTCGGAGATGTTCCGCGTGCAGGCCGGGACGGCGATGGCGCATCTGTTCGCCGGGCGCTTCGACGCCGCGGCGTCGTGGGCCGAGCAGGCGGTCAGGGAGCTGCCGAGCTTCCTGGTCGCGGTCGGCGCCATCGCGGCCGGCCATGCGCTCGCCGGCCACCCCGAAGATGCAGGGCGGGCGATGCGACGCTTGCGCGAGCTCGATCCGACGCTCCGTGTCACCAACCTCGAGGACTGGCTGCCGATCCGCCGGGCGGCCGATCTCGCCGTCTTCGCCGACGGCCTGCGTCGGGCAGGGCTGCCCGAATGACGGCCGGCTGACGGCTCGCGCGGGCACGATGTCGAGTCCATGGCGCGCACGCGGCACGGCTCGACGATCGCTCCCTGGCCGCCGGGTCAATCTTCAGAGCCCGTCCGAACAAGCGCCGCAAATCGCGCAAGTCGAGAAGTCCTAACGACTGTACTGTAAGGACAGCTTGTAGGTGCTGTCTCGGGTTTGGTTGGAATTTGAGCTGGCGTAGTTTCCGGCTTGGGG
>CAYMTA010000063.1:0-24970 GCA_964393275.1 uncultured Geminicoccaceae bacterium | reverse complement strand
CCTCCAAGCGTTTTCAGCACCTTAGCACCTATGCGCTTGAAGCGGGAATCCACCATATAGCGAAGATCTTATTGAAACCCATGCTTATGGTAGTGAGCCATATTTCGCAAAACTCTTGCCTTTGAAAAGAAAACTATGTGGACTAATTGTCACACCTTCGCCAAGAGGCGCTGAGTTATTTATGAGAGCGCATGGTGTCAAAAATAAGATTTTATCTGATTTCTTCAAAACTAAAATAGATGACATAATAATTAATTGGTTGAAGATAGAAGCGGAATTCAAAAACAATTGTGTAAAATATGATTTTCAGTTTTTGCCCAACGAAATAACCAATGAACAAAATGGAGAATGCGTGGAAGTGCATGTCGAGTATGATCATGAATTAATGAAAGGAATTATTCGACATTTGCGAAAGCAAGATTAGCTTCTGGGGCGGGGACGTCTCCCTTTCTAACCTTTCCCCTCGATCCCAGCCGGCACCCACGCGAAGTTGGAAGAGGAACACCTTCCTCCTCAACCGTTCGGGCTCTGGAATTTTGGGTCCACGAGCCTCAATCAACCATTCGCGAACGACGACTCGCCAATGGTTCAGCCGCAGTGAATTTCGACCTGCGTCCTTAACCATTCGGGCTCTCCGCAACGCCGTCCCTCAAAACCAATCAGCGCTTGGTGCGGGACGGCAAGCGGGGCGAGTGGGTGGGCGGGTTTTCACCGGACTGGCGAGGAGATGCGCCAATCGTTCGGCAAGGTCCGGATCGCCGATGGCGATCATGGAGCTGCATCCGATGGTCACTCGCCGACCTCGCCGAGACACCCGGACTCGCAAGCCGCCCCACCGCCAAAAAAACCGGAGGGGTCCAGGGGATGATCATCATCCCCTGGCTTCCTCACGTCCTACCTCTCCCCTGTCGCAAGGGATGCACTTCGATCCCAAGAAAAGGTGAAAAGGAGGCGAGCCTCAGTCCTTTTTCAGGCTGTCGCTCACGCCCTTCACGCTGTCCTTGACCTTGTGCGCGGCGTCCTTCGCTTCGCCCTTGGCCTTGTCGGCCTTGCCTTCGGCCTCCATGCGATCGTTGCCGGTGGCCTTGCCCACGTTTTCCTTCACCGAGCCCTTCACCTTGTCGGTCTCGCCAGCCATAACGCGTCTCCTTTGAGTTGACGGCGTAACAACGAGGGAACGCCTTCCCGGTTCCGCGATCCGAAGGAATAGGCCTCCGTCGCAGCCCGTCTGGGGCGAGCGGGTTTCGCCGGACTGGCCAGCACCCGCAGCACCGCCAACCGCCCCGCCGCCAAAAAACCGGAGGGGTCCAGGGGATGATCATCATCCCCTGGCTTCTTGCCGTCCTCCCGCTGCCCGTCATCGCCCGGCGATCGTCGTCCCGGCGCTCGGGTTGTTGCATCCCGTGCAACACTTCCGCTCGGGTTGTTGCATCGGGTGCAACATGCGGCGGGCCGATGTTGCATCGGATGCAACAATCGCGTCGGGTTGTTGCATCCGGCGCATCATTGTTATGACCAATGTTGCATCCGATGCATCATCCGACGACGAACGAACCCGGGAAACGACGAGCGAACCCGGGAATCGGGCCATAAAAGTCCTGGAATCGACGAACGAACCCGGCCCCCGGCGAACGAACCCAAGGCCGGCCAACCTCTTGCGGCTGCAGGGTTCTCCGCCGTTCGGGCCGCGTTTCGGCAAGCCTCGACCCGAGGCAAGGCCGGATTGCCGAACGGACCCGGGCGGGGCTGGACAGGGACGCTGGTATAGGGTATAAGTCCTAGCATCGCGTCGAAGGAGCCTGGGCACGGCCGGCCTGTCGTCGGCTCGCATGCCGCCTCTCCTTCACCGGTTGTTAAGCTTAACGGGCGATAACCGAGCCATGCTCCAGGTCCGTCCCGTCTTCGTGCGCGAGGCCGCGCTGCTCCTGGCCGAGCTCGCCGGCCAGGCGACGGCGGACGACGGCTTCGCGCGGGCGCTGGACGAGCGCCGGAGTGGTCGCGGCCGAACGGTCGACCGCCAACGGGCGCCGAGCCGGGCGGCGGGCTTCGAGGTGCACGCCTTCCTGCCCGAGGGGCCGGAGCGCGCGGCGCGGCCCTCCGCCTTCGCGGCCTATGCGGCGCGGCTGGCCGACCGGATGGTGTTCGAGGGGCCGGTCGCGGCGCTCAGCCTTCGGGTTTGAGCGCCCCCCAGGCGGCGACGAAGGCCCGGGCGCGGGCACCGATCTCGGCCGGCTCGAGCCCGGCCTTGAACAGCGCCGAGCCAAGGCCGAAGCCGGCGGCGCCGGCGGCGACGTAGGCCGCCATGGTGGCGGGCTCGATGCCGCCCACCGGCAGGAGGCGGGTGCCGCGCGGCAGCACGGCGAGCAGCGCCTTGACGGCCCTGGGCGGCAGGATCTCGGCCGGGAAGAGCTTGAGCGCGTTGGCCCCGGCGGCAAGCGCCGCGAACGCCTCGGTCGGCGTGGCGATGCCGGGCACGCAGGCGAGCCCCAGGGCCTTGGCCGCCTCGATGACGCGGGTGTCGGCATGCGGCATGACGACCAGCTCGCCGCCGGCGTCCGCGAGACGGTTGACGGCGGCGGGGTCGAGCACCGTGCCGGCGCCGATCACGGCGGTGGCGCCGAAGCGGCGGGCAAGGTGTTCGATGCTGGTGAAGGGATCGGGCGAGTTGAGCGGCACCTCGATCAGCCGAAAGCCGGCCTCGACCAGCACCCCGCCGACCACCTCCGCGTCCTCCGGCCGGAGCCCGCGCAGGATGGCGACCAGCGGCAGGGCGGCGAAGGCGGCATCGAGCCGCTCGGGCGCGGTTTTGCTCATGGGACCAGCCCCGCCGCCGCCGCGATGCGCCATTGGCCACGGGCGGCGGCCCGCGCCCGGCCGAGGCGATGCTTCAGCCCGGCGATGTCGAGCGCCTTGCCGTAGCGTTCGGCCAGGGCATCGCTGCCGACGACGACCACGCCGCCGGGCCGCTCGGCCGCCACCGCCTCGGCGATCTCGGCCCCGATCAGCAGGCCGGAGAGATAGTCGGCCACGGCCCCCTCGGCGAGGCGGCCGGTGAGCGGCAGGGTGCGGGCGCTGAACAGCCGGCCGAGCAGCCCCGGCCCCTCGAGCCCGGCCGCGACCCCTCTGGCGAAGCCGGCCTCGTCCGGCGGCCCCTCCCGCATCAGCCGGCCGAGGATCGAATGGGCCTTGAGCACGGCGAAGACCTCGCCGGTCATCCAGGTGCGAAAGCGCATGATCCGACCGTCCTCGACGGCGACCCACTTGCTGTGGGTGCCGGGCAGCACGACGATCTCGCCCGGCGCCAGGTCGTCCTGGCCGATGATCTGGGTCTCCTCGCCGCGCATCACATCCGGCAGGCCGTCCGGCCCCTCGTATCCCAGGCCGGTGATGAAATGCAGCGGGCCGAGGCCCGGCTCGGCCACCCGGTGCAGGGCGCCGGCGAGTGCGGTGGCATCAGCGGGGCAGGCGAGATAGGGGCATTCGTGCCAGCCCTGCCGGCTGGTGATCATGCCGGAGAGGACGATGGGCAGATCGGACGGGGCATCGAGTGCCTCGATCTCGCGCCGCAGCACGGCCGCGAAGGCGCCACCTTCCACCTTCAGGATGCCGTCGGCCGACTGCCGCACGGCCTCGACCGTGCCATCCGGACCGAGCAGCGCCGTGCGCAGGCTCGACGTGCCCCAGTCCACCCCGACGATCCGTGGCTCCGCCACCGCTTTCCTCCCCGGCTCCGCCCTGGCTTGTCGCAGGTCGAGGCGCCGGGATCAATCCGCCGTTGGCCGCCGCCTTCGTTCTCTCTAGATCTCGGCCATGCAGAGAATCGCCCGCTCGTCGCCGCCACGCCGCCTTGCCTTCGACGCCGCCGCGCGACGCCGGCACAAGCGGCGCAACGTGCTGCATTCGGCCCTCCTGCTCGGCGGCATGGCGGGCATCCTCTGGCTCTCGGCCTGGAGCCTCTGGGGCACCGAGGTGGCCTTCTGGGCGATGGCCGGCGGGCTCCTCGGCTTTCTCCTCTCGCCCGGCGTGGCGCCGGACTGGGTGATGCGGGCCTACCGGGCGCGGCCGCTCGACCGCCGGAGCTTTCCCGAAGCTGTGGCGCTGGTCGAGCACCTCGCGGCCCGCGCCGGTCTCGACCATGTGCCCCGCCTCCACCTCCTGCCGTCCTCGACCCTCAATGCCTTCGCCGTCGGCAGCAGCCGCGATGCCGCGATCGGCATCACCGCCGGCCTGCTGCGTGCCCTCGATGCCCGGGAGCTCGCCGGCGTGCTGGCCCATGAGATCAGCCACGTCAGGAACAACGACCTCTGGCTCATGGCGCTCGCCGACATGATGAGCCGGCTGACCAGCCTGCTCGCCACCATCGGCCTCCTGCTCGCCCTCTTCAGCCTGCCCTTGCTGCTGCTCGGCATGGCGCCCGTGCCGCTCCTGACCCTCGTGGTGCTGATCCTGGCGCCGACCATCGGCAGCCTCCTGCAGCGCGCGTTGTCGCGGGCGCGCGAGCTCGATGCCGACCTCGAGGCCGCGACGTTGACCCAGGATCCGGCCGGCCTCGCCTCGGCGCTCAGGAAGCTCGATCGCCACCAGGGCGCCTTCTGGGAAGAGATCCTGCTGCCCGGCCGGCGCATGCCCGAGCCCTCCCTGCTGCGCACCCATCCGCCGACGGCGGAGCGCATCGAGCGCCTGCTCGCGCTCTACGGCGCCGCCGGGCCGATGCCGCCGGCCGGCCCGGTCGCGCATCGTCTGCCACCCGACCTCGCCACCAGCGGCCCGCCCCGCTATCGCTGGCCCGGATTCTGGTACTGATACCAGGAACTAGGCGAGGAGCAGCCCTGGCGGTCGCCTCACCTGACCCCGAGATAGTCGAAGATGTAGGACATGGCGCCGAAGCGCTGGCGCACCTGCGGCCAGTCGACCAGCTCGCGGGTGCGCACGAGCTCGGGCACCGGTCGCCGGTCGAGGTTGAGGTCGGCGGTCGCCTCGGCGAGGGTCAAGGCACCGTCGCCGTCGGTGTCGTAGAGGGTGATCCAGTTCTGCAGGCCGATGGTGTCGATCAGCACGAAGCCGAGATTGAGCGCCTGCCGGTCGGCTTGCGGCACGGTCGCCGCATTGGCCTGGGCCCAGACCCGCAGGCGATCGTTCAGGGTCGCGAGCTCGGCCTGGTCGGCCCTGCCGTCACGGCTCACATCGGCGAGCCGAAAGGCGCTTTGGGCGCACACCGTCGAGGCGGCGTTGACGCATTCCTGGGCGACGCCCCGCACCGCCCGATCGAAGGCCTCGCCGGCGGCCAGCGCCGCGCCGCCGTTGGCGAGCAGCGCGAGCCCGAGGGCGGCTCCGAAGCCGAAAGCGGCAAGGTGTTCAGGAATCCCGGACGATGGCTTTGAGCTCATAGAGCAGCTCCAGGGCGGCGCGAGGTGAGAGATCGTCGGGCCGGATCGGGGCGAGCCGGTCGGCGAGAGCGGTGAGATGAGGCGGCAGCGCGATCGGCTGCGCGGCCGGCCGGCTGCGGAGGCTGGCACGGAAGAGCGGCAGGTCCTCGGCGATCTCGGCCGGCGCCGCCCGGGCCTCGCCGGCCTCGAGCTTCTCCAGCACCTCCTGTGCCCGGGCCAGCACCGCGTGCGGCAGGCCGGCGAGCCGGGCGACGTGCAGGCCGTAGGAGCGGTCGGCGGTGCCGGCGATGACCTCGTGCAGGAAGACCACGTCGCCCTGCCATTCCTTCACCCGGACCGTGTAGGCGCCGAGCGCGTCGAGCCGGGCCGCCAGGGCGGTGAGCTCGTGATAGTGGGTGGCGAAGAGGCCGCGGCAGCGATTGGCCTCGTGCAGATGCTCGACCACGGCCCAGGCGAGCGACAGGCCGTCATAGGTCGCGGTGCCGCGGCCGATCTCGTCGAGGATGACGAAGCTCCGCTCGCCCGCCTGGTTCAGGATCGTCGCCGTCTCGACCATCTCGACCATGAAGGTGGACTGGCCGCGGGCGAGGTCGTCGGCGGCGCCGACGCGGCTGA
Organism: uncultured Geminicoccaceae bacterium; assembly: GCA_964393275.1. GTDB lineage: Bacteria > Pseudomonadota > Alphaproteobacteria > Geminicoccales > Geminicoccaceae > SLRI01. Next base: position 18,968 of record CAYMTA010000063.1, on the reverse strand, counting down.
AGAGCTTGTCGACGAGCCCGAGGCGGGCGGCCTTCGCCGGCACGAAGCTGCCCATTTGGGCGAGCACGACGATGAGCGCGTTCTGGCGAAGGAAGGTGCTCTTGCCGGCCATGTTGGGCCCGGTGAGCAGCCAGAGACGCTCGCTGTCCTCGAGGCGGCAGTCATTGGCGACGAACCGCTCGGCGCCGGCTTCGAGCGCGGCCTCGACCACTGGATGCCGGCCGCCCTCGATGGCGAAGTCGAGGCCGTCGGTCAGGATGGGCGCCGTCCAGTCGGCTTCGGTGGCGAGGCTCGCCAGGGCCGAGGCCACGTCGATCGCCGCGAGCGCCGCGGCCGTGCCGGCGATGGCATCCGCCGATTCCAGCACCTGGGCGCGCAGCGCCTCGAACAGCTCGAGCTCGAGCGCCAGCGCCTGGTCGGCGGCGCTGGCGATGCGCCGCTCGAGCTCGGCCAGCTCGTCGGTGCCGAAGCGCTGGGCGTTGGCCATGCCCTGCCGCCGGCGAAAGTCGTCCGGGACCTTCGGCGCATGCGTCGCCGTGACCTCGATGAAGTAGCCCAGCATGTTGTTGTGGCGGATCTTGAGCGAGGCGATGCCGGTGGCATCCCGATAGCGCGCCTCGAGGGCGGCGATGTGCCGGCGGCCCTGGTCGCGCAGGGCCCGCAGCTCGTCGAGCTCGGCAACCGCACCTGCTCGGATGAAGCCGCCGTCGCGGGCCTGATGCGGTGGTGCCGGCTCGAGCAGCTGCCCGAGTCGGACGACGAGAGCGCCCGTGTCGGCGATTCCCCGGGCAAGGGCGCCGAGCGCCGCCTCCGCCGGCAGGAGCCGGTCCCGCAGCTCGTGCGCCGCGGCGAGGCCGGCGGCGAGGCAGGCCAGGTCGCGCGGGCCGCCCCGACCGACCGCGAGGCGCGAGAGCGCGCGGGCGATCTCCGGCACGCCCTTCAGCACCTTGCGGCAGTGCTCGCGGGCATCGGCGTCGGCGACGAAGCCCGCGACCTCGGCGAGCCTCGCCTGGATGGGTTGGAGCGTGGCGAGCGGGGCGGCGAGGCGCTCGGCCAGGAGGCGGGCGCCGGCACCGGTCCGGGTCCGGTCGATGGTGGCGAGGAGAGCGCCCTGGCGGCGGCCGTCCTGGGTCTCCAGCAGCTCGAGATTGCGCCGGGTCGCGGGGTCGATGCGCAAGGACGCCGCCGGCTCCTGCCGGACCGGCCGATCCAGCCGTGGCAGGAGGCCCTTCTGCGTTGCCGCCAGGTAGTCGAGAATGGCGCCGGCGGCGGCGATCTCGGCCCGCTCGAAGCGGCCGAACGCCTCGAGCGTGGCGACGCCGAGCTGCCTTTGCAGCCGGTCGGCCGCGGCCTGGCTGTCGAAGGCGGATGGCTCCAGGAGGGTCGAGCGATCGCGCCAGGGTTGCAGGGTGGCGGTGAGCGCCGGCTCCTCGGCGAGTGGCCGCGCCAGCAGGATCTCGCCGGGTGCCAGCCGTGCCAGCAGGGGCCCCAGATCGTCGATGGAGGTCGCCTCGGTGCGAAAGGCGCCGGTCGAGATGTCGACCCAGGCGAAGCCGAAGGCGCCGCCCACCCGGGCGAGGGCGCCGAGGTAGTTATGCCGCCTGGCATCGAGCAGGCTCTCCTCGGTGAGCGTGCCCGGGGTGACGATGCGCACGACCTCGCGGCGGACGACGCTCTTGCCGCCGCGCTGGCGGGCGAGGGCGGGGTCCTCGACCTGCTCGCAGATCGCCACCTTGAAGCCGGCGCGGATCAGCCGCTCGAGATAGCTCTCGGCGCTGTGCACCGGCACGCCGCACATCGGGATGTCCTGGCCGGCATGCTGGCCGCGTCTGGTCAGGGCGATGTCGAGCGCCGGTGCGGCCGCCTCGGCGTCGGCGAAGAACAGCTCGTAGAAGTCGCCCATCCGGAAGAACAGCAGCGAGCCCGGGTGCTCGGCCTTGAGCGCCTGGTACTGCGCGATCATCGGGCTGGCACGCTCGACGTCGCGCTCGGGGACCCGCGGATCGCTTTCTACCGACGGAGAGCGCCGTGCCGCCATCTAATAACCTAGGGTTGAAATTTGGGTTGCCACGCTCGCGCCAATTCTATCATATGTCCCCGGGACGATCGGCCATGAGCCTTCCTCGGAGTCAGGGGCCCGGCGAGGACCCGAAGGTGCCGGGCCACTATCGCCGAGGAAGCGCTTCCGGTCGAGCGAGCAACGCATGGGCAGTGCCGAGCGAGCCGGACGAGGAGAGGGTGGGCATGAAGCAGGAACGAGCGGGCGGCCATGCGGCTGCCCGGTGCAGGACAACTCTGCAACGGCGGCGGGCCGGACACGGCGATGAAGCGGGCGGTCGATGCTGTCGGGGTGTGGCGTGATGCGGCTGTCGCCAGGCTGTGACGCCTTCCTGCAGGATCAGGTGCCGAACGGCTGGCAGGACGCCGCCGCCCACGCCCGGCGCCTCGCGACCCGACTGGAATATCTGCCCTGGGCCGACCGCATGGTCCAGCTCGACGATTTCGTCTGGAGCGAGGCCCGCCGGCTGCTCTCCAACGAGGAGATCACGGCGGTCATCAACCGCCAGCCCTACACCCTCGCCACCAGCCACGCGATCCTCGAATACGCGACCATGTGCAGCGCGGTGATCACCAGCATCCTCATGCTGCTCGAGGAAGGCGCTTCGGCCCGGCAGCCGGAGGAGGCTCTGGCCCTGCTCCTGTCGCGCAATGCGGAGCACCAGGAAGCGGCGCTCGGGTGGATCCAGGAGGGTGGGTTCGAGCGGCTGCAGACCGTCATGGCCAGGCTGCCCGGCTTCGCCTTCCTCTATCTCGCCGTCTATCCCAACGATTCGGCCGAGAGCTTCATGGCGCGCGACGCCTTCTGGACCGCCATGCTCGGCTATTGAGCGGCCCCGGAGTCGGTCACCGAGCGGGTCGAAGCGGCCTCGAGCACGAGGCGCACCGGGGCGAAGCTCCGGCGATGGTGGGCGCAGGCGCCGACCAGGTCCAGGGCCGCGCGGTGCGCCGGCGTCGGGTAGCCGGCATGGCGCTCGAAGCCGTAGGCGGGATGGCGCCGGCCGAGACGGGCGAGGAGCCGGTCGCGGGCGACCTTGGCGAGGATCGAGGCCGCTCCGATCTCGGGCACAATGGCATCGCCGCCGACGACGCAGCGCGTGGGGCAGCTCGTGGCGCAGCCGAGCCCCGGGTCGAGAGGACCGTCGACCAGCACCTCGTCCGGCTCGGCGGGCAGGAGCAGCACGAGGCGTCGCATTGCCCGGCGCATGGCGAGATGGCTGGCTCTCAGGATGTTGAGCCGGTCGATCTCGGCGACCGAGGCCGCTCCGAGCGCCCAGCACGCCTCGTCGCGGATCAGGGATGCCAGCGCCTCCCGCCGGGCCGGTGCCAGGGTCTTCGAATCGGCGATGCCGGCGATCGCCCGGGGCAGGTGGACGGCGGCGGCGAAGACCGGGCCGGCGAGCGGCCCGCGGCCGACCTCGTCGATGCCGACCCGGATCATCGAGCGACTGCCGGCCAGCCGGAGACAACCTTGATCTGGCCAACCGCGTCGCCGGCATGATTGCGCAAGGTCGGTGCGGCGAAGCGTTCAAGCGCTTCGAGCGCCCCGTCGTCGACGGCTTCGAGGGCGCGAAGGGCGGCGATCAGGGCCGGCTCCGCCGCCCGCCCGGCGCCATCCTCGACCTTGAGCGCCAGGCCGAGGCCGCGCTCCGGCAGGGCCGCCCAGAAGACACCTTCCGCCCCGGTCTTGACCAGCACATGCGGAGCGGCCTGCATGATCGCCGTGCAGGCACGGCCGGTGCCGGCGACCAGCCAGGGCTCCTCGCGCATGGCGGCCGCGAGCCGCCGCACGGCCGCCTGCCGGGCTCGGGGCAGCTCGTCCGGTGCCGCGAAGCGGGCGGCGAGGAGGGCGAGACCGGCGAGCGAGACCGTCCAGGCGGGAATGCCGCAGCCGTCGATCGCCGGTGGCTCGGGCAGGGCCTCGCCGGCGAGATCCTCGAGGACGGCGCGGATGCGGCGCTGCACGGGATGGTCGGCACGTTCGTAGCCCGCGACGGATTCGCCCAGATGGAGGGCCGTGGTCAGCATGCCGGCATGCTTGCCGGAGCAGTTGTTGTGCGCCCGGCTCGGGGCGGCGCCGGCCTGCCGCAGCGCTGCAGCACTCGGGCCGAAGAGCGGCGGATGGGCACCACAGGCCAGCGCCTCGGGCTCGAGCCCGAGCCGGGCGAGCCAGGCGAGCACGGTCTCGACATGGCGGGGCTCGCCGTTGTGCGAGGCGCAGGCGAGGGCGAGCTCGGCCGCTCCCAGGCCGAAGGCGTCGGCGGCACCGGTCTCGACGAGCGGAATGGCCTGCGCGGGCTTGACGGCCGAGCGCGGAAAGACCCGGGCCGCCGGATCGCCGACCAGCATGACAAGGCTTCCGGCCGGATCGGCGACGGCCAGGGCGACGCGATGGCGGCTCTCGACCCTGCCGCCCCTGAGCACCTCGACCGCCACCGGCACAGCACCCGCAGCGCCCATGCCTCGCTCCCTTCGCGAACCCGCGACATCGCGGCCCCTGCCGCGCCAGACTGTCGATGGCATAACTCGCGCGAGCAGCCAAATCATCGATTGAGACCAGCGCATGCAGCTCGGCAGGGATGCCTGGATCGGGGCCGTCCTGGCCATGGTCGCGGTCGGGGCCGGCGCCTTTGGCGCGCATGCGGCCGGCGACGGGCAGGCGGCCGGGCTGATCGAGACGGCGGCGCGCTATCAGATGTGGCACGCCCTGGCGATCATCCTGACGACGATCGCCTTGCCGGCGGCGCGGCTGCCGGTGCTCTTCTTCGCGGTCGGCATCCTGGCTTTCTCTGGCAGCCTCTATGCGCTGGCGCTGGGGGCACCGGTGGCGGTGACGGCGCTGGCACCGGTGGGCGGGCTCGCCTTCATCGCCGGCTGGGCGCTTCTGGCCCTGGCCTTCTGGCGATCGCGCCTCGCCGCCCTGTGAGGGGCCGCCCTGTGAGGGGCCGCCCTGTGAGGGGCTGCCCTGTGAGGGGCCGCCGGGGCGGATGGCGCTCAGAGCGTGTCGAGGCGGGCGACGAAGCGGTCGAGCTCGGCGGCACTGATCCAGCGCGGCTCGGCGGTCAGGGGATCGGCGGCGTAGAGGCCGACGACCGCATCGTCGGCGAGCCAGGGCACGCCCGGCGCCGTGGCCGCCGGGGCGGGCGGCGCCGCCGACGCGGTGACGGCACGCGCGGGTGCGGCACCGTGGCGCGGCAAATAGATCAGCGCCAGACCCAGCTTCTCGTCGATCAGCTCGACCATGCCATAGGCGGCCATGCCGTCCGGGTAGCTCACGGCGACGAGGCTCGACCGCGCCAAGGCGCTCGAAGGTGCCACGATGTGGTCGGCGGTGACGTAGAAGCCCATGGACCCGCTCTCGCCGCCGACCTGAACGAGACCCTTGGCCAGCGGTTGGGCGATCCCGGCCGAGGACGGTGCGGTTCTCGAAACGGACGCCGGCGCCCGGCGAAGGTCGGCCAGCGTCTGGCCCAGCGTGGCCGGCGTCGTGGTGGCACCGTCGGCGGAGGCCTCGGCGATGTGGGCCACGAGCTCGCTCGTCGTCACCCTCGGGCTGCCGGCCCGCCATGCCGCGAGCGCCGCGGTGGTCATCGTCGGCGCGCCAAGGACGGGCGACGGTCCCTGGTCGCGCGGATGGCGGTCATTGGCGAGCGCGAACCGCTGGCGCTCGGTGCGGGTGAGATCGATGGCGATGGTGGTCTGGCCCGTCCGGTCGAAGAGGGCGATGGGCAGGCTCGAGCGGCGCTCCGCCTCGAGCTCGACGACATCGTAGCGATAGGCGGCCTCGACCGGCTCCTCAAGATAGGCGGGCGTCGCCTCGAGCGCCGTCTCGAGCGAGGCGATTCCGCGATCCGCCCCGATCCGGCCGAGGCTGCCGATCAGGCCGCCGGCCAGGGTGCCGATCAGATCGAGCATCGGATCACCGGTCGCGAGAACATCGAAGTCCTCGCCGGGCGCGCGCTTCGCGGCGGCGAGATCGCGTTCCAGCGCCTGGTGGTCAGGGTTGCGCCGGCGGCGGCTGCCATCCTGGTAGGTCGAGTGGACGCTGCGCTGGTCGAGCACCCGGTCGGCGGCGGCCGGCAGCGGCCTGGCTTCACCGACCAGCAGGAGGCAGGGGCCCGGAGCAGCGGTGGCCGAGGCCGACAACGGGATCGGCAGGTCGCGCTCGAGCAGGGGCTCGGTCGGACCGACGCCGACCAGGGCGATCGGCGCCGTCAGGGGGTCGAGGTCGCGGGCAAGCTCGGGGGCGAGCCCGGCCAGCGCCGCCACGAGCCCGGCGCAGGAAGGTGCTTCGGGCCAGGTTGGGGCGACGCGGTCGCCGGCCTGGTCGGCTGCCGGACCGCCGGCGGGCTCGACCACCACATGAGCGGCGTCGGTCGTCATGGCGACCGGCGGGAACCCGGCGCAGGCGACCAGGAGCGGTAGCGGCAGGAGGCCGATCAGATCGCGGAACCGCAGCATCGGGCACCCCCGAAAGCGAGAAAGATCGGAGCATAGGTTAACTTCTGGTTGAATTACAACTTAAAGACTTTCAGCCCACGAGCGCCACGCGCTGGATGGCGTCCGCGACGGTGCTGATCACGTCCTCGAGCAGCGCCTCGTCGTCGGCCTCGACCATGACGCGGATCAGGGGCTCGGTGCCGGATGGGCGGACCACGAGGCGGCCGCGTCCGGCGAGCCGCGCCTCGTTGGTTCTGAGGACGGTGGCCAGCGCCGGTCCCTGGAGGTCGATGGTGCTGGCGATCCGGACATTGCGCAATTGCTGCGGCAGGGGTGCGAAGGAGCGACCGATCTCGCTCATCGGACGCTGGCTCCGGCAGAGCACCGCCAGCACCTGCAGGGCGGCGAGCAGCCCGTCGCCCGTGGTGGCGAAATCGCTGAGGACGATGTGGCCGGACTGCTCGCCGCCGACGTTGAATCCGCCCTCGCGCATCCGCTCGACGACGTAGCGGTCGCCGACCTTGGTGCGGTGGAGGACGAGGCCGAGGCCCTGGAGAAAACCCTCGAGGCCGAAATTCGACATCAGCGTCGCCACCACGCCAGCGCCGCGCAGCCGGCCGTCGGTCATCCAGCTCTGGGCGATCAGCGCCAGCACCTGATCCCCGTCGACGAGCTGGCCCTGCTCGTCGACCAGCACGAGGCGGTCGGCATCGCCATCGAGAGCGATCCCGAGATCGGCCTTGTGCTCCAGCACCGCCGCCTTGATGGTCTCGGGATAGGTGGAGCCGCAATCGGCATTGATGTTGCGGCCATTCGGCCGGATGCCTATGCCGACCACCTCGGCTCCGAGCTCGAAGAACAGCTCCGGTGCGATGTGGTAGGCCGAGCCGTTGGCGCAATCGACCACGATCCTGCGGCCGCCGAGATCGGCGCCACGCGGGAAGCTGCTCTTCAGGTTCTCGACATAGCGGCCGCGGGCGTCCTCGTAGCGCATCGCCCGGCCGATCTCGTCGGGCGGCGCCTCGCCATTGGCCGTCATGCTGTCCATCCGCGCCTCGATCTCGGCCTCGAGCGCGTCGGAGAGCTTGAAGCCGTCCGGGCCGAAGAGCTTGATGCCGTTGTCCTCGAAGGGGTTGTGCGAGGCGGAGACCATGACCCCCAGATCGGCCCTGAGCGAGCGGGTCAGGAAGGCGACCGCCGGCGTCGGCACCGGCCCGGTCAGCATCACCCGCATGCCGGCCGAGAGAAAGCCGGCGGCGAGCGCGTTCTCGATCATGTAGCCGGAAAGTCGTGTGTCCTTGCCGATGACCACCCGGTTCTCGTGGCGCCGCCCGTGCGGGACAGCGCGCCTGAACAGGCCACCCGCGGCACGACCCAGCGCCAGGGCGACCTCGGCGGTCATTGGATAGGTGTTGCTGGTGCCGCGAATACCGTCAGTTCCGAACATCCGGCGTTGCATCGATCAATCGTCCTCGTGCTGCAAGGCAATGGCAGGTTTGGGGCCAATCGGCGAGGCCGGTCGTAGAGTGTTAAGGCCCGGTCGCCTCGGGGTAGGTGTCGGACGGAATTGGCCCTCCGGCCGGCATTGTCTCGGACTAAGCTCGGCCGACGTCAACTCTTCCGGTAGCTCGAGCCATGGCAGCCGCCGCTGACCGATCCGTCCCGCCAATCCTGATCATCCGCCGGGACGGGCAGCTCGAGCGGCCCGAGCGGCGGCGTGGCGCGGCAGCGTTTCGGCCCTACGTGGCGGGCGACGGAACGCCGCCCGGATCGCCGCCAAGCCCGGCCGAGCGGCGCGGGCGCCGCCGGCCTCGCGGCGGAGACCAGCCCGGCCGCAGGATCGATATCGTGTCCTGACCGCTGGTTGAGCCGTTGGCCCCTCAGGTTCGGCCGGCCAGGGTCTCGAACATGACGATGCAGCCGCGCCGTGCCGGATCGACCGATGGGGCCGAGAGGGCCACGGCGATCGCCTGGGCGGTGCGCACCTTGCCGGGCGACACATAGGTCGCGTTGAACCCGGCGCGGGCCATCCGCCCGTCGAGCAGGCTCGTCCACATGTCGCGCATGCCGGGGCCGCGCAGGATCATGATGTTGTCGAGGCGCTGGCCCATGGTCGCCTTGGCGTCGAGATTGAGCCAGAAGGCGAAGGCGCGATTCATCTGGCGAATCGCGCGTTCGCCATCGATGACCAGGGACGGCAGCGGACAGGCCTCCAGCACCCGCACGAGGTCCTGGGTGTTGCCGGCGAGCGCCAGCTTGTCCATGTCGCGCTGCATCGTCTCGGTGCGCAGCCTGGCATGCACCAGCGCGTAGGTGCGCAGCGTCGAGGCGAGATTCGTCCGCTCCGGCGTAGCCGCCGCCACCTCGTTGACGAGGCCCGACAGCCGCAGATGCCGCTGTTGCGCCACCGCCCTAAGGTATTCCCAGAACTCGCTTTCCAGCTTGATCGAGGTTCGGACCTCACCGATCCGCATGGTCTTGCGGATCATGTGACACAGTTCCAACGCGCAAAGCGCATACGCACCATGATATTCACCTCAGCGCCCATTCTCGATTGAGAAGAGTAAATGCGCTCTATAGGTTAGGTTTTGGTTAACGCGAACGACAAATCACGAAACTCGCCTAGGACGCAGGAGCAGAAGATGACCGAACGGACGGGCTCGGACTGGCCGGTCGACGGCATGGAACCCATGGTGGTGGCGCAGGCCGAGACCGCCCCGGTGGCGACCGGCCAGCCGCGGGTGCTGGTCCAGGAAACGCCCGCCCAGGAGTCGGTCGCCCAGGAGCCGGTCGTCCTCCCGGATCAGGCCCAGCAGCCGGTCCCCGAGCTCAGCGCGGCCGCGCCCGAGCCGGTCGATCAGGCGACGCTGGGCATCGCACCGGTGCCCGAGGGCGAGCGGGAGGTCATCGCGGTGACCCCCGGCACGACGGTGGTCCTCGACGATCCGGTCTTCGATCCGTCGCATGCCGTCTACGCCGTCGATGGGCTCGACCTCGTCGTCACCCAGCCCGACGGTGGCGTGCTGGTGCTCGTGGGCTTCTTCGCGCCGAGCGTGGCGCCGCCGGAGCTCAGCGTGCTCGGCGCGCCGGCGACCGCGGCCCCGGTCCTCCTGCAGCAGGCCGAGGCGGCTCCGGTGCTCCAGGACCAGAGCGGCGTCGAGCCGGCGGCGGCCCCGGTGACCGGCCCGCAGGGCGGCGGTGGGGCCGGCTTCACGCCCTACGACGCCGGATCGATCGGCGAAGGCCTCAACCCGCTCGGACCGCTCGGGCCGACCTCGCTGGCCTATGGCGCGCCGACGCCGGAGGTGACGAGCCTCCTCGTCGGCGAGGAGGACGACAACGGTCCCCCGTCGCCGGTGCCCAGCGCGCCGGTGGTGACCCTGCAGTCGACGGTCTCGGCGACCGTCGGCGAGATATCGGGACCGGGCTTCAACCCGAAGACGACGCCCGTCCTGCCGTTGAGCGAGAGCGCGCTGACGCCGGACGGCGTCGATCGCGAGGGGCTCAACTACCAGAAGTGGCTGGCGAGTAAGGGCCCCATCGATCCGCTCGCCCTCGACAGCATCAACAGCGTCGACGAGGCCAACGTCACCCTCGATATCGAGCGTGAGGTCTTCATCCGCTTCGTCAACGAGAACTCGTACTCGGTGGACAGCGTGTTCGTGCACGACATCGCCCCCGACGGCTCGATCGTGAACGTGCGGCTGGCCTTCGACGGCACCAATGTCCCCGAGGATGCGTTTGCCGAGCTCAAGACCGTGCAGCCTGGAACGGAGGTCTCGCTCGGCAGGTTCGCAGCCGGCACACCGATCGGCATTCTCTTTCTCAACGATGGGTTCCGCCAGAACGACTTCTCCAAGCTGCAGGGCGGCCGGTACGAGGTGCGCGATCCGCTGACCGGCGAGATCGCCAAGATCACGGATGTTCATCCCACCGACAAGCCCCAGCTCAATCCACTGCTCGTGCACATCGCCGACGACGGCACGGAAACAGTGCTCAAGGGCGCGGACGGGAACCGCATCTTCTCGGCCGACGCGACTCCCGAATCGCCCAACCAGAACGTGATCAATCCCGACGGGCTCGGCCATTTCGTGTCCGGCTGGGATGGCACCAACGGGCTTCTGCTCGTCGGTGTCGACGACGGCATCGGCAAGTTCAGGGATCTCAGCTTCGACGATCTGGTGCTCGGCGTGCGCTTCGGCTCACCCTTGAACAACACGCTGGTCATCGAGGCCTTCGAGAACGGTGTGGACATCCAGATCACCGACACGGACAGCACGGAGATGGCCTCGGCCACCATCGCGCTGACCGGGTTCGCCGGCGACACCCTGCTGCTCGATCCCAGCGTCGCGGCCGGCACCGGCATCACCGTCACGCAGGTCAGCGACACGCTGATCCAGCTCGATGGAGCGGCTTCGATCGCGGCCTATCAGCAGGTGATCAACGCCGCAACGATCGCCATAGATCTCGAGAAGCCGGAGTTCGGCGAGCGCGAGATCGAGGTCTCGGTCACCGACCCCGACGGCCTGACGGGCATGGGCACGACCGTCATCGACGTCGAGAACAACCTCCTGACCGGTCCCGACGGCGGCAATGGCAACGACATCATCATCGGCACGGCGCCGGGTGACGGGCAGAGCGGCGACGACGTGATCAGCGGGCGAGGTGGCGACGACGTCATCTTCGGCATGGGCGGCAACGACTTCATCGACGGTGGCGACGGCCGTGACAGGATCGTCGTGACCGAACCCGGCAACAACACGATCATCGGCGGGCCCCAGCCGGACCAGATCCTCCTCGGCCCCGGCGCCGATACCGTGAAGATCACCGGGCTCGCGGATGGCGCCGACACGATCTTCTTCTTCGATGCCAGTGAAGGCGACAAGCTCGACCTGCAGCAGTTGTTTCGCGACAGTGACATCACGGCCGACAACATCGCCGACTATATCCAGACGAGCGCCATCACCGACGGCGTCAAGGTTCAGGTCGACCTGGATGGAGCCGGCAGCGATGCCCGCTTCGTCGATATCGCCTACCTGCAAGACCCGACCGGCGTCGTGGCCGGCGGGGATCCGTCGAGCTTCGTGATCATTCCGCCGGCCGAGCCCCAGGTGAGCTGAAGCCGACCGACCAAAGGCGAGAGGGCCGGCCGGGGGGTGCCGGCCCTTTCCTTTTTTGGCCAGGCTCCCAGCGCTGTTGCGCCGCAGCACGCCCAGGTCGGTGCGACGCCGGTCGCCTTGATGAGCCGCGCCGCAGCCGGTAGACAGGCTGCGGTTCATGACGGGCATCTGGTTGAATAGGGAGCGAAACGGCATGGCTCGCAGGAAGATCGCACTGGTCGGTGCCGGCCAGATCGGCGGCACGCTGGCGCTGCTCGCCGGGCTCAAGGATCTGGGCGACGTCGTGCTCTTCGACGTCGCCGAGGGCATGCCGGCCGGCAAGGCGCTCGATCTGGTGCAGAGCTCGCCGGTCGAAGGCTTCGATGCGCGGCTGACCGGCACCAATGATTATGCCGGCATCGCCGGCGCCGACGTGGTCATCGTGACGGCCGGCATCCCGCGCAAGCCGGGCATGAGCCGCGATGACCTGATTTCGACCAATGCCGGGGTCATCAAGACGGTGGGCGCGGCGATCAAGCAGCATTGCCCGAAAGCCTTCGTCATCGTCATCACCAACCCGCTCGATGCGATGGTGTGGGTCATGCAGAAGGTGAGCGGCCTGCCCGCCTCCCACGTGGTCGGCATGGCCGGCGTGCTCGACAGCGCCCGGTTTCGCTGGTTCCTCGCCGAGGAGTTCGGGGTGTCGGTCGAGGACGTGACCGCTTTCGTGCTCGGCGGCCACGGGGACAGCATGGTGCCGCTCGTGCGCTACTCGACGGTCGCCGGCATCCCGCTTCCCGACCTCGTGAAGATGGGCTGGACCACGCAGGCGAAGCTCGACGCCATCGTCCAGCGGACACGTGACGGCGGGGCGGAGATCGTGGGCCTCTTGAAGACAGGCTCGGCCTTCTACGCGCCGGCCGCCTCGGCGATCGCCATGGCCGAGAGCTATCTCAAGGACAAGAAGCGCGTGCTGCCTTGCGCCGCGCATCTCACCGGGCAATACGGGGTGAATGACCTCTATGTCGGCGTGCCGGTGGTGATCGGGGCGGGCGGTGTCGAGCGCATCGTCGAGATCGAGCTCGACCCGAGCGAGCGGGCCGCCTTCGAGAAGTCCGTGGCGGCCGTCAAGGGTCTCTGCGACGCCGTCAAGCTCTAGGAGCCACCCTGATGAACATCCACGAATACCAGGCCAAGGCGCTGCTCGCCGATTACGGCGTGGCGACCCTTGCCGGCCGCGTGGCCTACACGCCCGAGGAAGCCGAGAAGGCGGCGCGGGCCCTGGGCGGGCCGGTCTGGGTGGTCAAGGCGCAGATCCATGCCGGCGGCCGCGGCAAGGGCGGCGGCGTCAAGCTGGCGCGCTCGATCGAGGAGGTCCGCCAGCTCGCCGACCAGATTCTGGGCATGACCCTGGTCACCCATCAGACGGGGCCACAGGGCCGGGTGGTCAAGCGCGTCTATATCGAGGATGGCTGCGACATTGCCCGCGAGCTCTATCTTGGGGCCGTGATCGACCGGGCCTCCTCGCGAATCACCTTCATGGCCTCGACCGAGGGCGGGGTCGAGATCGAGGAGGTGGCGGCGACCCATCCGGAGAAGATCATCAAGGTGGCCATCGACCCGGTGACCGGCTTCATGCCGTTCCACGGCCGAGAGCTCGCCTTCGGTCTCGGGCTCGAGGGCGGAGCGGTCAGGAAGGCCGTGGCCTTCATGCAGGGGCTCTACAACTGCATCGTCGAGCGCGACGCGAGCCTGGTCGAGATCAACCCGCTCGTCGTCACCAAGGCAGGCGACATCGTCGCCCTCGATGCCAAGATGAACTTCGACAGCAATGCCCTCTACCGCCAGCCGAAGATCGTCGAGTTGCGCGATCTCGACGAGGAGGACCCGCACGAGATCGAGGCCAGCCGGCACGAGCTGAACTACATCAAGCTCGACGGCAACATCGCCTGCATGGTCAATGGCGCCGGCCTCGCCATGGCGACCATGGACATCATCAAGCTGTTCGGCGGCGAGCCCGCGAACTTCCTCGACGTCGGCGGCGGCGCCACCAAGGAGCGGGTGACCGCGGCCTTCAAGCTCCTGCTCTCCGACCCCAATGTCGAGGGCGTGCTGGTCAACATCTTCGGCGGCATCATGCGCTGCGACGTGATCGCCGAGGGAGTGGTCGCCGCGGCCCGCGAGGTCAATCTCAACGTCCCGCTCGTGGTTCGCCTCGAGGGGACCAATGTCGAGCTCGGCAAGCAGATCCTCGCCGAATCGGGTCTTTCGATAACCCCGGCCGACGATCTGGCGGATGCCGCCGAGAAGATCGTGGCCGCCGTCAGGGGGGTAAGCTGATGGCCGTGCTCATCGATGCCCAGACCAAGGTCATCTGCCAGGGCTTCACCGGTGCCCAGGGCACCTTCCATTCCGAGCAGGCGATCGCCTACGGCACGCGGATGGTCGGCGGCGTCACCCCGGGCAAGGGTGGCGAGAAGCATCTGGGCCTGCCGGTCTTCGACACGGTCAGGGCGGCGGTCGACGGCACCGGCGCCGATGCGAGCGTGATCTACGTGCCGGCACCCTTTGCCGCGGATGCGATCCTCGAGGCGATCGAGGCCGAGATCGCCCTGGTCGTCTGCATCACCGAGGGCATCCCGGTGCTCGACATGGTCAAGGTCCATCGGGCGCTCAGCGGCTCGACGACGCGGCTGGTCGGCCCCAACTGCCCGGGGGTGATCACGCCGGGCGGCTGCAAGATCGGGATCATGCCGGGCCATATCCACAAGCCCGGCAGCATCGGCATCGTCTCGCGCTCGGGCACCTTGACCTACGAGGCCGTGGCGCAGACCACGGCCGCCGGGCTCGGCCAGTCGACCTGTGTCGGCATCGGCGGGGATCCGGTCAAGGGGATGGAGTTCATCGACGTGCTCGAGCTCTTCCTCGCCGACGACGCGACCAAGGGCATCATCATGATCGGCGAGATCGGCGGCACGGCCGAGGAGGACGCGGCCGCGTTCCTCGAGTCGCAGTCGATCAAGAAGCCCGTGGCCGGGTTCATCGCTGGCCGCACGGCACCGCCCGGACGGCGCATGGGCCATGCCGGGGCGATCATCTCGGGCGGCAAGGGCGGGGCGGAGGAGAAGCTGGAGGCGATGCGTGCTGCCGGCATCGTGATCGCCGAGAACCCCGCGGGCATCGGCAAGGCCATGGTGGAAGCGCTCGGTCGGGCCTGAAGCCTGTTCGAGCCAGCGATCGAGGGGTGCACGAGGACTATGGCGACGCGCAAGGAGCTGGATCAGACGTCCTTTCTCTACGGTGGCAATTCGAGCTTCATCGAGGAGCTGTACGGCCGCTATCTCGTTGATCCGACGAGCGTGGAGTCGAGCTGGCGGGGCTATTTCGATGGCCTCGATGCCGAGGATCGCGTCCTTTTCGGCCAGGCCAGGGCGGCCCTTCAGCCGCGGCCTCGGGGCCTCGCCGAGCCGGCCAACCTGAACCGGCCGGCCGCGGCCGGGCTCGATGACGATGCCACCAAGACCCTCATCCGCGAGCATCTTCGGCTGATCATGCTGATTCGCGCCTATCGCGTGCGTGGCCACCTCATCGCCAGGCTCGACCCCTTGGGGCTCAGCCACAAGGCGCATCACCCGGAGCTCGACTTCCACTCCTACGGCTTCACCGACGCCGATCTGGATCGCGAGTTCTACCTCGACTTCGTCCTCGGCCTCGAGACGGCGACGCTGCGCCGGATCATGGAGGTGCTGCAGAAGACCTACAGCTCGACCGTCGGCATCGAGTTCCTGCACATCCAGGATCCCGATCAGAAGAGCTGGCTGCAGCAGCGGATGGAGAGCGCCCAGGGGTTCTTCGACACGACGCCCGAGGAGAAGCGCGAGATCCTCGAGCACTTGACCGAGACGGAGGGCTTCGAGCAGTTCCTGCACGTCAAGTTTCCGGGCACCAAGCGCTTCGGCCTCGACGGCGGCGAAAGTGCGATCGCGGCGCTCGAGACCATGATCCGGACCAGCGCCGAGCTCGGGGTCGACGAGATCGCGCTCGGCATGCCGCATCGCGGACGCCTCAATGTGCTGGCCAACGTCATGGGCAAGCCGTATGCGGCGATCTTCAGCGAGTTCCAGGGTGCGGCCAGCTACGACGACGTGCTGGGCTCGGGCGACGTCAAGTATCACCTCGGCACCTCGACCGACCGGGTGCTGCCCGACGGCCGCGAGATTCATCTCTCGCTCACCGCCAACCCTTCGCATCTCGAGGCGGTCAACCCGGTCGTGATGGGCAAGGTCAGGGCCAAGCAGCGGCAGAAGAACGATACCGAGCGCAGCCGGGTCCTGGGCATCCTCCTGCACGGCGACGCGGCCTTCGCGGGGCAGGGCGTGGTCCACGAATGTCTCGAGATGTCGGAGCTGCGCGGCTACCGCGTCGGCGGCACGCTGCATCTGATCGTCAACAACCAGATCGGCTTCACGACGAGCCCAGCCTATGCTCGCAGCTCGCCCTATCCTTCGGACGTGGCGCGCGGCATCCAGGCGCCGATCTTCCACGTCAATGGCGATGATCCGGTGGCGGTGACCCATGTCTCGCGGCTGGCCGCCGAGTTCCGCCACACCTTCAAGAAGGACGTGGTCGTCGACCTCTGGTGCTACCGGCGCCACGGCCACAACGAGGGCGACGAGCCGAGCTTCACGCAGCCCTTGATGTACAAGAAGATCGCGCAGCACGCGACGGTGCGGCAGGTCTATGTCAAGCGGCTCGAGAAGGAGGGGGTGATCGAGCCGGGCTACGGGCAGGAGCTGCTCGACGCCTTCAACAAGCAGCTCGAGGCGGCGCACGAGTCGGCCCGGAGCTACAAGACGAACAAGGTCGACTGGCTGGAGGGAGCCTGGACGGGGCTCAAGGCCTCACCCCTCGACTACGAGCGCGGCAAGACGTCGAGCCCGCTCGAGACCCTGCGCGAAATCGGTCTCGAGATGACCACGCTGCCGAAGGAGCTCAATGTTCATCCGCGGCTCAAGCGGGTGATCGGGCAGCGGCACAAGTCCATCGAGGAAGGCCAGGGCATCGATTGGGCGACCGCCGAGCACCTCGCTTTCGCGACCCTGCTCCGCGAGGGCTTTCCCGTGCGGCTGGCCGGCCAGGATGTCGGTCGCGGCACCTTCTCGCAGCGCCACGCGACCATCTACGACCAGTCGACGGAAGAAAAATACCATCCCTTGATGCATCTGAGCGAGGACCAGGGGAGCTTCGAGGTGATCGACAGCTTTCTCTCCGAGGAAGGCGTCCTCGGCTACGAGTACGGCTACTCGCTCGCCGATCCGAATTGCCTCACGCTCTGGGAGGCGCAGTTCGGCGATTTCGCCAATGGCGCCCAGGTCTATTTCGATCAGTTCATCTCGTCGGGCGAGAAGAAGTGGCTGCGCTTCTCGGGGCTCGTCTGCCTTCTGCCGCACGGCATGGAGGGTCAGGGCCCGGAGCACAGCTCGGCCCGGCTCGAGCGGTTTCTGCAGCTCTTCGCCGAGGACAACATCCAGGTCTGCTATCCCTCGACCCCGGCGAGCTACTTCCACATGCTGCGCCGCCAGCTCCATCGCGACTTCAGGAAGCCCCTGATCGTGATGACGCCGAAGTCGCTCCTGCGCCACAAGCGCTGCGTGTCGGCGCTCGACGACATGGGGCCGGGCACGAGCTTCCACCGGATCCTGTACGAGGCGCCACCGAGCGAAGCCGACCAGGCGATCGAGCGGGTCGTGATGTGCTCGGGCAAGGTCTATTACGACCTCCAGGCGGCGCGCGAGGAGCGCGGGCTCGACGACAAGGTGGCGCTGATCCGGCTCGAGCAGCTCGCCCCCTTTCCCGAGGAGCCGATGGCCGAGGAGCTGGAGCGCTATCCGACCTCGGCAACCTATATCTGGTGCCAGGAGGAGCCGCGCAACCAGGGCGCCTGGTTCTTCGTCGCACCCCGGATCGAGAACCTGATGGAGGCGCGGGGCATCGCCCAGAACCGGCTGACCTATGCCGGCCGCAAGCCGGCCGCCGCCCCGGCGACCGGGTTCCATGCGCAGCACGAGCGTGAGCAGCGGGCCCTCGTCGACGAAGCGTTGACCGGCTGAGCGGCGACACGGATGAGACGGGAGGAGTCCACATGAGCGGCGAGATCCGGGTGCCCCCCTTGGGTGAATCGGTGAGCGAGGCGACCATTGCCCGCTGGTTGAAGAAGGCCGGCGACGCCGTGGCCGTCGACGAGCCGGTGGTCGAGCTCGAGACCGACAAGGTCAGCCTGGAGGTGCCGGCGCCGGTTGCCGGCGTGCTCGCCGAGATCAATGCCGAGGAGGGCAGCGATGTCGAGGTCGGCGCCCTTCTGGGCCTGATCACCGAAGGTGCCGCCGCGCCGGCCGAGAAGCCCGCCGCGGCACCGACGGCGAAAGCCGAAAAGGTCGAGGAGCCAGCCAGGGAGCCGGAAGCGCAGCCGGTTGCCTCGGGCGACGGGGCCGCCAAGGCCGGCCCGGCGGCGCGCAAGCTCGCCGCCGAGAAGGGGCTCGATCTGGCCGAGATTCCCGCCACCGGTCCCAAGGGCAACGTCACCAGGGGCGATGTGCAAAAGGCCGACAAAAAGGCCGAGACGGCGGCCGAGGCGCCGGCGGCGAAGGCGAAGCCCGCCCCTGCGGCATCGGCCGGGCGCGAGGAGCGGGTCCGCATGACCCGGCTCAGGAAGCGCATCGCCGAGCGGCTGAAGGAGGCGCAGAACACGGCCGCCATGCTCACCACCTTCAACGAGGTGGACATGTCGGCGGTGATCGAGCTGCGCAAGACCTACCAGGATGCGTTCACGAAGAAGCACGGCATCAAGCTCGGCTTCATGTCGTTCTTCGTGAAGGCCTGCATCGACGCCCTTCGGGCCTATCCGGCGGCCAATTCCGAGATCGACGGCGACGAGGTCGTCTACAAGCACTACTACGACATCGGCGTGGCGGTCAGCTCGGACGCCGGCCTCGTCGTGCCGGTGGTGCGTGACGCCGACGCCATGAACCTCGCCGAGATCGAGGCCGCGATCGCCGATCTCGGCACCCGGGCGAAGAGCGGCAAGCTCGCCATGGAGGAGCTGACCGGCGGCACCTTCACGATCACCAATGGCGGCATTTTCGGCTCGATGCTGTCGACGCCGATCCTCAACCCGCCGCAGGTCGGCATTCTCGGCATGCACAACATCGTCCAGCGCCCGGTGGTGCTGCCGGACGGCCGGATCGAGGCGCGGCCGATCATGTTCCTGGCCTTGTCCTACGACCACCGCATCATCGACGGCCGGGAAGCGGTGAGCTTCCTCGTGCGGGTCAAGCAGTGCATCGAGGACCCGACCCGGATGCTGCTCGACGC
>CAYMTA010000062.1:0-25246 GCA_964393275.1 uncultured Geminicoccaceae bacterium | reverse complement strand
AGACGAGGCGCCTCTTGCATCTCGCCGCGGCCGAGTGGCTCGATGCGCGCGCCCCCGGGAACGCGGCGGCCGCGCAGCTCGCGCTGCACTACGATCGGGGGGGCGAGCCGGGACGCGCGGCCGCCGCTTATGCTCGCGCGGCGGCGCACGCGGCCGGGGTCGGCGGTCACGACGAGGCCCTTCGCCACCTCACGCGCGCCTCGGACCTCCACGATGCGTCGAGGGGGGAAGAGGCCTTCGGGGACGTCACGGAGCGTCGGATGGCGTCCTGGCGCGAGCGGGTGCGGGTGCGGCTCGAGCTGGGCGACCTGCTGCGGCGGGCGGGCCGCCTCGACGAGGCCGAGCCCGTCTACGAGGAGGCGCGGGCGCAGATCCTCCGGCACGAGCGGCGCCTGGGCAGCCACTACCAGCCCGCCGAGGAGCTGCGGTGGGACGCGCGGATCGATTTTCGTCAGGGCCTGTTGCTCAAGATCCGCGGCGCGCTCGCGCCCGGCATCGAGATCACCGAGCGGGCGGTGGAGCGCGCGCGGCGGGGAGGCGCGATGGACGAGATCCCGGCGATGTGCGCTCTCCTCGCATTCTTGCACCGGCGGTCGCGCCGGCCCGAGGCCAGCCGCGAGGCCGCGAAGCAGGGCCTGCGCGTGTGTCGCTCCCTCCAGCGGCGCGGCGAGAGGTGGCGCGAGGACATCGCCCAGCTCCTCTTCGGGGTGGGGGCGGCGCCGGGCTCGCCGCCTGGCGCGGCGGCAGGGGCGCGGTCTCGGCCGGCGGCGGGGCCGGCGGCTCGGTCGTGGGCTCCGGGGCCGTCGGAACGGCGACGATCTCGACCGTGAACGGCTCGTCGATCGGCAGGCGCTCGGCCATCCGCGGCAGGCCGAGCAAGGCGAGGCCGATGAAGACGAGATGGAAGAGGGCGGAGGCGATGAAGGACCGGCTCATCCGCTCACTCGCGCACCAGAAGGTCCGGCTGCTCGGTCAAGAGCGCCACCTTGGTGAAGCCGGCCTGGTTCAAGGTGCCGATCACCGCCATCACCCGCCCGTAGTCGATCGCCCGGTCGCCGCGCACGAAGATGCGCGCCTCGGCGTTCTGGCCGGTGATCGCGACCAGCCGGGGTGCGAGCTGGTCGAGCTCGATCGCCGTCTCCTGGAGATAGATGGCGCCAGTGGCGTCGATGCTGACCGAGAGCGGCTCGTCCTGGCCGGGCATGGGCGAGCTCGCGGCCTTGGGCAGGTCGACCGAGACCCCCATGGTCAGCATCGGTGCGGTCACCATGAAGACGATCAGCAGCACCAGCATGACATCGACGAAGGGGGTGACGTTGATCTCGCCCATCTGCCGGCGCGGCCGCCCGTGACGCCACTTGCCGGCGCGACCGCCCGCCCGCCCCGCGGCCGCCGCCGCCATCAGGGCAGGACCCGGCTCGTGTCGAGCTCGCGGCTGACCACCACGCCGAACTCGTCGGCGAAGCTCGAGAGGCGGTCGCCGAGCCCGTCGACCGAGGTCGAGATCCGGTTGTAGGCGATGACCGCGGGAATGGCCGCGAGCAGGCCGAGCGCCGTGGCGAACAGCGCCTCGGCGATGCCGGGCGCCACCACGGCGAGGGTCGTGTTCTTGGTCATGGCAATCGACTGGAAGCTGTTCATGATGCCCCAGACCGTGCCGAAGAGCCCGACGAAGGGCGCCGCCGAGCCGATCGTCGCCAGCGTCGAGACATTGCGCTCGAGGACACGCATCTCGCGCTCGAGGGTGAGCTGCATGACCTGGCCGATGCGGCCGACCAGCCGGTCCTGCGCCTCGCCGGTGAGCGCCTTGGGCCCGCTCCGCCATTCCTCCATGCCGGCCGCGAACATCAGCGCCATGGGGTGGTCGATGCGCTTGCCGAGCCGCCGGTAGAGCTCGCCCAGAGGCGTGCCCGACCAGAACGCCTGCTCGAAGACGTTCGTCTGGCGGCGCAGCCTGACCAGGCGAAAGCCCTTCTCGAAGACCACCGCCCAGACCCAGAGCGAGGCCACGAGCAAGAGCAGCATGACGAACTTGACGACGATATCGGCCTCGAGGGCCATCGACAGAATGCTCGTCCCGACGGACGGATCGCCGAGCATCGCGGAGCTTATGGGATCGGATTCCATGCGGTCAATCGCGTTGGTCGCGGATGGGAAGCGACACTTCGGGCCTCGAGGGCTGGTCGGGCCTGAAGGGCTGCACGAACAGCTCGGGCCGGCAGGGTGGCGGCAATTCGCGGCGGGCCGTCAGGGGTGGCCGGCCCGGACGGTCGCCTTGGCCGAGCGTGCTATCGGCCACGGGCTCGCCGCTTGTCAAGCATCGCGGGCCGCCTCGATGCCGGCTTCGGCAAAACGCATGACCAGCCAAGGCGGTAGGCGGCGCGGACGCATGTCGGAGTTGATGAAGACGATCTCGATGCCAATCCTGACAAGGAGTTGACCGCCTCTCGTGATGTCTTGCCTGAGGTCGAGACGAGCCCCCCGATGGGCGCGCGGGCGCGTCTCGACGACGAGCTCGTCGTCGAGACGCGCCGGACGCAGGAAGTCGGTCACCGCGCGCCGCACCGCGAAGAGGCCATCCTCGTGGTCGCGCAACGTCTTATGGTCGACGCCCACCTCGCGCAGGAGCTCCGTGCGCGCCCGCTCGGCGAAGCAGAGATAGCGGGCGTGGTAGACGATGCCGCCGGCATCCGTGTCCTCGTAGTAGACGCGAACCGGAAAGCGATGGGTGAAGCTCATGGGCCGTCCTCGCCGCCTTCGCCCGGCGTGGCGTCCGGCGTGGCGAACAGCTCGGCCTGGGCAAGGGCGCCGGCCGGCATGGCGAGGCCGAGATGGCGCCAGCTCGCCTGGGTCAGGAGCCGGCCGCGCGGCGTGCGCTGCAGGAGGCCCTGCTGCAGGAGATAGGGCTCGACCGTCTCCTCGAGCGTGTCGCGCTGCTCCGAGAGGGCGGCCGCCAGCGTCTCGACGCCGACCGGGCCGCCGCCGTAATGCACCGCGATGGCGTTGAGATAGCGGCGGTCGAGCGCGTCGAGGCCGAGCCGGTCGACGGCGAGCCGCTGCAGGGCCGCGTCGGCCTCGGTCTGGTCGACCGGACCGCCGCCCTTCGGCCCGTCGACGGTGGCGAAGTCGCGGACCCGGCGGAGCAGGCGGGTTGCGACCCGGGGCGTGCCGCGCGAGCGGCGGGCGATCTCGGCCGCACCCTCGCCGGTCAGCGCCAGCTTCAGGATGCGCGCCCCCCGCTCGATGATCTGGAGCAGCTCCTTCTGGTCGTAGAACTCGAGCCGGGCCAAGATGCCGAAGCGGTCGCGCAAGGGCGTCGTCAGGAGGCCGGTCCGGGTGGTGGCGCCGACCAGGGTGAAGGGCGAGAGGTCGATCCTGACCGAGCGCGCCGCCGGCCCCTCGCCGATCATCAAATCGAGCTGGAAATCCTCCATCGCCGGATAGAGCACCTCCTCGACCGTCGGGCTGAGGCGGTGGATCTCGTCGATGAAGAGGACGTCGCGCGGCTGCAGGTTGGTCAGCAGCGCCGCGAGGTCGCCGGCCCGCTGGATGATCGGCCCCGAGGTCATGCGAAAGCCGACGCCGAGCTCGGCCGCCACGATCTGCGCCAGCGTCGTCTTGCCGAGGCCGGGCGGACCGGCGAAGAGCACGTGGTCCATGGCCTCGCCGCGTGTCCTGGCCGCCTCGACGAAGACGGCGAGATTGCCCTTGAGCCGGGCCTGGCCGATGAACTCGGCCAGCCGCTTCGGCCGGAGCGACAGATCGGCGTCGGCCGGCTGCGTCTCGGGCGCCACCAGCCGCTCGCCGTCGTCTCGGGGCCCGCTCATCGCGCCAGGCCCTTGAGGCTGAGAGCCAGGAGCTGCTCGAGCGTGGCGTCGCCGCCGAGCTCGTTCCGGGCACGGGCGACCACGCCATAGGCCTCGCTGCGGCCATAGCCCAGGTTCTGGAGCGCGGCCAGCGCGTCCTCGACCACGCCGCCGACCGGCACCGGTGCGGGTGCCGCACCTCCGCCGCTCGCCGGCGCCGCCGGCAGCCGCGCCACGCGATCCTTCAGCTCGGCCGTGATGCGCCCGGCGAGCTTCGGCCCGACGCCCGCGGCCCGGGTCAGGGCGCGGGCGTCCTGGGCGGCGATGGCGCGGCCGATCTCCTCGGGCTCGAGCACCGAGAGCACCGCCAGCGCCAGGCGGGCGCCGACGCCCTGGATGCCCTGGAGGATGCGGAACCACTCTTCCTCGACGGGTGTCGAGAAGCCGAAGAGGGTGATGCTGTCCTCGCGCACCTGGGTGACGATCCGCAGCTCGGCAGGCTGGCCGATTGGCGGCAGGCGGTGCAGGGTCTTGCCGGCGCACTGGACGAGATAGCCGACCCCGCCCGCCTCGCCGCCGGTGTCGATCACCACATGGTCCTCGCCCTGGGCGGCGATCCGGCCGCGCAGGAGCGCGATCATCGGGCCACCGCCAGGACCGCCCCGTGAATCCGGGCCAGGGTCATGCGGTTGTGGGCATGGCAGATGGCGACCGCGAGCGCGTCGGCGGCATCGGCGGTGACCGGCCCGGCGCGCGGCAGCAGCACCTGGACCATGTGCGCCACCTGCGGCTTCAGCGCATTGCCGGTGCCGGTCAGGGCGCGCTTGACGTGCTTGGCCGCGTACTCGGCGACCGGCAGCCCCGCCCGGGCGGCGGTCAGGAGCGCGACACCCCGGGCATGGCCGAGCTTCAGGGAGCTCAAGGCGTTCTTGTTGACCACCGTCTCCTCGACCGCGACCTCCGCCGGCAGATGCCGCTCGATCACCAGCGCCAGGCCCCGGTCGAGGGCGAGGAGCCGCTCGGCCAGCGTCTCGCTGCTGTCGCTGGCGACCACGCCGGCGGCGACGAAGCCGAGCGCTGCGCCATTCACCGTGATCACCCCCCAGCCGGTGCGCTGCAATCCCGGATCGAGGCCCAAGAGGCGGATCACGCCTGCAAATTCGCCATGGCTTCGTCGGAAACCTCGAAATTCGCCACCACGCGCTGCACGTCGTCGCTCTCGTCCAGGACCTCGAGCAGCTTGAAAAGGGTCGGCGCCTTGTCGTCCTCGACCGGCACGGTCACCTGCGGCCGCCAGGTCAGGATCGACGCCTCGGGCGCGCCGAACTTCGCCTCCAGCGCCTCGCTGACGGCGGCCAGATCTTCGGGGGCGCAGGTGATCTCGTGGCCGTCCTCGGAGGACTGGCAGTCCTCGGCCCCGGCCTCGACCGCCGCCTCGAGCATCGCCTCCTCGTCGGCCACCTCGGCGGCGAAGCGGATCTGGCCGATGCGATCGAACTGGAAGCTCACGGCGTTGGTCTCGGCGAGGCTGCCGCCGTGCCGGCTGAAGGCGGCCCGGATCTCGCTCGCCGTGCGATTGCGGTTGTCGGTCAGGGCCTCGACGATGAAGGCCACGCCGCCCGGCCCGTAGCCCTCGTAGCGGACCTCGTCATAGCTCTCGGTGTCGCCGCCCTGGCCTTTCTTGATCGCCCGGTCGAGATTATCTTTGGGAACATTGGCCGCCTTGGCCGCCTGGATCGCCGAGCGCAGCCTGGGGTTGAACGCCGGATCGGGCAGGCCCAGGCGCGAGGCCACCTGGACCTCGCGGGTCAGCCGGGTGAAGAGCTTGGCCCGGACCGCGTCCTGGCGGCCCTTGCGATGCATGATGTTCTTGAACTGTGAATGGCCGGCCATGGCCTGTCCTTGCTGGGCTTCGCCACAGGGCGGGAACGAGGGGCGCCGGCTGGCCCGGCGCCGTGCGCATCGATCTAGCGCAGATGGCGACCGGCGCCAAGAAACACCGCGGCAGGGGCGCCGACAGGCGGGCCGGCGCCGCCCCTCTCTCAACTGATGCGCGATCTCGCGAATTGGTCTCAACCCATTGTTGCGTGAACAAAAAACGCTCGCCGGCCGCCCGGCGCCCCGCGGGTGGCGCCGGCGCCGCCGACGCGCGGCCGCCGCTTCACCACTCGCTCCAGTCTTCTGAATTTGCGAATATTTTTACCTTCATTTGATGTTAAGACTAAGCTAAATCACGATGCTCGAACTTCGGTAAAATTCATACAATTTTCGCATCAAAGCACAATCGATAACCGTTCCATTGCGCAAATTTATTGTTGATCTCAACCACAGGTTAAATTAGTCTCCCTTTCGTCAAGTCAGACGGTGCCTCCCTCCCTTGGCCCCCGGCAGGCACTGCCTTCCGGGGGCCCCTTTTTTTAGAAGCCCTCCACCATCCGCCTTTTGGGAAAGCCGTCATGACCAGCCCCGCCTTGTCCGCCCAGGCCGCCGTCAACGACAACCAGCCGGCCCACGAGCCGCTCGAGCTCGCCGATCTCGATCTGCCCGACGAGCTCGTGGCGGCGCTCGACGATCCGCGCCTCGAGAACGTCGTCGGTGCGGCCATGCTGGTCGCCACCGCCTTCCGCCTGCGCGACGAGGAGGCGCTCATCATGATGCTGCGCCGCCTGACCAACGCGGTCGACGGCCTCGCCAAGGACGAGGCGCCGGCGCGCCGCGCCGCCTGCGGCTGAGGCCGCCACGCAAGGTTTTCTCGCCGACAACCGCAATGGCCGGCGACAGCCGCCGCCGGCCGTCTCCTTGACGATCCCCCCCGCCCTGCCCAAATGCCGCTGACGACCGGGTGCTCCGGGGGGTGCCTTGGCACCCCAGTCACGCGCGCAGGGCGGGAAACATGGCAGGAACCGACGCCAGCCTCTGGCATGGCACGACCATCCTCGCCGTCCGCAAGGGCGGCCAGGTGGTCATTGCCGGCGATGGGCAGGTCAGCCTCGGCAACACGGTCATCAAGGCGAACGCGAAGAAGGTCCGCCGCCTCGGCGGCGGGGCCATCATCGCCGGCTTCGCCGGCAGCACGGCCGACGCCTTCACGCTGCTCGAGCGCCTCGAGGGCAAGCTGGAGCGCCATCCGGGCCAGCTGATGCGGGCCTGCGTCGAGCTCGCCAAGGACTGGCGCACCGACCGCTATCTGCGCCGCCTCGAGGCCATGATGGCCGTCGCCGACGCCGAAATCTCCCTCGTGCTGACCGGCACCGGCGACGTGCTCGAGCCCGCCGACGGCCTGATCGGCATCGGCTCGGGCGGCAACTACGCGCTCGCCGCCGCCAAGGCGCTGCTCGACATCGAGGGCATGGACGCCCGTGCGGTGGCCCTCAAGGCCATGGGCATCGCCGCCGAGATCTGCGTCTTCACCAATCGCGAGGTCACCATCGAGACGATCGGGCAGCCATGACCGCGCTCACCCCCCGCGAGATCGTCTCCGAGCTCGACCGCTTCATCGTCGGCCAGAAGGCGGCCAAGCGCGCCGTCGCCATTGCGCTGCGCAACCGCTGGCGCCGCCAGCAGCTCGATCCGGCGCTCCGCGAGGAGGTGCTGCCCAAGAACATCCTGATGATCGGCCCGACCGGCTGCGGCAAGACCGAGATCGCCCGCCGCCTGGCGCGCCTCGCCCAGGCGCCCTTCGTCAAGGTGGAGGCGACCAAGTTCACCGAGGTCGGCTATGTCGGCCGCGATGTCGAGAGCATCATCCGCGACCTCGTCGAGGTCGGGCTCAAGGAGACGCGCGCCCGCCTCCGGAAGGACGTCAAGGCGCAGGCCGAGGCCAATGCCGAGGAGCGCGTGCTCGACGCCCTGGTCGGCCCCGCCGCCGGACCGGACACGCGCGAGAAGTTCCGCCGCATGCTGCGCACCGGCTCGCTCGCCGAGAAGGAGATCGAGCTCGAGCTGCGCGACACCTCGTCCGGCCTGCCGTCCTTCGACATCCCGGGCATGCCGGGGGCGCAGATGGGCATGGTCAATCTCGGCGACATGCTCGGCAAGGCGCTCGGCCAGCGGACCAAGCGCAAGAAGATGAAGGTCGGCGAGAGCTACGAGGCGCTGATGGCCGAGGAGAGCGACAAGCTGCTCGACGAGGACCGCGTGCTGCGCGAGACGATCGAGGCGGTCGAGCAGAACGGCATCGTCTTCCTCGACGAGATCGACAAGATCTCCGGCCGCGAGAACCGGGGCGGCGACGTCAGCCGCGAGGGCGTGCAGCGCGATCTCCTGCCGCTGATCGAGGGCACCAGCGTCACCACCAAGCACGGCGCGATCAAGACCGACCACATCCTCTTCATCGCGTCCGGCGCCTTCCATCTGGCCAAGCCCTCGGACCTCCTGCCCGAGCTGCAGGGCCGCCTGCCGATCCGGGTCGAGCTCGACCCGCTCACCCGCGACGACCTCGCCCGCATCCTGCGCGAGCCGGAAGCCAGCCTGGTCAAGCAGTACATCGCCCTGCTCGCCACCGAGGAGGTCACGCTCGACTTCGCCGAGGAGGCGATCGACGAGATCGCGACGCTCGCCCACGACATGAACAGCCGGGTCGAGAACATCGGCGCCCGGCGGCTGCAGACGGTGATGGAGAAGCTGGTCGAGGAGATCAGCTTCACCGCCTCCGACCGCGCCGCCGCCGAGACCGTCACCATCGACCGGGACTATGTGCGCCACCAGGTGGGCGACCTGATCCAGGGCGCCGATCTCTCCAAGTTCATCCTCTAGGACGATCGGCCGCCGCGGATGGGCAGCGCAGTCGCCCAGGCCCGCGTCATGCTGGTCCTCACCATGCTCTTCTGGGGCGGCAACGCCGTCGCCGGCAAATTCGCCGTCGGCGAGGTCTCGCCCTTCCTCCTCTCCTGGTTCCGCTGGACGATCGCCGCCGTCGTGCTGGGCGCGGTCGCCCTGCCCCGGCTCCGGCAGGACTGGCCCACCATCAGGACCCGCCTGCCCTACTTCGTCGCCATGGGGGCCCTGGGCTTCACCGTCTTCAACGGCATGCTCTACTACGCCCTGATCAGCACGACCGCGATCAACGCCACGATCATCCAGGCGGCGATGCCGATGTTCATCTTCGCCCTGAACTTCTTCATCTACCGCACGACCGCCACACCCTGGCAGATCCTGGGATACACGCTGACCCTGGCCGGTGTCACGGTGGCCGCCGGCCGGGGCGACCTGCTCGGCCTCGCCGGCCTGGATTTCAATCGCGGCGATATCCTGATGATCGCGGCGACGGTGATCTACGCCGCCTACTCGGTGGCGCTGCGCCAGAAGCCCCAGGTGCACTGGCTCAGCTTCGTCGTCATGCTGGTCGGCATCGGCTCCCTGGCCAGCGTGCCCTTCGTCGGCCTCGAGGCGCTGACCGGCACCTTCATCTGGCCGCGCACGTCGCTCGCCTGGACGGTCATCGTCTATGCCGCCGTCTTCCCCTCGATCATCGCCCAGGCCTTCTTCATCCGCGGCATCGAGGTGCTCGGCAGCAACGCGGGCGGCCTCTACCTCAACCTCATGCCGATCATGGGTGCCCTGCTCTCGATCGCCCTCCTGGGCGAGCGCTTCCACCTCTTCCACGCGGCCGCCCTCGTCCTGGTGCTGGGCGGCATCGCCGTGGCCCAGCGGCGTCGCGTCGGCGCTTGACGCCGGCACCGGGGGCGCGGTTAGTGGCGCCGACGCTTCGCGGGCCAGCACAGGGCGGGGGGAAATCCATGGACATGAACGAGCGCCGCCGGCTGGGCGGCTCCGAGGTCGAGGTCACGACGCACGGCTTCGGCGGCGTGCCTCTCGGCAATCTCTACCAGAAGTGCTCGGACGAGGACGCCAAGGCGACGCTGGCCGCCGCCTGGGCTGCCGGCATCCGCTTCTACGACACGGCCCCCCTCTACGGGCACGGCATGTCCGAGCACCGTCTCGGCCACTACATGCGCCCGCATCCGCGCGACGAATGGGTGCTCTCGACCAAGATCGGCCGGGTGCTGAAGGCGAAGGACCCGGCAACCGGCATCGATTCCGGCAACTTCGTCGACGTCCATCCCTTCGAAGGGGTCTTCGACTACACCTATGACGGGGTGATGCGCTCCTTCGAGGACAGCCTGCAGCGCCTCGCCACCCACCGCATCGACGTGCTCCTGGTGCACGACATCGACATCTGGACGCATGGCAGCGAGGCGGGCCGGAAGGCTAAATTCAAGGAGCTCATGGGCTCGGGCTACAAGGCGCTCCGCGAGCTGCGCGACAGCGGCACGGTCAAGGCCATCGGCGCCGGCGTCAACGAGGTGCAGGCCATGCTCGAGTTCGGCCGCGCCGGCGAGTTCGACTGCTTCCTCCTCGCCGGCCGCTACACGCTGCTCGAGCAGGGTGCCCTCGACGAGCTCCTGCCCTGGTGCGAGCGGGCCAACGTCTCGCTCTTCATCGGCGGCCCCTACAACTCGGGCATCCTGGCCACGGGCGCCGTGCCGGGGGCGAAGTACAACTACGCGGACGCGCCGCCCGAGATCATGGACCGCGTCGCCCGGATCGAGGCCGTCTGCGGCCGCCACGGCGTGCCGCTGAAGGCCGCGGCGCTGCAGTTCCCGCTCGGCCACGACCGTGTCGCGAGCATCATTCCGGGTGCGCGCTCGGCCGCCGAGATCGAGGAGAACGTCAGAACCTTCACGGCGCCGATCCCGGCCGATCTCTGGGCCGAGCTGAAGCACGAGAGCCTGCTCCGCGAGGACGCGCCGACACCCTGAGGGAGTTTGCCGACATGACCGTGCTCGACCGCTTCCGCCTCGACGGCAAGCGCGCCCTGGTCACCGGCGGCAGCCGCGGCCTCGGGCGGGCGATGGCGACCGCCCTGGCCGAGGCCGGCGCCGATCTGGTGATCGCCGGCCGCGACGCCCCGAGCCTCGCCGAGGCGCGAGCCGGGCTCGGCGCCACCGGCCGCGATGTCCGGACGGTGCAGGCCGACCTGGCGCTGCCGGCGACCTGCGAGGCGGCCATCGCCGGGATTCTCGGGGAGCACGGGCCGATCGACATCCTGATCAACAATATCGGCGGCCGCCGCGACCCGGCGCCGCTCACCGAGATGTCGACCGCCCGCTGGCAGGAGCTGATCGACCTGAACCTGACCAGCACCTTCATCTGCACCCGCCTCGTCGGTGCTGCCATGCTGGAGCGCGGCCAGGGCGGGCGGATCATCAACATCGCCTCGATCAACGCCTTCGTCGCCGGGCAGAACATCGGCGGCCGCCACTATGAGACGGCGAAGGCGGCCGTCCTGCAGTTCACCCGGGCGGTGGCCGCCGACTGGGCGCCCTTCGGAGTCACCGTCAACGCCATCTGCCCGGGGGTGTTCATGACCGAAGCCAACGAGCGCTGGGCCAGGGAGAAGCCGGAGGTGATCGAAGGCGTCGTCACCCGCACGCCCATGGGCATCACGGGCGACCCCCGGGACCTGGGTCCGCTCGCCCTCTACCTCGCCTCCGACGCCAGCCGCTTCATGACGGGCGCCGCCCTGGTCATCGACGGCGGCTACACGCTCTGGTGAGCCGTCGAGGCCCCAGCCAGCAGCCCGGAGAACGGCGCCCATGATCTCCGTCATTCCCGACATCCTGGACTTCAAGGCCGTGGCCCTGCTCCGCTCGGAGCTCCGCTCGCTGAAGTTCGTCGATGGCGCCGCGACGGCCGGCAAGTTCGGCCAGTCGGTCAAGCGGAACCGCCAGCTCGAGCAGGGCCCGCAGGCGCAGAAGATCCAGCAGACCATCCTGAACGCCGTCATGGCCAATCTCGAGTTCGAGATGGTGGCCCGGCCGCTGATCGTCCGCACCCCCATGGTGGCGCGCTACGAGCCCGGCATGGAGTACGGCAGCCATGTCGACAACGCCGTCATGTCGGGCCGCCCGCCGATCCGCTCCGACATGTCGTTCACGCTCTTCCTTGAGGACCCCGAGAAATACGACGGCGGCGAGCTCGTGATCGAGAGCACCTATGGCGAGCAGGAGATCAAGCTGCCGGCCGGCGCCCTCGTGCTCTATCCGACCTCGGCCCTGCACCGGGTCGCCGCGGTGACCCGGGGCGAGCGCCTGGTCGCCGTCTCCTGGGTGCAGAGCATGATCCGCGATCCGGCGCGGCGCGAGCTGCTGTACGAGCTCGACACCGCCCGCCGCAGCCTCTTCGACCAGCACGGCAAGACGGCCGAGTTCGATGCGATCACCAAGACCTTCCACAACCTGCTGCGGATGTGGGCCGAGGTTTGAGGCAACCCGGCCGGGGCTGGGCCGTTGAGCCCGGACCGCCTTTTCGGGTGGAGGGCTCGTGCAGCGGTGGATCCTCGTCGCCGTTCTCCTGGTCGTCGGGCTGCCGGTCCTGGCGGTGGCCGGCGCTTGGCTCGCCCTCGAGCAGGGCTGGCTCAACGGCGTGATCGAGGCGCGGGCGGGCGCCGCCACGGGCTATGACATCGAGCTGGAGGGTGCGCCGGACCTCGCCCGGGAGGATGGCGCCCTGCGCCTTACGCTGGGCCCGCTCACCATCGCCAATGCGGCGGACGAGAAGCTGGCGACCGTCGAGACCGCCAAGGCTGAGCTGGCGCTGCGGCCGCTCCTCGATGGTGAGGTCGTCCTGCCCTCGATCGAGGTCGAGGGGGTCGAGGCGGAGGTCGTCCGGGGCGACGACGGCGTGCTCAACTGGCAGCCGGCGGCGCGACCAGCGAAGTCGGAAGGCGGCCCGCCGGTCCCGCCCCTCATCCGCCATCTCGGGGTCAGGGACGCAAAGGTCGACTACCGCGACGGCGAGCGCGACCTGACGCTCGTGCTGGACGAGCTGGAAGGAAGCTGGGGCGAGACCGAGCCGCTCGAGCTGACCGGCACGGGCCGGCTCGGCGACGCGGCGCTCACGGTCGAGGGCAGCGGCCCGTCGCGGCAGGCGCTGATCGATGGCAGCGACGAGCCGTTGCAGGCGAAGCTCGACGCGGCCAGCACCTCGATCACGGCCGCCATGCAGCCCGCTTCCGGCACGTTCTCCCTCGATCTCGAGGCCGGCGACGCCTTCGCGGATTTCCTCGCCACGCTCGGCCTCGCCGTGCCGAAGCTCCCGGCCTTCGAGCTCGAGCTCGAGGGCGAGCGTCAGGGCGAGGGTGCGGTGATCGACGCGAGGGTCACCATCGACGAGACGACGCTGCGCTTCAACGGCAGCGTCGATCACTTCGGCTCCGACACGGCCCTGCATGGCACGTTCGCGGCGAAGGGGCCCAACCCCGGCCCGATTCTCGCGAGCATGGGCTTCGCCGAGATCAACACGCCGCCCTACGACGTCGAAGGCGAGCTCACGCGCGAGGAGGCGGTGCTGACGCTGGAGAACTTGAGCGGCACGATCGGCGACAGCGACATCGCCGGCAGCCTGCGAATCGATCGGGGCAGCCAGCCGCTCGCCGTGAAGGCCGACCTCGAGAGCCGGTCGCTCGATTTCGACGACCTCTTCCCGCTCCTGGGCCTGCCGCCGCAAAGTGGTGCCGGCGAGACGGCGAGCCCGGCCCAGGAGCAGGCGGCCGAGGAGACCGGCCAGCGGCCGCGGCTCATTCCGGACGTCGAGATCGACCCCGAGCGCTGGCAGAACCTCGATCTCGACATTCATCTGGTGGCGGCCGAGGTCCGCTCCGAGATCCTGCCCATCGACCGGCTCGACCTCTCGCTGAAGACCGAAGGCGGCTGGCTCACCATCGACCCGCTCGAGGCCGGCCTCGCCGATGGCAGGCTGGTTCTCTACGCCTCGTACGACACGACCCAGAGGCCGCCGGCGGCGGAAATCGACCTTCGCCTGACGAACCTCAGCCTGCGCGACATCCTGGCCAGGCTCGGCCAGGCGAACGAGGCGGCGGGGGTGATCGACGGTCGGGTCCGCCTCGAGAGCCGGGGCTCCTCCCTGGCCGAGCTTTTGGGCTCGAGCAACGGTCGCGCCGGTCTGGTCATGTCGGAGGGCTCGCTCGACGCGCTCATCGTCGAGGCCATCGGCCTCGACCTCATGGAGGGGCTGATCGTCCTGATCACCTCCGACGAGGACGAGAACCAGGTGCCGATCCGCTGCGCCGTCGTCAATCTCGATGTCGAGGAGGGCGTGGCCACCGCCCGGCCCATCCTGGTCGACACGACCGACACCAAGCTCACGGCGGCCGGGACCATCGACCTCGGCGCCGAGACCCTCGACCTCCTGATCGAGGCGCACCCGAAGGACCCGAGCCTGCTCAGCGGCAACCAGCCTTTGCAGGTGGAAGGCGACTGGCGCTCGCCCTCGATCGCCCCGGCGCCGGGCGACGTCGAGAGCAACACGTTGGGCTGGCTCCTGGCGCCGATCGCCGCCCTCGTGCCCTTCTTCGATCTGGGCCTCGCCGAGGACGCGCCCTGCGGCCAGCTCCTGGACGAGGCGAAAAAGGCCGCCGCCGCGGCGCCGTCGAAGTAGGCGTTCAGTCGGCGCGGATCTTCAGCGCGTAGACGTTGATCACCAGGGCCAGGAGCAGGACCAGGCCG
This sequence comes from uncultured Geminicoccaceae bacterium, assembly GCA_964393275.1. Taxonomy (GTDB): domain Bacteria; phylum Pseudomonadota; class Alphaproteobacteria; order Geminicoccales; family Geminicoccaceae; genus SLRI01. The sequence continues at coordinate 10,911 of CAYMTA010000062.1, read as the reverse complement.
CGGATCAGGATCTTCAGGAAGCTGTCGATGTCGACGTGGTCCAGGCCGTTGTTGAGCACGCCCAGGACGAAGAGGCCGATGATGGTGTTGGGGATGCCGCCCTGGCCGCCGAACAGGCTGGTGCCGCCGACCACGACGGCGGCGATCGAATCCAAGAGGAAATCGTCGAACTGGTTCTGCTGGGCGCTGCCGTAATAGGCGACCCCGAGCATCCCGGCGACGCCCGAGCAGAAGGCGCCGATGATCAGGACCGCCGCCACGATCAGCTTGACGTTGACGCCGGCATATTCGGCCGCCTCGCGGTTGCCGCCGACCATGTAGACGTAGCGGCCGAAGCGCGTGTAGGTCAGAACGAAGTGGCCGACCGCGAGGAACAGCGTGGCGGTGATGACGATCCAGGGAATGCCGGCGATGGCACCGGAGCCCAGGGTCTTGAGCAAGGGCGGCACGTTGTAGGCGATCTGGCCGCGCACCAGCAGGGCCGAGATGCCGGCGCAGATCTGCATCATGGCGAGCGTCATGATGAAGGAGGGAATGCCGATCACCACGACGCCGAAGGCGGTGATCCCGCCCAGCGCCAGGGCCGCCATGATGGCGAAGAGGATGGCGAGCCCGCCCGGCAGCGGCAGGTTGGCGATGTTCACATAGGCCGCCTGCAGCGTGAAGAAGGCGACGAGAATGCCGACCGCGTTGGCGACGGCCGCGACCGAGAGGTCGATCTCGGCGGTCAGGATGACGAAGGTGAGGCCCGTGGCGATGATCGCCGTGATCGAGACCTGCCGCAGGATGTTGGCCACGTTGTCGATCGTCGCGAAGGACGGGCTGGCGCCGACGAAGATGGCGACCAGGAAGACGAGCGTGAGCAGCGGGGCGATCGCCGTCAGCCGCCGCAGAAACCAGACCTTCATTCGGTTGCTTCCTTTTTTCTTGGTCTGGCTCAGGCGGCCGCCAGGAGCTGATCCTTGCCGACCGTCTCGGCGACGAACTCGCGGGTGAACCGGCCGCGGCGCATGACCAGGATGCGATCGGCGAGCGACAGGATCGTCTCGGGCTCGGTCGAGACCACGATGACCCCGATCCGCTGCTCCTTCAGCGCCCGGATGATCTTCACCACATCGTCCTTGGCCCCGACATCCATGCCACGCGTCGGCTCGGCCAGCACCAGGACCTTCGGCCGGTAGGCGAGCCAGCGGGCGAGCGCCACCTTCTGCTGGTTGCCGCCGGAGAGCGTTCTGAGCGCCACCGTCTCGGAGCCGGCGCGGATCTTGAGCTCGTCGATCTTCTCGCGCGCCAATTGCCGCTCGACGGCGGGCTTGACGAGCCAGCGCGAGATGCGCTCGAGCACGCTGATCGAGATGTTGCGGAAGATGGGCGAGTCGGCGAACAGCATGCTGCGCCGGCTCTCCGGCACCAGCGCCACCCCGGCGCGCTTGCCGGCCGCCGTGTTGGCGAGCCGTCGCGGCTTGCCGCCGATGACGAGCTGGCCCCGATCCGCCCGCAGCTTGCCGACCAGGGCCCGCGCCAGCTCGAGCTGGCCGCAGCCCATGAAGCCGTAGATGCCGAGCGCCTCGCCCTCGTGGACGGCGAGGTCGAGCCCCTCGAAGGCGCCACCCAGGGTCAGGCCGTGCGTCTCGAGCAGGGTGGGCGCGGTCGAGGCGGGCGGCAGCTCGAGCGTGCCGAGATAGCGCTCCTCGAGCGCCTCGTGGCCGCTGCCGATCATCAGCTCGATGACCTGCTCCTTCGTCAGCTCGGCGGCCGGTGCGGTCCGCACGTGGCGGCTGTTCCGGAAGATCGAGACGACATCGGAGATGGCCAGCACGTCGTCGATGAAATGCGAGATGAAGATGAAGCTCTTGCCGGCCCGCCGCAGCCGGTCGATCACCTCGAAGAGCCGCACGACCTCGGGCGGCGAGAGGGCCGAGGTCGGCTCGTCGAGGATGATGATCCGGGCACCCGAGAAGAGCACGCGGCCGATCTCGATGAGCTGCTGCAGGCCGAGCGAGAGCGAGCCGGCCTCGACCGTCGGATCGACCTCGATGCCGAGATTCTTCAGGTGCTCGCCGGCCTCGCGCGCCATGTGCCGCCAGCGCACGACGCCCAGCCCGCTCACCGGCTGGCTGCCGAGGAAGACGTTCTCGGCAACCGAGAGATGCGGGACGATCGAGAGCTCCTGGTGCACCATGCCGATGCCGCGCGCCAGCGCGTCGCGGGTCGAGCGCAGGCGGACCGGCTGCCCGTCCAGGCGATAGGTGCCCTCGAACTCGGTGTGCACGCCGGCGATGATCTTCATCAGCGTCGACTTGCCGGCCCCGTTCTCGCCGACCAGCCCGTGCACCTCGCCTTCGCGCAGCACGAAATCGACGTTCGAGAGCGCCGTGACACCCCCGAACGTCTTGCCGATTCCGCTGAGCTCGATGAGCGGCGGTCTCAGGGTTCCGTCGCTCACCGCGGCCCTAGATCAGGTAGTGGTTCTGCATCCAGAGCATCCCCGGCGCGTTGGCCTTGGTCACCACCGGCCCGTCGGTGATGATGTGCTTGGGGATGCCCTCGCCGGTCTTCTCGCCGGTCAGCACGGCGGCGACGCCGGCGACGATCGACCCGCCATGGATGCGGCAGGAAGGGTTGCGCACCGTGGCGTACATCCGCCCGTCGAGCACCGCCTCGATCGCCGGCGGCATGGCGTCGACCCCGCCGATCAGGATCTTCGTGCGGCCCCGGGACTGCATGACGTTGTAGGCGGCCAAGGCCATGTCGTCGTTGTGGAAGAAGGCGGCCGAGATGTCCGGGTACTTGGTCAGAAGGCTGTCCCAGATGCGCGACGCCTTGGTCACGTCCCAGTCGGCCGGCTGCTCGTCGAGCACCTCGATGTCCGGATACTTCTCGACCACCGACTTGAAGCCCCTCGCCCGGCCCTGAGCACCGGTATGGCCGAGGGCACCCTGGGTCATGACCATGGTGCCCTTGCCGCCGATTGCGTCGACCAGGGCCTGGGTCACCGAAGCACCCATGAACTCGTTGTCCGGGGCGAGGAAGGTGTGGACGTCGATCTCCTCCAAGGGGGCGATCAGCGTGTCCATGTCCATGACCGGAATGCCGCGCTCGATCATCTTGTTGACGGGATCGGTCAGCGTGCCGATGCCGAAGGCCTGGATGGCGACGAAATCCCAGTCCTGGGTCGCCATGTTGTCGATGGCGGCGCGCTGCTTGGGCGCGCTCAGCTCGCCGTCGAACCAGGTCACCTCGACATTGAAGAGCTTGCCCCAGTACTCCGCCGCCTGCTTGCCCTGGGCGCACCAGGTCGCCTGCAGGCCGGCATTCGAGAAGGCCGCCTTCAGCGGCTTCTCCGAGCGCCCCATCTCCTGGGCCATGGCGCTGGCGATCAGCGGATCGAAGCCGAAGCCGCCGAAGAGGGCACCGGCGGCGGCGCCGGACATGGCCGCCTTCTGGATGAAGGACCGCCGCGAATCGGGTGTCAGAACGGGTGGTTTGGTCAAGCCTCTTCTCCCTGATCGGTAGGCACCGGTGCCAGCCCGGCGACACGCCGGATATTCCCGTCCCCGGCCCTCGGATGCAAGCATGATCGATAGCCGACTTGCGCTATACCCGGCCCGGGCGACATGCCGAGCGCCAGCCAAGACGGACGAATCGATACCGGGATGCGCCGCTTTCTGATTCTGGCCTCGCTTGCAGTCGCCTCGGCCCTGGGTGCCTGGTGGTGGCTGCAGCGCCCCTTGCCGGTCACCACCGCCCGGATCGTCCAGGGCAGCGCCGCGGATGTGATCTATGCCACCGGCCTGGTCGAGCCGGACCGCTGGGCCGAGGTGACCTCGCTCGTCCAGGCGCGCATCACCGAGACCTGCCGCTGCGAGGGCCACTTCGTCGAGCTCGGCACGGTCCTCTTCCGCCTCGACGAATCGGCGGCCCGATCGAACGTCGAGGAGCTCGAGGCCGGGCTCGAGCTGGCGCAGAAGAACCTGCAGCGCGCCACCGACCTCCGCCGGCGCGGCATCGCCACCGAGGAGCGGGTCGACGAGGCCACGGCCGGGGTCGGGCAGATGCTGGCGGCCGTCGCCGCCGCCCGCAGCCGGCTGCGCGACTACGTGATCGCGGCCCCCATGGCCGGCCAGGTGCTGCGCCTCGACGGCGAGATCGGCGAGGTGGCACGGCCCGGCGAGCCGCTCGCCTGGGTCGGCCAGCCGCGCCCCCTGCTGGTCAACGCCGCGGTCAACGAGGAGGACATCCCGCGCGTCGCCAGGGGCCAGAGGGCGCTGCTCAAGGTCGACGCCTTTCCGGGCCAGGAGCTCGAGGCGGTGGTCGACAGGATCACGCCGATGGGCGATCCGGAGCTCAAGACCTACCGTGTCCGGCTCGCCTTGCCCGAGGACACGCCGCTCTTCGTCGGCATGACGGTCGAGGTCAACATCGTCGTGCGGACCGTCCCGGATGCGCTCCTGGCACCGGCGCCGGCGCTGGTCGACGGCGCCGTCTTCGTCGTCGGAGCCGATGGCCGGGCGCGGCGCCGGCCGGTCGAGACCGGCATCGTCGGCGCCGTCGCGGTCGAGCTGACCGGCGGCGTGGAGGCCGGCGAGACGGTGGTCTCGCCGGTGCCAGGGGGGCTCGGGGACGGCGACAAGGTCAGCCCGGTGCGGCGGCGATGAGGCTGCTGCTCGACATCGCCCTCACCCACATCGCCGGCCGCGGCCGGCAGACCTTCGTCTCGATCGTCGGCGTCGCGCTCGGCGTCGGCTTCTCGATCGCCATGGCGGCGCTGATGGTCGGCAGCCAGCGCGACTTCACCGACACCCTGATCGACGCCATACCGCATGTGCGGATCACGGACGAGACGCGCACCACGCCGGACCAGCCGGCGAGCGCCGTCTTCGATGCCGTCGCCTTTTCGGGCCTCCGCCCCGTGCCGGATCCGCGCGGCATCCTCAACCCGGCGCGGGCCCTGGCCGGGCTCGAGAGCTGGGTTTCGGGCCATCTCTCGGCGACGCTGCGCATCGAGGCGGTGGCCCGCTATGCCGGCATCGATGTCGGCGTGCAGGTGCTCGGCATCGACCCGGCGAAGGAGGCCCTGGTCTCGACCATCGACGAGGACATGCAGGAGGGCCGTCTCGCGGATCTGGTCGGCGCCGGCTTCGCCGCGGTCATCGGCAGGAGGCTGGCCGACCGCCTCGGCGTCGGGCTCGACGACAGCTTCACCCTCACCGCCGCCGGCGGCAACGCCCGGCAGTTCAAGATCGTCGGCCTCTTTCGCACCGGTGCTGTCGAGCAGGACGAGCGGGTCGTCTACACCACCCTGCCGCGCGCCCAGGTGCTGGCCAACCGGCCGGACGCGATCAACGAAATCCGCATCCGACTCAGCGACATCGACACGGCACCCCTGGTCGCCGCGCGTGCCGAGGCGCTCCTCGGCATCAAGGCCGTCTCCTGGCAGGAGAGCAACGAATCGCTGCTCAGCGCCTTCCAGATCCGCAACGCCATCATGTACACGGTGGTGGGTGCTATCCTGCTCGTCGCCGGCTTCGGCATCTTCAACATCGTCTCGATCATCACCCACGAGAAGGCGCGCGACATCGCGATCCTGAAGTCGATCGGCTTCCCGCCGGCCGACATCCGCCGCATCTTCCTGGCCGAGGGTCTCGCCATGGGCGGTGCCGGGGCGGTGCTCGGCTGCGTCGTCGGGTTCGCCCTGACTCGCCTGCTCGGCAGCATCACCTTCGAGTTCGCGCAGTCGACCGAGATCACCCACCTGCCGGTCGCCTACGACGCGCTGCACTACGCCATGGCCTCGGCCTTCGCGCTCGTCGCCGCGGGCATCGCGGGCTACCTGCCGGCACGCAGCGCTGCCCGCCTCAATCCCGTCGACATCGTGCGTGGCGCCGCATGACGCACCCCCTGGTCGAAGCGAGAAACGTGACCCGCATCCTGCCGGGCACCGTGCCGGTGACCCTCGTCGCCGACATCGATCTCGCCATCGGCCATGGCGAGCTCACGGCGATCACCGGGCCGTCCGGCTCGGGCAAGTCGTCCCTGCTCTATCTGCTCGGCCTGCTCGACCTGCCGACCAAAGGCGAGGTGCTGGTCGAGGGCCGCGAGACCCATGCCATGGGCGAGGCGGAGCGGGCCCATCTGCGCCTCGCCACGCTCGGCTTCGTCTTCCAGTTCCATTTTCTCCTGCCGGAGTTCTCGGCCCTGGACAACATCATGATCCCGATGCGCCGCCTCGGCCGGCTGGATGCCGGAGCGCGGCTGGAGCGGGCCCTCGGCATCCTGGCCTCGCTCGGCCTCGAGGCGCATGCCAGGAAGCGCCCGGACCAGCTTTCCGGCGGGCAGCGCCAAAGGGTGGCGGTCGCCCGCGCCCTCGCCAACGACCCGCCCTTGATCCTCGCCGACGAGCCCACGGGCTCGCTCGACACGAAATCCTCCGAGCAGGTGTTCGAGATCCTGCGGCAGCTGGTCGAGCGGGACGGCCGCACCGTGGTCGCCGTCACCCACGATCTCGACCTGGCCGACCGCATGCATCGCCGCATCCATCTGGTCGACGGCCGGATCACCGAGGACCGCCGCCAGGGGACACCTTCTGGGGCATCGTCACGGTGACCGTAGGCGGGGAAGGCCCTTTGACCCGGCTGGGGCGATCGGCGCGCAGCGTGGTCAAGCGACGCGAGCACCGCTCGTCCGCGGCCTGACGCAGCCCAGGATCACCGTGACAAGGCCCTACCGCGCCACCCGCCGCTCGCTGGTGAGGATCGACCAGCGCAGCCCGCCGCCGACGCCGATGGTCAGGTCCTGGCGGTGCAGCGGGCTCTTGTCGTTGGCAGCGTGGCCCCAATAGCCGAGCTGCACGCCGCCGAAGAGCCGCAGGTTCTCGCGAATGGCCCAGGAGAGCCCGGTGCCGAGCTCGGTGCCGATATAGCCGTTGTCGGCTTCGTAGGCCGGCCGGCCGGGGCGCGCCTCGGCCGGGGCGACGCGGTAGAAATAGTCGTTGAGGCCATCGAAGCCGAAGAGCGGCCCGACCGACACGACCGCCCGCATGTCTTCGAGGAGGAAGTCGTTGCGCCGATAGGCGAGGCTCGGTGCGAGGGTCAGGCCCTGGTAGCGGAGATTGCTGAAATCGGTGGAGAGGACCGCGCGGAGGGCCAGGGCGACGTCCAGCTCGTTCCGGTCCCCGGGCGGCAGGAAGTGGTAGGTCAGGCGCGGGCCGACCTCGAGCAGGAAGTCGAGGTCGTCCATGCCCTCGCGCGCGTCGCTGTTGTCCGAATCGACCGGAAAGGCCGCATCGAGCCCGAGATCGAGCTCGAATCCGCCCTCGTCCACGATGATGCCGCGCGCCGCCCCCCGATCGCCGAGCCGGAAGATCTCGCCCCTGTAGATGGCGAACGGCAAGGCCAGGCCGTTGACGTGATTCTCGTCGGCCGCCGGATAGTCCGGCAGGTAGCCGCCGCCGCCGACGACGCCGATCTCCCAGAGCGGCTCGCTTTCGCGCGGCCCGAGCGGCGGGGCCACGGGCGCTTCGGCCAAGGCAGCGCTTGCGCCGAGGGTCGCGACCAGGACGAGGGCGGCCGGCCTCAAGCGCCCATCTTGGCCTTCAGCCCCAGGTCGAGCGCGTCCAGGAACTGCTCGGTCGTCAGCCAGGGCTGGTCCGGGCCGATGAGCAGCGCCAGGTCCTTGGTCATCCGGCCGCTCTCGACCGTCTCGACGCAGACCTCCTCGAGCGTCGTGGCGAAGGCCTCGAGCTCGGGCGTGCCGTCGATCTTCGCCCGGTAGGCGAGGCCCCGGCTCCAGGCGTAGATGGAGGCGATCGGGTTGGTCGAGGTGGCCTTGCCCTTCTGGTGCTCGCGGTAGTGGCGGGTGACCGTACCGTGCGCCGCCTCGGCCTCGACCGTCTTGCCGTCCGGCGTCATCAGGACCGAGGTCATGAGACCGAGCGAGCCGAAGCCCTGCGCCACGGTGTCGGACTGCACGTCGCCGTCGTAGTTCTTGCAGGCCCAGACGAAGCCGCCCGACCACTTGAGGGCCGAGGCCACCATGTCGTCGATCAGCCGGTGCTCGTAGGTGATGCCGGCCTTCTTGAACGCGTCCTTGAACTCGGCCTCGAAGATCTCCTCGAAGAGGTCCTTGAAGCGGCCGTCATAGACCTTGAGGATGGTGTTCTTGGTCGAGAGATAGACCGGCCACTTGCGCATCAGGCCGTAGTTCAGCGACGCCCGGGCGAACTCGCGGATGCTCTCGTCGAGATTGTACATGCCCATGGCGACGCCGGCCGCCGGGAACTGGAAGACCTCGTGCTCGATCACCTCGCCGCCGCCCTCGGGCTCGAAGCGCATGGTGAGGCGGCCCTTGCCCGGCACCTTGAAGTCGGTGGCGCGGTACTGGTCGCCGAAGGCGTGGCGGCCGATGACGATGGGCTGGGTCCAGCCCGGCACGAGGCGCGGCACGTTCCGCATGATGATCGGCTCGCGGAAGACAGTGCCGCCCAGGATGTTGCGGATCGTGCCGTTGGGCGACCGCCACATCTTCTTCAGCCCGAACTCCTCGACCCTGGCCTCGTCGGGCGTGATGGTGGCGCACTTGACGCCGACATTGTGCTTCTTGATGGCCTCCGCGGCGTCGATCGTCACCTGGTCCCCGGTGGCGTCGCGGTGCTCGATGCCGAGATCGAAGTAGAGCAGCTCGATATCGAGATAGGGCAGGATCAGCTTGTCCTTGATCATCTGCCAGATGATCCGGGTCATCTCGTCGCCGTCGATCTCGACGATCGGCTTCGCCACCTTGATCCTGCGCATGCGTATCCCCTCGGCCCTGCCCCATTGCATGGCCGGCCTTGTAGTCGAGGCCGAAAGCGAGCGCAAAGCGCCCACGGGTCGCAGTGGCGCGCCCGGGAGCCGGTCCGAGATCAGCGGCGCCAGACGGGGTCCTTCATCGCATCGAGGAAGGCCTCGTGCGCGGCCAGCTCGGCGGCCGGCACGATGAAATGACGGCGCGGTCGCCGGGCTGCCGCGGCGCCGGCGGCACCGCCGCCCCGGGCCTGCATGGTGAGGCCGAGATCCGCCTGCAGCCCCCCCTTGAGATGGACGTAGACCTCGGCGAGCAGCCGGCTGTCGAGGAGGGCGCCGTGCAGCTCGCGACTGGCGAGGTCGACGCCGAAGCGGCGGCAGAGCGCGTCCAGGTTGGCGGGCGAGCCCGGGAACTTCCGCTGCGCCATCGGCAGCGTGTCGATGGTACGGCTCGCCGGCAAAGGCGGCAGCTCGAGCCGGGCGAGCTCGGCATTGAGGAAGCGCAGGTCGAACGTCGCGTTGTGGATGATGAGCGGCGCGTCGCCGATGAAGTCGAGGAACGCCTGGGCGATCGCCGCGAACGCCGGTTGCCCCCCGAGGAACTCGCCGGAGAGCCCATGGATGCGGAACGCATCCTCGGGCATGTCGCGCTCGGGGTTGATGTAGTGGTGGAAGTGCCGGCCGGTCGGCACGTGATGCTCGAGCTCGATCGCCCCGATCTCGACGATCCGATGGCCCGCCGCCGGATCGAGGCCGGTCGTCTCGGTGTCCATGACGATCTCGCGCATCCCCGCCCCTTCCCTCAAGCCGCTCCATGCCAGGCTGCCGGCCAGGCCCGCCGCGGCCAGCGATCGAGCCGGCCGAGCAGCGCCGCCACGGCGGCAGCGCTGGCCCCCCGGTCATAGCCCGAGCGCAGCACGAAGTCCGCCCGCTTGCGCTTCTCCCATCCCGGCATCTGCTGGGCGCGGATCGCCTCCAGCCGGGCCCGGCTCATGCCCGGCCGGGCCAGGGCGCGATCCGCCTGCAAATGCGGGCCGGCATCGACCACGACGACGCAGTCGCAGAGCCGCTCGCCCCGGGTCTCGAGCAGGAGCGGGATGTCGAGCGCCGCCATGGCGAAGCGCTGCCGGGCGAGCCGGCCGAGAAAGCGCCGCTCGGCGCAGCGCACCGCCGGGTGCAGGATCGCCTCGAGCCGGCGGAGCGCCGGCCTGTCGCCGAAGACCCGCGCCCCCAGGGCCCGCCGGTCGATGCCGCCCGCCCCGTCGCCGACCCCCGGGAACGCCGCCTCGACGGCGCCGACCACCGGGCTTGCGGCCCGCAGCAGCGCATGCACCGCCGCGTCGGCGTCGAAGACCGGCACGCCGAACCCGCCGAGAAGGCGGGCGACCCGGCTCTTGCCCATGGCGATGGAGCCGGTGAGGCCGATGACCAGCAGGCCCGGGCTCACGCCAGCAGCACCCCCTGGTCGCGCAGGAATTGCAGGAGCGGCAGGAGCGGCAGGCCGAGCACGGTGAAATGGTCGCCGCGCACGTCCTTCACGAGCTGGGCGCCCAGCCCCTCGAGCTCGTAGGCGCCCACCGACCGCTGTGCCGCCTCGCCCGCCGCATCCAGATAGGCCTCGATGACCTCGGGCGACAGGGCGCGCAGCGTGATCTCGGCACCGGCGACGTGGTGCCAGACACGGGCGCCGCCACGAAAGGCGACGACGGCGCTGACCAGCCGGTGGGCACGCCCGCCGAGCCGGCCGAGCTGGGCCCTGGCCGCCGCCCGGTCGGCCGGCTTCTCGAGCCACAGGCCGTCGCATTCGAGGAGCTGGTCGGCGCCGAGGACGATGCGGTCGCCTTCCGCGCGCGCCGCCACATGCTGCGCCTTCAGCTCGGCCAGGGCCGTCGCCGCGTCCGGGCTGTCGCAGCCCTCGGCGCGGAGGGCCGCCCTGAGCTCGACCTCGTCGACCGGCGCCGGGACGACCTCGAAGGCGAGCCCGGCGGCTTCGAGCATCGCCGCCCGGGCCCTGCTGGCGGAAGCCAGGATGAGCGTCGGCGTCGCCGCCTGCAGGGTCCTGGTCACGCGGGGCTTAGAGCCTGTCCGAGAAGTTTATGGGGCATTTCATGAGCTTGGCAGTGAGCAG
>CAYMTA010000061.1:0-25480 GCA_964393275.1 uncultured Geminicoccaceae bacterium | reverse complement strand
TCGTCGAAGAGGCCGATGATGTTGACGTGCCGCTGCTGGCGGCGGAGATGCTCGACGAAGCGCCGACCATGCTCGCCGGCGCCGATGACCGCGATGTTGCGCGTCAGCCGGCCCGTGCGCGACCAGCGCAGGAGCTGCAGGCGGACGAGGCAGCGCTGGCCGAAGAGGCCGGCGAAGCCGGTGATCAGCCAGAGCGCCACCCAGCCGCGCGAGACCGAATCGAGGAGCCCCGCGGCGAAGCCCAGGAGCAGGAGCAGGCCGAGCACCAGGGGCCAGGCGAGGAGCAGGCGGCGGGCCTGCTCGGCGAGCTGGGTCAGGAGCTGGAACTGGTAGAGGCCGGCGAGCTGGAACGCGTTGAGCGAGACCAGGGCGCCGATCGCCAGGCTGTAGATGGTGAAGGTGTCGACCTGGATCGTGCCGAAGCGGAAGAGATAGGCACCGATGCCGCTGAGCAGCACGATCAGCACGTCGCCGAGGCGGAGCATGCCCGTCACCACGCTCGGCGCCAGCCAGTCCGTGCCGCGGGCAGCCTTCGGCTGCTGCACGCCCTTGTCGTGTTCGAGGATGAGTTGCACGGGATTCTGCCGCTTCATTTCGGCCGACTGTTGCCAGTTCGAGGCCAGCCGTCAGTGGCCCCGCATCACTCTTCTTGCCACGCAATCCTTAACAGGACGTTAAGATGCCCGCAGGCGATATATTGCTTACCAGTAGAATTTTATCCAGAAAATTCGCGCATCAGTTATCGACGACGGAGCAGCATGGCCAGCATTGGTTGATCGAAGCGCCGGCCACCGTCCGGCAGCTTCTGGCCCAGCCGGGCGAAACGCTCGGCGATCGCCGGCAATGCCCGCTCGACCGCGGCGGCGCGGGTCGGATCGGCGCGGGTGAAGGCGGCGACCACCTCGGCCTCGCTCGCGTGGTCGAGGAACGTCACGTAGCGCAGGCGCTCGACCGGCTCGAGGATGTCCCGGGGCACGGCATCGATGGCGGCGAGCGCTGCCGCGCGCACCGCCGTCTCGTCGTCGAGCGGTCGCAGCAGCTCGAAATACGCGCCGGAGGCCAAGGGCTCGATGACCAGGAGATCGCCACCCGGCCCGAGCACGCGCGCCGCCTCGGCGAGCGCCGCGCCCAGGTCGCCCGCCGGAATGTGATGCAGGCTGTTGAAGAAGAGGGCCGCGTCCCGGCAGCCGCTCGCGAGCGGCAGCCGCTCGGCCCGGGCCGCGATCCAGGTTCCCGGCAGGCGGATCGAGGCGTCCCGCAGGAGCCGTGCGTTCGGATCGATGCCGACGGCATCGGCACCTTCGCTGCGCAGCCAGGCCACGAGGGCGCCGGCGCCGCAGCCGATGTCGAGGATGCGCCGGCCGGTCGGCCGGATCGCGTCGGCGATGATCGCCTTGGTGCCTCGGGGACCCAGATCGGTGGCGGCCCGGCCATCGGGTGCTTGGGAGACGCCCGGCATGCCGCTATGCTTCGCCATGATCATCGGCATCGATCCCGGAGACCCGCAGCTTGCGCGGCACCATTCTCGTCATCGTCGTCCTCCTCGGCCTGCTCGTCTTCGCCAGCGTGAAGGCTTATGACAGCTGGCAGGACATGAGCGGGACCGAATTGAGCGTCAACGGCATGGTGGCGCTCGGTCTCGGCGTCGGCCTGGCGCTGCTCCTCGGGGTCGGGCTGATGAGCCTCGTCTATTTCAGCCACCGTCGCGGCTACGACGACGAGGTCGGGCACGACTGAGGGGTTGCGCTGGAGCCGCGGGCACCCGTCCGCAGATAGGCCTGGAGGATCGCCGGCACGGTCGATGGCGGCGGGGCGGGCGGCGGCTCCGGATCGTCGAGCGCGGCCCGAACGACACCCGCCAGCCCGGCCGGATCGAGGCAGACGCGGAGCGGCAGGAGGGACGCCAGGCGCTGGGCGAACAGCCGCTGGTCGTTGGCCGGATGGCGCCTGCCGATCGCCCCCTGGCGCGGCACCAGCACGATCCGGCAGCCGGCGCGAAGCGCGTCGCCGATCAGGCCCATCCCCGCGTGGCAGATGGCGACCTCGCTGCGGCCGAGCCGGGCCGCGAGGTCGGCCGGGGCGAGAAAGCGGGCATGCGCGAGGTGACGCGGCACCACGCGCGAGTGCCCGATCTGGGCGAAGCCCTCGAGGCCGAGCGCCGCCGCCGCCCGGTCGGCGCCGGCGACCAGCTCGTCGAAGCCCTTGGCGAAGGTGCCGACGCCGACGAAGATCAAAGGAGCAGGCCCTCGGCCAGGACCGCCCTGGGGAAGCGCCGCAGGCGCTCGGGCCACTGGACGACGAAGAGATCGGCGAAGGGGTAGACGAGGCGGCCGGCCAGCGTCGGCTCGCCGCTGCCCGCGGTCTCGATGAAGATCACTTTGGCACCAGTGCATTTGGCCAGCAGCAGCAGCGGCACGGCGACGTCGGCGCCGGTCGAGATGACCAGGGCCGGCCGCTCCCGACGGAGAACGGCGAGGCTCTGCCAGGCATTCAGGAGCGTGCGGCCGAGCGAGCGGCGCGGGTGGCAGACGACGTGGCGGCGGACGCCCGCCTCGAGCGGCGGGGGAGGGCGGCCGTCGTCGAAGGTGACGTGGCAGACATCGGTGAAGCGGATGCCGGCGAGCGCCCGGTCGAGCTCCGCCTTGTGGCCGCCCGGCGAGTAGGCGAGGCAGACACGGCGCATCTCGACATGGACCCCGACGGAGGCCGGACCGGTCACGGCAGGCGGACCAGCTCGCGATTGGCGAAGCCGCGGCAGAGCCGGGCCTGCCGGTCGAGCACGAGGGCCATGGGCTCGGCCTGCTCGAAGCGGCGCAGCTGCGCCGGATGGTCGTAGGCGTAGAGGTCGAGCGGCAGGCCTTTGACCAGGGCCCATGCGCGAAGCTCGAGCAGCAGGAGATTGGTCTTGAGCCAGCCTCGCCAGCCGGGCGGGAAGATCAGCCGAAGATCGATGTCGGAGCGCGGCCCCGGCAGCGTGGCGAGCCGCGCCGCCGAGCCGATCAGCACCGCCTCCTGGAGCCAGATGCAGCGGCGCACGCGCCGGACCAGCGCCCGGGTCTGGGTCGCCAGCCGAATCGGGTCCTTCCGGTAGGCCGGGCAATAGCGCAGGCAGACCCAGAGCTGTCCGTTCAACGTGAAGTTGATCGAATGGGCGAGGGCCAGGTCGAGGAGCAGGGCCGCTGGGGGGTCGAACGTGGCGCCGCCATGGGCCAGCAGGCCGGACCCCGCCATCAGGGTGAGTGCTGCGAGCAGGAGCAGGCGGAAGCTCAGCTCCTTGGGGTCCATGCCGCGCATCCCCTGGGCCAGCCAGTTGACCGCCAGGATCAGCGCGCAGCTGTGCGTGGCGAGCCAGGGCTCGGCCGAGCCGGCGCGAAAGCGGAAGGTCTTGGCTTTGGGTTGCATCGCCACCGGTCCTGTCGCTAGAACTTCAACTTATAATTGAATTCTGTCGTGGAGAACAAGATGCGCGTTGGCGGGTCCCCGGGCCTCGCGACAGGGGCTGTCCGGCTCGCCTTCCTCGCCACGCTGGTCATGCCGGCGCTCTCCGCCTCGTCGGTCGCCGCCCTCGGCTTCGCCGATCTCCGGATCGTCGTCTTCGCCGGGCTCTTTGCCGCCCTGGCCGCCGCTGCCGTGCTGCGGCAGCCGCATCTCGACCGGCGCCAGCGGATGGCGCCCCTGGTCGCTCTTTGGCTGCTCGGCCTGATCGCGGCGATCGGTCGGGGCGAGGCCGGCGAGCTGCTCGACTACAAGATCCTGCTGCCGATCCTGGCGCTGCTCATCGCCCCCAACCTGCGGGCCGCGCTCGGCGATCTCGCCATCGCGCGGGTGGTGCTGCTGGCGGGCGGGCTCTACGTGCTCGCGAGCGCCGTCGGCGCCGTGCTGGTGCCCTCGACGGCCACCTTGCGCAACGTCGCCGAGCATGTGCGCATCGACCTCACCGGCTCGGTCGTGCTGCATGCCAGCCTCTGCACGATCATCGCGGTGGCGGCGGCCGCCGCTTTCGCCGCCGGCGCGCGACCCTGGAGGCGGGCCGCGCTCGCCCTCGTGGTGGCCGCCGCCACCGCCATGGTGCTGCTCACCGGCACCCGCACGGCCCTGGCCACGCTCGTCGTCCTGGCGGTCCTGGCGCTGTGGTCCGGCACCTGGCGGCCGGCCTTTCGGCCGCGCACCTTCGGTCTCTGCCTCGTGGCGCTCGGCGGGCTCGTGCTGCTCTCGACCCTCGTCGGCGACACGCTCTGGAGCCGGCTGGTCGAGCTCGACCGGGCGGACTATTCCTCCGGCCGCTGGCCCTCGATTCGCCACTGGCTGGCGCTGAGCGGCGGCGCCCCCTTCGGCCTCGGCATGGGCACGATCCGCGCCACGCTGGCGCTCGGCCGGCCGATGATCGGGGAAGGGCAGCTCCTCGAATGGCCGCACAACGAGCTCGTCCGCTTCCATGTCGAAGCCGGGGTGCCGGGGCTCACCCTCGTGCTGCTGCTGATGGGCGAGGTCACCCGCCTCGCCTTGCGGCGGGCGCGGGCCACGACGGATCCGGTCGAGCGGGCGCTGGTCCTGGTGATCGCCGCCGACCTCTGGGCGCAATGCCTGTTCCAGAACTATTTCAACGGGGTCTATCAGGCGACCGTGCTGGTCCTGCTCGTGGGCCTGCTGGCGGCCGGCGGACAGCGAGGATCGGTCGGTCGCGACCTCGAGAACCATTGACCTCGTGCCCCGCCCGTGATTGTCACGACGTGAAACGCCGTATCCGGAACAGGGAGCAAGGACATGGCCCGCAATTTCAGAACGCTCGGAATGGCGACGGCGCTCGCCTTGGCGCTCGTGTCGACGGCCGAGGCGCAAACCATCCTGCGCGCCTCGCACCAGTGGCCGGGCGGCAAGGGCGATATCCGCGACGAGATGGTGCAGACCATCAAGCGCGAGGTCGAGGCCGCCAATGTCGGGCTCGAGATCCAGGTCTTTCCGGGCTCCTCGCTGTTCAAGGCGAACGAGCAGTGGGGCGCCTTGACCAGCGGCCAGCTCGATCTCTCGGCCTTCCCGCTCGACTACGCCTCGGGGCGGGTGCCGCAGTTCTCGGCGACGCTGATGCCGGGCCTCGTGCGCAACCACGAGCGCGCGCGGCGGCTCAACTCGTCGCCCTTCATGGCCGAGATCAAGCGGCTGATCGAGGAGAACCGGGTGGTGGTGATCGCCGACGCCTGGCTCGCCGGCGGCTTCGCGTCCAAGAAGAACTGCATCACCGGTCCGGCCAGCATCGAGGGCCAGGTGACGCGGGCGGCGGGGCCGGCCTTCGAGCAGATGCTGGCGGCGGCCGGTGCCTCGATCTCGTCGATGCCGTCGTCGGAGGTCTATACCGGCATGCAGACCGGCGTGCTCGATGCCGCGAACACCTCCTCGGGCTCGTTCATCTCCTATCGCCTCTACGAGCAGGTGAAATGCCTGACGGCGCCGGGTGAGAACGCGCTCTGGTTCATGTACGAGCCGATCCTCATGTCGCAGCGGTCCTGGGACAACCTGAACGCGGAGCAGCAGGCGGCGCTGCTCGCCGCCGGCGACGTTGCCGAGGCATATTTCTTCGACGAGGCGAAGAAGGTCGATCAGGAGATGATCGACGTCTACGAGAAGGCCGGGGTCGAGGTGGTCGAGATGACCCCCGAGGACTACGACGCCTGGCTGGCGCTCGCCGAGGACAGCTCCTACAAGAACTTCGCCGAGAACGTTCCGGGCGGGGCCGAGCTGATCCAGATGGCGCTCGACGTCGAGTAGGCGTTCTCGGGGCCGGACCGCTCATGCGGCTCTACATCACGACCGTCACCGCCCTGTCGCGAGCCGGCGGCGTGCTCGCCATGCTGCTCATGGCGGCCGCCGTGCTCGTCACCTGCCAGATGATCTTCGTCCGCTACATGCTCGGCGGCTCGACCATCTGGCAGACCGAGTTCGTCGTCTACGCGATCGTCGCCTCGACCTTCATCGGCGCCCCCTCGGTCCTGATCGACCGGGGCCATGTCGGGGTCGATCTCCTGCCCAGGGCGCTGGGCGGCCGGGGACGCCTCGGGCTCGAGATCATCGGCGCCCTCGCGGCCCTGGCCTTCTGCCTGCTGCTCACCTGGTCCGGCTTCATCTACTTCTGGGAGGCGCTGACCCGCGGCTGGCGGACCGCCACGGTCTGGCAATTGCCGCTCTGGATCCCGCTCTTTCCCCTGCCGCTCGGCATCGGCCTCCTGGCGCTGCAATACGTGGCGGAGATGCTGAAGCTCAAGGATGGCGGCACGCTGCTCGCCGGCGAGGCGACGCATTTCGAGGATCTGGAGTGATGGCCCTGGAGCTCGAGTGATGGGCCCGCTCGCCTCCGGCTCGCTGCTGCTGCTCGGCCTGCTCGTGCTGCTCGCCACCGGCATGCCGATCGCCTTCGCCCTGGGCCTGGTCTCGATCGTGGCCCTGATCCTCTCCGGCGGCTTCGGCGTGATGGAGATCATCGGCGAGACCTTTTTCGGCGGGCTCGCCAGCTTCAGCCTCGTCGCCATCCCGATGTTCATCCTGATGGGCTCGGCCGTGGCCTCGAGCCCGGCCGGGCGCGACCTCTACGAGGCGCTCGACCGCTGGCTCAACCGGGTGCCCGGCGGCCTCGTGCTCTCCAATATCGGCGCCTGCTCGATCTTCTCGGCGCTGTCGGGCTCGAGCCCGGCGACCTGCGCCGCGATCGGCAAGATGGGCATTCCGGCGATGGTCGAGCGGGGCTATCCCGCCAGCATCGCCACGGGCTCGATCGCCGCCGGCGGCACGCTCGGCATCCTGATCCCGCCCTCGGTCACGATGATCGTCTACGGCATCGCGACCGAGACCTCGATCGGCCGGCTCTTTCTCGCCGGCGTCCTGCCCGGGATCATGCTCACCGCCCTCTTCATGATCTGGACGATCATCTCCTGCAGGCTCGCGGGCTACAGCTTCGAGGCGATGGCGCGCCGCTTCACGATGCGCGAGAAGCTGCAGGCGCTGCCGCGCGTCCTGCCCTTCCTCTCGATCGTCGTGGCCATCCTCTACGTGCTCTATGGCGGGGTGGCGACGCCGTCGGAGGCGGCCGGCGCCGGTGCCCTCTTCTGCATCGTGCTCGCGGTCGTCATCTACCGGATGTGGCGGCCGGGGCCGCTCGTCGCGATCTTCCGCTCCACCTTGCGCGAATCCGTCATGATCATGATGATCATCGGCGCCTCGGAGCTCTTCGCCTTCGCCCTCTCCTCGCTCTTCATCACCCAGTCGATCGCCATGTGGATCGCCGGCCTCGACGTCAATCACTGGATCCTGCTGCTCTTCGTCAACATCTTCCTGCTGATCGCCGGCTTCTTCCTGCCGCCGGTGGCGGTGATCCTGATGACGGCACCCATCCTCCTGCCGATCATCATCCAGGCCGGCTTCGACCCCTACTGGTTCGCCGTGGTCTTGACCATCAACATGGAGATCGGGCTGATCACCCCGCCGGTCGGGCTCAATCTCTACGTCATCAACGGCATCGCCCCGGACATTCCGCTGCAGACGATCCTCAAGGGCGCCTTCCCCTATGTCCTTTGCATGGTCCTTGGCATTATCATCCTCTGCTTCTTTCCGGGCATCGCCACCTGGCTGCCCAACCGGATGATGGGGGCGGCGATTTGAGCACGTATTTCTTCAACGACCTGCTCGGGACCATCGTCGAGCGCGGCCGCTCGATCATCGAGCGGAATCGCGACCATGCGGCAACGGACGACGATCTCGCCGATCTCGCCGAGACGCTGGTCGGCGGGCGCGGCGAGGCCTCCGGCGTCGCCGTGGCGGCGACGCTGCTCGACGGCTACAGGGCGCTCGACCGGGTCGGGCGATCCGCCTTCTTCAAGGTCCTGGCCGAGCGTTTCGGCGCCCCGGTCGAGCCGCTCGAGGCCGCGGCCAAGGCTTTTCTCGAGCGGCCGGACGATCGCCATGCGCTCTTCCTGCACGACGCCTCGGAATCGCGCCGGCAGGAGCTGATCCGCCGGCTGAACCGGGCGCCTGGCGGCACGGCGGCCCTCGTCGCGATGCGCGGCGATCTGCTGCGCGAGCTCAAGGAGCACCCGGAGCTCGCCGCCGTCGACCACGATTTTCGCCACCTGCTCGCCTCCTGGTTCAACCGCGGCTTTCTCGTGGTGCGGCGCATCGACTGGTCGACCCCGGCCGTCGTCCTCGAGAAGATCATCCGCTACGAGGCCGTGCACCGGATCAACGGCTGGGAGGACCTCAGGCGGCGCATCGACCCGGCCGATCGCCGGCTCTACGCCTTCTTCCATCCGGCCCTGGTCGACGATCCTCTCATCTTCGTCGAGATCGCCCTCACGCTGGACATCCCCTCGGCCATCGCCCCGATCCTCGCCGAGGAGCGCCAGCCGCTCGACCCCAAGAAGGCGACGACGGCGGTCTTCTACTCGATCTCCAACTGCCAGGACGGCCTGCGCGGCATCTCCTTCGGCCATTTCCTGATCAAGCAGGTGGTCGAGGAGCTGGTCCGCGACTTTCCGGGACTCGACACTTTCGTGACGCTCTCGCCGGTGCCGGGCTTTCGCGACTGGCTCGACGAGGAGCGCCAGGACGAGCACTCGACCATTCTCACCGCCGCCGACAAGAAGGTGCTCGACCGGCTGGACGATCCGGCGTGGACGACGGACGAGGCCGCGGTCGCGGCAGCCAGGCCCGTGCTCCAGGCGCTGGGTGCCACCTATTTCCACCAGTCGCTGACCCGCCACGGCACGCCGACCGATCCGGTGGCGCGCTTTCATCTCGGCAACGGGGCGAGGCTCGAGCGGGTCAACGCGCTGGCCGACGGGTCGGCCAAGGCTCTGGCCGCCTCGCACGGCCTGATGGTGAACTATCTCTACGATCCCAAGCAGATCGAGCGCAATCACGAGGCCTATGCGAACGAGGGCAAGATCGCCGTCTCGACCGCCGTGCGGCGCCTCGTCCGCAAGTCTCCCCAGCGCGAGCCCCCCCAAAGCGAGGCAACGGTTGCCAACCATGCGTGACGACCTGTTCAGCGCCCTCGAGGCCGCCATCCCGGATGCGGGAAAGCCGCTCTTCGTGCTCGCCGACGGCAGCGAGATCACCTATGGCGCGACCTTCGCCCTCTCGGGCCAGATCGCCAACCTGTTCAGGGCGCGGGGTGTCGCGCCGGGCGACCGGGTCGCGGTGCAGGTCGACAAGCCCTGGCAGGCCGTGGCGACCTTCCTCGCGAGCCTCAGGGCCGGGGCGGTCTACCTGCCGCTCAATGCCGGCTACACGCCGAGCGAGGTCGCCTATTTCCTCGGCGATGCCGAGGCCAAGGTCTTCGTCTGCCGGCCGGAGAGCCTGGCCACGCTCGAGCCCGTGGCCGGCGATGCCGGCGTGGCCGCCGTGCTGACCCTCGGCCAGGACGGCAGCGGCAGCCTGCTCGAGGCCGCCGCCGGCGAGAACGAGGTGTTCGAGGCGGTGCCGCGTGCCGCCGACGATCTCGCCGCCATCCTCTACACCTCGGGCACGACCGGGCGCTCGAAGGGGGCGATGCTGACCCAGCGAAACCTTCTCTCCAACGCCGCCACCTTGGCCGAGTTCTGGCGCTTCACCGACCGGGACGTCCTGATCCACGCGCTGCCGATCTTCCACACGCACGGGCTCTTCGTCGCCATCGACACGGTGATGCTGAGCGGCGGCACGATGATCTGGCGCGGGCGCTTCGACGCCGACGAGGTGATCGGCCTCATGGCGCGGGCGACGACGCTGATGGGGGTGCCGACCTTCTACACCCGGCTGGTGGCGCACAAGGGCCTGACGCCCGAGGCGGCCCGGAACATGCGCCTCTTCGTTTCCGGCTCCGCCCCCCTGCTCGCCGAGACGCACCAGGCCTTCCTCGAGCGCACCGGCCACCGAATCCTCGAGCGCTACGGCATGACCGAGACCGGCATGAACACCTCGAACCCCTATGACGGCGACCGCCGCGCCGGCACGGTCGGCCTGCCCCTGCCGGGCGTGGAGGTGCGGGTCGCCGACCCGGAGACGGGGAAGGTGCTGGAGACGGGCGAGATCGGCGTGCTCGAGGTCAAAGGCCCCAATGTCTTCAAGGGCTACTGGCGGATGCCGGAGAAGACGGCGGCCGAGTTCCGCCCTGACGGATTCTTCATCACCGGCGACATCTCGAGGATCGACGCGGACGGCTATGTCTCGATCGTCGGCCGGGCCAAGGACCTGATCATCTCCGGCGGCTACAATGTCTATCCCAAGGAGGTCGAGAGCGAGATCGACGCCCTGCCGGGCGTGCTCGAATCCGCCGTGATCGGCGTCCTTCACCCGGATTTCGGCGAGGGGGTGACGGCCGTCGTGGTGGCGCGGGCGGGCAAGGTGCTGGACGAGCGCGGCATCATCCGCTCGCTCGAAGCCACCCTGGCACGCTACAAGCTGCCGAAGCGCGTGATCTTCGCCGCCGAGCTGCCGCGCAACACCATGGGCAAGGTGCAGAAGAACGTGCTGCGCGAGCAGCATGCGACGCTCTACCAGACGCCCGACCCGGCCTGACCCTTCAACAGCTCCGAGGTATTCGGCATGGCCGAGCCCTGCATCATCACCGTCGCGATCACCGGGTCGGTGCCGACCAAGGCCGACAACCCGGCGGTGCCGATCAGCATCGCCGAGCAGATCGAATCGACCCAGGCGGCGTTCGAGGCGGGGGCGACCCTGGCGCATTGCCATGTGCGCGACGACGAGGGCAGGCCGACCTCGGACCCCGAGCGGTTCGGCCGGCTGCTCGAAGGCCTGCGCAAGCACTGTCCCGGCATGATCGTCCAGCTCTCGACCGGCGGCCGCTCCGGCAGGGGCGAGGAGAGGGGCGGCATGCTGCCCTTGCGGCCGGACATGGCGTCGCTCTCGACCGGCTCCTGCAACTTCCCGACCCGGGTCTACGAGAACAGCCCGGAGCTCATCGACTGGCTGGCCCGCCTCATGCTCGAGCACGAGGTCAAGCCGGAGATCGAGGTCTTCGACCTTTCGATGCTGTTCAAGGCGGTCGAGATGGAGAAGGCCGGGCAGATCAAGGGCCCCCTGCACGTGCAGTTCGTCATGGGCGTGAAGAACGCCATGCCGGTCGATCGCGAGACCTTCGAGTTCTATGTGCGGACGGTGCGGCGCCTCGCACCCGACGCCACCTGGACCGGGGCGGGCATCGGCCGGAACCAGATCACGCTGGTGCGCTGGGCGCTCGAGCTCGGCGGCCATTGCCGGACGGGGCTCGAGGACAATGTCCGGCTCGACAGGGAGCGGCTGGCCCCCTCGAACGCGGCCTTGGTCGAGCAGGTGGTCGCGCTCTGCCCCGAATATGGCAGGCGACCGGCGACCGTGGCCGAGGCGCGCTCCCTGCTCGGCCTGCCGGCTCACGCTTGACCGACGACCGCCTCGGCCTCGATCTCGACCAGGTAGTCGCCGACCAGCTTCGCCTCGACCAGCGTGTTGACCGGGCGGTGGTCCCGGAAATAGTGGCCGTGGGTGCGGGCCACGGGCTCCCACATGGCAATGTCGCGCACGAAGACGCGGGTGCGCACCACGTCCGCGAGGTCGGCGCCGGCGGCCCGAAGGCTCGCCTGGATCTTGTCCAGGACATAGGCGGTCTGCGCCGCCGGGTCGTCCCTGGCCACCACATGATCGAGCCCGTGGGTCGCCGTGGTGCCGCTCACCAGCACCCGGTCGCCGATGCGGATGGCACGGGTGTAGCCGGCGATCTCCTCCCACACGCTGCCGCTCGAGACCCGGCTGCGGTCGCCCTCGGGCTCGGCCACGAAGACCTGGGGGAGGGATTCGAGGTGATGGCTGAGATCGCCGGAGGCGGTGAGGAAGGGCGGCCTGCGGTACTCGTCGCCGCAATCGCCGGGCACGGGTCGGGCCTGGGCGAAGGCCTCGGCGAGGCGGGCATGGTCCTCGGCGTCGAGGGCGAAGGCGAAGGTCTGGAGATTGGCCTCCCGGTGGTCGCGCTCGCCCGGCCTCGCACCGACGATCACCGCCGCCACGGCCGGCTGGTCGAGCACCCAGCGGGCCGCCACATTGGCGACCCTGACCCCGTGCTTTTTGGCGATCGCATCGGCGGCGGCGAGGATTCGCTGGAACGCCGGCCAGCCGCCGATGGCGTCGATGAAGCGGCGGTATTTCATCCTCGACCAGTCGGCGATGGTGGCGGGCGCCTCGGCGCCGAGCCAGCGCTCGTCCAGAAAGCCCCCCGCGAGCGTGCCATAGGCCAGGAGGCGGACGCCATGCTCCAGGCAGAAGGTGCCGAGCGGCCCGGCGGCGCGGCGGTCGAGGAGCGAGAAGCTGACCTGGTTGGTGCGGATCGGATGGCCCTCGGCCACCAGGATGCGCAGGTGCTCGGTGTCGAAATTGGTGACACCGAGCTCGCCGATCAGGCCCTCGCCACGCAGCCTCGCGAGCTCGGCCATCGCGTCGAGATAGGC
Organism: uncultured Geminicoccaceae bacterium; assembly: GCA_964393275.1. Taxonomy (GTDB): domain Bacteria; phylum Pseudomonadota; class Alphaproteobacteria; order Geminicoccales; family Geminicoccaceae; genus SLRI01. The sequence continues at coordinate 13,019 of CAYMTA010000061.1, read as the reverse complement.
CGGATGCTCGTAGAGCCACCAGTGGAGCTGGAGGAGGTCGAGCCGCTCGACGCCGAGCCGCTCCAGCCGCTCGGCGACGCCGGCGCGCACCACCTCGGCCGTCATCGGCCCCGGCTCGGGGCACCATTTGGTGAAGGCCCTGGGCTTTTGCCCCGCGGGCTGGCGGGCGATCAGCCGGCCGGTGATCAGCTCGGCCGAGCCGTAATGGTCGGCCATGTCGAAGCTGTCGAAGCCGCTCCCGGCATAGACACCCAGGGCTTTCGCCGCTTCCTCCGGGTCGAGCGGCCGGCCTGCCTGTCGCTCCATGTCGGCGACCTGCCAGAGCCCGGTGACGATGCGGCTGATCTCGAGATTGGGAGCGAGACGGTAGCGTTCGGGGCGGGTCGGGGCGGTGGTCATCGGCCGTTGTCCTCGTCTCTGGCGGCAGCGTGTATCGGCCGCGCGGAGCGTCGCGCGTGACGGATGAGAAGAGGAAGCTCGGGCTCATTGTCAATCCGGTCGCGGGGCTCGGCGGGGCCGTGGCGCTCAAGGGCTCGGATGGCGAGGCCGTGCAGGCCGCGGCACTGGCCGGGGGTGCCGTGCCGCGGGCCGGGGAGAAGGCGGCCCGGGCGCTCGCGGCGCTTCGCGAGCGCCTGTCCGATGTCGGGGTTCTGGCCTTCGGCGGCAGGATGGGCGATCCCTCGGCCACCCTGGTCGGCGAGCCGGCCGAGCCCTCGAGCGGCCTCGACACGCGGCGCGCCGCCGTGGCCTTGCGCGATGCCGGGGCAGCACTCCTGCTCGTCGTCGGCGGCGACGGCACGGTGCGCGACGTGCTGGCCGCCGTGGGCGACGCTCTCCCGATCCTCGGCGTGCCGGCCGGCGTGAAGATGCAGTCGGCGGTCTTCGCCACCAGCCCGCGTCACGCCGGAGAGGTGGCGGCCGCCTTCCTCGCCGGCGATGGCCGTGTCCGGCTCATGGCCCGCGAGGTCATGGATATCGACGAGGAGGCGCTCCGCGCCGGCCGGCTCGGCGCCCGCCTCCACGGCTTCGCCACCGTGCCGGTGGTGGAGGGCCTCGTGCAGAATCCCAAGGCGGGGCAGGGGCCGGGGGAGGCGGCGGCGCTCGACGGCCTCTGCGGCACGCTCGCAGCCGAGATGCGGCCGGGCCGGCTCTATGTGCTGGGGCCGGGGACGACCAAGCAGAGCATCCTTCGCCATCTCGGCCTCGACGGCACGCTGCTCGGCGTCGATGCCGTCCAGGACGGAAGGCTGGTCGGCCGGGACCTCGATGCGACAGCGCTCGAAGCCCTGGTTGCCGCAACACCCACGACGCTCGTCGTCTCGGTCATGGGCGGCCACGGCTGCCTCTTCGGCCGCGGCAACCAGCAGATCGCCCCTTCGGTCATCGCCCGGGTCGGGCGGGAGAATATCGAGGCAGTGGCGTCGCTGGCGAAGCTCGCCGCCCTCGGCACGGCCGGGCTCTTCGTCGACACGGGCGATCCGGCGGTGGATGCGATGCTCGAAGGCTTCATCAAGGTGCGCACGGGACCGGCGACGACGGTGATGATGCGGGTACGGGGGTGAGCCTGATCGGCTAAGACGGCTAGGTATTCAGGCTAGGAGTTGAAGCCGATGGCTACCACGCTGGACGAGAAGATCGCCCGGCTCGATCCGGATCACCAAGCCGAGATCGCGACCGAGGCCGAGCGTCTGCGGGCGGCGTATCTGACGCTCCGTGACCTGCGCAAGGTGCACGAGCTGACGCCGACGGGCCCGCGGAGTGACCTGGCCGCTGGACGGCGTGCTGGCGGCTCCAGCTCGACGCCGCCGAGTCGTTCGAAATGACGCCGCATCGCGTCATCGGCGTTGCGCGGCCCATCCTCGCTGCTCGAATCGGCTCGGTGGGTGGACGGGGTCGAGGCGGCTTTCCTGTTCTTCGCCGTTCCTACTCCGGCGGATAGATTCGGCACTGCTCCGGCGTCAGCCTCAGGTCGGCGCAGTTGCCGAGCTCGTGGATGAAGTCGAGCCTCGGCTCGGTGTCGAGATAGTAGTGAACGTCGCCCTCGAAGAGGCCGGTCTGCAGGATGCCGATGCCTTTCTCGCGGTAGTCGGCGACGACGCGGTCCATGTCGGCCTCGGCGATCTTCTCCTTGATGTGGTGCAGGCCCTCGCCCTTCCTTCGCAGGTGGTCCTCGTAGATCGTGGGGCCGTGCACCGGCTGGATCAGCTCGATCTGCGTCTCGCCCATCCAGGAGAGGGCGAGCAGGAATTCGAAGGGCTGGGTGACGGTGCGGTCGGCGACCTTCAGGTACTGGAGCGACTTCTCGGTGAAGGTCAGCACGGTCCAGGGGCCGACGCGGAGATTGTCGATCCAGGCCCGCATGCTTTTCTCGAGATCGCGGGTGACGAAGGCGATCTGGTGGATCCGGCGCTTCCGGTTGAGCTCGTGCAGTTCCTGGTTGTTCACGTGGCATGCTCCCCGGCTCGCTCGGGCCGTCCCTGGATCGCCTCGACGAGCTGCACGATCGTCCGGTTGGTCGGGCAGGGGATGCCGTGCCGCAGGGCGATCGGCAGCAGGGCGCCGTTGAGGGCCGCGATCTCGGTCCGCCGGCCCTGCTCGACATGCTGCAGCATCGAGGGCTTGTTCATTCGCCCGACCGCATGGCCGAGAATGCTGTCCGTGGGGCTCGGATCCGGAAGATCGATGCCCTCCGCCGCCACGACCGCCAGCACCTCGCCCAGGATGTCGCGGACGAGGGCGCTCGCCGCCGGGCTGTCGGCGACCTCGCCGGGCCTGAGCCGGGTGATGGCGCAGACCGGGTTGAGCGCGGCGTTCAGGATGAGCTTCTGCCAGATATGGCCGATGATGTTGTCGGTGACCGTGGCCGGCAGGCCGGCCCTGGCGAAGAGCTCGACCAGTCGCTCCAGCCGGGCGCTGGCCCGGCCGTCGAGCTCGCCGAGCACCGTCTTGCCGAGGTGGGTGTGGGCGACATGGCCGGGGCCCGTGCGGGCGGCGCTGTTCATGGTCGAGCCGCCGACCACCCGGGCAGCGCCCAGCACGTCGACCAGGGCCTCGACATTGCCGATGCCGTTCTGCAGCGTCAGCGCGTATCCGTCCGTGCCGATCACCTGCTTCGCCGCCAGGGCGGCGTCCCGGGTGGCGGCGCAGTCGACGAGGACCACGGCGAGATCGACGGTGCCGATGGCGTCGGCTTCGGCGAACGCCGGCAGGCGCAGCACGACCGGGTCCGCGTCGGGCAGCTCGACGTGGAGCCCATCGGCCGCGATCGCCGCCAGGTGCGCCTCGTCCCGGTCGTGGAGCACGACCTCGGCACCGGCCCGGGCGAAGCGGGCGCCGAACATGCCGCCCATGGCGCCGGCGCCGAGCATGGCGATCCGCATCAGCTTTCTCCTGCACCTTGGCCGTAAAGCCGTGCGGCCGCCTCGCTGCTGACATAGCCCTCGGCCACGTCGAGGGCTACGGCGGCCGGATCGCGCCTGGCCGGGTCGCCGTAGCCGCCGCCGCCCGGGGTGGTGAGCCTGATCCGGTCGCCCGGCTGGAAGCGGACATTGGCGTACTTGCTCGACGACACCTTGCCGTAGAGCTCCTTCACGGTCAGCCATTCGTCGCTGCCGGCCTTCTGGATCAGCGTCGCCCCGTTGCCGCCGGGCTCGCCGCCGAAGAGCGGGAAGGGCTTGACCTCGTGGCGGTCGCTGCACTGCGAGCCGGTGATCTCCACCTCGGTGATCAGGAGCGTGCGGGTGTAGCCGAGGCCGCCCCGGAACTCGCCCGCCCCGCCCGAATCGGTGTCCATGGCGCAGTCCTCGACCCGCAGCGGAAAGCGCGTCTCGAACACCTCGGTCGGGTTGAAGCGGCAATTGCCGTTGATGGCGATCACGCAGTCGTTGCCGTCGTGGCCCTGCCGGCCGCCCCAGCCGCCCGACATGATGTCGTAGCAGGCGAAGTACTCGTCATACTCCGGATGCTCGCCGCCGAAGACGAAATTGGTGCCGGTGCAGCTCTCGGATGCCATTGCCCGCTCGGGCGCGCAGCGCGACATGGCGCCGATGGTGATGTTGGCGAGCCTCGGGTGGGTCTCGGTGTTGCCGGCGACGAGCGGGGCGGGGTAGTCGACATTGATCACCTTGCCGGGCGGGGCGACGACGCGGATCGGGCGAAAGCAGCCCGAATTCTTCGGGATCGAGGGGTCGGTGACGTGCAGCATGCCGTTGTAGACGGCACCCGTGGCGACGCCGAGCGTGGCGTTGATCGGCCCCTTGGCCTGCTTCGAGCTCCGGTCGTAGTCGGCCACCAGCTCGTCGCCGTTGATGTGGAGATCGATGGCGACCGTGTAGGGCACGTCCTCGATGCCATCGTTCTCGATCACGTCCTCGAAGGAGTACTTGCCGTCGGGAAAGGTGCTGAGCTCGGCCCGCATCCGCCGCTCGGCGTAGTCCATCAGGTCCTCGCAGGTATTCTTGAAGACCTCGCGTCCGTACTTCTTGACGATCTGCTCGATTCGGTCGACGCCGAGATCGACCGAGCCGATCATCGCCCGAAGGTCGCCGTAGTTCTGCCTGGGTGTCCTGGTGTTGGCGAGGAGCAGCTTCCAGACCTCCTCGACATCCTTGCCGGCCTTCTTGATCTTGACCGGCGGCACGCGGAGCCCCTCGTGGAAGATCTCGGTCGCCTCGCCGCAGAAGGCCCCCGGCACCATGCCGCCGATCTCGGCGATATGGCCGATGCAGACGGCGAAGCCCAGAAGCTCGCCGCCGTCGAAGAAGGGCTTGAAGAAGGTGTGCTCGGGACAGTGCAGCCCGCCGCGATAGGGGTCGTTGTGGAGGATGATGTCGCCCGGCTGGATGTCCGCGTGCGGGATCTCCTGAAAGCACGTCTTGATCAAGAGCGGCATGCCGCCGATCATCGTCGGACAGAACTCGGCGCAGGCGATCATGTCGCCCTTGGCGTCGGCCAGGGCACAGGTGAAGTCGAGCCCCTCGTTGAAGATCGTCGAGTACGACGTCTTCATGAGCAGGATGCCCATCTCGCGGCAGATCGAGACCATGGTGGAATCGAGGATGTTCATCATCACCATGTCGGGCGCGGCCGACCGCTCGACGGGGGCAGGGTGCCGGATCGGCAGCTTCAAATGGCCGCCCGCACCGTCGCGCATGGCGGCCCACTCGATGCACCAGTCCGAGCAGAAGCGCCGGGACTTGCCCAGATGCTCGGCCCGGAGCCCCTCGCCATAGACGAGCATCCCGCAATTGGCGCATTTGTTGTAGCGCTCGACGTAGTAGCCGTTGGCGGAGAATTTCATCGTCGAACGCCCTCTTCTACGGATGAAAGGATCGGTTGCATGCTCGGACCAGTTGATGGGGTCGCTACCGAGAGCACGATCGTGTCGACCGTCATCTTCATTCCTCACCCGCCCAGCCCGCAGCGATGGCCTCGTTCATCTCCTCGATCGTGGCCACCTTGTCCGTTTTGCCCGCGAGCAACCCGATGAAGCCGTTGATCGTGCCGGTCGGTCCCGCAGCCCTCAGCTCTACCCTTCCATCCGGTAGCTTGTCGGCCTCGATCTTCTGGCCCGGCTCGACGCCAAGGCGGCACAACAGCTCCTTGCGCAGGGTGATCTGTCCCTTGGCGGTGACGGTCAAGGTCGTCATGGGCTGGTCTCCAGGCGGCTCCCACCGAAAAGGAAGGCAAAAACGCCTTCCCTTCAAGTGCCGGCGCTGATGACGAGGTGGCCGAAGGCGTCGACCACGAGGTGCTGGCCCGGCTCGACCACGGTGACCGAGGCCGCCTCCTCGATCAGCGCCGGGCCCCGGATCTTCTGGCCCGGTGCGAGGGTGGGCCGGCTGTAGATGCTGGTCGGCATCGTGCCTTCGGCGAAATGGACCGGCCGCTCGGCCACCGGCCGGCCTTCCGGCATGTCGGCATCGAGCATCCTCACCTCGGGCTTGGCGGTGGCCGAGATGGCGGTCACCGCGAGGTTGACGATCTCGATCGGCTCGCCCGGAATCGAGAAGCCGAAGCGCGCCTCGTGCGCCGCGTGGAACGCCTGCCAGAGGGCGCCGATCCGCCCGTCGGCCAGGGCGTCCTCGCCGATCGCAAGCTCGAGCTCGTAGTTCTGGCCGAGATAGCGCATCTCGAGCGCCTGATGGACGGTGATCCGAGCGGTGTAGTCCTGCGCCTTCAGCTCATCGAGCGCCTGGGCGGTCAGCTCCGCCAGCATGTCCCGGGCACGCGCCGCGGGGAAATTGTGGCTGGTGAGCTGGATCGTGCGCTGCCGGTCGACCCGGGCATCGGTCTGGATGAAGCCGTAGGCCGAGAACTGGCCCGGATGGTTGGGCACGACCGCTCGCGCGATGCCCATCTCGCGGATCAGCGAGGCCGCGTGCAGGGGTCCCGCCCCGCCGAAGGCGAGGAGCGCGAAGTCGCGCGGATCGAGGCCGCGCTCGATCAAGACCGAGCGCAGCGCACCCACCATGTTGTTGTCGGCGATCCTGAGGATGGCGAGCGCCGCCGCCTCCGCCTCGAGCCCGACCCGCTCGCCGACGGCGGCCACGGCCTGCCTCGCCCGCTCGGCATCGAGCCGCATCCGGCCGCCGAGGAAGTTCAAGGGATCGATCCGCCCGAGCACCACGTTGGCGTCCGTCACCGTGGCCTCGCCGCCGCCCTGGCCATAGGCCGCCGGGCCCGGATTGGCCCCGGCACTCCGCGGCCCGACCCGGAGCATGCCGCCCTTGTCGATCCAGGCGATCGAGCCGCCGCCGGCGCCGATCGTGCGGATGTCGATGATCGGGATCTGGATCGGCACGCCCCATTCGATCTCGTAGGCCGTGGTGAAGGTCTCGCGGCGGTCCTGCACCGTCGAGACGTCCGTCGAGGTGCCGCCCATGTCGAGGGTCACGAGATGGTCGATGGCGGCGAGCTCGGCCACGTGCCGCGCGGCGATGACCCCGCCCGTGGGGCCGGAGACCAGGAGCTGGATCGGCGTCGCCGCCGCCGCGTCCAGCGTCATCTCGCCTCCGTTCGAGCGGATCAGCACGGCGGGCGCCTTGATCCCTGCGCCGTCCAGCCGCTCGCGCATCGACCGCAGGCGCCGGCCGACCACGGGCTTCAGATAGGCGTCGGCCAGCGTCGTCGATGCCCGCTCGTACTCTTTCCACTTCGGCAGGACCTCGAAGCTGATCGAGATCGCGTGGCCGGGCAGCAGCTCCTCGAAGATCCTCTTCACCAGGAGCTCGTGGCGCGGGTCGAGGTAGGAGAAGAGCAGGCACACCGCGACCGCCTCGATCTCCGGCAGGGCGCGGATCGCTTCCGCCACGCGCCGCACCTCGGCCGGGTCGAGCGGCTGGATCACCCGTCCCTTGGCATCCAGCCGCTCGTCGAGCTCGAAGCAGTGGCGCCGCAGGCAGAGCGGCTTCGGCTTCACCCAGCTCATGTCGTAGTGGAACTTGCGGTTGCCGCGCTGGATGAAGGGGACGTCCTTGAAGCCCTTGGTCGTCACGTAGGCGACCACGGCACCCTGGCGCTCGAGCACGGCATTGGTGGCGACCGTCGTGCCGATCCGCAGGTGGCCGAGCGATGCCCGCCCGTCGAAGCCGGCGAGCCCATCGAGGATCGCCTGCACCGGATCGCCCGGCACGGAAGGCACCTTCCATACCAGGGTCTGGCCCGAGGCGTCGTCGTGCGCCACGAAATCCGTGAAGGTGCCGCCGATATCGGCACCGAGCATGATCGCCATCCCTGTCGCTCGCTCCCTTGCGCGGCTCTTCGTCTTGCCGCCTTTACCTACCTGTCAGTGTCCGCGGCTGGCAACCGCTCTTGATGTCCATCTTGCCAAACGGCAACTCGCGGGATACGCATCCGTCCAAGCAGACAAACGGGAGGCTTTAAAATGATGCGTCGTCTTTTGGCGAGTGCCGCCATTCTGGCCGGACTCGGTCTCGTCGCACCTCTGGCCCAGGCGGCACCCGCGGTCGTCGACGGCCCGGGCTACATGCCCGAGTGCTTCGCACCCTGGGACGCGGACACCAAGTTCTTCCAGTGGGAGGGCCGGGACGGGCCCTACAAGATCGCCCTGGTCAACGGCTTCGTCGGCAACACCTGGCGGATCCAGATGGTCCAGACCGCCAAGGCGTTCGTCGAGCAGCCGGAGATCAAGGAGCAGATCGCGGACTTCCGCGTGGTCTCGACCGGCACCGACGCCGCGGCCCAGCTCGGCGCCATCGAGGACTTCATCAACCAGGGCTTCGATGCGATCGTCACCATCGCGGTCAGCCCCGAGGGCTTCGATCGGGTGATCCGCCTCGCCGACCGCAACGACGTGGTCGTGGTGCCGTTCGACAACATCCTCGACACCGACGCCGTGATGATGGTCAACGAGGACCAGTTCGCCATGGGCGTCATGTCGGCCGAGTTCCTGCTCGACCAGCTCGGCGCCAAGAGCGGCAAGATCCTCGAGGTCCGCGGCCTGCCCGGCAACTCGGTCGACCGCGACCGGCACGAGGGCTTCCGGTCGGTCATGGAGGCCGACGGCAACGATTTCGAGATCGTCGAGATCGTCGGCAACTGGGACGACGGCACCTCGCAGAAGGCCACCGCCGATGCGCTCGCGGTGCACGACCACTTCGATGCCGTCTTCACCCAGGGCGGCTCGACCGGCACGGTGCGCGCCTTCATCGACGCCGGCCACCCGATGGTGCCGATGGCGGGCGAGGCCGAGAACGGCTTTCGGAAGCAGATCGCGGCGCTCAAGGACGAGGGCCTGAAGGGGCTCTCCTACGGCCAGTCGCCCGGCCTCGTCGCCATCTCGATCAAGGCGGCGATCGCGGCATTGCAGGGCAACGTGATGCCGCAGCTCATCTCGGTGCCGATCCCCGTCGCCACGTTCGAGACCCTCGAGGACGGCGTGAACTACTGGTCGGATCTCTCCGACAATTTCTTCACGCCCAACGAGTTCCCGCCCTGTGACGTCAACATCACGGCGGTGGAGATCATGGGCAAGACCGCCGACGACGCGGCCCAGTAGGTGACCTGGGCGATGCCCGGCCCGGTGCTGGGCATCGCCGCCTCGCGGATGTCGTAATGGGCGGAAGCTTCCTCGAGCTTGCCGGCATCAGCAAGCGCTACGGCGGCGTGCGCGCGCTGGAGGACGTGTCCTTCGCCTGCGAGCGGGGCTCGATCCATGCCGTGCTCGGCGAGAACGGCGCCGGCAAGTCGACGCTCATCAAGATCATCGCCGGCGTCGTCCGCCCCGATGCCGGCACCATGACGCTCGAGGGCGAGCCCGTGCGTTTCGACGGGCCGATCGCCGCCAACCGGGCCGGCATCGTTTGCATCTTCCAGGAATTGTCGCTGATGCCGGATCTCAGCGTCGCCGACAATATCTGCATCGCCGACCCGCCGCGCCGCTTCGGCCTGATCGACCACCGCGCCCAGCGCCGCCGCGCCGAGGCGCTCCTGGCGCGGGTCGGCTGCGCCGACGTCAACCCGCTGCAACGGGTCCGCGACCTGCCCTTGTCGCGCCGCCAGATGGTCGAGATCGCGAAGGCGCTCGGGCAGAACCCCAAGCTCCTGATCCTCGACGAGGCGACCTCGGCCCTGACCGGCGCCGATGTCGAGAAGGTCTACCGCATCCTCGAGGAGCTCCGCCGGGACGGCCTCGCCATCCTCTACATCAGCCACCGCATGCACGAGATCGAGCAGCTCGCCGACACCTGGTCGGTGTTCCGGAACGGCCAGCACATCGAGACCTTCGCCAAGGGCGCCAGGAGCGCCGACGAGGTGGTGCAGCTGATGATCGGTCGCGAGATCACCCAGGTCTTCCCGCCGAAGCCCGAGGTGCCCGCGGCGCAGGTGCCGATGCTCGAGGTGAGCGGCCTCTCCTGGGCCGATCGTCTCGCCGGCATCTCCTTCACGGTCCACGCGGGCGAGATCGTCGGCCTCGGCGGGCTCGACGGGCAGGGCCAGCGCGAGCTGCTGCTCGCCCTCTTCGGCGTGCTCCGGGGGGTCGAGGGCGACGTGCGCGTCGCTGGGCGGCCGGTGAACGTCACCGGGCCGGCGCGGGCCAAGGCCAGGGGCGTCGACATGGCGCTGATCCCCGAGGACCGCAAGACCGAGGGGCTGATGCTGCCCATGTCGATCGGCGACAATCTCGGCATGGCGGCCATGGGCTCCCTGACCCGGGGCATCTTCGTCGACGAGGGCCGCGAGCGCGCCGCGATCCAGGCCATGGTCGAGAAGCTGAAGATCAAGATCGGCGCCATCGGCGATCCCGTGGCGACCCTCTCGGGCGGCAACCAGCAGAAGGTGGTGATCGGCAAGTGGCTCCTGACCGAGCCCCGGATCATCCTCCTGAACGACCCGACCCGCGGCATCGATGTCGGCACCAAGCAGGAGCTCTACCAGCTGCTCCGCGACCTCGCCGCCGCCGGTGCCGCCATCCTCTTCTACACCACCGACTACGACGAGCTGATCGGCTGCTGCGACCGCGTGCTGATCCTCTATGACGGGGCGATCGTGACGACCCTCGAGGGCGGCGACCTGAACGAGACCAACATCGTCGCATCCTCGCTCAATCTCGCGGCCGGCGAGCCCGGCGGCCACCAGAAGGCGGTCGGACATTGAGCGACCTGCGCATCCGCCTCGGCCAAAATCTCGGCCTGATCCTCGCCATCGGCCTCTTCCTCGTCTTCTACCTGATCTACAACTTCAATCACCCGCGCGGCTTCTCGAGCCAGATCCTCATCCAGAACGCCAACGAATCCTTCGTTCTCGTCATGGTCGCCATGGCGCAGACCGTCCCGGCCCTGGTCGGCGGGCTCGACCTCTCGGTCGGCGCCGTCATGACCATGGTCAACACGCTGGCGAGCTACCTGCTCGTCGGCTCGCCTTTGCAGATCCTGGGCGGCATCGTCATCTGCCTTCTGGTCGCAGCACTCGCCGGCTTCATCAATGGCTGCCTCGTCGTCTATGGCCGCATCCAGTCGATCATCGTCACACTCGCGACGGGCGCCATCTACATCGGCATCGCCCTCTTCCTCCGCCCGACGCCGGGCGGCCAGGTCGACGGCGATTTCTCCTGGGCGATGACCAACGACCTCTTCGAGCTCGCCGCCACCTACGGCCTCGCGGGCGATGGCGACGCCGCCTGGTTTCGGCCTTTCGCCTGGCTGCCTCTGCCGCTCGTCCTCATGGTGCTGATCGTCGTCCTCGTCTGGCTGCCCTACCGCAACTCGGTGACCGGGCGCGGCGCCTACGCCGTGGGCTCGGCCGAGGGGGCCGCCTACATGTCCGGCGTGCGCGTCGACCGCTGCAAGATCGCGGCCTTCACCATGTCGGGCCTGTTCGCAGGGTTCGCCGGCGTCTACCTGGCGCTCCAGACCTCCTCGGGCAATGCCGACGTGCTGCAGGCCGGCGCCTACACGCTCAACTCCATCGCCGCCGTGGTGATCGGCGGCACCTCGCTCATGGGCGGGGTCGGCGGGGCGGTGGGCTCGCTCTTCGGCGCTTTGGTGATCCGCTCGATCTCGTTCAACTTCCGCATCTTCGACGTCGATCCGCTGCTCCAGCCCCTGATCGAGGGCATGGTGCTGCTCGGCGCCGTCAGCATCGGCGCCGCCCGCATCTTCCGCGTCAGGAACAAGCTGGAGCTCTTTGGATGAGAACTTCGGGGATGACCGCCTCGAAGAAGACCGCCTCGGAGAAGACCGCCTCGGCCCGGCGCGGCGCCGCCTCGAGCGAGGCCCGGCCGATCCTCATCGCCTCGGCCTTCATCGTCGTGATCCTGATCGTCGGCACCGCCTACACGCTCTGGACCCAGGGCACGGCGAGCTTCCTCTCGCCGCGCTACCTGATGCAGCAGCTCCAGGTCGGCGCCTTCCTCGGCCTCGTCGCCGCCGGCATGATGCTGGTCATCCTGCTCGGCCACATCGACCTCTCCGTGCCCTGGACCATCGCCGCCGCCGCCATGATGGCGACCGCCGTGGGCGGCGCCTGGGCGCTGCCGGTCGGCCTCGGCATCGGCGTCGCCGTCGGCCTCGTCAACGGCCTCGGCGCCGCCTATCTCCGCGTGCCGTCGATGATCTTCACGCTCGGCGTCAACGCCGTCCTGCGCGGCCTCATGGTCATGCACACCGGCGGCTTCGCGCCGCAGACCCACTCCACGCCGCTCATGGAGTTCCTCGCCGTCGGCCACATTCTCGGCATCCCCATGGCGCTGGTCGTCTGGATCGTCGTCTCGGTGCTCATCGTCGTCATGCTGCGCAAGACGCCGCTCGGCCGCTACATCTACGCCGTCGGCAACCGCGAGGCCGCCGCCTACCTCTCCGGCGTCAACACCCGCCTCGTCCTGATCGCCGCCTTCGTCCTCTGCAGCACCCTTTCCGCCCTCGCCGGCGTGCTCCTCGCCGGCTACTCGACCAAGGCCTACCAGGGCATGGGCGACGCCTACCTCTTGCCCTCCATCGCCGCCGTCGTCATCGGCGGCACCCACATCCTGGGCGGCCAGGGCCGCTACACCGGCACCGTCGTCGGCACCATCCTCATCGTCCTTTTGACCTCCGTCCTCTCCATCATGCAAATGCCCGAAGCCGGCCGTCAGATCATCTACGGCACCGTCATCATCGCCATGCTGCTGGGCTACGGCAGGCGGGATCGGGTGACGAGCTGAGGGGGTCTTGTCGAACCTATGCGGTTTTCTTCAGCTCACATTGTCCGTAGGGTTGCGCAGGCTGTTGGTCTCGTCCCTGTCCGGGCGCCACCAAGCGGCGGTCGCCCGGATCTCATCCGCTGTCGCCAACAACAGGCGATCACCTCCCAATGCGGCGAGATCAGGCGCCAGTTCAACAAGTTTGCCCAAAAAAATCTTCCTTGGAATGCCCGCGCACTCGGCAATTAATTCCTGCAAGTGCTTTCGGCTCTTGAGATGTTTTTCTCGAGGGCCACACGATTCAATCGCGCGTTGTCGATGCCTTGCTAGTGGATTGTTAGCAACATAAGATTCCCTCGATTGGCGGTCTGTGCTATGT
>CAYMTA010000060.1:0-25959 GCA_964393275.1 uncultured Geminicoccaceae bacterium | reverse complement strand
CGCTCAAATACCCAGCAATTCCGCTCCTTCAGGGCGTTTTGCAACTGCCTCTCGTGGACCCGAATTTCGAAGGCGGATCATTCCAGAATCTGCGCGAGTAGCGATAGTCATCTATCAACGAATCGAAGAATGCCTGCTCTGCTAACCGGTCATTTTCTTGCTCCCAGTAAATTCGACCGCAGAGCCAATTCGCCTCCGGGAGCTTAGGTTGAAGACGCAGCGCATGGCGAACATGTGAAGTAGCAGAGGCAATCTCGCCGTTGCAATAAGCCGCTTGAGTCGCCGCAAGCAAGCAACGAACCGCGCCACTCTTGGCTCCCTCGCGCTCAGCCAAACTTGCTCCCATCAAAAATGCCTCCTCGGCCTTAATTAAATCTACTATCTCCCCAAGATTATTTTGTTCGTTGCCAAATCTTAAAAAGCCCAAATGTTCCCAGAACCGCCATTCTAATTCGTAGCCTCGAATTTTCTCGCTTCCATATATGGCAATTTGAATGCTCCTGAGGGCCTTTCCATACATTCGGTGGAAGACATATTCGCGTGATTCTGCGAACAGTTCAAATGCCTCGTTGCGGTGTCGGCGTTCAAGTGATGTTTGGATGCCTTGTAACATATCTTGAATAGTTGTTAGTTGTTCGCTTTGTTTTTCCGCCCACCAATTAAAATCGGCGTGAAAATTGTCAATAGATATTGAAATTGAATCGAGTTGTTCAGATATACGATCAAGCGAATCTGTCGTCGCACCCGTTGATGTTCTTATTGCGTGTAGGATACAATTGGCCTTCTTGTCGGAAAATTCTTCTATACTCGCGATGAGATGTCTGGATCCGGAAACAATCTTTTCTGCGGTTCGTTTCGCGGCTTCGTCAATCGTACGTTCAGCAGCGCCTAGCCGGAGCCACTCGTTATATGGAAGCTTTGGGTCGAAGACGTACCAAGACATTTCATTCCCCTGGTTATTGACGACTCATACCCCGCATTCAACGCCGACACCGAGTGACACGATACCTTCGTCTCCGAAGAACGCGAGACCTCTTTAACCTATCCACACCACGCCCGCCATCACCCACGCCAAAGGACCGGAGGGGCCGGCGGGGAGGCCGTGCCTCCCCGCCCTCTTCGACCCATCATGGATGCTTATGCCTGCCGTCCGTCGCGCTCGCTTCGGCGCCTCCTCGCCCGCCCTTCGCCCGATTCGCCGCTCGGGTTGATGCGTATGATGCAACATCTCGGGTGTCGATGTTGCATCTGGTGCAACAGGGCCCGTGCCGATGTTGTGTGAGATGCAACATAAGCGTTCGTGATGTTGCATGAGATGCAACAATTGGCTCGGGTTGTTGCATCTCGTGCAACAGAAAGTGCGGAACGAACCCGGCGATTCGACGAACGAACCCACGGAATCGACGAGCGAACCCGGCGATTCGACGAAGGAACCCGAGGCCGGACGAACGAACCTGGCGCTCGTCAACCGCTTGAGCGAACGAGGTTTTCGGGCGGGAGCCCTGTCGCGGGCCGGATGAAGCGAACCCGAGGGGTCCGGTTTGCCGATCGATCCCGAGACGCCCTTCCTTCAGGCTTGCATCCCAGGCTCGACTAGGCTATAAATCCTATATCGATAACCCCGCGGCCCGTATAGAACCGCCAATCGCCCATTTCACAAGACACCTCACACTCGCAGCAACCGGCAAAACCCGGTGGGGCCCGGGGAGGATCATCCTCCCCGGACTCTTTCTCCGGTCAAGCGACCTTGAGCGGCTTGTACTTGAGCCGGTGCGGCTCGGCCGCCTCGGCGCCGAGGCGCTTCTTCTTGTCGGTCTCGTAGTCCTCGAAGTTGCCTTCGAACCATTCGACGTGGCTGTTGCCTTCGAAGGCGAGGATGTGGGTGGCGATGCGGTCGAGGAACCAGCGGTCGTGGCTGATGACGATGGCGCAGCCGGCGAAGTCGAGCAGCGCGTCCTCGAGGGCGCGGAGCGTCTCGACGTCGAGGTCGTTGGTCGGCTCGTCGAGCATGAGGACGTTGCAGCCGGAGCGCAGCAGCTTGGCGAGGTGGACGCGGTTGCGTTCGCCGCCGGAGAGGACGCCGACCTTCTTCTGCTGGTCGCCGCCCTTGAAGTTGAAGGAGGCGACGTAGGCACGGCTGTTCATCACCTGCTTGCCGAACTCGAGGTGGTCGGTGCCGCCGGAGATCTCGTCGAACACGCTCTTGGTGCCGTCGAGGCTGTCCCTGGACTGGTCGACATAGCCGAGCTCGACCGTGTCGCCGATCGTGATGGTGCCGTTGTCGGGCTTCTCGGCGCCGATGATCATGCGAAAGAGGGTGGTCTTGCCGGCGCCGTTGGCGCCGATGACGCCGACGATGCCGCCGGGCGGCAGCTCGAAGGAGAGGTCGTCGATCAGGAGGCGGTCGCCGAAGCCCTTGGAGACGTTCTCGAAGCGGATGACGGTGGAGCCGAGGCGGGGGCCGGGCGGGATCATGATCTGGGCGTTGCCCGGGGTGCTGTCGTTGGCGGCGCGGAGCAGGTCCTCGTAGGCGGTGATGCGGGCCTTCTGCTTCGCCTGCCGGGCGCGGGGGGAGCTCGCGATCCATTCGGCCTCGCGGGCGAGGGTGCGCTCGCGCGCCTGCTCCTCGCGCTCCTCCTGGGCGAGGCGCTTCCTCTTCTGCTCGAGCCAGCCCGAGTAGTTGCCCTCGTAGGGGATGCCCCGGCCCCGATCGAGCTCGAGGATCCAGCCGGCGACGTTGTCGAGGAAGTAGCGGTCGTGGGTGACGGCGACGACGGTGCCCTTGTAGTCGTGAAGGAAGCGCTCGAGCCAGGCGACGCTTTCGGCGTCGAGGTGGTTGGTCGGCTCGTCGAGGAGGAGGAGGTCGGGCTGCGAGAGGAGGAGGCGGCAGAGGGCGACGCGGCGCCGCTCGCCGCCGGAGAGGGTGGCGACCTCGGCATCGCCGGGCGGGCAGCGGAGCGCGTCCATGGCGATCTCGAGGGTGCGCTCGATCTCCCAGCCATTGCAGGCGTCGATCTGCTCCTGCAGCTCGGCCTGCTCGGCCATCAGCGCGTCCATGTCGGCGTCGGGGTCGGCGAAGCCCTCGGAGACGGCGTTGAAGCGGTCGAGCAGGTCCTTGGTGCCGGCGACGCCGTCCATGACGTTGCCGAGCACGTCCTTGGTCGGATCGAGATGCGGCTCCTGCTCGAGGAAGCCGACCTTCACGCCGTCCGCGGCCCAGGCCTCGCCGGCGAAGTCGTGGTCCAGGCCGGCCATGATCCGCAGCAGGCTCGACTTGCCGGAGCCGTTGACGCCGAGCACGCCGATCTTGGCACCCGGCAGGAAGGCCAGGGTGATGTTCTCGAAGAGCTTCTTGCCACCGGGAAAAATCTTTGTGAGCCGCTTCATCACGTAGATATACTGGTACGAGGCCATGATAGTCCTTGACGGAGGGAGGGCCCGGGGGATGCCGGGCGGAGGTTGGCTGGCTGTCTAGCAAGTGGCCGGGGCTTCGCAAAGCTCGCCCTTGGCGCTAGCCTGCCGCATCGGCGCGTTTTCGACGGCCGGTTGCGGCGTTGGAGGAGGGAGCGGGCGTGGCAAAACGGGTCCTGATCGTCGACGACGAGCCCAACATCGTCCTGTCGCTCGAGTTCTTGATGAAGCGGGCGGGCTACGAGGTGACGGTGGCGCGGAACGGGCGGGAAGCGCTGGACGAGCTGGCCGGGCCGCCGCCGGATCTCCTGCTGCTCGACGTGATGATGCCGGAGTTCGACGGCTACGAGGTGTGCGAGCGGATCCGCGCCGATCCGGCCTGGGCCTCGACCACCATCTTCATGCTGACGGCGCGCGGCCGCGACAGCGAGCGCGACCGGGGCCTGGCGCTCGGCGCCGACGCCTATGTGACCAAGCCCTTCTCGACCCGCGAGCTGGTGGCGCAGATCGAGGCGGTGATGGCGGCGAAGTGAGGCGCTGGACATGAGCGCCCGACCATGCTGATCGATGGCCGCCGCCGCCGCTATCTCCTGGCCGCGCTGATCCTGGCGCTCCTGCTCTTCAACGCGCCTTTGGCCATCGTCGCCGACCGGCTGGGCGAGGGCGGCTACCTGCCGCTCTACCTCTTCCTGGGCTGGGCGCTGGTCATCCTGCTCGCCTTTTTGATCATGCAGGCCCCGGGGAAGCGCTGATGCTCTGGCCCTCGCTCATCGTCGCGGCCGGCGCCGCCTATCTGGGCCTGCTCTTCGTCATCGCCTCCTGGGGCGACCGGCGGGCGCACGAGGGGCGGCAGCTCATCGACCATCCGCTCATCTACACCTTGAGCATGGCGGTCTACTGCACGTCCTGGACCTTCTACGGCTCGGTCGGCCTCGCCTCGCAATCGGGCATCGCCTTCCTGCCGACCTATCTCGGGCCGACCTTGGCGGCCCTGCTCTTTCCCTTCGTCCTGCACAAGATCCTCAAGATCGCCAAGACCTACGGCATCACCTCGATCGCCGACTTCCTGGCGGCGCGCTACGGCAAGAGCACGGCCTTGGGCGGCATCGCCACGGCGGTCGCGATGATCGCCGGCATTCCCTACATAGCGCTCCAGCTCAAGGCCCTCTCGTCCAGCGCCAACCTGATGCTCGGGCTCGGCGACGGCGAGGGCATCCTGCCGCTCGGCATCGACAGCGGCTTCGTCGTCGCCATGGTCATGGCGCTCTTCGCCATCCTTTTCGGCACCCGCCACATCGACGCGACGGAGACCCATCAGGGCATGGTGCTGGCCATCGCCTTCGAGAGCATCGTCAAGCTCGCCACCTTCATCGCGGTCGGCGTGTTCGTGACGTTCTTCCTCTATGACGGCTTCGATTCGCTGATCATCGCGACCCGCGCCGCCGGCCACGGCGATCTCCTCCTGATGCCCGAGGGCTGGAGCTATCTCGACTGGTTCTTGATGACCCTGCTCGCCGGTGCTGTGGTCTTCGTGCTGCCGCGGCAGTTCCAGGTCGCGGTGATCGAGAACGTCGACGAGCGGCACATCCGGACCGCCACCTGGGCCTTTCCGACCTATCTTCTCCTGATCAACGTCTTCGTCATCCCGATCGCCCTCGCCGGCCGGCTCGGCGGCATCCTCGACGGCGACATGATCGTGCTCCATCTGCCGCTCGAGGCCAGGGCCCCCTGGCTGGCGCTGGTCGTCTTCATCGGCGGCCTGAGCGCGTCGACGGCGATGATCATCGTCTCGACCGTGGCGCTCAGCACGATGATCTCGAACGACGTGGTGATGCCGGTGCTGCTGCGCATCGAGGCGCTGCAGCTCAACCGTAGGCCGCATCTGTCGCGGCTGGTCATCACCATCCGCCGCGCCTCGATCCTGCTCCTTCTGGTGCTGGCCTACATCTACTTCCATGCGGTCGGCGCCGGCTACGGGCTGGTCGGCATCGGGCTCATCGCCTTCGCCGCCGTGGCCCAGCTGGTGCCGGCCCTGATGTTCGGCATCTTCTGGCGCGACGCCAATCTCGCCGGTGCCCTGGCCGGCATCACCGCCGGCATCACCGTCTGGTTCCTGACGCTCATCGTGCCGGCCCTGGCGAATATCGGCGTGATCGATCCCGCCCTCCTGGCGAACGGCCTGCTCGGCTCGCCGCTGCTCCGGCTCGAGGCGCTGTTCGGGCTTTCCGGGCTGCAGCCGGTCAGCCACGCGCTCCTCTGGAGCATCACCGCCAACGTCCTCCTCCTGGTCGCCGGCTCGCTGCTCTTCCAGCAGGACAACCTGCAGCGGCTGCAGGCGCTGCTGTTCGTCAACATCTTCGAGCGCGAGGGCACCACCAAGATCTGGCGCGGCGACACCAAGGTGGCCGAGCTCAACGAGCTCCTGCTGCGCTTCATCGGCCGCGAGCGGGCCGATCAGGTGCTGGCCACCGACGCCCTGGATCGCGGGCAGAGGCTCGAGATGGACGCGCGCGCCGATGCCGATTTCGTCCAGCTGGTCGAACGGCACGTCGCCCGCGCGATCGGCGCCGCCTCCGCGCGCGCCATGGTGGCGTCGGTGGTCAGGGGCGAGGTGATCGGCCCGGACGACATCCTCGAGATCCTCGACGAGGCGAGCCAGGTGATCGAGTACAGCCACCAGCTCGAGGAGCGCTCGCGGGCGCTCGAGCAGGCCGGGGCGGAGCTCAAGGAGATCAACGAGCGGCTGCGCGAGCTCGACCGGATGAAGGACGACTTCCTGGCGACGGTCAGCCACGAGCTCCGGACACCCTTGACCTCGATCCGCTCGTTCTCGGAGATCCTGATCGACAACCCCGATCTCGGGGTCGAGGAGCGCACGGAGTTCCTCAGCATCGTGGTGCGCGAGAGCGAGCGGCTGACCCGGCTGATCAACAATGTGCTCGATCTCTCGAAGATCGAATCCGGCAGCATGGACTGGCATGTCCGCGATGTCGATCTGGTCGTCGTGGTCGACGAGGCGATGGCGGCGACCCGCGGCCTCGCCAGCGAGCTCGGCGCGACGCTCGAGCTGGGCGCCGTGCCGGACCGGCCGGCCCTGGTCCGCGGCGACCACGACCGTCTCGTTCAGGTGGCGGTCAACCTTCTGGGCAACGCCTTCAAGTTCGTGCCACCGAAGGGCGGGATCGCGCGCATCGGCATCGTCAGGGCCGGCGCCGACTGGGTGGTGAGCGTCGAGGACAACGGTCCGGGCGTCAGCCGTCAATACCGGGACGCGATCTTCGAGAAGTTCCACCAGGCGAGCGAGAGCCTGAAGGACCGGCCCAAGGGCACGGGCCTCGGACTCACCATCTGCCAGCAGATCGTGGGCCATTTCGGCGGCCGCATCTGGGTCGAGGACGCGGCCCTGGGCGGGGCCTGCTTCCGCTTCCGGCTGCCGGCGCTGACACCGGCCCAGGCCAGGGCGGCCACCGCGGCGCGGCTGGAGTCGCAGCCGCGACCGGCAGCGGAATGAGCGTCGGGCCCGCCCTGGCGCCGCCGCGACCCCTGACGCGAGGTCAGAGCAGGGCGGCGCGTCGCTCGCGCATCGTCTTGATCAGGCCGGCCATGCCCTCGCGCTCGACGACGCTGCCGACCTCGTTGCGCTGACTCACGACGAGGCTCACCCCTTCGGCGACCACGTCGATGATGGCGAGCTTGCCGTCCTCGTTGCGCACCCGCCAATCGACCTTCAAGGGCGGCTTGCCGCCGACCCGGATGATCCTGGTCGCGACGGTGCTGTCGGTGTCGCTCACCTTCTGGCTGCCGACGATCTCGAAGGTCTGGCCGTTGTAGTCGCCGAGCCGGGCCGCCAGGGTCTTCATCAGGAGCTCGTGGAAGAGCTCGACATAGGTTTTGCGCTCCTCGGCCGAGGATGTTCGCCAATAGCGGCCGAGCACGAGGCGGGCCATCAGATCGAGATCGGTGTAGGAATCGAGCATCGTCTTCAGGTCGGCGAGCTTCTGCGTATCGCTCTTGGAGGCATCGACGAGAATGGCCATGACCTTGTCGCCGATCTCGCGAATGAAGGCCTCGGCGTCGGGCGCCTCGGAGCCGGCGGCGAGCGTAGGTCCCGGGGTGACGGCCGGCGCGAGCGTCAGGGCAAGGGCGGCGCCGAGCACGGCGCGTCGCCGCCAGCTTCCCTGCAGCGGGTCATTCCTGGTCGAGCGGCTCATCGAAGATGCTTTCATATTCCTCACCCATGCCCGCCCCGTTCTTCCGGATCTGGGCCTCCCGGTTCTGCAGGAACACGCTCCTTGCAGCGACATAGAAATCCAGGCTGCTCGCTTGCAGGTCGTCGATCATCGGGCCATAGCGGTAGCGCGTGTCGACGGCGGCGACCGCGCGGCGGCCGAGCTGCAGGTAGTTGTCGGTGAAATAGACCGTCGGATCGAGAATGAAAGCGTCGACGGCGATGCCGGTGGCGTCGCGCACCGTCGAGGGGCCGAGCAGCGGCAGCACGAGATAGGGGCCCGAGCCGACCCCGTAGACGCCGAGCGTCTGGCCGAAATCCGCCTCCTCGCGCGGCGGGATGCCGAAATAATTGGCGAAGTCGACGAGCCCGAGCAGGCCGAAGGTGGTGTTGATCATGAACCGGCCGAGGGTGATGCCGGCCTGCTCCCGCTCGCCCTGCAGGATGTGGTTGGCGAAGACGATGGGCGACCTGAGGTTCTGCAGGAAGTTGGTGACGCCCCGCTTGGCCGGATCGGGCACGGCGAAGCCGTAGAGCTGGGTGACCGGTTTCAGGATCGTGCCGTCGAAGATCCGGTTGAACTCGAAGACGACGCGATTGATCGGCTCGAGCGGGTCGTCGACGCTCTGGGCGCCGGCGGCGCGCGGCATTGCCGCGAGCAGCAGCGACGCCATTGCCAGCGAGGCGAGCGCTGCACGCCATCCGGCTGCCGGGCATGCGGAACGAGCCATTCCTTGTCCTCGACGGTGCTGTCGCCGAAACGATCGGCGGCGTTGCCCTGTTCTGGGCCCGGTGCTGGGGTCTATCCGCGCCCCGCCGGGTTTTCAAGCTGCCTCTCCCTAGCACGGAATAGCTAAGCGATGCTTAACCCATGTTCGTGGTCACCTATGCGGATCGGACGCTCGGGCTGTCGTGCCGGCGGCGCCTCGCCTGGAATCGGGAAGGGCGATCACGATCCGGCGAGGCGCTGGCTCCTCGATGCCGAGCATGCGACCGGGCTGCTCGATCTGACGCCCGCCAGCGAGGCCCGGCACTGATCTGGCGAGGATGACACAACTCCCTCTTGCCAAGGCTTGCCAAGGGATATAAAGACATACGCATATCCTTCTTTCGCCATGCGGATGTCGATGACCCCAGGGACCGCCCCGCTCGATGACCTGCTCGCCGGCCTCAGGGCCGCGGCCGAGCCTTCGCGGTTGCGGCTGCTCGCCGTCTGCAGCCATGGCGAGTGGACGGTGAGCGAGCTGGTCCAGGTGATGGCGCAGAGCCAGCCGCGCATCTCGCGGCATCTCAAGCTCCTCGCCGAGGCCGGGCTTCTCGAGCGGTTTCGCGAAGGGGGCTGGGTCTTCTATCGCCGGGCGCAGAGCGGTGCCCCGGCCCGGCTCGCCCGCTCGCTCTGCCGGCTCCTGCCCGAGGACGATCCGCTCCTGCAGCTCGATCGCGACCGTCTCGCGGCGATCCGCGCCTCGCGCCGCCGGCAGGCCGAACGCTTCTTCGACGCCCGCGCGTCGGTCTGGGACAGCGAGAGCGACGTCGCGGTCGACGCCGGCGCCATCGAGCAGGAGCTCATGCGGATCTTCGGGGCCGAGCGGGCCGAATCGCTGCTCGACATCGGCACCGGCACCGGCCGGATCCTGCAGGTGCTGGCCGGCCATATCGGCAGCGGCCTGGGTGTCGATCTCAGCCACGACATGCTCAGGGTGGCGCGGGCCAACCTCGACCGGCGCGAGGCCCGCAACTGCCAGGTTCGGTATGGCGACATGTACCAGCTGCCGCTGGTCGACCGCAGCGTCGCCGCGGTGACCCTGCACCAGGTGCTGCATTTCGCCGACGATCCCCTGGCGGCGCTGGCCGAGGCCGCCCGGGTGCTGCGGCCCGGCGGGCGGCTGGTCGTCGTCGATCTCGCCCGGCATCAGCTCGAATGGCTGCGCACCGAGAAGGGGCATCGGCGGCTGGGCTTCGCCGAGGCCGAGCTCGCCGACTGGTTCGCCGAGCTCGGCCTCGAGCCGGCACCCCTCGTGCGCCTCGCCGGTGATGGCGCCGACGTCTGCATCTGGCTCGCCCGCAAGCCCGCGGCCGAGCAGGACGACAACAGCGAAGATCAACCCGCCGCGAAAAGGGCAGCCTGATGACCATTCGAGCCCAGAAGTCGCCGACCAGCTGGACCCTCGCCGCCGAGCTGCCCGACGTTCGGCTGTCGATCGAGCTCTTCCCGCCGAAATGGCCGGCCGGGGCCATGGCGCTGCTCGAGGAGATCGACGTGCTCGAGGCGCTCGGGCCGGCGCACTACACGGTGACCAGCGGTGCCGGCGGCAACGGCAACACCGAGACCAGGGGCGTCGTCGAGGCGGTGCGCGAGCATACCGGCCGGCCCGTGGTGGCGCACCTGACCTGCATCGGCCGCAGCCGCGCTGAGGTCGACGCCGTGGCCGACGACTACTGGCAGGCCGGCGTGCGCCACATCGTGGCGCTGCGCGGTGATCTGCCGAAGGAGGGCACCGCACCCTACGCGCCGTGCCCCGGCGGCTACGCCTACGCGTCCGATCTGGTCGCCGGCCTCAAGGCCCGGCACGGCTTCGAGGTCAGCGTCGGCTGCTATCCGGAGACGCACCCCGAGGCGGCGAGCGCCGATGCCGATCTCGACAGCGTGGCGCGCAAGGTCGATGCGGGGGCGGACTGGCTGATCAGCCAATACTGCTTCGACACCGACCAGATCCTGCGCTTCCGTGACCGGCTGGCGGCGCGCGGCATCGACACGCCCTTCGTGCCCGGCATCATGCCGATCCACAATTTCACCCAGATTCGCCGGTTCAGCGAGCGCTGCGGCGCCGGGGTGCCGGGCTGGCTGGTCAAGCTCTTCGACGGGGTCGAGCCCGGCAGCGACCTGCACAAGATGGTGGCGGCGACCGTCGCCTCCGAGCAGTGCCGCCGGCTGGTCGCCGAGGGCTTCGGCCAGCTCCATCTCTACGCGCTCAACCGGGCCGAGCTCAGCGTCGCCGTCTTCCGCCTGCTCGGCGGCCGGCCGGCCCTTTCGATGGCCGCCTGAAGCGGCGCTGCCACGTCTTTTTTTTCGAAGGAACGTCATGGTCGACTTCGCCAGCCACGCGCGCGAGCGGGTGATCCTTTTCGACGGCGGCATGGGGACCCAGATCCAGGGCCGCGACCTCACCGTCGACGGCGATTTCTGGGGGCAGGAGAACTGCTCCGAGATCTTGAACCTGTCCCGGCCCGACCTCGTCCGCGAGATCCATCTGGGCTATCTGGAGGCCGGCGCCGACGCGCTCGAGACCAACACCTTCGGCGGCAGCCCCTTGACGCTCGGCGAGTTCGACCTCGCCGAGCGCGCCTTCGAGATCAACAGGACGGCGGCCGTGCTGGCCCGGGAATCGATCGAGCGCCTGGGCGCCGATGCGCGGCAGCGCTTCGTCGTCGGCGCCATCGGCCCCGGCACCAAGCTGCCGAGCCTCGGCCATGTCGCCTATCGCGACATCGAGGCGGCGATCACCCTGCAGACGGCCGGCCTCCTGGCTGGCGGGGTCGAAGCGCTGCTGATCGAGACCTGCCAGGACCCGCTGCAGGTGAAGGCGGCGATCAACGGGGTCAAGGCGGCCCTGGCCGCCGAGCGGAAGCAGCTGCCGATCCTCGTCCAGGTGACCATCGAGACCACCGGCACCATGCTGGTCGGCACCGACATCGCCGCCGCCATCACCATCATCGACGCCATGGGCGTGGACGGGCTCGGGCTCAACTGCGCCACTGGCCCCAAGGAGATGGCCGAGCATCTCAGGCAGCTCGGCCAGACCTGGCCCGGGCTGATCTCGGTCCAGCCCAATGCCGGCCTGCCGGAGCTGAAGGAGGGGCGCACCCACTATCCCCTGGGTCCGGACGAGCTGGCCAAGTGGCTCCAGCGCTTCATCACCGAGGACGGGGTCAACATGGTGGGCGGCTGCTGCGGCACCACGCCGGACCACATCCGTGCCGTCGACGCCATGCTGCGCGGCCTCGCCCCGGACGGCTTCCGCCCGGTGCCCGTGGCCCGCCAGCCGGTGCTGCAGCCGCAGCTCGCCTCGCTCTTCTCGGCCCAGGCGCTCCGCCAGGAGAACGCCTATCTCTCGATCGGCGAGCGCTGCAACGCCAACGGCTCCAGGCGCTTTCGCCAGCTCCAGGAGGCCGGCGACTGGGACGGCTGCGCCGCCATGGGGCGCGAGCAGGTGCGGGAAGGGGCGCACACCCTCGATCTCTGCACCGCCTTCGTCGGCCGCGACGAGATCGCCGAGATGTCCGAGGTGACGAAGAAGATGCGCGGCCAGGTCGACGCGCCCATCGTCTTCGACTCGACCGAGCTGCCCGTCCTCGAGGCGGCGCTCGAGCTCTATGGCGGCAAGGCGGTGCTGAACTCGATCAATTTCGAGGACGGCGAGAAGGCGGCCGAGCAGCGCATGACGCTGGCGCGCAAGCACGGGACGGCGGTGATAGCACTCACCATCGACGAGGCCGGCATGGCCAAGACCGCCGACGACAAGCTGCGCGTCTGCCACCGGCTGGTCGAGTTCGCCTGCGACCGCTACGGCCTGCCGCGCTCGGACCTGCTGATCGATCCGCTCACCTTCACCATCTGCACCGGCAACGAGGACGACAGGAAGCTGGCGCTCTGGACGCTCGAGGCGATCGAGCGGATCAAGGCCGAGCTGCCCGAGATCCAGATCATCCTCGGCCTCTCCAACGTCTCCTTCGGGCTCAACCCGGCGGCCCGCCACGTGCTCAACTCGGTGATGCTCGACCACGCCATGCGGCGCGGCCTGACCGGGGCCATCGTCCATTCGTCGAAGATCCTGCCTCTGCACAAGATTCCCGAGGAGGAGGTGCAGGCCGCCGAGGACCTGATCTTCGACCGCCGGCGCGAGGGCTACGATCCCCTGCAGGCCTTCATGGCGCTCTTCGCCGACCGAAAGGCGGTGGCGTCGGAGAAGAAAAAGCGGGCGGAGAAGGTCGAGGAGCGGCTGGCCGAGCGCATCGTCGACGGCGACAAGGACGGGCTCGAGGCCGATCTCGACGAGGCGATGACGCAGTTCCCGCCGCTCACCATCATCAACGAGCACCTGCTCGCCGGCATGAAGGTGGTGGGCGAGCTGTTCGGCGCCGGCAAGATGCAGCTTCCCTTCGTCCTGCAGTCGGCCGAGACCATGAAGAAGTCGGTGGCCTTTCTCGAGCCCTTCATGGAGAAGGTCGAGGGCCAGGAGAAGGGCACCATCGTGCTCGCCACGGTGAAGGGCGACGTCCACGACATCGGCAAGAACCTGGTCGACATCATCCTCACCAACAACGGCTATCGCTGCGTCAATCTCGGCATCAAGCAGCCCTTGGGCAACATCCTGGAGGCGGCCCGGGAGAGCCGCGCGGACGCCATCGGCATGTCGGGCCTTTTGGTCAAGTCGACGGTCGTGATGCGCGAGAACCTCGAGGAGATGGGTCGGGACGGGCTCGAGCTGCCGGTGATCCTGGGCGGTGCCGCCCTGACCCGGGCCTATGTCGAGGACGACTGCGTCAAGGCCTACGTCTCCGGCCGCGTCGCCTATGCCAGGGATGCGTTCGACGGGCTCAAGCTTATGGACACCATCGCCAAGGGCGGCTTCGACGGCTACCTCGCCGACATCAAGGCGAAGCAGCAGCAGAAGAAGCGGCCGGGCCGGAAGCAGCGCACGCTCGAGCACAATGACGGCTCGATGCCGATCACACGGCCGGTCGATCTGGTCGAGACGAAGCTGCGCCGCGACCAGCTCGCCAACGGCGTCTTGGTGCCGCCGCCGCCCTTCTGGGGGGCCGAGGTGATCCAGAACGTGCCGGTCAGGGCGCTCCTGCCCTACCTCAACGACAACATGCTCTACCAGTTCCACTGGGGCTACAAGAAGGAGGGACGCTCGCTGCCCGAGTTCCTGGCATGGGCGAAGAAGGAGCTTCGGCCGATCCTCCAGGATCTCGTCGCCGAGGCGGAAGCCGAGAAGGTCTTCCTGCCGCAGGCCGCCTACGGCTTCTGGAAGGCGGCGGGCGAGGGCAACGACGTCGTGCTGTTCGACGAGGCCGGCGCGACGGAGCTCTGCCGCTTCACCCTGCCGCGGCAGGCGAAGGGCGGCGGGCTCTGCATCGCCGACTTCTTCCGCGACATCGACAGCGACGAGCGCGACGTCATCGGCCTGCAGGTGGTGACCGTCGGCCAGCGCGCCGCCGAGGTGGCGCGGGAATGGTTCAAGGCCGACCGCTACCAGGACTACGTGCGGCTGCACGGGCTCGGCGTCGAGCTGACCGAGGCGCTGGCCGAGTACGTGCACGCCAGGATCCGCGCCGATCTCGGCTTCGGCCACGAGGACGCGCGCGAGATGGCGCAGGTCCTCAAGCAGGGCTATCGCGGCTCGCGCTACAGCTTCGGCTACCCGGCCTGCCCGACCTTGAAGGACCAGGAGCCGCTCCTGGAGCTGCTCGGATCGTCGAGGATCGGGGTCGAGCTCAGCGAAGGGTGGCAGCTCCACCCGGAGCAGTCGACCAGCGCCATCGTCCTCCACCACCCGCAGGCGCGCTATTTCAACGTCTGAGCGTGCCGGTCCGCATGACGTGACGCCGCCGGTCGATGGCTCGGCCGACCCCTCGCGCGCGCTCGTCCAGCGCCCGCGCGAAGCCGTCGTCCGCCGCCGCCTGGCCGGCGAGCTCGACCAAGAGCAGCGCGGCCTCGCGCACGAAGACGGGACGGACCTGGAGCATGGCTAGGTTATCGCGCGTTAGGGTTGACATCGGTGAAGGCGAGGCGGCACGGGGGTCGTGCCCAGCGTCCTCCGACACCATACTAGGACTTATAACCTATATCGGCATTCCTGTCCAGCACCGCCCAGGTCCGTTCGGCAATCCGGCCTTGCTTCGGGTCGAGGCCCGCCGCAATACCGTCGAAACGGCAGAAAACCTATTAGCCGCAAGAGGTTGGCCGCCGCCGGGTTCGTTCGCCAGGGGCTGGGTTCGCTCGTCGATTCCGGGGCTTTTTCGGCCCCGTTCCCGGGTTCGTTCATCGTTTTCCCGGGTTCGCTCGTCGACGGATGTTGCATAAAATGCAACATCCCGGGCCACTTGTTGCGCCAGATGCAACATCTGTCCCGCCGATGTTGCATCAGATGCAACAACCCAAGCCCGAATGTTGCATCTCATGCAACAACCCGAGCGGAAATGATGCACGAGATGCAACAACCCGAGCGCCGGGACGGCGATCGACGGGCGGGTGATGGCGGGATGATTGTCCGGCTCCAACAGCCCGATGGATTGGGCCGGAGCGCTTATGGGGTCAGGACTCTTTTAGCGACCCGGCGCCGCATTCCGTTCATAAAAGAGTCCTGACCCCTTTAGCCATGTCCGGACAGGCAACTCGGCCCGGCGCTCGTTTCGACTTGAGCTTGTGAAGGCCCGGACTCTGCATTCTTCTTGGGGCCGACAGCGGAATCTGCCGCCTTGCGCCTTGACTGGCCAGGCAACTCGCCAAGTTCATGCAAGTGCGCAGACCGCGATCGAACGGAACCCGCTTCGAGGAGGAACGTCCATGATGCCCAAGGCGCTGCTCGTCTCAGCCTGCCTGACCGTCCTGGCCACCACGGCCACGGCCGAGCCGCTCACGCTCGATGCGCGCGAGCTCGACCGGGTGACGGCAGGCGTCACGATCTTCGGCGACATCATCAACATGGGCGAGAACGGCAATTACGGCATCCTCAACACCGGCACCAACAATGTCGGCGTGCTGAACAGCGGCGACGGCAATACCGGTGTGCTCAACGGGCAGGGCAACACCGGCGATGGGGCCGGCACGGGCAATGTCGGCATCCTGACCGGCAACGGCAATTCTGGCGAGAACAGCGGCCGGGACAATGTCGGCATCCTTGTCGGCAACGGCAATGCCGGCGACTTCAGCGGCCGCGAGAGCGTCGGCGTGCTGATCGCCAACGACAATGCCGGCAATGCCAGCGGCCGTGAGAACACCGGCATCCTGGTCGGCAACAGGAATGCCGGCAACGGCAGCGGCCGCGAGAATCTCGGCGTCCTGGTCGGCAACGGCAATGCCGGCGGCGGTAGCGGCCGGGAGAACGTCGGCATTCTGCTCGGCAACGGCAATGCGGCGGGTGGCGCCGGCCGCGAGCTGATCGGCATCCTGCTCGGCAATCACAACTGACGGCCGATGCTGCGGGCGTGGCGGCGGCTCATCGAGGCCGACCTCCCGGGGCGCGCGGCATGGCGCCCCGAGTCCCGGCAAGCGGCATCTTGACAGGGGGGCAGCGTCGAGCGCATCGCATCGGGTGATGCCATTCGCCAACCGGGACAACAGGTTCCGATGACCGCCTCGCCGCCGACGATCTGCAAGGGATGCTGGTGCCAGATGCACGTGCCGGTGCCGATCCGGGGGCCACTCTCCTATCCGCTTCGCCTCTTCGGCATCCGCCGCAGCCGGATGAACCCCAACCTCTGCACGGTCTGCGAGCTGATGTTCCGGCACGTCATGCACCGGCGCAACATCGAGGCCGAGCTCACCATCCTGTCCGCCGATCTGCGCGGCTACACCGCCTTCTCGCGGACCCAGAGCGCCGTGCAGGTGCAGGATCTGCTCGAGGTCTTCTACGACGAATGCGCGGCGGCGATCTGGGCGCATGATGGCCTTTTGAACAAGACGGCCGGCGACGCCGTGATGGCGATCTTCAACTTCCCGATCACCCGGCCCGACCACACGAGCGAGGCGGTCCGGGCGGCGCACCGGATCCACGAACGGTGCGCCGCCCGGCAGGCTGAGCTGGTGGCCCAGGGCCACGATGCGGCCATGCTCGGCATCGGCATAGGCATCCACACCGGCATGGCCTCCTTCGGCGAGTTCGGCAGGGTGCACAAGGACTTCACCGCCATCGGGGACACCGTGAACCTGGCTGCCCGTCTGCAGGCGGCGGCACAGCCGGGCGAGGTCCTGGTAAGCAGCGCTGTCGCCGATCGGGTGGACGACGTGAAGGAGCAGGCCGCGGCGCGGAGCTGCGCGCTCAAGGGCTATGCCGAGCCGGTGACCGCCTACGTCATCTGACGCGGGCGACCACGAGCCGGCGTGGCGCGATCAGGCGGCGCGCGGCAGCGCCGACAGGGGCAGCGACGACAGGGGCGGGGCCGCCGCGATCACGGCGAGCGCATCCTTGCGGACATGATTCTGGCGCATTTCCTCGCGCACCAGATCCTCGGTGACGAGGCCGCTCTCCAGGCACTCCTTCAGGAGGCCGAAGAACAGATTCTCCTGATTCTTGTCGGGGTGCGGCTTGTAGGTGCCGAGCAGCCCGTAATCGCCGAACAGCTTGCGCCGCAAGCGGAGCGCCCAGGCGACCGGCGGGAACGGGCGGAACCGCTCGGCCGGAATGAAGTCGACCGGCAGGCCGCTCTTCCAGGGCTGGGTCCTGCGATGGGTGTTGTGGATCATCCTGGTCTTGGTATCGAGGTGGTCGAGATCGTTCCACTCGCGCTCCAGCTCGCCGATCGTGGCGCTGTCCTCGTAGCCGAGCGTGATCCAGCGGCGATAGTCGCGCTGCATCTTGAACATCGCCTCGAACTGCTCCTCGACCCGCCAGTGCCGCAGCTTGGCGTTGTCGAGCAGCATCACGCTGCTGTTGTAGCGGCCGCCATCGGTGAGCGAGCGCGGCCCCGGGCGGGTTCGGGCGATGATCGCCTTGCCACCCATGTCACGGGCCAAAAGCTCGCCGACATCGCCGACGGCGAAGACGTCCGGATCGACCACGACCGAGCGGCCCTCGTAGCCCATGCGCTCGGGCGGCATGAAGCGCAGGGTCGTGAACGACTGCAGGTCGTCGTAGCGCCAGTGGCGCTTGACGCCGTCACGCAGGTACTCCTCGCCCTCGTGCTCGCGCAGGAACGGGAAATCCTTGGTGTGGATGATCTGCACGTCGAACGCGTCGGGGTTCTTGGCGAACCGCCTGAACGAGTAGGCGGCGACGAGCGCTCCGACATACTGCTTGTGGTTGACGTGGACGAACACACACGGACGCATGGGCCTTGTCTCCTCGCGTGACGTTGTCACGGCTGCGCTCGATCGAGCCACCCCGTGCCGGCGACCGTTGCTCGACGAGCCCGGTCGTCGACGTCCAGTGCAGTCGAATACAAACGAAGTCAAGTCAAAAGGGTCGAACTACTTTGGCCACGAGTTCTTTAGAAATATAATAAATAAAAACTGTCTGTCATCTGAACGATTTTCCGAGTAGTGGCATGCCGATGGCCCAGTCGTCACCGAGCGCACGATCATGGCGCATGATCGTCGAGGCGTCCATCGCGCAGGTGGAAGATGTGGTCGAAGCGGTCGAAGATCTTCTCGTCGTGGGTGACGGCAAGGATCGCCGCCTGCTGCTCGACCGCCACCTTGCGCAGGAGGTCCATGACGATTCTGGCCCGCACGGAGTCGAGCGCCGCCGTCGGCTCGTCGGCGAGGATGATGCGCGGCCGGTTGGCCAGGGCCCGGGCGATGGCGACGCGCTGCGCCTCGCCGCCGGAGAGCTTGGCGGGCATGGCATGCCTGCGGTGGCCGACCTCGAGATAGTCCAGAAGCTCGACCGCCCGCATCTTGGCGGCGCCGGCATCGACGCCGGCGAGGCCGAGCACCACGGCCACGTTGTCGGTGCTGTCGAGGAACGGCAGCAGGTTGTGGGACTGGAAGATGAAGCCGATCTTCTCGAGCCGCAGCCGGCGCAGATCGCCCCTGAGCCAGCGCCCGTCATAGACGGTCTCGCCGTCCAGCTCGAGCCGGCCGCTGCTCGGCTCGGTGATGCAGCCGATGACATTGAGAAGCGTGGTCTTGCCCGAGCCGCTCGGACCGAGCAGCGCCACCACCTGGCCCGGATGGACCTCGAGGCTGACGTCGCGGAGCGCGTCGACCCGGGTCTCGCCCTCGCCGAAATGCTTGGAGACATGGCCGACCCGGACGAGCGGGTGGCCCCCGGTGGGCGCCGGCATGGTCAGCCGCCGATCGCGGTGGCGGGATCGACCCGAAGCGCCAGCCGCACGCCGAGGGCGCTCGCGAGCACGCAGACGAGCAGCACGGCGAGCCCGAGGGCGAGGCCGTCCTCGGGCTGCAGCACGACGCGGCGCGGGAAATAATCCTTGACCGAGATGATCAGGACGGCGCCGATTCCGAAGCCGATGACCCCCATGGCCAGCGCCTGCTGCAGGATCAGGCCGATGATCGTGCGATCCGGGGCGCCGATCAGCTTGAGCGTGGCGATCTCGCGGATCTTGTCCATGGTCATGGTGTAGAGAATGAGCGCTATGATCACGGCGGAGACGATCAAAAGGAGGCTGGTGAACAGGCCGATCTGCTTTCGCGCCAGCTCGACCACGGATTGGATGAGGATGTTCTCCTGGTCGGCCTGGGTCATCGCCGCGAGGTGCTTCCAGCGCCGCGCCACATCCGCCACGGCCTCGGGCGAGGCATGGGGCGAGAGCCGGGCGACGACGGCGTTGATCGTGTTCGTGTCGCCCTGGCCGCCACCTCGGGCGAGCTCCCGCCGCGCCGCGGGCGGGGCCAGCTCGAACTGCAGCACCTGGGAATCCAGCAGCGTCAGATAGACCACCGAATCGCCGCCGGAGGAGACCTCGCCGTCGGTCAGGCCGACGACGGTGAAGCTGTTGCGGCCGAGCGCCACGCGGTCGCCGAGCCGCAGGCCGGAGCGCCGGTCGGCGACCATTTCGAAATGGCTGCGGCCGATGCTCCGGCCGGCGACGATCCGGTCCGGGCCGCCCGGCCGGCCCGGCTCGTAGCCGACGACGTAGAGGCGAAGCTTCGCACCCCGCAGCAGCGTCTCGACCGACTGGTAGGTCAGGCTGCCCGCCGCGGTGACCCCGCCGAGGCGGGCGATGGCTTCCCGCGTGTCGCCCGGCAGGCGCGAGGATTCGGCGAAGGGGCCGCGCGTGCCGGATTCGACCACCCAGACATCGACGGCCGGTGCGCGGACCAGGGTCAGGGCGTCCTCGACCAGGCCCCGGTAGATGCCGATCATCGAGAGCACCACGCCGAGCAGCAGGCTGAGGCCGAAGCAGGTCAGAAGGAAGCGGCCGAGATTGTGGCGGATGTCGCGATAGGCGAGGTTCATGGCGCTCCGGCCTCCGCCACCTTGGCCCACCGGCCCTCGCGCAGGCCCGGGCGGAGGACGGTGACGACGCGGGCACCTTCGGCCAGGCCCTGGGTGATCTCGAGGCGCGAATCGAGGGTCCGCTCGCCGAGCGTGACCGGGCGCCGGTGCAGCACGCCGTCCTCGACGGTCCAGACCGTGCCGTGCGTGCCATCGAAGCCTTCGATCGCCACCTCCGGCACGAGCAGGGCCCTGTCGAGCACGGCCGTGGTGATGAAGACCTCGGCCTGCTCGCCCAGGTGGAAGCTCTCCGGGCACTGGTCGCAGGCGACATGGACCCGGCGCTCCTCGCTCACCCGGTCGCTCTCGATGTCGATCCGGACCACGTGGCCGCGCAGCATCTGGCGGGGCAGGGAGCGGAGATGCACCAGGGCCGGCTGGCCGACGCGCAGGCCGCCGGCGCGCGCCTCGTCGACATGGGCCAGCGTCCAGACGGTCTCGGGGGCCACCAGGGTGAAGAGCGGCTCGCCGGGGTCCAGCACGTAGCCGAGCTCGCGATGGCGGGCCACGACGATCGCGTCATAGGGCGCCTTGAGGACGTGCTGCTCGAGCAGCACCTGCTCCATCGCGTGCTGCGCCCGGGCATCCTCGAGCGCCGCCTCGGCCACATCGACGTCGCTGATCGCGAGAGCCAGCTCGGCCTTGGCGACCGCCTCCTCCATCGCGGATTCCTCGGCCGTCTCGATCGAGATCGCCTGGCGGGCGACGAGCGCCTGGCGGCGTTGGTTGGTCTGCTCGCGCTGGGCCAGCACCGCCTCGGCCCGGCCGACCGCGGCCTCGGCCATCCGCACCGCCGCCTCGGCATTGACCATGCCGGCCTCGGCCTTGGCGACGCGGGACTCCTGCACGGCGCTGTGCAGCCGCGCCAGGACCTCGCCCGCCCGCACCCGGTCGCCCTGGTCGGCATCGAGCTCGACCAGGGCGGCGCCGACCTCGAAGCCGATCTCCGAGATGACGCGGGCCTCGACCGTGCCGAGGCCGAAGACCTCGACCGGCACGTTCTCCTCCATCCCTGCCACCTGCACCGAAAGGGGGCGCATGAAGACGAAGAGGAAGATCGCCACGCCGACGGCGCCGAGGGTCAGGAGGGCCAGGAGAAGGCGGACCAGGCGTTTTCTCATGAGGATCTCCAGGCCTTTTCGGGCGTGAGCCCCCGCATCTGCAGCTCCAGCAAGCGCAAGCCTTCCTGGCACAAATCGAAGCTCCGGCCGCTGATCGACCATCTGACGGCGAGACCCTGCAGGAGGCCGATGACGAGGAAGGCCACGTCCTCGGGATCGAGGTCGGGACAGAGCTCGCCCGTTTCGCATGCCTCGGCCGCGAGGGTCTCGATCAGCCGGTGGAAACGGCCCATCAGGGCGCGGAAGGCTCGGCGAAGCTCCTCGTTCTCCACGTGCAGCTCGCGCGAGAAGAGGATGGCCGGGATCGCCGGCGTCGACTGGATCAGGCGGAGCTGGGCATGGACGAGAGCCTGGATCCGGTCGGTCGGCCCGCCATCCGTGGCGGAAATGCCGGTCCAGCGCTCCCCCATCAGCGCGCCGATGCGCGCCCCGACCGCCGCCCACAGGTCCTGCTTGGTCGGAAAATGGCGAAAGATGGCGGGCTGCGTCAGGCCCACGGCGCCCGCAATCGCCTCCGTCGTCAGGCGGTCCGGGCCGAGCTCGTCGGCGAGGCGGAGCGCGGCCTCGACGATCTCGACCTTGCGGGTGGCGGCGGGCTTGCGGCTCGACATGCAGGGGATTTCAGTTAGTGATCAATTACTAAGTCGGCCAAGCGGCGGCAGGTGTCAAGCAGGGGCGTCACGTTGCCGGGCCGATTCGCCTCTGCGAGCCTGCACGTGATTGTTGTAGAGGAAAAGGGAACCCGAGGGCGGATGGACGGTTGATGCCCACGATCCGGACGATGAAGGCATGATGGCGGGCGCGGACCTGCTGGAAGCCCTGCCGGTCGCCATCTATGCGACCGATCCGGCGGGACGTCTCACGTTCTGCAACGCCGCTGCAGCCGCACTCTGGGGTGCGCGGCCCGCGATCGGCAGCCGGATCGATGAGGGGCTCGTGCATATTCCCGGCGCGGCCGGGCTCGGGGCGGACGGGCGGCCGCGGAGGGAGCAGGTGGTGTCGGGCACGGAGGCCATCGTCAGCCGCCCTGACGGCAAGCGCCTTTCGGTCCTGGCTTATGCGAGCCCCCTGCTGGACGAGTCGGGAAAGGCGATGGGGGCGGTCACGGTTTTGGTCGATATCAGCGAACGCCGGCAGGCCGAGATAGCCGCGGCCTATCTGGCGGCGATCGTCGCGTCCTCCGACGATGCCATTGTCGGCAAGACCCTGGACGGCATCGTCACCTCCTGGAACGCCGGCGCCACGCGCATCTTCGGCTTCGCCGAGGAGGAGATGATCGGCCAGTCGATCAAGCGCATCATCCCGGCGGAGCTGCAGCAGGAGGAGGACGAGATCCTGGCCCGCCTCCGGGCTGGCGAGCGCATCGACCATTTCGATACCGTGCGCATCGCCAAGGATGGCAGGCGGGTCGACATCTCGCTCACGATCTCGCCGATCCGCGACGGCGAGGGCGCCATCATCGGCGCGTCGAAGGTCGCCCGCGACATCACCGAGCGCAAGCGCGGCGAGGAATTGCAGGCCTTGCTGTTCAACGAGCTCAACCATCGGGTCAAGAACACGCTGGCGACCGTCCAGGCCATCGCCAGCCAGTCGATGCGCAGCACCACCAGCCCCGAGGCTTTCGTCGCCGCCTTCAATGGCCGGGTGCAGGCGCTGGCCCGCGCCCATGACCTGCTGGTGCAGGGCGGGATGCAGGGCGCCACCCTGGGCGATCTGGTCCGTGAGCAGGTGCTGCTCGGCCCGGCCGAAGGCTCGCGCGTCGTCAGCTCGGGGCCGCTGGTCGTCCTCGATCCCCGGGTCGCCGTGCAGCTGGGGCTGGTGCTGCACGAGCTCGCCACCAATGCGCGCAAGCATGGCGCGCTGGCGGTGCCCGACGGCCGGCTGGCGATCACCTGGGAGGTCGCCGCCGGTGATCGTCCCGAGCTCCGTCTCATCTGGCGGGAGACCGGCGTGCATCGCCGGGCGGCGCCGGGCGAGCGGGGCTTCGGCACGACGCTGATCGAGCGCAGCCTCGAGGCCAATGGAGGCGAGGCCAGGATCAGCTACACCGGCGACGGCATCGTCTGCGAGGCTCGTCTGCCGCTGGCGGCGTCGATGGGCTCCCTGGGGAAGGCCCCGCCGTCGTTCCAGCCGGGGCAGACGCAGCCATCGACCCCGTGGCCGGCCCGGCCGGCGGCCCGGGTCCGCACGGGCCGCGTGCTGGTGGTCGAGGACGAGCCCCTGGTGGCGATGGCGATCGAGGAGGAGCTCGAGGCGGCCGGCCACGTGGTGGTGGGTCCGGTCGCCAGCGTCGAGCGGGCTCTCCTGATGCTCGACGAGCACGGCTGCGAGGCAGCCCTGGTCGACGCCAATCTGGACGGCGGGCCGGTCGATGCGCTCGTGGCGGCGCTGACCGAGCAGGGCGTGCCGTTTGCCTTCGCCACGGGCTACGGGCGCGAGGCGCTGCCCGCGCGGCACCGCGATGCGCCGCTCCTGAGCAAGCCCTTCAGCCACGGCCAGCTGCTGCGCACCGTCGGCCAGCTTCTCGCCCGGCACGACGAGGCCGAGCTGTAGCGGCCCCTGCATCTTCGAAGCCTGGCGGATCGCAGCGGCCGGCATCGACCGCACGCTCAATGCCCGCCGCCGACAACGCCGGCAATCCCTGGAGCAGGCCCGCCGCGTCACGACCGGACATGGTGCCCCCGAGCGCCAGGTCCATCGGCCAGAACCTCCACCGACCTCGCAAAGCGCTTATGGCACCTCGGCGGCAGCAGAGGATTTGCCAGCTACGGGCGCGCCGCTCAGTCGGGCAATGGCGCGAAGAGCGCTTCGATGTCGCCCTCGGAGAGGCCGACGCCGCCGCCCTTGACGCCGCCGAGCACGCCTTCGACGAGGCTTCGCTTGCGCTCCTGCAGCTCCACCATCTTCTCCTCGACGGTCCCGCTCGACACGAGCTTGTAGACGAAGACGGTCTTGTCCTGGCCGATGCGATGCGCGCGGTCGGTCGCCTGCGCCTCGACCGCCGGGTTCCACCAGGGATCGTAGTGGATGACGGTGTCGGCCCGGGTCAGCGTGAGGCCGGTGCCGCCGGCCTTGAGGCTGATCAGGAAGACCGGCACCTCGCCATTCTGGAACTTCTTCACCGGCGCCTCGCGGTCGCGGGTCCGGCCGGTGAGGATGGTGTAGCCGATCTTGAGCTCGTCGAGCCCTTCCACGATCAGCTCCAGCATCTCCACGAACTGCGAGAAGACGATGATCCGCCGGCCGGTCTCGACCATGCTCTCGAGCATGCTCATCAGCATCTCGTACTTGGCGCTGACCGGCGCCGGCCCCTCCCGCTTCTTCAAGAGGCGTGGATCACAGCAGATCTGCCGCAGCTTCAAGAGTGCTTCGAGGATGGCGATGTTGGAGCGCGCCAAGCCCCGCTGCTCGATCTCCTCGCGGACCCGGGCGTGCATGGCGAGGCGGACGCTCTCGTAGAGATCGCGCTGGTCGTCGGACAGCTCGATCTCGCGGATGAACT
Source organism: uncultured Geminicoccaceae bacterium (assembly GCA_964393275.1). Classification (GTDB taxonomy): domain Bacteria; phylum Pseudomonadota; class Alphaproteobacteria; order Geminicoccales; family Geminicoccaceae; genus SLRI01. The sequence goes on along the minus strand of CAYMTA010000060.1, from coordinate 1,509 downwards.
CGCTCTTGGGCGGCAGCTCGGACGCCACCTCCTCTTTGGTGCGGCGCAACAGGAAGGGCCGCACGCGCTGCACCAGAAGCGCCTGGCGGTCCACGTCGCCCTCCTTCTCGATGCGCTGGCGGAAGATGCGGCGGAAGGCCTCGCGATCGCCGAGGAACCCCGGCATCAGGAAATGGAAGACCGACCAGAGCTCGCCCAGATGGTTCTCCATGGGCGTGCCGGAGAGCGCCAGCTTGTGGTCCGCCTCGAGCTCGCAGGAGACCTTGGCGAGCTTGGTCGCCGGATTCTTGATGGCCTGCGCCTCGTCGAGCACGACCATCCGATAGCGGCGCTTCACCAATTCGTCGCGGTCGCGCAGCATCAGGGCGTAGCTGGTGAGCACGATGTCGCTGCGCTCGATGCGGCGGAAGAGGTCGCCACGGTTGTTGCCGTGCAAGGTGAGCATGTTGAGGGTCGGCGCAAATTTGCGGGCCTCGCTGCGCCAGGTCGGGATCAGCGAGGTCGGGGCCACGATCAGGGCCGGCCTCGTCAGCCTGCCGCCTTCCTTCTCGGCCAGGATGTGCGCCAGGGTCTGCAGCGTCTTGCCGAGGCCCATGTCATCGGCGAGCACGCCCGAAAGGCCGACCGAGGAGAGGAACTGCAGCCAGCTCAGCCCCTGCTGCTGATAGGGGCGAAGCTTGGCCTGCAAGGCCCTGGGCGGCTCGACCGACGGGATGCGGTCATTGTCGCCGAGCTGGCGGGCGAGGCGAAGGATGCGGTCCCCGCCCGTCCAGACCACCTCGTCCTCGGTCATCGTCCGGTCGATGACCGTCAGCCGCGACGCCTCGGCCGGGGCCAGGCGCAGCCGCCCGCTCGAATCGAGGCGATTATTGGCGAACTGCTCGTAGAGCGCTTCCAGCATGGCCCGCAGGCGGGCCGCCGGGATCGGCAGGAGGCGGCCGTCCGGCAGCGTGCCGTAGACGGGCTCCTCGCCATAGGCGGCGAGCGCCGCCGGCGTCATGTCCTCGGGCGATCGCTGGAACAGATCGAGGAGCACCGGCAGGAGCGGAATGCGCTCGCCATCGAGGTCGATGCCGACATCCAGCTCGAACCAGTCGATGCCCGAATCGTTGAGATCGATCTGCCAGGCCAGGGGCCTGTCGATGACCTGGAAGGGATAGGTCTCGTCGTAGACGACCCGCCAGCCCTCGGCGCGCAGCCTGGGCACGTCGATGTGGTTGAACTCCACCCAGCGGACCGAGACGTCGTCGTCCTCGTCCTCCTCGAAGGTGAAGTCCTGGCGCAGCGGCTCGGGCGCGAAGCGGCCGAGGCCGGTCGGGCCGAGCGGCTGCAGGCCGAGCGTGTTCAGCCGCTCGATCGCCTGCACCTCGGCGATCGTGTCGCGCGGCAGCACGAGCAGGCGGTTGTTCTGGACGTGGTTGATCTCGGGCCGACCATCCTGCCAGCCGATCTCCGCCCCGGCATAGTCGAACGCGACCCGGGCGAGCGGGCAATCGACCTCCTGCTCCT
>CAYMTA010000059.1:0-26047 GCA_964393275.1 uncultured Geminicoccaceae bacterium | reverse complement strand
TGGTCGAACCGTCGGCGCCGGCGTCGTCGCCGAAATCATCAGCTAACGACAGCGGCTAGCGGGACAGGTCCGTCATGGAAACGCAGAACATAAGAATTCGCCTTAAGGCGTTCGATCACCGTGTGCTCGACCAGTCGGTGCGCGAGATCGTCGGCACGGCGAAGCGGACCGGCGCCCGTGTGCGCGGGCCAATCCCGCTGCCAAACCGAATCGAGCGGTTCACCGTGAACCGTGGGCCCCACGTCGACAAGAAGAGCCGCGAGCAGTTCGAGATCCGGACCCACAAGCGGCTCCTCGATATCGTCGACCCGACTCCCCAGACCGTGGACGCGCTGATGAAGCTCGACCTCGCCTCGGGTGTCGACGTCGAGATCAAGCTCTGAGGCGAATTCGATGCGAACGGGGATGATCGCCCGGAAGATGGGCATGACCAGGCTCTTCGGGGTCGACGGCAGCCATATTCCGGTCACGGTGCTCAAGGTCGACGATTGCGAGGTCGTCGCAGTGCGCACGGCCGAGAAGGACGGCTACACGGCTGTCCAACTCGGTGCCGGCAAGGCGAAGCCCAAGAATGTCACCAAACCGATGCGCGGCCATTTCGCCAAGGCCAAGGTCGAGCCGAAGGTCGAGCTGGCCGAATTCCGGGTGGCGGCGGACGCCTTGCTGGGGGTCGGTGAAAAGCTGCATGTCGGTCATTTCGTCGCCGGTCAGTTCGTCGATGTAGCGGGGCTGAGCATCGGCAAAGGCTTCGCCGGCTCGATGAAGCGGCACAATTTCAGCGGTCTGCGGGCGACCCATGGTGTGTCCGTGTCGCACCGCAGCCACGGCTCGACGGGCCAGCGGCAGGATCCGGGCCGGGTTTTCAAGGGCAAGAAGATGGCCGGCCACATGGGCCATCGCAACGTGACGGTGCAGAACCTCGAAGTCTTCGGTGTCGATCCGGAGCGGGGCCTGATTGTCATTCGTGGCGGTGTGCCGGGTGCCAAGGGCAGCTGGCTCAGGATCACAGACGCGATCAAGAAGGCCTTGCCGAAGGATGCTCCGTTTCCGGCGGCGGTGGTCAAGGCCGGCGAGGCAATGGAAGCCATCGTCGCCGATGAGGGCGGGGAATAGCCATGCAGGTCGACGTCAAGAACTTGGCGGGTGAGGTGGTCGGATCCACCGACCTGAGCGATGCCGTGTTCGCCGTGCCGGTGCGCCGCGACATTCTGCACCGGGTGGTCACTTGGCAATTGGCCAAGCGCCGGGCTGGCACCAAGAAGATAAGGACACGGGGCGAGGTCCGCGGCTCGACCGCCAAGATCTACAAGCAGAAGGGGACGGGGCGGGCGCGTCACGGCAGCAAGCGGGTGAACATCTTCCGCGGCGGCGGGGCAGCGTTCGGGGCGATCCCGCGCGATCACGGCACCGATCTGAACAAGAAGCTCAGGAAGCTCGGCCTGCGCTGCGCGCTTTCGGCCAAGGCCGGGGCCGGGCAGCTCATCCTCCTCGACGAGGCGGCGCTGGCCGAGCCCAAGACCAGGCTGATGGGCAACGTGCTCGACAAGCTGGGCCTCGGCTCCGCGCTCTTCGTGGTCGCTGGTGAGCCCGAGCGCAACTTCGCGCTCGCTGCACGCAACCTGCAGACCATCGACTTGCTGCCGCAGGAGGGTGCCAACGTGTACGACATCCTGCGACGCGATGTGCTGGTCTTGACAAGGGATGCGGCAAAGCTGCTCGAGGAGCGTCTGGCATGACAACGGCGCGGAATTACGATGTGATCGTCGCCCCGCTGATCACCGAGAAGGCGACCCGGGTCTCCGAGAACGGCCAGGTTGTCTTCAAGGTCCGGCTCGATGCCGACAAGGGCGAGATCAAGGAAGCTGTCGAGAGCATTTTCGGCGTCAAGGTGAAGGCCGTGAACACACTCGTGCAGAAGGGCAAGACCAAGCGATTCCGCGGCCGGCCGGGCAAGCGGAACGACATCAAGAAGGCGTTCGTCACGCTGGCCGACGGTCAGGCGATCGACGTGACGACCGGCATCTGAGGGACCGGTAATGGCGCTCAAGCAATACAACCCGACCAGTCCTTCGCGGCGACAGCTCGTTACGGTGGATCGCTCGGCCCTGTGGAAGGGCAAGCCGGTCAAGAAGTTGACCGAAGGTCTGACAAAGTCCGGCGGCCGCAACAATCACGGTCGCACGACCGCGCGATACATCGGTGGCGGGCACAAGCGCGTCTATCGCCTGGTAGATTTCAAGCGGCGCAAGCTGGGTGTCACTGGAACAGTCGAGCGGCTCGAGTACGATCCCAACCGGACGGCCTTCATCGCGCTGGTCGGTTACGAGGACGGAGAGCAGGCCTACATCTTGGCACCGCAGCGGCTCCAGGCTGGAGACAAGGTGATCGCGGCCGACCGCGTCGACGTGAAGCCGGGCAACGCCGCCCCGATCCGCGCTATTCCGATCGGCACGGTTATTCACAACGTCGAGTTGAAGCCGGGCCGGGGCGGACAGGTTGCGCGTTCGGCCGGCGCTTACGCGCAGATCGTTGGCCGCGACGGCGATTACACACAGATTCGCCTGGGGTCCGGCGAGATTCGGCGTGTCCTCTCGAGCTGCATGGCGAGCATTGGCGCTGTTTCCAATGCGGACCACCAAAACATCAATTACGGCAAGGCCGGACGCACGCGCTGGCTTGGCAAGCGGCCGCATGTCCGTGGCGTCGCCATGAACCCGGTCGATCACCCGCACGGTGGTGGCGAGGGCCGCACCTCGGGTGGCCGGCATCCGGTGACGCCCTGGGGCAAGGACACCAAGGGCACGCGCACTCGGAACAACAAGAAGACGCAGGGTATGATCATTCGCAGCCGCCACAAAGCAAAGAAAAGGGGAGGCTGAACCATGCCCCGCTCTGTCTGGAAAGGTCCTTTCGTCGACGGCTATCTCTTCGACAAAGTCGAGAAAGCGCGCTCTTCGGGCCGCAACGAGATCATCAAGACCTGGTCGCGGCGTTCAACAATCATGCCCGATTTCGTGGGCCTGACTTTCGCCGTCTACAATGGCAAGAAATTCGTGCCGGTCTACGTTTCCGAGAACATGGTCGGCCACAAGCTTGGTGAATTCTCGCCGACACGTACCTACACCGGGCACGGCGCCGACAAGAAGGCGAGAAGGAAGTAGCCATGGGCAAGCCGAAGCAGGAGCGGCGCTTGGCCGACAATGAAGCCATGGCAGTGGCCACTCTGGTTCGCTCGAGTCCGCAGAAGCTCGGCCTTTTGGCCGGGATGATCAGCGGGATGAGCGTGGACAAGGCGCTGGTGGCGCTGGAGTTCAACAGGAAACGGGTGTCGGAGGTGGTGTTCAAGGCGCTGCAGTCGGCCGTCGCCAATGCCGAGAACAACCATGCGCTCGACGTGGACCGTCTCTATGTGGCGGAAGCGAGCGTCGGCAAGCGGCTGGTCATGAAGCGCTTCAAGCCCCGCGCCCGTGGCCGAGCCGGTCGGGTTGTGAAGCATTTCAGCCAGCTGCGTATCGTCGTGCGCGAGCGGGCCGAGCAAGAGGAGGCCGCCTGATGGGGCAAAAGGTCAATCCTGTCGGCCTGCGTGTCGGCATCAACCGCACCTGGGATTCACGTTGGTTCGCTGATCGCGACTACGCCCAGCTGCTTGCGGATGACGTTGAGATCCGCCGCTTCTTGATGAAGCGGCTGGCGCAGGCGGGAGTCAGCCGCATCGTCATCGAGCGGCCGGCGAAAAAAGCCCGGGTCACCATCTATTCGGCGAGGCCGGGCGTGGTGATCGGCAAGAAGGGCCAGGAGATCGAAAATCTCCGGCGCGATCTGGCGAAGCTCTGCGGCGGCGAGGTTCATCTCAATATCGTCGAGATCAGAAAGCCCGAGCTCGATGCCCGGCTGGTCGCCGAGAACATCGCGCAACAGCTCTCGCGCCGGGTTACTTTCCGCCGGGCCATGAAGCGGGCGGTGCAGTCGGCCATGCGGTTGGGTGCGCAGGGCATCCGGGTGACCTGCAGCGGCCGTCTCGGCGGTGCCGAGATCGCGCGGACGGAGTGGTATCGTGAGGGCCGGGTTCCGTTGCACACGCTGCGCGCCAATATCGATTTCGGCAAGGCGACGGCGCACACGCCGTACGGCACCTGCGGCGTGAAGGTTTGGGTGTTCCGTGGCGAGATCATGGAGCATGACCCGATGGCCTTTGACCAGCGCTTCAACGAGCAGAATCCGGGACGCGCCTGAGGGTTTGGGATTAGAGAGATGTTGCAGCCGAAAAGAACCAAGTTCCGCAAGGCCCACAAGGGGCGTGTGCGTGGCATGACCAAGGGCGGGGCCGAGTTGAATTTCGGCGCCTTCGGCATGAAGGCGACAGAAGGTGGTCGGATCACGGCGCGCCAGATCGAGGCCGCGCGGCGGGCGATCACCCGTCATCTCAAGCGCGCCGGCCGGGTCTGGATCCGGATCTTTCCCTCGAAGCCGGTGTCGAAGAAACCGGCCGAGGTGCGCATGGGCAAAGGCAAGGGCTCGGTCGAGTTCTGGGTGGCCCCGGTGCAGCGCGGCCGCATCATGTTCGAGATCGATGGCGTGCCGCACCAGCTTGCCGAGGAGGCGATGCAACGCGCCTCCGCGAAGCTGCCGATCAGCACGCGGTTCGTTCACCGTGTGCAGGAGGACGCGGCATGAACGCGAGCGACATGCGTGCCGAGACAGTCGACCAGCTCAGCGATCGTCTGCTGCAGCTGAAGAAGGAACAGTTCAACCTGCGCTTCCAGCGCGCCACCGGCCAACTCGAGGGCACGGCCCGGATGAGCGTGGTGCGACGCGATATCGCCCGCATCAAGACGGTGCTGCACGAACGGCGTGCCGCCGGCGGTGCGGGTTAGGAGAGGGCCATGCCGAAGCGCGTGTTGCAGGGTGTCGTGGTCAGCGACAAGGGTGAGAAGACGGTGATCGTCAAGGTCGAGCGCCGCTTCATGCATCCACTCTACAAGAAGTATATCCGGCGATCGAAGCGCTACGCGGCGCATGACGAGAGCAACGCCGTCCAGGTGGGTGCCAAAGTGCGCATCGAGGAATGTCGACCGCTGTCCAGGACCAAGCGCTGGATGGTGATCGGCGACGCAGCCGCCGCTGACGCGGCTATGGCTAGCGAATAGGGGCGGGGAATGATCCAGGTCGAGACCAATCTCGAGGTCGCCGACAATTCGGGTGCGCGCCGCGTGCAGTGCATTCGAGTGCTCGGTGGCTCGCATCGCCGCTGGGGTTCGGTCGGTGACATCATCGTTGTCGCGGTCAAGGAGGCGATCCCGCGCGGCAAGGTGAAGAAGGGCGACGTGCATCACGCCGTCATCGTCCGCACCGCCAAGGAGATCCACCGGCCGGATGGTTCGGCGATCCGGTTCGACAAGAACGCGGCGGTGCTTATCAACAAGCAGGGCGAGCCGATCGGCACGCGCATCTTCGGCCCCGTGACTCGTGAGTTGCGCGCCAAGCGGTTCATGAAGATCGTCAGTCTCGCTCCGGAGGTGCTCTGATGGCCGCGCGTATACGCAAGGGCGATCGGGTGGTGGTGATCGCCGGCAAGTCGAAGGGCGTGGAGGGCGAGGTCCTGAAGGTGCTGCCGGCCGAGAACCGGGTGGTGGTGCAGGGCGCCCAGCAGGTGAAGAAGCACACCAAGCCGAGTGCCCGGGGTGCCGGCGGGATCGAAAACCGCGAGGCGCCGATCCAGGTTTCCAATGTCGCGCATATCGATCCGTCGGACGGCAAGCCGACCCGGATCGGGTTCAAGTTTCTCGATGATGGCCGCAAGGTCCGCTTCGCCAAGCGGTCCGGCGAGATCATCGATCGCTGAGGATGAGGTGATGACGGCTCGCTTTAAGCAGCGCTACGACGAGGTGGTGCGTGGCCAATTGCAGGAGCAGTTCGGCTACAAGAACGTCATGCAGGTGCCGCGGCTGGAGAAGATCGTCATCAACATGGCGGTCGGCAAGGCCGTCACGGACAGCAAGAAGATGACTGCCGCGGTCGGTGATCTTACCAAGATCTCTGGCCAGAAACCTGCAGTTTGCCGGGCGAAGAAGTCGGTCGCGAACTTCAAATTGCGCGAAGGCATGCCGATTGGGACGAAGGTCACCCTTCGCGGGCGACGCATGTACGAATTCCTCGACCGGTTGGTAACCATCGCCTTGCCGCGGGTTCGCGACTTTCGCGGCATCTCGAGCAAGAGCTTCGATGGCCGTGGAAACTATGCCTTCGGCCTCAAGGAGCAAATCGTTTTCCCTGAAATCAATTATGACGAGGTCGACGAGATTCGGGGCATGGATATCATCATCTGCACCACGGCCAGGACCGATGCGGAAGCGCTGTCGCTTCTGAAGGGGTTCGACATGCCGTTTCGGACCTGACGGAGAGGATCGCCCAATGGCCAAGAAGAGTGCCATCGAGAAGAACAAGCGGCGCCGGGAGCTGGTCGCCCAGCAGGCAGCCAAGCGGGCGGCGTTGAAGGCTGTGATCAACAACCGCGACGGCGATCCCGAGGAGCGCTTCGAGGCGGTTTTGAAGCTGGCCGCCCTGCCGCGAAACGGTGCCCGGGTGCGAATCCGCAACCGCTGCACGCTGACCGGGCGGCCTCGCGCCTATTACCGCAAGTTCGGCATGTCGCGTATCGCGCTGCGCGACCTCGCGTCCGAGGGGCAGGTGCCCGGCGTCGTGAAATCAAGCTGGTGAGCCGGGAGTACTGAAATGTCGATGTCAGACCCGCTTGGCGATATGCTGACCCGGATCCGCAACGGGCAGATGGCGCAGAAGTCGAGCGTCCGCTCGCCGGCATCCAGGCTGCGCCGGGACGTGCTCGAGGTGCTGCAGCGCGAAGGCTACATTCGCGGCTACACCGCGGACGAAGTGCTCGACGGCAAGGCCGAGATCTCGATCGAGCTGAAATATCACAATGGCGAACCGGTGATTCGCGAGCTGCGTCGGGTTTCGAAGCCCGGCCGGAGAATCTATGCTGGCGTGCGCGAGCTGCCGGAGATCTACAACGGTCTCGGTATTGCCATCCTGTCGACCCCCCGGGGCGTGCTGTCCGATGCCGAAGCCCGCGAGGCCAAGGTTGGCGGCGAAGTCCTCTGCACGGTATTTTGATCATGTCACGAATTGGTAAACATCCGGTTTCCATCCCGAGCGGCGTCGATGTCGCGGTCGACGGCCAGACGGTCAAGGTCAAGGGCAGGCTCGGCTCGCTCGCGGAGACCCTGCCGGGCGAGGCGGTGGTGGCGCTCGAGGACGGCTCGCTCGCGGTTCGGCCGCGCGACGACAGCAAACGTGCCGCGGAGATGTGGGGCCTCGCCCGTACCCTCGTGCAGAACATGGTGACCGGTGTCAGTGACGGCTTCACGACGCGGCTGGATATCTCAGGTGTCGGCTACCGCGCCAATGTGGACGGCAACATCCTGAATCTTCAGCTCGGTTACAGCCACGACATAAAGTTCGCGATTCCGCCGGAAGTGAAGATCGCCTGCGAGACACCGACGACCATCCTGATCTCCGGCTTCGAGCGGCAGCGGGTCGGACAGATTGCCGCCGAAATCCGCTCGTTCCGTCGCCCGGAGCCCTACAAGGGGAAGGGCGTCCGTTACTCCGATGAGATCGTCCGCCGCAAGGAAGGCAAGAAGAAATAAGCCATGCTGAAAGCCAGTGAACGATTCACGCGCCGGCAGCGGCGTACCCGATTCGCCATCCGGCAGGCGTCGAACGGCCGGCCGCGGCTGTCGGTGTTCCGCTCGGGCAAGCATATCTATGGCCAGATCATCGACGATGCGGCCGGTCGCACTTTGGTCGCGGCCTCGAGCCTCGAGCAGCCGTTGCGCGCCGATCTGAAGACTGGTGGCGACATCGATGCAGCCAAGCGTGTCGGTCAGTTGCTGGCCGAAAAGGCCAAGGCGGTGGGGGTCGAATCCGTGGTGTTCGATCGCGGCGGCTACAAGTATCATGGTCGGGTCAAGGCGCTTGCCGAGGCGGCGCGTGAAGGTGGCCTGACTTTTTGATTTCGGTATAGGGAACTCCAATGGCACGTCCACAGCGCGGTGAAGATCGCCAGGATTCGGAACTCGTCGACCGGCTGGTCAACGTCAACCGCGTCGCCAAGGTTGTGAAGGGCGGCCGGCGCTTCGGCTTTTCGGCGCTGGTGGTGGTCGGCGACGGCAAAGGCAGAGTTGGCTATGGCAGTGGCAAGGCGCGCGAGGTGCCGGAGGCGGTCAGGAAGGCCACCGAGCAGGCCAAGCGCGGCATGATCCGTGTGCCGCTGCGCCAGGGCCGCACGCTGCATCATGACATCATCGGGCATTTCGGCGCAGGTCGCGTCGTTTTGCGCGCGGCGCCGCCTGGCACCGGGATCATCGCCGGAGGTCCGATGCGCGCGGTGCTCGAGGCGCTAGGCATCAAGGACGTCGTGTCCAAGTCTCTTGGCACCTCCAATCCACACAATATGGTCAAGGCCACCTTCGAGGCTCTGCAACTCATGAGTTCCCCGCGTACCGTCGCAGCCAAGCGTGGCAAGAACGTCCGCGACATTATCGGCAAGCGGGAGCCGAGTGTCGAAGCTGTGGCGGAGGCTTGAGACGATGGCCGCCACCAGCAAGGCTGACAGAGCCGCTACGATGATCAAGATCACCCAGACCGGCAGCCCCATTGGACGGCCGGCGGATCAGGAGAGGACCCTGATCTCGCTGGGCCTGAACAAGCTCGGCCGGAGCCGGGAGGTCAGCGACACCCCGGCAAACCGCGGCCGGATCCGCAAGGTCGAACACCTCCTCCGCGTCGACATCGTCGGCGCCTGAGGTCGGAGCAGAACTGATGCGTTTAAACGAACTGCGCGACAATCCCGGCGCTCGCTACAAGGCCAAGCGGATCGGTCGCGGTATCGGCTCTGGCAAGGGCAAGACCGCTGGCAAGGGGCATAAGGGTCAAAAGGCCCGCGCTGGCGGCGCCGTACGGATTTTCGAAGGCGGCCAGATGCCGATCTACCGGCGGCTTCCGAAGCGGGGTTTCAAGAACCCGACGCGTCAAAGCTTCGTCGTCCTCAATCTCGGCACGCTCCAGTCCGCTCTCGATGCAGGCAAGCTCGACACGGCCACGCCGATCGACGCTGGTCGGTTGGTAGAGACGGGGGTGCTCAGGCGCGCGCTCGACGGCGTGCGGCTGCTTGCCAAGGGCGAGCTCAAGGCGGCGGTGACCGTCGAGGTCACGGGCGCCAGCAAGGCCGCCATCGCTGCGGTCGAGAAGGCCGGCGGCAAGGTGGTGCTGCTTGGCGCGGCATCGGCCGGGTTGGCTGCCAGCACCGACAGCGAGGCCTGAGGGAACGCGCATGGCGTCCGTCGCCGATCAGCTCGCGTCGAACATCAATTTCGGCGCCTTCGCCAAAGCCACCGAGCTCAAGCGGCGGATTTGGTTCGCGCTCGGATGCCTGATCGTCTACCGCTTGGGCACCTACATCCCGCTGCCGGGCATCGATCCGCATATCATGGCGCAGATCTTTGCCCAGCAGGCCGGCGGCATCATGGGCATGTTCAACATGTTCGCGGGTGGTGCCCTGGAGCGCATGTCGATCTTCGCGCTCGGCATCCTGCCCTACATCTCCGCCTCGATCATCATGCAGCTCATGACGGCGATCTCGCCGTCGGTGGCCCAGCTGAAGAAAGAGGGCGAGGCGGGCCGCAAGAAGATCAACCAGCATACCCGCTACCTCACCGTGCTTCTCTCCGCAGTGCAGGCCTATGGACTGTCAGTTGGGCTCGAGGCGATGAGTGGACCGGGCGGCAGCGCGGTGATCGACCCGGGCTATTTTTTCCGCCTCTCGACCGTGATCACTATCGTTGGCGGGTCCGTGTTCCTGATGTGGCTCGGCGAGCAGATCACTGCCCGGGGCATCGGCAATGGCATTTCGCTGATCATCTTTGTCGGCATCATTGCGACGCTGCCTGGGGCGCTCGCCAGCATGCTGGAGCTCGGCCGCACCGGCGCGCTTTCGCCGCTGTTCATCATCGCCATCCTGGTCGGTGGGCTTGCGGTCATCACGTTCATCGTCTTCATGGAACGGGCCCAGCGGCGGATCATCGTCCAGTATCCCAAGCGCCAACAGGGGAACAAGATGTTCGGCGGCGAGAGCTCGCATCTGCCCCTGAAGCTCAACACCTCCGGCGTCATCCCGGCGATCTTCGCCAGTTCCCTGCTGCTCATGCCGGCGACGCTCGGCAGCTTCTCCGGACCGGGCGGGCCGGAATGGCTGCTGGTCGTCAGCGCCTTGCTGGGCCGCGGGCAACCACTGTTCCTCCTGATCATGGTAGGGCTGATCGTCTTCTTCACCTACTTCTACACCTCGATCGTCTTCAACCCGGAGGAGACAGCCGACAATCTGAAGAAGCACGGCGGCTTCATCCCCGGCATCCGGCCGGGCCAGCGGACGGCGCAGTATCTGGATTACGTGCTGACCCGTCTCACGACGGTCGGTGCCATCTATCTTGCCGCGGTCTGCGTGATGCCGGAGATCCTGATCTCGCGGTATTCGGTTCCATTCTACTTCGGTGGCACCAGCCTGCTGATCGTGGTCGCTGTCACCATGGACACGGTGGCGCAGATTCAGTCGCATCTGATCGCCCACCAGTATGAGGGCCTGATCAAGAAGTCCCGGTTGCGGGGGAGGCGGGGTTGATGAATCTGGTGCTGTTCGGACCGCCCGGCGCGGGCAAGGGGACCCAGGCGGCGCGGCTGCGCGATGGTCGTGGTCTCGCCCATCTCTCGACTGGCGACATGCTTCGGGCAGCGGTCGAGGCGGGCACGGCCATCGGCAGGGAGGCCGAAAGCGTCATGGCCTCCGGCAAGCTGGTTTCTGACGAGTTGATCTGCGGAGTCGTCGCAGAGCGGATCGAGGCGCCCGACTGCGCCAACGGTTTCATTCTCGACGGGTTTCCGCGCACTTTGGCCCAGGCCAAGGCGCTCGACGCGATGCTGCGCTCCAAAGGCAAGGCCATCGACGCGGTGATCGAGATCCGTGTCGATGAGGCTGTGTTGGTCGAGCGGATCAACAGCCGCATCCAGGAGACCGGTGGGGCTCGCGCCGACGACAATGTCGAGACGTTGAAAAAGCGGCTCGAGGTCTATCGGGCGCAGACCGCGCCCATCCTGCCCTTCTATGCCGAGAAGGGCATCCTCCACACGGTCGACGGCGTGCAGCCGGTGGACCAGGTGGCGGCAGCGATCGAGGCGGCGCTCACTCCTGGGCACGCTTCCCGAACCTGACCCTTGCGCCTGACATCGCGGGCCGCGACACGAGGTCGCGATGCGCCGATTGACAGGCCGAGGCTCGGAACTATACTTCGGCGGCTCTGGGTTGGAATTCCGGCCCAGCACCGCTTGCACGTTGTCTTCGCAAGCTTGGGAGTACCTCTCGTGGCGCGTATCGCCGGTGTAAACGTTCCGGCCCAGAAGCCGGTCGGGATTGCCTTGACCTACATCTATGGCGTTGGCCGGACGACGTCGGAGAAGATTCTCCAGCAGTGCGAGGTGCCGTTCGAACGGCGCGTCAACACGCTCAGCGACGCCGAGCTTGCGCGCATTCGCGAGGTGATCGACCGAGACCTCAAGGTCGAGGGTGATCTCCGCAGAGAAATGGCGATGAGCATCAAGCGGCTCATGGATCTGGGTTGCTACCGTGGCCTCCGGCACCGCAAGGGCTTGCCGGTACGCGGTCAGCGCACCCACACCAATGCACGTACGCGCAAGGGACCGGCCAAGGCGATCGCCGGCAAGAAGAAGGTGAAGAAGTAGGCCATGGCGCAGGATACCAAGCTCCGCCGGCGCGAGCGGAAGAACATCAGCTCGGGCATTGCCCACGTCAATGCCACCTTCAACAATACCATGATCACCATCGCCGATGCCCAGGGTAATGCCATTTCATGGTCAAGCGCCGGCTCGCAGGGCTTCAAGGGCTCGCGCAAGTCGACCCCTTTCGCGGCGCAGATGGCCGCCGAGGCAGCCGGCAAGAAGGCTATGGAGCACGGCATGCGAACCATCGAGGTTCTGGTGCGCGGCCCGGGTTCGGGCCGCGAGTCGGCCTTGCGGGCGTTGCAGGCGGTCGGCTTCACGGTGACGAATATCCGCGACGTGACGCCGATCCCGCACAATGGCTGCCGGCCGCGCAAGCGCCGCCGGGTCTGACACCTTCGTTCTCGATCCCAACGGGTCGCCGCGCCGGTCCCGAGTCTCTCGGCCGCGTGTCCGCCCTCGTCCGCAGGACCTCGGTTCTTATGGGACGCCACACTGACTTGCGAGGTAGCTCGTGATCCAAAGAAACTGGCAGGAGCTGATCAAGCCGCAAAAGCTCAACATCCAGCCCGGACGGCGGCCGGATCGCGAAGCGACAATCATCGTCGAGCCCCTGGAGCGGGGTTTTGGCATTACCATCGGTAATGCGCTCAGGAGGGTGCTCCTGTCGTCATTGCAGGGGGCTGCCGTCTCGGCCATTCAGATCGATGGCGTGCTGCACGAGTTCTCGTCCATTCCCGGCGTGCGCGAGGACGTGACCGACATCGTCCTCAATCTGAAGTCGATGGGTGTCAGGCTGCACAGCGACGTGCCGAAACGTGTCTATCTCAAGGCCGAAGGGCCGAAGGTGGTGACCGCCGGCATGATCGAGACCACGCACGACGTCGAGATCATGGACCCCGACCAGGTGATCTGCCATGTCGACGAAGGCGGCAAGGTCTCGATGGAACTGACGATCTCGGGTGGCAAGGGTTACGTCCCGGCACATCTCAACAAGTCCGAGGATGCGCCGATCGGGCTGATTGCGATCGACGCCATCTACAGTCCGGTGCGCAAGGTCATGTACCGGGTCGACAATGCCCGCGTCGGGCAGCAGACCGACTATGACCGGCTGGTCATGCAGGTCGAGACCGACGGCTCAGTGAGCTCGGACGACGCGGTGGCGCTTGCCGCGCGCATACTTCAGGACCAGCTCGGCCCGTTCATCAACTTCGACGAGCCCCATCTCGCCCAGCCACAGGAGCGGCGCCCCGAGTTGCCGTTCAACCCGAACCTGCTGCGCAAGGTGGACGAGCTGGAGCTGTCCGTGCGTTCCGCGAACTGCCTCAAGAACGACAATATCGTCTATATTGGCGATCTCGTGCAGAAGACCGAGGGCGAGATGCTCCGGACCCCGAACTTTGGGCGCAAGTCCTTGAACGAGATCAAGGAGGTGCTGGCTCACATGGGGCTCCATCTGGGCATGGATGTGGCCGGCTGGCCGCCCGAGAATGTCGAGGAGCTGGCTCGCAAGGTCGAGGAACCGTTTTGATGAGGAGGCTGGCGCGGCAACGTGCCAGGTAACGAGCGATGCGTCACGGGAACAGCGGCCGCAAGCTGAACAGGACAGCGAGCCATCGTCGGGCAATGTTTCAGAACATGGCCCAGGCGCTGGTCAAGCACGAGCAGATCACGACGACCCTGCCAAAAGCCAAGGAGCTGCGACCGATCGTGGAGCGGCTGATAACCCTGGGCAGAAGCGGGGACCTCCACGGCCGGCGGCTGCTGATCGCCCGGCTGCGGTGCGAGACGACCGCAGGCAAGATTATCGACGTTCTGGCGCCGCGCTACAAGGAGCGGCCGGGCGGCTATGTGCGGATCATGAAGGCTGGCTTTCGCCATGGCGACAACGCGCCGATGGCCGTGATCGAGTTGGTCGATCGTGACGTCGATGCCAAGGGCCAGGATTCGGGGCCGGTGCAGCACGATGACGACGAGGGTGAGGCGGCCGCCGCCTAGTTCCGAGAGGGCGTCGCTTGCGCGTGCTCTGATCGTCGTTCTGAGCCTGATCGCCGGGTTCGGCTGCGCCGCTCCGACCGGTCAGCTCGGCGTTGCCGCTTCTGCCACGGAGTCGGCGGCTTCGCGGATCGTTCCGACCGATGCAGAGGCGATCCACCTGTCGTTTGCGCCCCTGGTGCGCGCGGCCACGCCAGCGGTGGTCAGCGTCACCGCTCGACGGAGCGCTATTGGTGGCGGGGCGGACACCTTCTTCGACGATCCGTTCTTTCGTCATTTCTTTGGTGGGCGCGGCCCGTTCGGGAAGTCGGGGCCACGTCCGCAGCGCGAGCAGGCCTCTCTTGGATCAGGGGTCATCGTCCGTGCCACTGGACTCATCGTCACCAATCGACACGTCATCGATGGGGCCGACGAGATTACCATCGTCCTCGGCGATCGCCGCGAATTTCCAGCCGAGGTGGTTCTCTCGGACGAGCTCAGCGACCTGGCTTTTCTGCGCATCCATCCCGGCGAGAATCTCCCCGTCCTGCCGCTCGGCGATTCGGACAAGATCGAGGTCGGCGATCTCGTGCTCGCCATTGGCAATCCATTCGGCATCGGCCAGACGGTCACCTCCGGCATCATCTCGGCTGCTGCGCGCGCCGCGCCCGGCGGGAGTGGCGACGTGTCCTTCATTCAGACAGATGCCGCCATCAATCCAGGCAATTCGGGGGGTGCCTTGGTCTCCATGACCGGCGAGTTGATCGGGGTGAACACCGCCATCTTTACGCGCGGCGGCGGATCGATTGGCATCGGTTTCGCCATCCCGGCCAATCTGGTTGCCGCTCGTCTCGCTGGGATCGATCAGGGCATCGGCACGGCACGGCCCTGGCTCGGCGCGGATTACGCTCCGGTCGACACCAGTTCGGCGGAAGCGCTGGGTCTCGACCGGCCGCAAGGTGTGCTGATCGAGCGGGTGCACCCGCGAGCCGCAGGGGCCGCCGCAGGCCTGCGATCCGGTGATGTCATCACCGCGGTGGGAGGCGTGGAGGTCAACGACGCGCCTGGCCTGAATTTCCGGCTGGCGCTGGAGCCGCTCGGGCATACCGTGCCACTCACGGTGCTCCGCCGGGGCGAGCGTCTCACGCTCGATCTGCCGCTCGAGGCGGCCCCAGCCGAGCCGCCCGCCGACCGGCGCACGCTCTCGGGCAACCAGCCGCTCAGCGGCATTACCGTCGCCAATCTCTCGCCGGCCCTGGACCAGAGCCTCGGGCTCGATCCGTTCGATTCCGGGGTAGCGGTGCTGACCATCGAGCGCGGCAGCTTCGCAACCCGGCTCGGCCTGCGCCCGGGCGATGCCATTCATGCCGTCAATGGCGAAGTGGTGACGAGCACGGCCGAGCTGGAGCGGCTGCTCGGCCAGCGTGCCCGGCGCTGGGTGGTCACGGTGCGCCGTGGCGGCCAGCTCTTCGACCTGACGATCAGTTGAGTGGCGGCTTGCCGGCATGACTGAAGCCGATCTTTTTACGACGGATCCGGCCTCTCCGCCGAAGCGCCGTGCAAATGCCGAAGCGCCGCTCGCCGAGCGCCTGCGGCCGCAGAGACTGGCGGAGCTGGTCGGCCAGGATGCGGCGCTCGCTCCAGAGTCACCGCTCGGGCGGATGCTGGCCCACAAGAACCTCGGCTCGCTGATTCTTTGGGGTCCGCCCGGTTGCGGCAAGACCACGCTCGCCCGCCTGCTTGCCAGCGAGGTCGGACAGGAGCTCCTGCCACTCTCGGCTGTCATGTCCGGTGTCGTCGAGCTCAGGAAGGCATTCGAGGCAGCGCGGCGATTCGCCGTCGCGGGTCGCCGCCCAGTCCTCTTCATCGACGAGATCCATCGCTACAATCGTGCCCAGCAGGACGGTCTCCTGCACGAGGTCGAGGCCGGCACGGTTAGCCTGATCGGGGCAACCACCGAGAACCCGTCCTTCGCCCTCAACCCGGCGCTCATCTCGCGCTGCCTCGTTGTCGTTCTGAGTCGCCTTGGCGAGGCAGCGCTCCTGCAGCTTCTCGAGCGGGCGGAAACGGCCATCGGCCATCCCCTGCCGCTCGAGCCGCGGGCCAGGGTCCGACTGGCCCAGCTCGCCGATGGCGACGGGCGCTATCTCCTCAATATGGCCGAGAGCTTGGCCGATCTGCCGGGCGAGCCTGTCCTCGACGTGGAGGCCATGGGCCGAGTGCTGAGCCGCCGCCTGCCGATCTACGACAAGCAGCAGGAGGCGCACTACAACCTGATCTCGGCCCTGCACAAATCGGTGCGCGGCTCCGACCCCGACGCGGCCCTCTACTGGCTCTGCCGGATGCTCGAGGGCGGAGAGGACCCACGCTACATTGCCCGTCGGCTGATCCGCATGGCCAACGAGGATATCGGTCTCGCCCAGCCCGAGGCGGTCGTCCAGGCGGTCGCCGCCGCCGAGGTCTACGAGCGGCTCGGCAGCCCCGAGGGTGAGCTGGCCCTGGCCCAGGTGGCCGTTCACCTGGCGCTCGCCCCCAAGTCCAACGCCGTCTATCGGGCCTTCGGCGCCGCCCGCCGCAGCGCCAAGGAGCACGGCTCGCTGATGCCGCCCGCCCACATCCTCAACGCGCCGACTAGGCTCATGAAGGCGCTCGGCTATGGCCAGGGCTATGCCTACGATCACGACGCCTCGGACCATTTCTCCGGCCAGGGCTATTTCCCCGAAGGGATGGATCGGCCATCCTTCTATGCTCCAACCGAGGAGGGCCTGGAGAAGCGCCTGAAGGAGAGGCTCAGCCATCTGGCCGGCCTGCGCCGCGCGCGCGGCTCTGGAGAGGACCGGACGTGAGACAGCCTGTGTCATCAACCTGTTATGTTGAGTGCGCCATGTTTGGCGGGATTTTAGGGTATTTGGTCGGCCCAGGCGCGGTAGAGGATACGGATCCAGGCTCGTCCGAGGATGCGGATGGCGTGGGGATGTCGGCATCCTCTGGCGCGGGCCTTGTTGTAGATGGCGGCGGCCCATTGGGAGTCGCGTCGGGAGCCGTTGGCCAAGCAGGCGATAGCGGCGCGCAGCCTTCAGTTGCAGGCCCAGCGGCAGGAGACGCCGCGGCTTTTGCCGGACTGATGGGTGACGGGGCAGCAGCCTGCCTCGGCGGCGAGCTGGTCGGCGGTCAGATAGCGGGTTCGGTCGTCGCCGAGCTCGGCGAGGATCTGGGCGGCGCAGATTTGCCCGGCGCGGGGGAAGCTCATGATGACGGGTCCATCCGGCAGCTCGGCGATGCGGGCGGTCAGCGGGGCGAGGACGGCGACGAGGGCGCGAGCCAGCTCGCCCTTCGCCTCGGTCTCCATGTCGTCGGCGAGGCCGGTCGGCGCGGCACGCGGACGGGCCAGCAATTCCTCGGCTGTGCGCCTGCCGCAATGGCGGTGCTGGGCGAGAAAGCCGGCGAGGCGCTTCGGCCCGAGGGGTGCCGCGGCATCGGGGGTCGGGTATCTGCCGAGAAAGGCGAGGGCGATGGGGCTGTCGACATCGGCGAAGATGGCGGCAGCACCGGGCCAGAAGCTCTCGAGCAGGCTGCGCAGCTGATTGCCCAGGCCGACGCGGGTTCTGACCAGATCGCCGCGACCGCGGACCAGGGCGCGCAGGCTGCGGGTCGCGTCGGAGAGCGGGCTGAGCGGACGAAACCTGTGTCCGTCGGTGCGCAAGAGATCGGCGAGCAGGTAGGCGTCGCCCCGATCGTCCTTGCCGCCGGCGGCGCGATAGCGCGGCCGCGAGGCCTTGACGACGTTCGGATCGAGCGGGACCACCGGGTGGTCCGCCCTGACCAGCGCGTCAACGATCAGGCCCGAGGGCTGCTCGATGGCGACCGGCAGCTCGGCGGGCGCACCGTGACGGGCGAGACTTGTCCCGAGCTCTCGCAACCCCGCCGCGTCATGCGCGATCTCGAAGCGGTCGGCGACGGCGCCGGTCGCGGCGTCGATCACGCAGATGGCGCGCGCGGCACCGCCCCAATCCAATCCAACGACACGGGTCATCCCCAAGCCTCCTTGATCGGTGCTACACTCACTCCGGTTGGGAGGTGCGGCGGGAAGCCCATTATCCGGCGCTCCGGGATCACACGCCTGGCGCTACAGCCCTGGCCGTCGCGACAGGCAACCGGAAGCGGAAGTCTCGCACCTTCCAGCGCAAACCTTCCAGAGCGGAGGGTGCACTAATGAGCGACGTGCTGGAGCGGATCTGCGCCGCGAAGCGCCTCGATGTCGAGGCGCGCAAGGCTGCCTTGCCGACGGGCGATCTCGAGCGGCTCCTGGGCGGAGCGCAACACGTCCGGGGCTTCAGGCGCGCCCTCGAGGCGACGGTCGGGCGGGGTGGGCTCGCGCTGATCGCGGAGATCAAGAAGGCGTCACCGAGCAAGGGGCTGATTCGCGCCGATTTCGTGCCGGCGGATTTGGCGCGGGCCTATGCGGCCGGCGGCGCCACCTGCCTCTCCGTGCTGACCGACAAGCCGAGCTTTCAGGGTGACGACGTCTTTTTGGCCGAGGCCCGCGAGGCCGTGAGCTTGCCGGTCCTGCGCAAGGACTTCATGCTCGAGCCCTACCAGATTCTGGAGAGCCGCCACCTCGGGGCGGACTGCATCCTGCTGATCATGGCGGCGCTCGAGGATAGGATGGCGAGGGAACTCTGCAACCTGGCACAGGAGCTCGAGATGGACGTGCTGGCGGAGGTGCATGACGCGGCCGAGCTCGACCGGGCGCTGGCGCTCGGCGCCGATCTGGTCGGCATCAACAACCGCAACCTCAAGACGCTGGAAGTCGATATCCGCACGACCGAGGCGCTGGCACCGTTCGTGCCGGCCGATCGGCTGCTGGTCGCCGAGAGCGGGCTGCACCGCCACGAGGACCTGGTGCGGATGGCGGCGGTCGGGGCGAAGGCGTTTCTGGTCGGCGAATCGCTGATGCGCGAGACCGACGTCACGCTCGCCACGTGCCGCCTGCTCGGCATCGATGTCCCGGCATGAGCGGCCTGACGCATATCGATGCCTCGGGCAATGCCGTCATGGTCGATGTCGGCGCCAAGGACGAGACGGCGCGGACGGCTACCGCCGAGGGACGGATCACGATGCAGCCGGCGACGCTCGAGCGGATCGCCCTGGGCGGCATCAAGAAGGGTGACGTGCTGACGATCGCCCAGCTCGCCGGCATCATGGGCGCGAAGCGCACCGCCGATCTCATCCCCCTCTGCCATCCCCTGGCGCTGACCGCCGTCGACGTCCTGCTCGAGCCGGAGCCCGAAGGTCCCGCGGGCCCGGCGATCCGCATCACCGCGACCTGCAAGCTCAAGGGCCGGACCGGTGTCGAGATGGAAGCCCTGACCGCCGTCAGCGTGGCAGCGCTCACCGTCTACGACATGTGCAAGGCGATCGACCGCGGCATGACGATCGGCGGCATCCGCCTCGTCCACAAGGCGGGTGGCCGCTCCGGCGACTTCCATGGCGATCGATCCGGCGGGGGTGATTGACTTGCTCGAGGTAGGCGAAGCGCAGGCGCGAATCCTGGCGGCCATGTCAGCGTTGCCAACGGAGACGGTGCCGCTGCAAGCGGCGCTCGGGCGGGTTCTGGCGGCCGACATCGTCGCTGCTCGCGACCAGCCGCCGGCCGCCGTCTCGGCCATGGACGGCTATGCCGTGAGGGCCGCCGACACGACGGCCGAGAGCTGGCTCGAGGTCGTGGGCGAGGTGGCGGCCGGGCAGTCGCCCGCGTTTTCGGTCGAGCCCGGCAAGGCCGCGCGCATCTTCACCGGCGGGCTGCTGCCCGATGGCGCCGATGCGATCCTCATCCAGGAGGATGCGGTCGCCGAGGGCGGCCGGGTGCTGGCGAAGGAGGCGGTCTCGCCCGGCCTCTTCGTGCGCGAGCGCGGGCTGGACTACAAGGCGGGCTGGACGGGCCTGCGTGCGGGCCAGCGGCTCGATCCGAGGCACATCGGCCTCGCCGCCTCGCTCGGTGCCGGCTGGGTCGAGGTGCGGCGCAAGCCCCGGATCGGCATTCTCGCCACCGGCAACGAGCTGGTCCTGCCCGGCCGCGTGCCGGAGCCGCATCAGATCTCGAGCTCGAACAGCTTCACGCTGGCGGCCATGATCGAGAGCTGGGGTGGCCAGGCGGTCGATCTCGGCATCGCCCTCGACGAGCCGGCCGCCCTGGCAGCGAGGCTCGATGCCGCCCAGGGGCTCGATCTCCTCGTGACCAGCGGCGGGGCCTCGGTCGGCGAGCACGATCTCGTCCAAAGCGTCGCCGGCGAGCGCGGCCTCGAGCTGGATTTCTGGAAGATCCGGATGCGACCGGGCAAGCCGCTCATCTTCGGCCGGATCGGCCTGGTGCCGCTGCTGGGCCTGCCGGGCAACCCGGTCTCGGCCGCGGTCTGTGGCATCGTCTTCCTGCGGGGCGCGATCCGGCGCCTGTTGGGCCGCGATCCGACGCTGCCGAGCGGCATGGCCCGGCTCGCCGAGCCGCTCGGCAGGGGGGGCGAGCGTCAGGAGTACCTGCGCGCCGAGCGGGACGAAGAGGGGGCGGTTCGCGCCACCGGGCGACAGGACAGCTCGATGTTCGCCGCCCTGGCCACGGCCGACGTCCTGCTGGTCCGGCCGCCCCGCGAGGGGCCGCTGGAACGGGATGCCACCGTCACGGTCATCGATCTGGCGACGGTCCTCCGCGACTGATCCCCGGGCCGGCAAGTGGTAGGCGCGGTTCCGGAAGGCGCTTGACAGGGATGAGAACTTAAATAGAACAAAGTCGTGCCCGTCGTCGCCGGGAGCTGGGCCGCAGGGAGATGGATGTTGCTCACCCAACGACAACTGGAATTGCTGACCTACATCCATTCCTACGTCTCCGAGCATCGGGTCCCGCCGTCGTTCGAGGAGATGCGCAACGCGCTGCAACTGAAATCCAAGTCCGGGGTGCACCGGCTGATCTCCGGCCTCGAGGAGCGCGGCTATATCCGCCGCCTCGCCTATCGGGCCCGGGCGCTCGAGATCGTGCGGGCACCGCTCGACGGTCTTCCGGTCGGCGAGACGCCCGGCCCGGCGGCGGACGGCATGGGCCTCGGCGGGGCGGGCCGACAGCGGCAGCAGAGCAATATCGTGCGCGGGCGGTTTGGCGCCGGGCCGCGGGCGACCCCGGCCAGCGATCTCGGCAACCGTTCGGTGCCGCTGGTCGGCAGGATCGCCGCGGGTGCGCCGATCGAGGCTCTCCTGGACCAGTCGGCGACGATCGACGTGCCGGGCCTGCTGCTCGGCGAGGGCGAGCACTACGTGCTCCAGGTGACCGGCGATTCGATGATCGATGCCGGGATCGTCGACGGCGACTATGCGGTGATCCAGCGTTGCGACACGTCGGAGAACGGCAGCATCGTCGTGGCGCTGATCGAGGATCGCGAGGTGACGCTCAAGCGGCTGCGCCGGCGTGGCGCCTCCATCGCCCTGGAGCCGGCCAACCCGGCCTACGAGACGCGGATCTTCGGACCGCACCAGATCCGCGTCCAGGGCCGGCTGGTCGGCCTTCTGCGCCGCTACTGAGCCGGGCGGGCGTCGCGCCTGGCGATGGCTTCGCCGATCAACTCGGGCCGGTCGGTGAAGACGGCGCGCACGCCCATCTCCAGGAGGCGCAGGGCCCGGCTCGCATCGTTGACGGTGTAGCAGAGCAGCAGCCGGCCGCTCGCGGCCAAGTGCCTGACGAGCTCCGCCGAGGCCCGCTTGGCGTCGCAGTGCAGGGTGCTGCATTCGAGTCGGTCGAGCATGCCGAGGGCGCGCCGCGTCGGGCGGCCGATGAGCAGGCCGCGCGGGATCTCCGGGGCGAGCTTCCTGACTTCCTCCAGGGAGGCGATGGAGAAGCTTGAGATCAGCGGCCAGGGCCGGCCGGGCGGCCACTCGCGATGCAGCGCCTCGACCACCCGGATGGCCGTATCGTGCTGCCGACCGGGGCAGGGCTTGATCTCCAGATTGATGTCGAGGTCGCGCTCGAGGCAGAGGGCCAGGGTCTCCGTCAGGGTGGGGATGCGCTCGGCCTTGAAGCGGCGGCTGAACCAGCTTCCGGCATCGAGCTTGCGAAGCTCGTCGAGATCGTACTGGGCGACCTCCCCGCGGCCGTCGGTGGTGCGGTTGAGGAGATCGTCGTGCATGAGGATGCAATGGCCGTCACGGCTGAGCTTGACGTCGAACTCGACCCAGGTCGCACCGGCTTCGGCGGCGAGCCGGAATGCCGCCAAGGTGTTTTCCGGTGCATCGGCGGAGGCGCCGCGATGGGCGATGACCGGCGCCAGGCGCTCGTCCAGGGTTCGCATTCGACCTCTGTCCCTTCTTGCGACAGATGCCACCACCTAGCGAGCAAATCGCTGCGCGGCTAGTCTCGTCCGCAGGGGGGCCACACGGGCCTGCCGCAGCGAGGTTGCCGCGTGGCCGCGAGCCGGGTCCTTTCTGGCATTGTCGACCGGGTCGTCGTGCAGAAGCCGGCGACCGGCTTCGTCGTGCTCAGGATCAAGGTTGCGGGCCGGAGCGAGCCGGTCACCGTGGTCGGGACAGCTTCGAGCGCCCGTCCGGGCCTGGTCGTTAGGGTCGAGGGTGACTGGCAGGACGATCCGACCTGGGGCCACCAGTTCGCCGCCAGCCAGATCACCCTCCTGCCTCCGGCCAGCGACGACGGCATCAAGACCTATCTGGCATCGGGTGCCGTGAAGGGTGTCGGCGAAGCCCTGGCGGAGCGGATCGTCGATCATTTCGGCGCGGATCTGCGGCAGGTGCTCGACGCCGCACCGGAGCGCCTGCGGGAGGTGCCGGGCATCGGCGCCCGGACGGCGGAGCGGATCGCGGAGGTCTGGCGGGACGAAGGCGGGACCCGCGACATCCTGCTGTTCCTCGAGAGCCAGGGCATTGGCCCCGGTCGCGCGCGTCGCATTCTGGAGGCCTATAGCGGCCGGGCGATCGAGCAGCTCCTGGCGGACCCCTATGCCCTGGCACGGGACATCCGGGGGATCGGCTTTGCCACGGCCGATCTCCTGGCCGATCAGCTCGGCATCACAGCCGATGCGCCGGTCCGCCTCAGGGCGGCCCTGCTCGAGGCGCTGCGCGGCAATGCCGAGCACGGCCACAGCGCCATGCGCCGCGAGCGGGCGCTGAGCGAGGCGGCTGCCTTGTCGCGCCAGCCGCCGGCCGCGATGGTCGAGGTGGCCGAAGCGATGGCCCGCGAGCGGCGTGTCGTCGAGCGCACCACCGAGGCCGGTGTCTTTCTCCTGCTGCCGGAGCTCGACGCGGCGGAGGCGGCCATCACCCGGCGGCTGGGGGTGCTCACTGCCGGCGCCTTGCCCTGGGACCCGCCGGCCCTCGGCGATTTCGAGGCCAGGGTGCGCGTCCGTCTCGCCCTGGACCTCTCGCCGAGCCAGGCCCAGGCGCTCAGGGTGATCCTGACGTCCAAGGTCGCCATCCTCACCGGCGGGCCCGGCACAGGCAAGACCTCGCTGGTCCGGGCGTGCGTGGCCTGCCTCGAGCACCAGCATGTGCGGATCGCGCTCGCGGCACCGACCGGTCGTGCGGCACGGCGCCTCTTCGAAAGCACCGGCCACGAGGCCACGACGATTCACCGTCTGCTCGAGGCCGACATCCAGCGCGGCTTCGCGCGCCACGCCGACCGTCCCCTCGAGCTCGACCTTCTGATCCTCGACGAGGCCTCGATGATCGACCTGCCGCTGATGGAGGGCGTTCTCGCCGCCCTGCCGGACAAGGCGGCGCTCCTGCTCGTCGGCGACCAGGACCAGCTGCCGCCGGTCGGGCCTGGCCAGGTGCTGGCCGACCTCATCGCCAGCGGGAGGATGCCGGTCGTCGCCCTGACCGAGGTCTTCCGTCAGGCGGAGGCGAGCGGCATCGTGCAGGGTGCCCATCGGGTCATCCATGGCGAGCTGCCCCGCTTCGGCACGGGCGAGGCCGGCGACTGCTTCGGCATCCGGGTCAAGGATGCGGCCGACGCCCGCGCCAAGCTGATCGAGCTCGTCCAGCACCGCATGCCCGAGCGCTTCGGCCTGGATCCGGTCGCCGACATCCAGATCCTGGTGCCGGTCAATCGCGGCCCGGTCGGCACGCGCGATCTCAACCGTGCCTTGCAGCAGGTGCTCAACCCGTCGCCCGATGTGGCGTTCGAGCGGTTCGGCGTGCGCTACGGCGTCGGCGACAAGGTGATGCAGACCGAGAACGATCATGGCCGCGAGGTCTACAACGGCGATCTCGGCATCATCCAGAAGATCGACACTTCCGCCCGACTGCTCGAGGTCCGCTTCGACGATCGCCTGGTCGTCTACGGCTTCGACATGGCCGACCAGCTCGTCTCGGCCTACGCCATCACGGTGCACAAGGCGCAAGGCTCGGAATACCCCGCAGTCGTGCTCTTGCTCTTGCACGAGCACGGCCGCATGTTGCGCCGGCAACTGCTCTACACCGCCATGACCCGGGCCCGCCGGCTCCTGGTCGTGCTCGCCCAGGGCAGCGCGCTCGAGCGGGCCGTGGCCACCCCGGAGCCCGCCAGGGTGTCGCTGCTCGGCCACCGCTTGGCCACCGCATGGGCGAGCCCCGCTGAACGCCCCAGTCCCCTTGAACGGACCAGCCGATGAATGATGAAGAGATCGACCATCGCCTCCAGGCCGGAGTGCCGATTCTCCATGCCGCCGGGCGACTGGCGCTGGACTACTTCCGGCGGCGCGATGAGCTGGTGATCGAGCACAAGGGTCTGCAGGATCTCGTCAGCATCGCCGACCAATCGGTCGAGCGCGCGATCCGGGACGAGCTCGGCCGGCTGTTTCCCGAGGATGCCATCATCGGCGAGGAGGATGGTGCCGCAGCCGGCTTCGCCGAGGCGCCCGGTGTCTGGGTCATCGATCCGATCGACGGGACCAGCAACTTCCTGCGGGGCATGCCCTATTGGTGCTGCGTGATGGCCTATGTGGTCGACGGGACAACCGAGATCGGCCTGACCTACGATCCGATCCACGACGAGATGTTCGCCTGCAGGCGGGGCCGGGGCGCCACCCGCAACCGCCAGCCGATCCATGTGTCGAAACGCCCGCTGGCCGAAGCCTGCGTCGGGCTCAGCTTCAACTTTAAGCAGGACGCCCGGGAATACGCCGAGATGGTCGAGCGCCTCAACGGCCTGTCGCTCGACCATCGCCGGTCGGGCTCGAGCGCCCTCCATCTCTGCCATGTCGCGGACGGCCGCCTCGACGGCACCATCACGCGCCACTGCATGAGCTGGGACGTGCTCGCCGGCCTGGCGCTGGTCGAGGCCGCGGGAGGCGTCGCCAGCCACTACACCAGGGGGGCGAGCCTGGTCGAGCCGCGGGCCGTCCTTGCCACGACGCCGACACTGCTCGGGGCGGTGGAGGAGGCCGCGGGCTTTCCGCTCGATCCCTGAGCCGGCGGGCAGCGGGCTCTAGCCGGAGAAAGCCTGCAGGCCGGTCTGGGCGCGACCGAGAATGAGCGCGTGGATGTCGTGGGTGCCCTCGTAGGTGTTGACCGCCTCGAGGTTCATGACGTGGCGGATCACATGGTACTCGTCGGAGATGCCGTTGCCGCCGTGCATGTCGCGGGCCGCCCGGGCGATATCCAGCGCCTTGCCGCAATTGTTGCGCTTGATGAGCGAGATCATCTCGGGGGCGGCCACGCCCTCGTCGAACAGCCGGCCGACGCGGAGCGCCGCCTGGAGGCCGAGCGTGATCTCGGTCTGCATGTCGGCGAGCTTCTTCTGGATGAGCTGGTTGGCGGCGAGCGGCCGGCCGAACTGCCTGCGGTCGAGCGTGTAGTCGCGGGCGGCGTGCCAGCAGAACTCGGCGGCTCCCATGGTGCCCCAGGCGATGCCGTAGCGGGCCCGGTTGAGGCAGCCGAAGGGACCCTTGAGACCCTTGACGTTGGGCAGCAGGTTGGCCTCCGGCACGAGCACGTCGTCGAGCTGGATCATGCCGGTGATCGAGGCCCGGAGGCTGAACTTGCCCTCGATCTTGGGCGTCTCGAAGCCCTGCATGTCGCGCTCGACGATGAAGCCCCGGATCTCGCCGTCGTCGGTCTTGGCCCAGACGATGGCGAGATCGGCGATCGGGCTGTTGGTGATCCAGGTCTTGGCGCCGCTCAGCCGGAACCCGCCCTCGGCCTTGCGCGCCCGGGTGGTCATCCCGCCCGGATCCGAGCCATGGTCGGGCTCGGTCAGGCCGAAGCAGCCGACCAGCTCGCCCTTGGCCAGCTT
>CAYMTA010000058.1:0-26569 GCA_964393275.1 uncultured Geminicoccaceae bacterium | reverse complement strand
GGATGCCGCCGTGGATCTCCGGCTGCAGCGTCTTCACCCGGCCGTCCAGGATCTCCGGCCGGCCGCTGACCGAGGCGACGTCGGTGACCTCGAGCCCGGCCGCGCGGAGCGCCTGCGCCGTGCCGCCGGTCGAGATCAGCTCGACGCCATGGCCGGCCAGCGTGCCGGCGAGCTCGACCAGCCCGGTCTTGTCGAAGACCGAGAGCAGGGCACGGCGCGGCAGGATACGGGGCATCTCAGCTCTTTTTCGTGAAGCGGGCGATGAAGAAGCCGTCCATGCCCCCCTTCTCGGCCAGCAGCGCCGGATGGGTGCGCAGATCGCCGGCCGCCGTGGGTGCGAGGCCGGTCTCGGCCTCCGTGATCGCCCGGCGCTCGAAGCCCGGATGGCGCACGAGGAACGCCTCGACCACGGCCGGACCCTCCTCGGGCTCGAGCGAGCAGACGGCATGGACCAGCGTCCCGCCGGGTCGGACCAGCCGGGCCGCCGCGTCGAGCAGCCGGCCCTGCAGCCCGGCGAGCCGCGTGACGTCGGCCTCGGTCTTGCCCCAGAGAATGTCCGGATGGCGGCGGATGGTGCCCGTGGCCGAGCAGGGCGCATCGAGGAGCACCGCGTCGAAGGGTGCCTTCGGCGCATAATCGAGCGCGTCCTCGACGACGATCTCGGCCCTGAGCCCGAGCCGCTCCAGGTTGTCGGCCAGGCGCTCGGCCCGCGCCGGCTCCCGCTCGACCGCGGTCACGGCGGCCCCGGCCAGGACGAGCTGCGCCGTCTTGCCGCCGGGTGCGGCGCAGAGATCCAGCACGGCCATGCCGGGCTTCGCCCCGATCAGCCGGGCCGGCAGGCTGGCCGCCAGGTCCTGCACCCACCAGGCCCCGGCCCGATAGCCCGGCAGCCGCTCGATCGCCCCGGCCTCGCGCAAGCGGACCGTCGCCGGCCCGACCACCTCGCCGCCGAGCCGCGCCGCCCAGCCCGCCACGTCCGTCTTGACCGAGAGATCGAGCGGCGGCTCTTGGCCGAGCACCGTGGCGATCGCGGCCGCCGTCTCGGCGCCATAGGCCGTGCTCCAGCTCGCCCGCAGCCAGTCCGGCAGGGTGGCGAGCGGGTCGACCTCCGGCGGCTTCCTGCCGACCAGCCGGCGCAGCACCGCGTTGACCAGGGCCGGCGGGGCGATCCGCCGCTTCTTCGCGAGCTCCACCGTCTGGCCGACCGCCGCGTGCGGCGGGGTCTGGAGAAAGAGAAGCTGGGCGGCCCCCAGCCGGAGCAGGTTCATGCCGCTCTTGTGCGGCGGCGGGTGGCGCAAGAGCGGCAGGAGGGCCGCGTCCAGCACCGCCTTGTTGCGCAGCACGGTCGTATAGAGCAGCCGGGCGAAGGCGCGGTCGCGCGGCTCGAGCCGCGTCGCCGCCGCCTCGGCCGCGAAGCGCGTCTCGGCCGGGGCACGATCGTTGAGCGCCGCGTCGAGCACGGCGAGCGCCAGGGCACGGGTCTCGAGCCCGGTCGAGAACTCGCTCACCCCGGGATGGCTCCGGCCGGCTCGCCCAAGGCTTCCCTGATCAGCCGCCGCGTGTTGGCGACGCCGTAGAGGGCGACGAACGAGCCGAAGCGCGGCCCCTGCTCCTGGCCGAGCAGCACCTCGTAGAGTGCCCTGAACCAGTCCCGCAGGCTGGCGAAGTCGTGCCGCTTGCCGATCTCGTAGACCTCGTTCTGAATGGCCTCGCCGGGCGTCCCCTCGGCGAGCCCGGCCAGCACCCTTTCGAGCTCTGCCATGGCCGCCCGCTCGGTCGCATCCGGCACCCGGTGCCGCTTCTCCGGCCGCACCCGGTCCTGGTAATAGGCGATGGCGTGATCGACGAGCCGGGCGAGGCGCGGCTCGCTCTCGGGCGTCAGCGCCGGGCTGTACTGGCGGATGAAGCCCCAGAGCACCTCCGGGTCCTCGGCGTTGACCACGGCTGCGAGGTTCAAGAGCATCGAGAAGCCGATCGGCACCGCACGCGTCGGCGGGGCGCCATCGTGGATGTGCCAGACCGGGTTGCCGAGCTTCTCCTTCGCCGGCTGGTCCTCAAAGGCGCCGACGAAGCTCTCGTAGTCGTCGACGTTCCTCGGGATCACGTCGAAGAAGAGCTTCTTCGCCTTCTTCGGATCGCGGTAGAGAAAGAGCATCAGGCTCTCGGGCGTGGCGTAGCGCAGCCACTCGTCGATGGTGATGCCGTTGCCCCGGGACTTCGAGATCTTCTCGCCGTTCTCGTCGAGGAACAGCTCGTAGGTGAAGCCCAGGGGCGGCGTGCCACCCATCACTCGGCAGATCTGGCTGCCGAGCTTGACCGAATCGATCAGGTCCTTGCCCGACATCTCGTAATCGACCTCGAGCGCCGTCCAGCGCAGCGCCCAGTCGGCCCGCCACTGCAGCTTGCAGTGCCCGTCCGTGACCGGCACCTCGGTCAGCGTGCCGTCCTCGTCCCGGAAGACCACCGTGCCCGATTGCGGCCGGCATTCCTCGATTCTGACCTGCAGCACGCGCCCGGACTTGGGCGAGATCGGCAGGATCGGGCTGTAGCTCGCCCGCCGCTCGGGCCCGAGATGCGGGCGGACCACGTCGGCCACCGCCTCGTGCCGCTCGAGCACGCGCAGCAGCACCTCGTTGAACGTGCCCTTCTTGTATTCCTCGGTGGCGCTCTTGAACTCGTAATCGAAGCCGAAGCGGTCGAGGAACGCCTTGAGCCGCGCGTTCATGTGCTGGCCGTAGCTCTCGTGCGTGCCGAAAGGGTCGGGAATGGCGGTCAAGGGCTTTTGCAGATAGGCCTCGATCGTCTCCGGGTGCGGGATGTTGTCCGGCAGCTTCCGAAGCCCGTCCATGTCGTCCGAGAAGGCGTAGAGCCTGGTCGGCACGTCCGAGAGCCGGTGGAAGGCCTGGCGGATCAGGGTCGTGCGGAAGACTTCGGCGAACGTGCCGATATGCGGCAGGCCCGAGGGCCCGTAGCCGGTCTCGAACAGCACGAAGCCCTTGGCGGGCGGCTTTTTCTCGATCCGCTGCAGGAGCGCCAGGGCCTCGGTGATCGGCCAGGCCTTGCTGGCGCGAAGCGTTTCCACGTCCATCGATTGCCACACAGGATGCGGGGCCTAGTTTCGGCCCGTTGATGCCCTCGAGGGGCGTGCCCGTTGGTAAGAGCCAAAGGCCCGGATGTCCACGACCGCCAGCGATTTGCCGCGGCCCTTCGCCGCCTGGTTCGAGAGCCGCCGCTGGCGGCCGCGCGCGCATCAGCTCGCCATGCTGGCCGAGGCCAGGGCCGGCCGCGACACGCTGCTGATCGCCCCGACGGGCGGCGGCAAGACGCTGGCCGGCTTCCTGCCGAGCCTCGTCGACCTCGCGGAGCGGCCGACCACCGGCCTGCACACGCTCTACGTCTCGCCCCTGAAGGCGCTGACCACCGACATCGCCCGCAACCTCGAGGCCCCGCTGGCCGAGATGGGCCTCGGCGTCACCTACGCCGTCCGCACCGGCGACACCCCGGCCAACCGCCGCCAGCGCCAGCGCACCCACCCGCCGCAGATCCTGCTCACCACGCCGGAATCCCTGGCGCTGCTGCTAAGCTACGAGAATGCCGCAACCTACTTCCAGAACCTCGCCTGCGTCATCCTCGACGAGCTGCACAGCATCGCCGAGAGCAAGCGGGGTGCGCTGCTCAGCCTCGGCATGGCGCGGCTGCGGTCACTCGCACCCGAGGCCCGCTTCGTCGGCCTCTCCGCCACCGTGGCCGACCCGCCGGCGCTGCTGCGCTTCCTCTCGCCCGACCCGGCGCGCGCCCGCATCGTCCAGGCCGAGCAGGGGGTCGCCCCCGAGATCGTCATCGCCGATGCCGAGGCCGCCATGCCCTGGTCCGGCCATGCCGCCCTCTATTCGGCCGAGGCCGTCTATGCCCGCCTCCTGGCCGTGCGCACCGCCCTCGTCTTCGTCAACACCCGCGCCCTGGCCGAGCTCTTCTTCGCCGCCCTCTGGCGCATCAACCGCCAGAGCCTGCCGATCGCCCTGCATCACGGCAGCCTCGCCGTCGAGCAGCGCCGCAAGGTCGAGGCCGCCATGGCCAAGGGTGCGCTCCGCGGTGTGGTCTGCACCTCCTCGCTCGACCTCGGCATCGACTGGGGCGATGTCGACCTCGTGCTGCAGATCGGCGCTCCCAAGGGGGCGAGCCGCCTCTTGCAGCGCATCGGCCGCGCCAACCATCGGCTCGAGGAGGCGTCCCGGGCCGTGCTGGTGCCGGCCAACCGCTTCGAGGTCCTGGAGTGCATCGCCGCCATCGAGGCGATCGAGGCCGGCGAGCTCGATGGCGCGCCGCCGCTCACGGCCGCCCTCGACGTGCTCGCCCAGCACGTCACCGGCGTCGCCTGCAGCGGCCCCTTCGACGCCGACGCCCTCTTCGAGGAGGTCCGCCGCGCCCAGCCCTATGCGGAGCTGCCCAGGGCCGACTTCGACGCCGTGCTCGACTTCGTCGCCACCGGCGGCTACGCGCTTCGCCAGTACGAGCGCTACCGCCGCCTCGAGCAGGGGCCGGACGGGCTCTGGCACCTGACCGACCGCCGGCTGGTGCGCGGCTACCGGATGAACATCGGCACCATCGTCGTGGCCCCGGTGATGCGCGTCCGCTTGGGTGGGAGCCGGGGCCGCGGCCGGCCGCTCGGCGAGATCGAGGAGTATTTCGTCTCGATGCTGACACCGGGCGACAGCTTCCTCTTCGCCGGCCGCGTGCTCGCCTTCGAGGGCATCCGCCAGAACGAGGTGATCGCGTCGCTCGCCAAAGGCACGAAGGAGCCGAAGATCCCGGCCTATGCCGGCGGCCGGCTGCCGCTCACCAGCCAGCTCGCCCATCGCGTCCGCCGCCTTCTGGCGGAGCCCGCCCACTGGCCGGCTCTCCCGGCACCGGTGCGCGAATGGCTCGAGCTGCAGCGCCGCCATTCCGCGCTCGTCGCCGCCGACGAGCTCCTGGTCGAGAGCTTCTGGCGCGCCGGCCGGCATTTTCTCGTGGCCTACAGCTTCGTCGGCCGCAACGCCCACCAGACCCTCGGCATGCTGCTCACCCGCCGCCTGCAGCGGATGGGCGCACGGCCCATCGGCTTCGTCGCCTCCGACTACTGCATCGCCACCTGGAGCCTGGGCGAATGCCCGGATGTCGAGGCCCTCTTCGATGTCGACATGCTCGGCGACGATCTCGAGGAGTGGATCGCCGAGAGCAGCATGGTCAAGCGCATCTTCCGCAATTGCGCGGTCGTCGCCGGGCTGATCGAGCGCCGCCACCCGGGCCAGGAGAAGACCGGCCGCCAGGTCACCTTCAATGCCGACCTGATCTACGACGTGCTGCGCAAGCACGAGCCGGATCACGTCCTCCTGAAGGCCGCGCGCGCGGAAGCCGCCGCCGGGCTCACCGACATCCGCCGCCTCGCGGACCTCCTCACATCCGTCCAGGGCCGCATCCGCCACCGGCGGCTCGACCGCATCTCGCCCTTCGCCGTCTCGATCATCGCCGGCATCGGCCGTGAGCGGGTCGACGCCGGCGATCTCGACCAGACCCTCGAGGAGCTGACCTCGGAGCTGGTCGCCGAAGCGCTGGCCGAGCCCGCATGACCGCAATCAAGCC
The DNA here is from genome assembly GCA_964393275.1 of uncultured Geminicoccaceae bacterium. Classification (GTDB taxonomy): domain Bacteria; phylum Pseudomonadota; class Alphaproteobacteria; order Geminicoccales; family Geminicoccaceae; genus SLRI01. The sequence continues at coordinate 20,947 of CAYMTA010000058.1, read as the reverse complement.
GCTCACCCTCGATCACGGCGGCGAGGTGGTCGAGCTCGATCCCTTGGGCGTCGTTCACCTGCCCGCCCACCGCTGCCTCGTCGTCGCCGACCTGCATCTCGAGAAGGGCAGCGCCTTCGCCCGCCGCGGCACCCTGCTGCCGCCCTACGACACCGCCCGCACGCTCCGCCGCCTCGACTGGGCGGTGCAGCGCCACCGGCCGAGGCTGGTGGTCAGCCTCGGCGACGCCTTCCATGACAGGGCAGGTCCCGAAGCCCTCGACCTGGACGCCCGCCGCGCGCTCGAGACCCTCGTCTCGGGCCGAAGCTGGCTCTGGGTGCGCGGCAATCACGACCCGCACCCGCCGGCCGAGCTCGGCGGCGAGGTGGTCGACACGGCCGAGCTCGGCCGCCTCCATCTGACCCACATCCCGCCGGCCGCACCCGGCGAACGTGCCACGATCGCCGGCCACCTCCACCCCAAGGCGCGGCTCGCGCAGGCCCGCCAGCGGACCACCCGGCCCTGCTTCGCCGCCAGCAGGGAACTCCTGCTGCTCCCCGCCTTCGGCGCCTACACGGGCGGCCTCAACGTCCTCGATCCGGCCATCGCCGGCCACTTCGCCTGTGGCTTCAGCGCCTTCCTCCTCGGCGACACGCGGGTCTTCGCGGTCGCCCACCACCACCTCAGCCCCGACCCGCCCGACTGGCGCCGCCACCGGATCGCCTGAACGACCTTCAGAGGAAGGACGGCAGCCAGAGGATCAGCCCTGGCCAGAGCGAGACGATGACGACCACGAGGAGATGGGTGAAGAGGAACGGCAGCGAGGCGACGATCGCCCGCTCGTAGGGGACGCCGGCGATCTGTGCTGCCGTCATCAGCGTCATGCCGACCGGCGGCGTGATGTTGGCGACGTTCAGCGTCAGGATCATCACCATCGCGAAGTGCAGCGGGTCGAAGCCGAGCTGGGTCATGGCGGGCACCAGGACCGGGGCCACCACCACCAGCGCCGGCAGGACGTCGAGCACCGTGCCGAGCAGGATCAGGAGCAGGTTCACCAGCATGATCTGGATCACCCAGTTCGTGCTGATGTCGGCGATGATCGACGCGGCGTCGCGCGCGATCCCGGAGCGCGTCACGAACCAGCCGAGCACGGTCGACGCCGCGAGGAGGAAGAAGACGACGCCGCTGAACACCACCGTCGCCTTCAGGGCACGCCAGATCTTCGCCAGGCTCAGCGAGCGGTGGACGAGAAAGCCGATCGCGATCGTGTAGACGGCGGCGAAGGCCGAGGCCTCGGTGACGGTGGTGAAGCCGCCGATGATCCCGCCGAGGATGATCAGCGGGACCAGAAGGGCTGGAATCGTCGGCACGAAGGCGCGCGCGGCCGAGCGCAGATCGGTGTCGCCGTGCCTGGGAAAGCGGTAGATCCAGGCCATCAGGCCGCTGGTCGCGAGCAGCATCCCCGTCATCAGCAGGCCCGGCACGATCCCCGCCGTGAAGAGCTGGATCACCGAGACGTCGCGCAGGATCGAGGCGTAGACGACCATGACGATGCTGGGCGGGATGATCGGCCCGATGATCGAGGAGCAGGCCGTCACCGCGGCGCTGTACTCCGCGCTGTAGCCCTCCTTCTTCATCGCCGGGATCATGATCTTGCCGATCGCCACCGTGTCGGTGATCGCCGCCCCGGTGAGCCCGGCGAAGAACAGGCTGACCGTGATGTTGACGTGGCTCAAGGCGCCGCGGACGCGGCCGAGCAGCGCGTTGCTGAAGCCGATCAGCCGCGCCGTGAGCCCGGCCTCGTTCATCAGCTCGGCCGTGAAGATGAAGTAGGGGATGGCCATCAGGAGATAGCCGGAGACGCCCGAGAACATGCGCTCGGCGATGATCCCAAGGAAGCCCGTGCCGCCGATCTGGACCGCGCCCGCGAGCCCCGACATCGTCATCACGATCGCGATCGGCGTGCCGATCAAAAGCAGCGCCATGAAGACGGAGATTGCCGCCGTCATGCCTGCCGCTCCCCGCTGCCGAGATCGGCGAACGGCTCCTCGAGGCCGGGCGCCGGGTCGGTCATCAGCCGCCCGCACAGCATGTGGACGATCAGGATGGCGCCGGTCACCGGCACGGCGGCGGCGACCCAGCGGGCATCGATCTGGATCTGGTCGGAGACCATGTAGAGCTGCCTGGCGCTCATCGCGTAGAACCAGCCGTACCAGACGAGCAGGCCCGCGAAGAGCGCTGCGACGGCCACGTTGACGACCTTCAGCACCGAGCGCAGCCATCGCGGCAGGATCGTGAGGAGCGAGGCCATCGCGATGTGCTCGCCCGCCCGATAGGCGATGGTGATGCTGAGCAGCGCCAGCCAGGGGATGAAGAGCCGGGCCAGCGAGTAGGTCCAGCTCAGCGCGTCGCCCGTGACGATCATGTAGAAGGCGCCGATGAACGAGATGCCGAGCATCACCAGGATGCAGGCGATGCAGGCGATCATCACGATCTCGTCGAGGCCGGCGCTGACGGCCTCGAGACGGCGGCCGAGCGCCGTCGCCGGCGGCGCGGCGCCGACGGAATCCCGCCGGCGCCCGTCGCTCGCTAAGTCATTGGCCATAGAGCTCGATATCGTGGGCGCTGGTCTCCTCGGAGGTCCGGCTGACCTCGGCCAGGAGGTCGTCGACGAGCTGCGCGTCCATGCCGAAGTCCGTGGTGATCCACTCCTTCCAGGCCGGGCGCGCGATCGCCGCCATCTTGTCGCGTTCCGACTGCGGCAGGACGTAGCATTCCTTGAAGTTCGCGCACGAGGCCTGCCAGCCGTCGATCGCCTGGAGTGCCGCGACCCCGTGGCCGATGGCGATCGACTCGCGCGCCGCGGTGACGATGATGTCCCGGTATTCCTCCGGCAGCGACTGGAACCACGTCTCGCTGACCACCCAGGGCTGCGTGTTGTAGATGTGGCCGCTGAGCGTGGTGTAGTCGTTGACCTCCCAGAGCTTGAAGTACTTGCTCACACCCGGCGCATTGAACTGGCCGTCGGCGAGCCCGGTGCCGAGCGCCGTCACCACCTCGCCCCAGGGCAAGGGCGTCGCCGAGGCGCCGAGCGCCTTCATGACCGCGACGTGGGCCGGGTTCTCCTCGACGCGGATCTTCATGCCCTGGAGGTCGTCGACCGTCTTGATCAGGTGCTTGTTGTTGGTGAACGCGACGAACCCGCCGCCGTCGTCGAACGTGCCGAGGTAACGAAGCCCCGCCGCCTCTATCGTGCCCCGCATGAACTCGGCATTCCAGTCGCCGTCGAGGAAGGCCCAGGCGGTGCGGTAGTTGGGAAAGAGGAAGGGTGCGGTGATGATCTGGTATTTCGGATAGAACGACGACATGGCACCCGACGAGATGACGGTCGCCTGCAGGAGCTGGCCATCCTGGGCCTGCTGCGCCGTCTCGACCTCGGAGCCGAGCTGGCCGCCGCCGAAGATCTGCACGTCGATGGCGCCGTCGGTCGCCGATTCGACCAGCGCCTCGAAGTGCTTGAGCGAAGGCTGCACCTCGTTGCTGGTGATCTCCTCCGGCAGCAGGTGCGCGATGGCCATGGTGTACTCGGCCGCCCGCGGCTGCGGCGCGCCGGCGGTCAGCGCCATCAACGCCGTGCAGGCAGCGAGCGATACGACGCTCGTGGTGCGCGCGCCCCATCGGCACGTCGCGGGAACTGTCGACATGAAGCTTCTCCTCCCTTGGATCACAACACCTTGTTAGGCTCCGGTCAGCTCCGCGCGCAAGCGGCAAAGGGCGCGACACCCGAGGCCAGCCACCTCTCCGCCACCGTCCGGCCGAAGCGCATGGCATTCTCGAGGTGCAGGGCGGCGGCCCTGGCGATCCCGGCGGGCATGGCCGGGTCGCCGGTCAGCTCGGCCCTGAGCTTCGCCCATGCTCCCAGGATCGCCGCATCCACCTCGAGATGGCACTGGAACCCGTAAATCCGCGCTCCGAAGCGAAAGGCCTGGGCCGGGCAGGTCCCGCTTTCGAGCAGATGCACGGCACCGGGCGGCAGCTCGAAATGGTCGTCGTGCCACTGCATGACCCTGACCGGCAGCGCGATCCCGGCGAGCAGCGGATCGGCCGCCGCCGCCGGCCGGCCCAGAAGCTCGACGAAGCCGAACTCGCCCAAGGCCCGCTCGACCACCCGCCCGCCGAGTGCCCGGGCGATGAGCTGGCCGCCGAGGCAGATGCCGAGCACGGGCCGGTCCTCGGCGGCGAAGCGGCGGATCGTCTCGAGCAGCGGGCCGAAATGCGGGAAGCGCGCGTCGTCATTGGCGCACATCGCCCCGCCGAGCAGCACGAGCCCCGCGGCCTCCAGGGCGTCGTCCGGCCAGACGCAGCCCTCCTCCGCGTCGAGCAGGTCGATCGCTAGGCCGGCCGCCCGCAGCACCGGCTCGATCACGCCCAAGGGCGAGCCCCTGTTGTGCTGCACCACGAGCACCCGTCGCATGCGATCCCTCTTCCGCCGCCCACGTTGACCCGGCCGGGCCGGGCACGCATATGGTGGACATGACCGATCAGCACCAGCAGGCAGAAGCCGATTTCGCCGCCACCGCGCAGGCCATCGAAAACGAGTTCGCCCTCTTCGACGAACCGCGCGAGAAGATCGAGTACGTCATCGATCTGGGCAAGGACCTGCCACCGCTCGAGGACCGGTTCAAGACCGAGGGCAACCGGGTGCGCGGCTGCCAGAGCCAGGTCTGGCTCGTGGCCGAGCTCGACCCCGCGACCCGGACCGTGGCGTTTCGCGCCGACAGCGACGCCATCATCGTCAAGGGGCTGATCAGCCTGGTCCTGCGCCTCTATTCCGGCCGCACGCCCGAGACCATCCTGAAGAACCCGCCGGAGCTCTTCGAGCGGGTCGGCCTCGGCCGGCTCCTGACGCCCGGCCGGGCCAACGGCCTCTACTCGATGATCGAGCGCATCCGCCAGCTCGCCGAGGCGCTGACCGCGGCACCGGCGCCGGCCGAAGGCTGAGCCCCCGGCCGGCGCCCGGCCGAAGCTCAGACGATGGTTTCGGTGACCACCATGCCCGAGAGATCCGGCCCGACGCCGCCGCCACCGACGGCACCGGCATCGGCCGTCATGGCCGCGCTCATGGCGGCCGACGTGTCGCCGATCGCCACCTCGTCGCCGCCGAGCACATCGCTCATGGCGATGGCCTCGCCCTCGCTCGGCGCCGCCAGGATATTGAAGGTGACGCGGGCCGGGTTGGAGGCGAACCCGTCGTCGTCGCCGACCGTGTAGACGAGGCTGTCCTGGCCGATGAAGCCGGCGTCCGGCCGGTAGTTGATCTCTCCCGACTTTTGCACGTAGACATCGCCGTGATCGGGCAGATCGCTGATCTGCACCGAGCGCGGGTTGATCCCGTTGTCCACATCGGTGTCGTTGGAGAGGATGTCGAGGACGACCTTGCGCGTGCCGGCCTCGATGTCGAAGCTGTCGTCGACCGCGACGGGTGCGTCGTTGACCGACAGGACCGCGACCTTGACGGTCGCCTCGGAGGTGGCGCCGGCCGGATCGGTGATCGTGTAGGTGAAGCTGTCCTCGCCGTTGAAGTCGGCATCGGGCGTGTAGGCGATCTGGTTGCCGGCAAGCGTCGCGGTGCCGTGCTGGGCATCGCCGACCGCGGCCACGCGCAGCGCGTCGCCGTCGACGTCGCTGTCATTGGCGAGAACGTCGAAGGTGGCGGGCGTGTCCTCCCGCGTCGTCACGGCGTCGTCCACCGCGACCGGCGCGTCGTTGACCGGCGTCACCTGCACCGTGACCGTGGATTCGGCGGTGCCGCCGGCCCCGTCGCTGACCTTGTAGGTGAAGCTGTCGGTGCCGTGGAAGTCCTCCCCCGGGGTGTAGCGAATCTGCCCCGTGGCCGCGTCGATCTCGGTCGTGCCGCTGGCCGCCTTGCCGACGGCGGCCACGGTCAGCGTGTCGCCGTCGATGTCCGTGTCGTTGGCGATGACGTTGACCAGGACGGCCGTGTCCTCGGTGGTGGCGGCCTGGTCGGCCGTCGCCACCGGCGCGTCGTTGACCGGCTCGACCGTGACGGCGACGCTCGCCATGGCCGTGCCGCCGGCACCGTCGGTGATCGTGTAGGTGAAGCTGTCGTCGCCGTTGAAGTCGGCATTGGGCGTGTAGCGGATCTCGCCCGTGGCAGCGTCGACCACCGCCGTGCCGTTCTCGGGCCGGGCGACGGAGGCGATGCGCAGCGTGTCGCCATCGAGATCCGTGTCGTTGGCGAGCGCGTTGATCATCACCGCCGCATCCTCGGCGGTCGTGGCCGTGTCCGCCACCGCCACGGGCGCGTCGTTGACCGGCGTCACCGTGATGTCGAGCCGTGCCGTGGAGGTCAGCTCGCCGTCGCTCACCTCGTAGGTGAGGCTGTCGGCGCCGTTGTAGTTCTCGTTCGGCGTGTAGCGGATCTGGCCGGTCTCGGCGTCGATCTCGGCGGTGCCGTTGGTCGGGCCGTCGACGATCTTGCTGAGCTGCAGGGCCGAGCTGTCGATATCGGTGTCGTTGCGCACCACGTCGACCACCAGGGCCTGGTCCTCGGCGGTCGTGGCCTTGTCGTCGACGGCGACCGGCGCGTCGTTGACCGGGTTGACGGTGACCGTCACGGTCGAGGTCGCCCGGAGCGTGCCGTCGCTCACCGTGTAGGTGAAGGTGTCGGTGCCGTTGGCGTCGGCCTTGGGCGTGTAGGTGAGCGAGCTGCCGTCCTCGGCGATCGCCACCGTGCCGAGCCTGGCCCCGCCGACAGTCGTCACCGTCAAGCCGTCGCCGTCCACATCGGTGTCGTTGGCGAGCACGTCGATGGTGACCGCCGTGTCCTCGTCGGTCGTGGCCTCGTCAGCCACCGCCACCGGCGCGTCGTTGAGCGGCGTCACCGCAATGGTCAGCTCGGCCTCGGCCGTGCCGCCCTGGCCGTCGTCGACGCTGTAGGTCAGCTTGTCCTCGCCGTTGAAGTCGGCATTGGGCGTGTAGCGGATCTGGTTGTTGACGATCTCGGCCGTGCCGTTCGCCGGCCCGGCGGTGATCGCGGCGACCGTCAGACGGTCGCCGTCGACATCGGTGTCGTTGGCGGTCACGTTGATGGCGAGCGCTCTGTCCTCGGTCGTGGTCGCCGTGTCGGCATTGGCGACCGGCGCGTCGTTCACGGAATCGATGGTCACCGTCACGGTCGAGGTGCTGGTGAGCTCGCCGTCGCTGACCGTGTAGGTGAACCGGTCGGTGCCGTGGGCGTTCTCGTTCGGCGTGTAGGTGAGGGTGGCGCCATCCTTGCCGATCTCGACCGTGCCGAGCGCGGCGGCGCCGACCGCCGTGACGGAGAGCGCGTCGCCGTCGACGTCGGTATCGTTGCCCAGGGGCGCTATCGTGACGGCCGTATCCTCGACCGTCCTGGCGCTATCCTCCACGGCCACCGGCGCGTCGTTGACCGGCGTGATCTCGACCGTCACCTTCGCCGTCGAGGTGGCCCCGGTCGGGTCGCTCACCGTGTAGGTGAAGCTGTCGGTGCCGGTGGCGTCCTTGAAGGGCGTGTAGGTGATGCCCTGGCCCCCCTTGGCGATGGCGGCGGTGCCGAGCGTCGCCTCGTCGCCGATCGCGGATACGATCAGCCGGTCGCCGTCGAGATCGGTGTCGTTGGTCAGGACGGCGATATTGAGCGCCCGGCCGTCCTCGGCCATGGTCGCCGTGTCATCGGCCGCCACCGGCGCGTCGTTCGCCGGCGTCACGCGCACCGTCACCTCGGCCGTGTCGATCCCGCCCTTGCCGTCGGTCACCTGGTAGGTGAGCTTGTCGGTGCCGTTGAAGTTCGCGTTCGGCGTGTAGGTGATGGACCCGTTGCCGCTGATCGTGGCGGTGCCGTTGGCCGGGGCGAGGGTGATGGCGTCGACCTTGAGCGCGTCGCCGTCCACGTCCGTGTCGTTGGCCACGACATCGATGGTGACCGCCGTGTCCTCCGCCGTCGTCGCCGTGTCGGCCACCGCCTCGGGCGCATCGTTCGTGGGCGTGACCTCGACCCGCAGGATCGCCGAGGACGTGCCGCCCTTGCCGTCGCTGATCGTGTAGGACAGGTCTTCCCGGCCCGAGAAATTGGCGTTCGGCGTGTAGCTGATCTCGCTGCCCGAAACGCGGGCGATGCCGTGCTCGGCCGGGCTGACGCTCAGGATGCGAAGCGCGTCGCCATCCACGTCGACGTCGTTCGCGAGCACCGCCACCGTGACCGGCGTGTCCTCGGCCGTGGTGACGGCATCGTTGAAGGCGACCGGCGGATCGTTGACCGCCTGCACGGTGATGTCGAGTGTCGCCGTCGTCGCCGTGCCGCTGGAATCGACGGCCCGGTAGACGAGGCTGTCCGTGCCGTTGAAGTCCTGGCTCGGCGTGTAGGTGATCGTGCCCTCGGCCCGGTCGATCCGGGCGAGACCGTGCTCGGGCGCCGTCTCGATGCCCGTGAGCCGGCCGACCCCGCCTGCGGGATCGCGGTCATTGGCCAGGACGTTGGTGGTGACCGGCGTGTCCTCGTTGGTCTGGGCGCGATCGTTGACGGCGGCCATGACGTCTCTCCCCAATGACAGTTTGCGCTCTCGACCTGCAGCAACCGGCGGCATAGGCAACCGGCGCGTGTATTTTCCCCCGGCGGGCGCCAACCGTCTATGGCTGGTTACGGGAAGAACCCGCAAGCGGCTCTCCCAAAAGGCAAATCGCCGATCGTGGGCGAGCCACGCGGGACTACCGCCCGGATCGATTATTCGGCAGGATCAGCCGGCAAGCGCACCAGGGGAGACGACATGCTGCCGCCGTTCGGGACGAAGAAGCCGATCATCGCCATGGCCCATCTCGGGCCCCTGCCGGGCGCCCCCGGCCATGACCGCAAGGGCGGCATCCAGAAGCTCGTCGACGACGTCGCGGCCGATATCGAGAATCTGCAGGCGGCCGGCGTCGATGCCATCATGTTCGGCAACGAGGGCGACCGGCCCTACGTGCTCCAGGCCGCACCCGAGGGTCTCGCCGCCATGGCCGCGATCGTCGCCGCCCTGAAGCCTTCGATCAGCGTGCCCATGGGCGTCAACTATCTCTGGGACCCGGTCGCCACCGTGGCCCTCGCGGTCGCCACCGGCGCCCTCTTCGCCCGCGAGATCTTCACCGGCGTCTACGCCTCCGACATGGGCTTCTGGCAGCCCAAATGCGCCGAGGCGCTGCGCCTGCGGGACAATCTGGGCCGCGCCGACCTGAAGCTGCTCTTCAACATCAACGCCGAGTTCGCGGCGCCGCTCGATACCCGGCCAGCGGCGCTCAAGGCGAGGAGCGCCGTCTTCTCGTCGAAGGCCGACATCATCTGCGTCTCCGGCCCGCTCACCGGCCAGGCGGTCGACCGGTCCGAGCTGCGCTCGGTCAAGGCGGCCGTGCCGGAGACCCCCGTCTTCGCCAATACCGGCGTCACCATCGACAACGTGACGGACACCCTCGCCGTCGCCGACGGCGTCGTCATCGGCAGCCATTTCAAGCGGGACGGCAATACCTGGAACCCGGTCGACCGCGACCGTGCCGCCCGCTTCATGGATCGCGTGCGCCAGCTCCGCTGACATGAGGGCGCTGACATGAGGGCGACGTCATGAAGGTGAAGGCGGCGGTCACCCTCGGCCTCGATATCGGCACCACCTCGACCATCGGCGTGCTCGCCAGGGCCGATGGCCGCATCCTGGCGACCGCCACGCGCCCGGCGACGCTCCGCTCGCCCCGCCCGGGCTGGGCCGAGGCCGATCCCCTCGAGTGGTGGCGGAACGTCCAGACCCTGGTGCCCGAGCTGCTCCAGGCGGCCGGCCTCGACGCCGGGGCCATCGCCGGCATCGGCGTCGCCGGCATGCTGCCGGCCCTGGTCCTGCTCGACGCCGAGGGTGGCGTGCTGCGCCCCTCGATCCAGCAGAGCGACGGCCGGACCGGCCTCGAGGTCCAGGCCATGCGCGGCGAGCTGGACGAGGCCGCCTTCACCGGGCGCACCGGCAACGGCATCAACCAGCAGCTCATCGGCGCGAAGCTTCGCTGGCTCGAGGCCCGCGAGCCCGAGATCGTGGCCCGAACGGCCACCATCATGGGCGCCTACGACTTCATCAATCTCCAGCTCACCGGCGAGCCCGTGGTCGAGCGCAACTGGGCGCTCGAAGCCGGCTTCGTCGATCTCGAGACGGGGGCCCCCGCCGCCGACCTCCTCGCCTTCGCGCATCTGGAGGCGGGCCGCCTGCCGCGCGTCGCCCCGGGCGAGGCGGTGATCGGTGCGGTCACCGCCCGGGCCGCGGCCCTGACCGGCCTCGCCCGGGGCACGCCGGTCGTCGCCGGCGCCGCCGACCACATCGCGTCGGCCTTCGTCGCCGGCATCGTCCGGCCGGGCGACGTGCTGCTCAAGTTCGGCGGCGCCGGCGACATCATGCTCGCCGCCGATGCCCCCAGGCCCGACCCCCGCCTCTTCCTCGACTACCACATCGTGCCCGGCCGCTTCATGCCGAACGGCTGCATGGCGGCCTCGGGCTCGCTGCTCAACTGGATCGTGCGCGAATTCGCCGGCGGCCGCGACCATGCCGCCCTCGACGCGCTGGCGAGCAGCGTCCCGCCCGGCGCCGAAGGCCTCGTGCTGCTGCCCTACGTGCTCGGCGAGAAGACGCCGCTCCACGACCCGGCCGCGCGCGGCACGCTGGTCGGGCTCGGCCTGCATCACCGGATCGACCATCTCTGGCGGGCCGCGCTCGAGGCCGTGGTCATGGGCTTTCGCCACCACATCGAGGTGGCGCTGGAGATCGGCCACCCGGTCGAGCGCCTGGTCGCCAGCGACGGCGGCTCCAGGAGCGCCCTTTGGATGCAGATCGCCGCCGATGCCCTGCAGCTGCCGGTGACCACGCTCGAAGGCCACCCCGGCTCCTGCCTCGGCGCCGCCTGGGTCGCCGCCATGGGCACCGGCGCCGGCGACGACTGGGCCCATATCGCCCGCTTCACCCGCAAGGGCGCCACCTTCGAGCCCGATCCGGCCAACGCAGCCGCGTACGACCACCTCTACGGCCTCTACCGCGAAACCTACCAGCGCCTGAAGCCGCTCTACCCCCGGCTCGGGTAAGGCGCCCTGAAAAGGGGTCAGGACAAATTTCAAGATAAAGGGGTCAGGACAAATTTTGGCTTAACGGCACGCCCTACGCGGCCGGCCACGCCGGTTGCGCCATCGCCAGCCGCGTCTTGATCCCCGCGCGAGCCGGGCCGATACTGCCGCTGCTTGCGGTGGCGGCCAGGGGAGGGCGGGTCATGCCGATCGTCTATGTCCACGGCGTCAATGTGCGCAGTCGCGACGGGTTCCTCGCCCTCACCGACTATCTTCGCCGCTATCTGGCCCCGGTCATCGCCCCGGATCCGGAGAACGTGCTGATCGACGACGTCTTCTGGGGCGACAAGGGCGTCAGCTTCGCCTGGGGCGGCCATTCGCGGCCGCGCTCGCAGCTCATCGGCATGGGTGCCGGGGCACGCGAGCTGCAGCCGGTCGAGGGGGCGCTCGCCGCCACCGCCTTCGCCGCCGCCCTCGACCGCGTGCCGGAGCCGTCACCGCCACCGGCGGCACCCCCGAGAGGCGGCCTCGCCGCCGGCGGCACCGGACAGCCGCCGGCGGCACCGCCGCCGGCCAGGGAGCTGCGCCTCAGCGAGCTCTCGCGCGAGGACCTCTCGGACTTCCTCGCCGCCGCCATCATCGCCGAGGATCCCGTGCCCTCGCCGGGGCGCACCGCCCGCATCCTCGCCGCCGACGCCGTCGCCATGGATCCCGCCACCGGCGCCGCCCTCGCCCGGGCCAAGACCCCGGCCAACGAGGTCCGCATGGCGATGGCGCTGCTCAAGGAGCGGAGCCCCGCCGAGGCCGGCCTTGCCGGCATGGGCGGCGGCGGCTTCTGGGCCGATCTCGGCGACCGGGTCTCGGAGGCCACCCGCCGGGCCCTGGGCCTGCCGACCTACGCCGCCTCGGTGGTCGCGGCCGAGCTCAGGAAGCCGCTCAACGACATGGTCAGCGTCTTTCTCGGCGACGTCATGGTCTACCTGCAGGGCAGGGGTGCCGTGCCGGAGCCGGGCCCGATCCAGCGCCTCCTCCTGGACAAGCTGAGCACCGCCCAGGCCAACGCCAAAGGCCGGAGCAACGAGCCCCTGGTCGTCCTCACCCACAGCATGGGCGGCCAGCTGGTCTGGGACGCGGTCACCCACTTCATGCCGCGCACCCCGGCACTTCGCGACGTGCGCATCGATTTCTGGTGCGCCACGGCGAGCCAGGTCGGCTTCTTCGAGGACGCCAAGCTCTTCATCGAGCGGAACCCGGCCTACAGGACCGGCCATCCGGTGCCGTTCCCCAAGGCCCAGCTCGGCCACTGGTGGAACGTCTGGGACCACAACGACTTCATCAGCTTCACCGCCAAGGGCATCGTCGACGGCGTCGACGACGAAGCCTACTCGAGCGGCATGTCGCTGGTCTCCGCCCATGGCGGCTATCTCGAGCGGCCGAGCTTCTTCCGCCAGCTCGCGGCGAAGCTGGAGGCCGCCAAGGCCAAAGGCTGGAGCCGGCCTTGAACCTCCAGCCTGACCCGGCAGCCCCCGGGCTCTGGGTCAACCTCGCCTGGCAGGAGGGCATGCCCGGCAGCTTCGCCGTCGTCATCGGTGCCAGCCACTACCCCCATCTCGACGGCGGCACCGAGCCGGCCGACGACCAGGGCCAGGAATGGATCGCCGAGACCCGCACGCTCGGCCAGCTCTACGTCTCCGCGCTGACGGCGAAGCGCTTCTTCGACTGGCTCGCCACCGACTATCGCTACGTCAAGGCGCCGATCGCCAAATGCTGGCTCCTGCTCTCGCCGACCGAGGCGGAGATTGCGCATGAGCCCGCCATCGCCGAGCACGTCGCCGAGCCTACGCTCGCCAACTGCACCGCCGCGCTGAAGGCCTGGCGCCAGTCGCTCCGTGTCCTGCCAACGGCCGCCCAGCACGACAGCCGCGCCTTCTTCTTCTTCAGCGGCCACGGGCTGCAGGTCCACCACGGCAAGCACCTCCTGCTGCCATCGAGCTATCTCGGCGGCGACGAGCCGAGCTGGGACGAGGCCATCGGCACCACCAACCTGCTCTATGGCCTGGAATCGCTCGAGATCCCGGATCGCTTCTACTTCCTCGATGCCTGCCGCAACGACCTGCCGAAGCTCCGCGCCAAGCGGCCCGAGGGCCAGCGCATCCTCACCGAGGACGAGGCGGCCGCCGCCTTTGCCGGGGTGCGCGCCGGTGCCCTGCTCTACGCCACGAACGCCACCCTCCAGGCCTGGCAGCCGACCGATCCGGGGGAGGGCGTCTCGCTCTTCGGCCAAGCCGTCCTCGAGGGCCTCGCCGGCCAGCCCGACATCGAGCTTCTGCCGGAGAACGGCCGGCTCGCCGTGGTGCTGACCAAGCTGCACGGCTTCACCCGTGCCCGGGTGCTGGAGCTGATGAAGCAGCACCAGTCGCTGGCGCTGCAGTCGGTCATGCTCGACGGCCCGCGCGGCGAGGAGAGCACCGTCACCGAGCTGGCGCCCGAGGCGCTCGCCGCCCTTCGTCCAGCACCGGTCCAGCCGCCACCGATCGGCGGCCTGCCCGGCCTCGATCCGACCCATCGAGGCCCGTCGGGCTTCGGTCCCGCCGGCATGGCCCCGCCCGCCCGCTCCGCCGCCACGCGCGGCCTCGATCTCCGCCGCATGCGCGCCGAATCGCTGGTCCACGCGACGGCGCTCGAGCCGGAGCTGGCACACGGCGCCTGGGCGCGCGATTTCGACGTCGGCCACACGATCTTCGGCAGCGAGCGGGTCACCGACCTCTGGCAGAACGACACGCGCGTCACCACGCTCGCTGGCCGAAAGCGCCTCGGCGCCGACGACATCGATCTCCTGAGCGTCGCCTACGACGAGGCTGCCCGGGTCTACCGGCTGGACGTGACCATCGCCGTGCCCGACCCGCTCGGCTACTGGGTCGAGGCCGGCGGCGGCATGGAGGGCGAGGAGCCGCACGGCGTCGTCCTGCCGACCGACCCCGCAGGCCCACTGACCTATCGGATCGAGGCCGACATCGAGCGCCTCGACGGCCCGAACCTCTACAGCCGCCGTCTCTTGCGCCTCGACGCCTGGATCGCCCCCTCGACCACAGGTGCCGCCGGCGACGCCGCCCGCCTCTGGCGCACCTACGCCACCGCCGATGTCGACGCGGCGGTCGGCGCCTTCGAGACCGGCCAGTTGCGCGAGCTGGTCCGCCAGAAGCTCGACTCACCGCTGGCCGCGACCATCGCCGCCCTCGTGCTGCTCCGCGCCGGTCGCCTCGACCTGCTCGAGAGCTGGCTGCGGAATCTCGCCGACTGGTTCCAGCGCCTCCCCGACGGCGCCGTGCTCCGGGCCGAGCAGATCCTGCGCCAGGAGCCCGACCGCAAGGCCGCCGTCGCCAAGGCGACAGAATCGCTCGTCCGCCTGGTCGAGCGCGGCCTGCCGGTCACCGCCGAGGCCCTGAGCTACGCCGCAACCCAAGCCGAGCGCCTGCACCGCGCCCGTGACCTGATCCCCGAGAATCTGATCACCGGCTTCGACACCCTGCGCGAGCGCCTCGACACCGCCCTCGTCTATTTCCGCCCGGGCGGCCTCTTCACCACCTACGCCGGCTTCGGCAGGGGCGAGGCCGACATCCTGCTCCCCGGCCCACCCGGCACCCCGCCGCCGGACCCGCCGCCCAACCCGGGCCTGCCGCTCCCCTCGACCGGTGGGGGTCAAATCAAGGAGACCGGGACCGGGGTCATTATCGGAAGCCACTTCCTGCCGCGCCACTAGCCCGATCCTGGGGAAGCGTTCGGTTCAATCGAAGCCGAGCTGCCTCATGATCCCACCCACCTGATCCATATCGACACGAATATCGGGATCCCGGGCGAGGGTTCTCGCGATTGAAAGCGGACTCGAGTGATAGATCAATGCAGGGTCCGCGCCGGGAACCTCGAGAACCTTTCGCCGATAATGCGCCAACCGGTCACCAGCGTTCTCGGTCTGGTAGACGCCTTCCAGCAGCCTGCGCACGCATTCCCAATAGTCCCCCTGGAAATGCTGTGTCTGCTCCAGGGACAGTTGCATGTCGGCTCCTCCATCCTGCCGTTGTCATAGAGGGACGAGCGGTTGCTGGGTGTCGCCCCAGGCGACCTTGGTGCATCTTTGCTGTCGGATCGCGCCATTCAGGAGGTCGATGGCGGCCTGCGAATGAAACGAAAACTGATCCGAGTTGCCGATGACGAGATACTGCTTCCAGACGGTCACCGGCCCGCTCACCATGTCGTACTGGTCGGGCGTGCGCCAGCTGTTGAGATGGCTGCCGCCATTGCGGCAATGGGCGACGAAGCACCAGAAATCGGAGGTGTGATCCTTGCCCTCCCACGCCATGGACAACTGGTTCAAGGCGCCGAGCTCCTCCGTATCGAGCCTGAAGCAGAGGACCGCCGCGATGTTCGAGCTGATTGCCGGCTTGTTCGGGTCATGGCGATAGTTCGCCCAGTTGCGCGCCTGATGCTCGCTGCTCGTCAGATAGAAGCCCTTGCCGAAATCCGTATTGGGCGCGCACCGTTGCAATGTTATCGGTGATCGGCCGCTGGAGATATCGTCCGCCACGTCGAGCGTCGTGCCGTGGAAGAACGTTCTGAGATAGTTGGTCGACCAGGCCATCGTCGCCTTCCCTCCGATTGTCGGCGTCACGATTCGGCAACTTGTCAGCAGGGGCTTTCCTAAAGTCCTAAAGTGGTATGTATCGCCCGCAGAGTTTTCGGGCATTGGGCAAGAAGCTCGTCTATCGGCATTCTGGGCTTTGACCCCATGCCCCATTCGGCATAATAGGTATTCTCGGAGAACGATTTGATCGTGGCATTTTCCTGGTCGCTGATCTTGCCGGATTCCAGCAGCTTGTCTCCCATCCACTGAATGCTCGGCGCATCAGTCAAAGCATATTGCTCATTTTTCGATTTTCGATAAAGAATAGCCCGCATCATGATCCTGTAGAGCAGCAGCTGCAGCCAAGGCTCGTCGATTTTCGCGGCGACAGCCAGCAGGCGATCCAGATACTGTCGCGATCCCTGACTGTAGAGCAGGTCGATGAGGTCGGAGATCGATTCGAACTTCTGCTGCGCCTCCTTGAGCGTGATTCCCTCTTTTGCATTCACCACGATTTCAGAGAAACGGTGACTGAACCCGATGAAAACGAAAACGATCGCCATCCCGAGCAGCGACGGCACCAGAAATCGCTGCTTGTACTGTAGTGCAAAGAAGAGAACATCGAGGGCAAGCAAGAGCGCCAAGGCGCCGAACGCCAGCCAGCCCAAAAGGCGGGTATATTGCTCCTTTGACATCGGGCAATCCGAATGACTTGGCGATCCATCTCTTAATTCATAAGGATAGCCGAAAACGAGCTGCTCATCAATAGCCGACACAAGGCAAGTTGTTTCAAGTCATGCTCCCCGGCCGGGCAAAAAAGGGGGCCGGCGACCGCCGACCCCCTTCCATCGAAAAGCTCGACCGCTCAGCCCCGGAACTGGGCCGCCAGCGCGTCGGTCTGGCTCTGGATCGCCTTCATCGCCTCCTCGGGCGAGCCGGTCTGGCCGACCAGCAGCTTGCCGAGCTCGACCGGGATCACGTTGTTGGCGATCTCGGCCCAGGACGGCAGGTCCGAGGGCTCGGAGCCCATCCGGTTGTTGATCGTCCACTCGATCGCCGGGAAGTGCCGCGTGGTGCCGGCGCCGGGCTTGGCGGCGGCCAGCACGCGCGGGTCCTTGAACGCCGAGAGCCGGACCGGCGAGGCGCCGCCGCCGACGGTCGAGGACCTGGCGACCACGTCCTTCGAGGTCACCCACTGCATGAAGAGCCAGGCCGCGTCCGGGTTCTTGGAGTAGCGCGAGAGGGCGATCGACGAGCCGCCCTGGTGGCCGATATGCGGGATCTCGTTGAAGCCGCTGTCCTCGGGCGAGCGGAGCGCCGTCTCCTTGGGCGGCCTGACCGCCTCCATCAACCCTGCGACCTTGCTGTCGCCGCCATCGAAGCCCGGGAAGAACTCGCCCCAGGAGATGACGTGGCCGGCCAGGCCCTGCGCCACCGACTGCGATTCGCCGTCCCAGGTCCAGGTCTTGGCATCGGGCGGCATGTACTCGACCAGCTCGAGCATGAACTCGAGCCCCTTCATCCCGGCCGCGTCATTGCCCGAGAACATCCGGTTCTTGTCGAAGATCGAGCCGCCATTGGCCCAGAGCCAGGCCGTCCAGTCGCAGTTCAGGCTGTAGTGGCCGGACCGCAGCTGGCCCGTGGTGCCGTAGATGCCGTTGCCGCTCTCGGCCTCGTGCAGCGCCTTGGTGACCTCCATGAACTGCTCGAGCGTCTCCGGCACGGCGAGCCCGTGCTTGTCGTAAAGGTCCTTCCGGTACATCAGGATGAAGATCGGGATGTCGAACGGCACCCCCATGATCGTGCCGTTGGCCGTGGTGATCGCCTTGACCAGCTCCGGCGAGAAATCGTCCCAGTCATAGCCCGGCATGGCCAGATCGGGGTTGTCGTCATAGTATTCGCGCGGGTTGTAGACATCGGGCTGGAAGAGAGCCGACCAGGCCTGGTCGAGATAATAGAGGTCGTAGGTGCCGAGCTGGCCCTGGGCATCGAGCGTCGCCTTGGCCAGCACCTGCTCCAAGGGCACGATCTCGATCTCGACATTGATGCCGGTCGCCTGCTCGAACTCGCTCTTCAGCTCGGAGGCGACCACCGTCGGCGGCGTCGCCTCCGAGGTGTAGCGCACCGTGGTCCCGGCGAACTGCTTGCCCACGTCCTTGAGCCAGGCCATCTGATCGTCCGGCGTCTGCGCCATCGCCAGGGGCGTGCCGAGATTGGTGAGGCCGCCGAACGGCCGGGCCGAGCCCAGGAACGTCGAGGCGAAGCCCGAGAAGCCGACGCCGGCCATGGCCATCCGCCGGAAGAAGGCGCGCCGGCCGATCCGCCGCTCGCTATAGGCCCTGGCCGTGTCGGCGATGAAGGTCTTTCTGTCATGGTCGCGAAAGCTCATGGCGTATCTCCCCAAGGTTGAGCCACGTTTCGATACCCCCATTGCCGGCCCCCTCAGCTCTTCAGCGAGCCGAGGGTGAGGCCGCGCACGAGATGCTTCTGGACGAGCAGGATGAAGATGAAGCTCGGCACGAGCGCCGCACTGCCGAGGGCCGTGATCAGTCCCCATTCCGTGCCCGTCGAGGTGACGAAGGTGGTGATCTTGACCGGGATCGTCCGGATGCTGGTGGTCAGCAGCAGCGAAATGAGGAACTCCGTCCAGGAGAAGATGAAGCAGAGCACCGCTGTCGCCGCGAGCCCGCCCTTGACCAAGGGCAGCACGACCATGCGAAAGACCTGAAACCGCGTCGCCCCGTCCAGCATCGCCGATTCGTCGAGCTCGATCGGCACGTCGTCGAAGAAGCTCTTCAAGAGCAGCACCGCCAGCGGCAGGTTGATCAGCGTGTGCGCCAGGATCAGCCCGAGATGGCTGTCCCGGAGGCCCAGGTCGCGAAAGATGAAGAAGAGCGGGATGGCGACCGCGATCGGCGGCAGCATGCGCTGGGCCAGGACGAAGAAGACGATGTGGTCCTTGGCCCGCATGGCGAAGCGCGAGAGCCCGAAGGAGGCGAGCGTCGCCAGCACCAGGGCCAGCGCCGTCGAGCCCAGCGCCACGATCAGGCTGTCCACGATCGAGGGCAGCGAATGATAGGACGACGCCCCGCCCGTCTGCCCGCCGACCCCGCCCTCCAGCGTGATCCTGGACCGCCCGCCGATGGTGATCGCATAGTTCTCGGTGGTCGCGGCGAAATCCGCATAGACCGGCGGCTGCGCGAAGATCGCCGTGTACGGCTTGAACGAGGCCAGCACCCACCAGAAAAGCGGGAAGACGAAGACCAGCACCACGAGCCACGCCGTGAGATCGCGCGCGAGACGGGCGCCCTTGCTCCCCTGCATCAGAACCGCACCCGGGCGAGCTTGAGGAACGCGAAGCAGACCACGTTCAGGATGATCAGCATGATCAGGCTCAAGGTCGCGGCATAATTGAAGTTGGCGACGTTGAAGACCCGCCCGGCATAGAAGCTCAAGGTCTCGGTCGCCGTCCCGGGCCCGCCCGCCGTCATCGCGTAGACGTAGTCGTAGACGCGAAAGAGATCGATCGTCCGGATCAAGACCGCCACCGCGATCACCCGGCTCAGCATCGGCAGGGTCAGATGCCACAAGCACTGCAAGAACCCCGCCCCGTCGATCGCCGCCGCCTCGTAAGGCTCCTTCGGCAGGGCCCTCAGGCCGGCCAGCAGGATCAGGACCATGAACGGCGTCCACTGCCAGATGTCCGCCGCCATCACCCCCCAGAGCGCCGTCGTCGGGTTGGCCAGGATGGGCGCTTCCGGCGTCACCAGGCCGAGCGCCTTCAGGTAATAGGAGAGCACGCCGAACTGCCCGTCCTCCATCAGGAGGAACATGAGCCCGGTCACCGCCGGCGGCACCACCAGAGGCAGCGTCATCAAGGCCCGCAGCAGCCCGTAGCCGCGCCGCTCGCAATCCAGCAGCAGGGCGATGGCGATGCCCAGCACCACCTGGAAGACGAGGCAGACGAGCGTGTACTCCACCGTGACGAACAGCGCCCCGATGAACCGCTCGTCGCCGAACGCCTGCACCCAGTTGGCGATCCCGGTGAACTCGTCCGCCCGGGTGAAGCGGTTGCGCTGATGCAGGCTGAGCCAGATCGAGTAGGCCAGCGGATAGATGCCGAACGCCAGGATCATGGCGAACATCGGCGCCAGCCAGGGCAAGGGATGATCGGCCGTCAGCCAGCGCGGCAGCAGCGACCGCCGGCCCCCCCTCGCGGCAGCGGCGCTCACCTTCGCCACGACCCGGCGAATGCCCCCTCGAGGCCGATCCGACCCGAATGCTCCCTGCACATTTGTTCGACTGCCTGAACTTATTTCGGGCCAGTTTGGCGCACAACCGCGCCAAGTCAAGCGGTGCGGCCACCGCCGCCGCCTGCTACACCATCACCCCATGACCGGCCCCAAGACCACCGCCCCCGAGCCGCGCCTGACCATCCAGGCGTCCCGCCACCTCACCTCCTGGCTCGCCGAGGAAGGCATCGGCCTCGCCTTCACCACCTACCAGTCCGGCAAGCTCTTCCTCCTCGGCCGCCACGACGACGGCCGCCTCGCCGTCTTCGAGCGCAGCTTCAACCGCGCCATGGGCCTCGCCGCCCAGGGCTCCCAGCTCTACCTCTCCACCCTCTTCCAGCTCTGGCGCTTCGACGACATCCTCGGCCCCGGCCAGACCCACCAGGGCCACGACCGCCTCTACGTCCCGAGGCTCGCCTGGACCACCGGCGACCTCGACATTCACGATGTCGCCGTGCTGACGCCCGGCGGCCACGATGTCGCCGTGCTGACGCCCGCCGGGCACGCCACCGCCGACCTCGCCACCGGCGCCGCCGACACCCCCCCCGTCTTCGTCAACACCCTCTTCTCCTGCCTCGCCACCCCCGACGCCGCCTCCAGCTTCCGCCCCCTCTGGCAACCCCCCTTCATCTCCCGCCTCGCCGCCGAGGACCGCTGCCACCTCAACGGCCTCGCCATGAGGAACGGCCGCCCCGCCTTCGTCACCGCCGTCGCCCGCTCCGACGTCGCCGACGGCTGGCGCGACCACCGAACCAAAGGCGGCATCGTCATCCATGTCCCGACCGGCGAAATCATCGCCCAGGGCCTCGCCATGCCCCACTCCCCCCGCCTCCACGATGCAGGCGACGGCGAAAAGCTCTACCTCCTCGATTCCGGCACCGGCCGCTTCGGCACCATCGACCAGGCCACCGGCCACTTCACCGAAATCGCCTTCTGCCCCGGCTACGCCCGCGGCCT
>CAYMTA010000057.1:0-26801 GCA_964393275.1 uncultured Geminicoccaceae bacterium | reverse complement strand
CCGCCATATCTTCTCAGCTTCGGCCAAAACGGCCAAAAGATTCACAGGCTCTGAGGTGTGGGTCGAGGACGAGAACGATTTGCGGGCCGCCGCCGGGTGAGGGCAGCTGCTGCAGCAAGGCGGCCCCGAACAGCTCGGCGAGCGCCGCCTCGCTTCGCGTCGCCTGGTCGGCGGGCTGCGCGAGGGTTCGTCCGCGGTAGGGGGCGTTGACAATCGCGAGCCAGGCCATCGGGCCGCGATGGCTCGTCTCGGCAACTTTCGCGCCCGGCTCGGCCGCGGTTGACCGGTGGTGGCGCCGGAAGGGCACTCCGGCGTGACCGACCCACGTTTGGCTTAGAGCCGCGTCGATTCCCTGATACCGCCTGTTCTGAGGCGGCTGGTGGTGTCATTTTTGCCTGATATCGCCTGTTCTCAGGGGGCCTGCGGGCAGCGGCGGCGAGAGGTGGCGCTTGTCCATTTTGCATCGACGCTCGGCGTCGGATTCTCCGGATTGGCCTTGTGCCAAAACTGCCAAAAGCACCTTTTGGCAGCTTTTGGCACTTTTGGCATAGCCTCGGATGGCGTTGTCGGGGCCATTGCGGCCCCCTCAGCGCCGGGCGGTGAGGTATGGGTTGAGGGTGAAGTCCTTGCGCGGGCGGCCGCCGCCGGACCACGGCACCTGCCTGAGCCAGGCGGCCTCGGCCAGCTCGGCGAGTGCCGCCTCGTAGCGGGCCGCCTGATCGGTTGGCAGCGCGCGGGCGCGCCTGAGGTCGCGGGCGTTGACCGCCTGGAGGCCCGGCAGCCGGACCGTGATCCAGCGGGCGAGGGCATGGGCGTCCCGCTCGATCTCGGGCAGCGCCGCCTCGCCGAAGGCGCGCCGGGCCATCGGCAGGTAGTAGCACTCGATCAGCTCGGCTGCATCGTCGAGCAGCGCCCGGCCGATTTCCATCGGCTCGGGCGATGCCGGCTCGTCCATCGCCCAGCGCAGGTAGCCGAGGATCAGCGCCAGGCGGAGCAGGGCACCGTTCTGCTTGCCGAGCCAGGAGAGCAGCTGGCCGCTCGCCGCCGTCTCGTCTGCCACGCGGCGGAGCCGGAAAGCGTGCAGCGCCGCGCGGGCCGGCGCCGAGAGCCGGATCAGCTTCGCCGCCCGACCCTTGGGACCCTCGAGCGGAACGAGGTCGGCCAGCAGCCGGAGCGACCGCAGCGCACCCTCGCGATCGAGCGTGACGTTCGGTGTGGCGGGTGGGACCGGTTCGGGCCAGACGAAGTGCATCCGGGCGGCGAGCCCGTCGTCCGCGCCTGCGAGGACCTCGGCCAGGCGGTCGGGCTGCATGCCGCCGAGCACCGAGATGCCGAGTGAGGGCACGACGACGGGCTCCTCGTCACGCATCCGATCGATGATGAACGGGCGGCCGCCATAGGCCTCGAGTCAGAAGGCCCGGTCGGCTTGACCGGTGCTGTAGCGGTTCATGCCACCGAACCAGCCGGTCAGCTCGTCGCGACACTGCAGAAGCCAGTGTGGGTTGTCGACCAGCAGCCGGCAGAGCCGCTCGGTAGTCGCGTCATTCACGAGGTGCCGCTGCAGTCTGGGCGGCGGCGGTGGTTCAGAGTCGGCGGGCTGGCAGGGTGGCGGCAGGCTATGCTTGACCGCATCCTGCACGTCACGTCGCCAGGCCTCCAGGCGGACTTCCGCCGCCTCCGCATCCGTGCGGTGCCGCCTTCGGCGATCGGCGAAGCCGGCGTTGCGCTCCGTCTCCAACATTCCGATCAGCTCGCGGATGACGGCGATGGCCGGGCTCTTGTTGGTCGAGGGCCGACCGATGAGCGCGCTGAACAGGATCGGTGGCTCGACCCAGCCGTCCCAGGCCTCGACCCTGCGGCAGTTGCCGAGGAGGGCGCCGGCGGCGGTGAGGAGTGCCTGCGCCACATAGTCCGGTGGCGCCCCGGCTGCCTGAGCGGCGTCGCGGACGAAGGTGCTCCAGCCAGGGCCGAACGGGTGGAGCGGCACAGCCGGCGTCGGCAGTTGCCGCAACTCCAGCACCGAGCGGTCCGGCTCGGGCCAGTCCGTGTTGTCGTTGGCCGGCGTGGCCGGCGGGCGTTCGACCGGCAGGTGGTCGATGTTCCGGCGGAGCTCGTCATCGCGGGTCATGGCGCGTCTCGTTGACGTAGTCGTTGCAGTCGGCGCCGGGCCGGGTGGCCAGCCAGCGGCGTGTCTCGCGGCCGGCTGCCCGCCAGGCGGCGCAGACCCTTTCGGTGGCGGCGAGGCCGGCCGGATCGTGGTCGGCGAAGACGGTGAGCGCCTCGACGCCGGGCAGCACCGACAGGGCGGCGAGATTGCCGGCGTCGACGCAGGCCCAGACCGGCTGGAAAGCGCGGGCGGCGGCGAGCGCCGTCTCGATCCCCTCGGCGACACCGAGGCCGGTGGTCACGGCCTCGTCGGGCCAGAGCCGGACCACGCCGCCGGCCTTGGCGAGGCCCCGGAGCAGCAGCCGTGGCGGCTCGACCGGCGCCTTGCCACGCCCGTCCGGGGCGAGCCAGGTGCGATGCAGCGTGAGCGGCCTTCCGGTCAGCGCATCGGTGACGAGGGCCAGCAGCGCCGGGCCGGCCCAGCCCGAGGGATGGCGCAGATCGGGCAGCCAGTGGAGGTCGGTGCCGGCGGGCGGCAGGACGCAGCCGCGATGCCGGAGATAGGCAGCGGCGACCGAGCCCATGTCGATTGACCGGCTCGCCCGCCAGAACCGGTCGCGCAGCGTGGCGGCATGGCCGTCGACCGCTGGCGGGGCGGTGCGCCTGACAACGGCCGGTGCCGTGCTGCACCGATCGTCATTCGCGGCACCACGCGCTCCGCAGCGGTGGCAGAACCAGACCACGCCACCATCGGCCTTGCGGGTGACGGCAAGCGCCGTGTCGCGCGGCCCGCGGTCACAGACCGGACAGGGCCGGCGCCGTGTCCCCGGGCGCGCCGGCGGCGCGGCGTCGGTGACGCGCAGGGCCGGCATCATCGCCGACCCTCCAGCGCCGCCAGCCAGGCGCGCAGGGTGGCGAGACGGACCAACCGCCGCTTGCCGAGCTTGATCGTCGGCAGGGCACCGCTGCCGATCGCGGCATAGAGCGTCGACCGGCCGAGCCCGGCCCGCCGTGCCGCTTCGTCGACCGAGATGGTCTCGGGCTCGGCGGTCGCCTGCAGGGCAATGCTGACTGTCGTCGAAGTGTCGTCCCTGGACATCGTGTCCTCCTGAACTCGGGTGTGTTCAGGAACATATTCCCCTGTGTGGGACGCTGCCTAATGACTCGATGTCGGATTTTTTTTTCGAGTTCGCGTCATGGGGTGTCGGTTGAGCGCACTCGGCGTTGGGCGCCGACAATGGCTTTTCCGACATTCGCGTGCCGCAATCTGAGGCCCTGGCGGGGACGCGCCAGCTCGGGTGGAATCAGACCCTCGAGCAGCGTGACCAGCCGAACGAACGGCGTCTCCATGCCGGGATTGTACTGTGCGGACGAACTGCCGCCGGCCGCCCTGACGATGACGCCGAGATCCGAGATGAAATTGGCGAACAGTACTCGCCGGGATTCACGAGTATCTCGAACCATGCGGCGCAGTTTGTCGGCGTCGACGGCAATGTCGCGCAAATCCTTGGCGATCTGCGCCAGACGGTTCTCACCGATCTCTTGCACAAGTGCCAACTCATGACGGGCACTCCCGGCACAGGCAGCTTGCAGCCGAGCAGCCATGCGACGTGCACCCGCGGCGGTGCCTCGATACCAGACCCTGGCATTCTCGGGCGGGATCGTCTGCATCAATCGCGCGGCGAACTGGACATAGGTGACGAAGCAGTCGGCGATCCGTTCCACCTGCTCGACCGTGAATTCCAGGCCCGTAGCTGCCTCGATCGAACGCTTCAGGTCGGGCGGTATCGAAATGGACGGCAGCCGCACTGCGGCACCACTCAGCAGCGGATTGCTCAAGCCGCGTCATCCTCTTCGTGGGTTTCGTTCCCGGCCAGAACGCTGCCCGCCGTCGCGAGCGCGAAGTCGGCCCAGTCCCGCATCAGAAGGCGCCGCTTCAAGAAGAGATCGCCCCTGGCATAGGCCGCCTCGGCCTTATCCTTGAGACGGTGGGCGAGTGCCGCCTCGATCACCTCGCGGGCATGCGCCGTGCTCTCGCCGGCCCAGTCGCGAAAGGTCGAGCGAAAGCCGTGCACCGTGAGATCGCTGCGGCCCATGCGCTTCAGCACCGCCAGCAGCGTCATGTCGGAGAGCGGCCGGTCCGCGTGCACGGCACCCGGAAAGACCAGCGCCGTCGGATCGCCGGCCGGCGGCGGCAGGCGCTCCATGGCAGCGGGCACCAGCGGCACGCGATGCTCCAGCCCGGCCTTCATGCGCTCGCCCGGCACCGTCCAGACCGCCTGCGCCGTGTCGAGTTCGCCCCAGCGCAAGCCGCGAACCTCGCCGGAGCGCGCCGCGGTGAGGATGGTGAAGGCGAGGGCCCGGGCCGCCAGCCCGTCGCGCGCCAGCAGCGCCGCCATGAATGCCGGCAGGGCGCGCCAGTCGAGCGCCGGATGATGCCTGACCCGCCGCACCGTCGCCGGTCGCGGCAGGAGATGGTCGAGGTGACCGCGCCAGCGCGCCGGGTTCTCTCCCTCGCGTGTCTTCAGCGCCGTGGCATAGTCGAGCACGGCCTCGATCCGTTGCCGGACACGCCCGGCGGTCTCGGCCTTGGTGGTCCAGATCGGCCGCAGCACACGCAAGACGTCCTGCGTCTCGATCTGCCGCACGTCGAGCACGCCGAGCGCCGGAAACACATAGGTCTCCAGCGTCGCCTGCCACTGCGCCGCATGCTTGGCGTTGCGCCAGCCCGGCCGTCGGCTCTCCAGCAGCGCCAGCGCCGCATCCTTGAACAGCAGGCGCCGGCTGCGCGCCTTCTCGGCCAGCGGATCGACCCCGAGCGCGATCTGCCGCCGGGCCTCGAACGCCCGCTCGCGCGCCATGCCCAGCGAGATCTCGGGAAATCGCCCCAGCCCCATGTCCCGCCGCCGCCCCTGCATCTGGTAGCGCAGCACCCACGAGCGCGACCCGCCCGGCCGGACGACCAGCCTGAGCCCGGCACCGTCGTCATAGGTCCCGGCACCTGCCACCTCAACTTTCCGGTTCGTGAGCTTCTTCATGAACCTACCGCAAGACAATCGGCAATCCCACGCCCATCCCCACACCGAGACGCGGTTTTCCACAAACGATCACGGACGTCAAGAGACGGCGTCAGACCTAAAGCATTTGAATAAAATACATTCTTCGGACATGGGCAATCCTAGTCATATGACTATGGACCCATGTTCGAAAGACACCGCTTCCGCCAAGAAAAGTAACTTTCTCAAAAATTTGATCGGCTCGTATAGGAGGTGGCCGGCCCATTCGCCGTTCTGCTCGAGCGGGAGGGGGCCGACGAGGCGGGCGCCAGCCCATGCGGCGGGCCGCATGGGGACCCCGGGTGATGGCGGCCTCGTTGGGGAAGATGCCGACGACTTCGATGCGACGCTTGATCTCGCCGTTGAGGCGCTCGATCGGGTTGGTGCTGTGCAGCTCGGTGCGACGCTGCGGCGGGAAGGTCATGCAGGCCAGGACGTCGGTCTCGGCCTCGTCCATGAAAGGCCAGGAGGGCTTTCATCCGATCGGCGAAGCCGGCGCGGCCAGCAGGCCCTGGAGGGCGTCTTGACCAGCTCGTCGACCGATCGCGTCGGGACACCCGGGATGTAGGCCTTCCCGCGATGGCCTCCTGGCCATCATCTCGTTGGTCATCGGCTCGGTCCTCCAGTTGAAGGTTGGTGCTCACAACCAGACCTTGCCGGAGAGCCGCCGATGGCCACCGCAGCTACACCACCTCCCGGGACACGACCAGGACTGTCACTGATTTAGTGTCTCACTCCGGGGGTGCACTCCAAACACATTCCGAGGATTTTTCGAGGTATTTAGGCTAATTTGGCGGGAATCGGGTTACACCTTCGTCAACGACGGCAGGTCGGGCGGGGGCGATGGCTGTAAGAGCGGGTGGTTTGAGCGCCATGGTTGTCGTGGTTTTGGCCGCCACGGCGCGGCCGGGCGTGGCCGGGTCCGGCTTCGCTGTCCGCTCGCAGAGCACGAGTGCCCTGGGCATGGCGCAAGCCGGCATGAGCACCGGTGCGGGCGACATGTCGACCATGATCTACAATCCCGCGACGCTTGCGGTCGAAAGCGGGTCGGCCGCGGTGATCGGCCTGACGGGCATCATCACGCGCGGGCGGTTCGACGATCCGGACGGGTTGACGGCGCTCGGCACGCCGACCGGCGGCGGCGATGGCGGCGACAACGGCGTGGCCGCGCCGCTGCCAAGCCTGCATCTGGGGGTCGATCTGGCCGATAGTCTGCGGGCGGGGCTGTCGATCACCTCGCTCTACGGACTCGGCACCTATTACGACAATGGCTGGGCAGGGCGCTATCACGCGCTGGACAGCGAACTCACGTCAGTGGTCGTGCAGCCGACGCTGGCCTGGCGCGCGACGCCCTGGCTGGCGCTGGGGGCGGGGTTGCAGGTCCAGTACGTGCGCGCGCGCACCACCGCGGCGGTGGATTTCGGCAGCATCGACGTGGCGCTGACCGGCGGGGCCTTCGGGGGCGTTCCCGGCGAGGATGACGGCAAATTCAAGGCGACCACCTCGGATGTCGATGTCGGCGTGTCGCTGGGCCTGCTGGTGTGGCCTTGGGAGGGGGCGCGGATCGGCTTCGGCTACCGTTCTCCGGTCACGCATCATCTGGACGGGAATGCGAGCTTCGGGCTGGGCGGCGACGTGGGGGCCGGAGTCGCGGCGGCGACCGGGGCGTTCCGCAACACCGGCGTGTCCTCCGAGCTGCGTCTGCCGCCCAATGTCTATCTTGGCGTGCAGCAGGAGCTGGGCCATGGGGTGACGGTCTATGGCGACGTCAACTGGATGGGCTGGAGTCGGCTCAAGGATCTGACGTACACGTTCGACAATCCCGACCAGCCCGACGCCGAGACGGCGTTGCCCTGGAAGGATTCGCTGTTCGCCGCACTGGGCATGAGCTGGCAGGCGACCGAACGGCTGACGCTGCGCGCCGGCGCGGCGTGGGACCAGACGCCGGCACGGGGCGACGGCGCCGCGACACCCGCCATCCCGGATGGCGACGCCTACTGGCTGGCCTCCGGCGCGGGGTATCGGCTGACCGACAGCATGACGCTGGACGCCGCGCTGGGCGCGACCTTCACCGAGAGCGTCGATGTCGATCTCTCCGCCACGATGCCCGGCAATGCCTTCCGTGGCGATTTCGCCGGGCAGGCCGGTGATGCGGGGGCGATGTTCGCATCGATCCAGCTGCGGGTCGAATTTTGATTCCGGCGCTGCGCCATCCGACCGGCCCCGCGGGGGCGGTGGCGGAGCCGGAAATGGCCGCCGCATCGGCCCTGATCTATGCGCCGGCGGGCCTGACGGGCGCGCTGGCGCGCAGTCCGTCAGGCGGCGTCGCGTTCCAGGGGGCGATCCTCTACACCGACATCGTGGGGTCGTCGGGGCTCACCCGCACCCATGTCGAGCGCGGCGTCGAAACCCTGGGCGCCGCGCTGAACGACTATTTCGCCGATCTGTTCACGGTCGTCGAAGCCCATGGTGGCGAGGTGCTGCGCCTCGACGGTGACGCGATGCTCGCGCTTTGGCGCGCAGCGCCTTCCGGCCCGCTGGCGCCGGCGCTGACCGCCGCCGCCGCCGCCGCGCGGACGCTGCGCCCGCTTGCGGTGCGGCGCAGCGGCGACCTCGCCGCCGTGCCGCACCGGCTGGCGCTGTCGTGCGGGCTGTTGCGGGCCGACCTGCTCGGGACGGAGGACGAGCGGGCCTTCATCGTGGTCAGCGGCGCGCCGCTCGATGCGCTGTCGGGGCCGCTGGCGCACGGGGCCGCGGGCGAGGTTCTGGCCAGCGACGCGGTTCGCGCGACCCTGGGCGACGGCGCCCCCTTCGCCCCGGCCGGGCCGGGGCTGTGGCGGCTGTCGGCGTCGCCAGCGGCAGGCGGGGCGGCGACGACGGCAGCACCGCCGCCGGTCGACCTGGCGGCCGCCGCCCTGGCGCCGCGACTGCTGTCGACGGCGGCGCGGGCGCGGCTGGCGGGCGGCGTGCCGCAATGGATCGCCGAGCTCCGCCGCATCAGCTGCATCCAGATCGGCCTGGCGGTCTACGATGCCGGGGCGCTGGCGCGGACGCAGGCGGCGCTGACACCGTTGCGCGCGGGGCTGTGGGACGTGACCGTGTCGGACAAGGGCGCGGTGCTGACCGTGGTGTTCGGCCTGCCGCCCTTCACCCGCGAGAACGGCGCGCAATGGGCGGTCGAGGCAGCGCGCAAGGTTGCCGAGGCGCTGGCCGGAGCCGGCCCGGTGCCCGCCATCGGCGTGGCGACCGGCGATGCCCTGGCCGGCGATGTCGGCACGAAGCGGCGGCGCAGCGAATTCCTGGTCGGCTCGGTCATGGTGCGCGCGACGCGGCTGATGCAGGCGGCGGCGTCGGCCGAAATCCTGTGCGACGAGGAAACCGCCCGGGTGGGTGCCGGCCGCTTCGGCTTCGTCGCCCCGCTGGATGTCGTCATCAAGCGGGGCGAGCCGGCGATCCGCGCCTTCCGGCTGACCAGCACTGCCGCGCCGCGGGACGCCGGGACGGTCGACGACCATGCGGAGCCCGCGATCGGCCGTGCCGCTGAGGCGGCGCGCATCGCCGCCTTCCTCGCCACGCCGACTGACGCTGTGGCGACACACGCGCTGCTGATCGAGGCGGAGCCCGGATTCGGCAAGTCGCATCTGCTGCGCGGCGCCGTGGCGGCGGCGCTGAAAGGCGGGTCGCAGGTCTGCGCCGTGGCCTGCAACCCGATCGATGCGGCGACCCCGCATTTCGTGTTTCGCTCCGTGCTGCCCTGGCTGGCCGGGGTGGGCACGGCGCACGGCGACGTGGCCGGACATGTCGGTGGTGACGGCCAGCGGAGGCTGCGGGCGGCCGTCGCCACCGCGCTTGGCCAGCATCCGCTGGCCGGGCAGGACGCCGTCCTGGACGCCGCGGTCGAGATCGCCGGCGCTGCGGCCGAAGCGGAGGGCCTGGGCGCCAAGGCGCGCGCCAACGCTGCCGAGGAGGTGGTGGTGGCGCTGGCCCGGGCACGGGCCGCCAGGGGACCGCTGGTGATCGCCGTCGACGACGTGCAGTGGCTGGACGCCGCCTCGGCCCGGCTGCTGGCGGCGATGCTGGACCGCGTCGCCGGCTGCCGGATCATCGCCGCCTGCCGGCCGCCCGAGGATGGCGCCCGCGCACCGGCGGGCCTGGCGTTGCGCTGCGACCGCCTGCAGCTGCCTCGGCTGGGCCGTGAGCATATCCCCGCGCTGGTCGGCCGGCTGCTGAGCGTGGACGAGCCGCCCGCGCGGCTGTGCGAGCTGGTGGAGCGGCGGGCAGAGGGCGTGCCGCTCTATGTCGAGCAGTTTGTCTATGAGCTGCGACAGCGTGGCCTGATCTCGGTGGCCAACCGGCGCTGCACGCTGCACGCCGACGACATCGCCGCCTTGGCGCCGCCACGCTCGATCCGCGAGCTGATACATGGCCGGGTGGACCTGCTGTCGACGCGCGACCAGATCGTGCTGAAGACCGCCAGCGTGGTGGGACGCGAGGTGCCGCGGGACACGCTGGCCGCGATCTGCCCGGTGCCGATCGACGCCGAGGATCTGGCGCGCGCCGCCGGCGCGCTGACCGAGGCGGGCTTTCTGGCCGAGGCCGGCGGCGCCTGGGTGTTTCGCCATCGCGTGATCCGCGACAGCGTTTACGGGATGCTGACGGACAGCCAGCGTCGCCCGCTGCACGGGGCGGTGGCAGCACTTCTGCGCGCCGAGCATGACGGCGATCTCTCGCCGGTGCTGGGCGATCTGGCGGGGCATTGCGAGGGCGCCGGTGATTTCATCGGGGCGATGCGCTATGGCGAGCAGGCGGCCGAGCAGGCGCTGGGCCGGTACGCCAACGCCGACGCGCTGGCCCGGCTCGAGCGGGTGCGCCGCCTGCTCGACGTCCACGCCAGCGAGTCGGCAGGCGAGCACTCGGCACGGATCGCCTATTTGTCTGGCAAGGCGTGCCAGGGGCTGTCGCGCTTCGCCGATGCCGCCGAGCATTTTGGCCGCTTCGCGCGCGAGCGCGGCCATCCTCTACCGCTGTCCCGGCGCGGGATCCTGACGCGGCTGCCGGTCGAGATCGCCGAGCAGGGCCTGCGTCGCCTCGGCGTGCCGGGCATCGCCCGCCACCCCGACGACGTCGAGCGCGCCAAAGTGCGGTCGCGCCTCTACACCGCCTTCGCCGAGCACGCCTATTTCAACAATGACGCGCTGCGCCTGCTGTATTTCACGATCTCGGCGTTGAACCGCGCCGAACGCGCCGGAGCCGCGCCGGAGACGGCGGAGGGCCTCGGCGCGATGGCCATCGGTCTCGGGGCCGCCGGCTGGCACCGGCTGGGGCGGCTCTATCGCGGGAAAGCCGTCGCGGTGGCCGAGCGCGACGGCGATCCGGCGCTGATCGGCTTCACGCATCTGCTGGCCACCGTCTATTCGATCGACGCGGCCGACTGGGACGGGGTCGACCGCCATGGCGCGGCCGGCCGGGCGGCCTGCGCGCGGGCGGGCGACCGTTTCCGCATGCAGACCTGCGAGCTGCTGATGGCGTTTGCGATGATGTGGCGTGGGCGCGGCGCGGAGGCCGATGCCGGGTTCTCCGCCTATGGCGCGAACGCCGAGGAGATCGGCAATGTGCCGGTGCGCGCCTGGTTCCGGGTCGGCCGGGTGGCGCGCGAGCTGACCACCCGCACGATCACGCCGGCGACGCTCGAACGACTCGGGATCGCGGAGGAACCGACCCTGGCGCCGGCCGAGCGGCTGATGTGCCGCGGCATGCGCGCGGGAGCCCTGCTGCGCCTCGGCCGGCGCGAGGCGGCGCTGGCCGAGGCTGGCGAGACGCTGGACGCGATGAAGGCGGCGCCCGTGACGCTGGGGATCGCGCTGGATTCGATCACCGCCGTCGCGCTGACGCATCTCGATGCGCTCGCCCGGAACGGGGGGACGGCGCCGGCGCTGGACCGGCGCGCCGAAGACGCCTGTCGCGTCGCCGCGCGCTTCAGCCGCCAGGTGGTGGCCGGCCGGTCGCGGGCGCTGTGGCTTCAGGGCCGCCTCGCCACCCTGCGCGGCCGACCGCGCCGCGCCGCGCGGCTGTTCAGGCGCGCCTGGCGGATCGCCGCCCGGCACCGCATGACGCCGGACGAGGCGGCGGCTCTGATCAGCCTGGCTGGGTTGACCGGCGAGGAGGCGCCGCGTCGCGAAGCCGCGCGGCTGCTCGGCGCGCCGGGCGAAAGGCCATGGTTTGTGGACGATGCGTGATGGGCGTGGAGATCGGCATTCAACAGCAGGGAGATCGGATGATGCCCAGGAAGAAGATCGCGATTCTCGGCGGCGGCATGGCGGGGCTGGCCGCCGCCTATGAACTGACGCGCACGCCCGAGCTGGCGGCGCAGCACGACGTCACGATCTACTCCATGGGATGGCGGCTGGGGGGCAAATGCGCGAGCGCCCGCGACGCGCTGGGCCGCAACGTCGAGCATGGCCTGCACGTCTGGTTCGGCTGCTACGCCAACACCTTCGGCATGATGAAGGAGGTCTACGACCAGAGCTCGCCGATGCCGGGCGCGCGGCTCAAGTCCATCGCCGACGTCGCAAAGCCGCAGGATTTCACCCCGATCGGGGTCAGGACAGCGACTGGCTGGGAGTATTTCCCGATCGACTGGCCGGCCAACGAGGGCGATCCCTGGGACGTCAACCTGATGCCGACGTTGATGGAGCTCATCGAGGTGGTGGCGGGCTGGATCTGGCGCTTCCTGGGCGGCGATCCGAAGCTCTCGGCCGCCGCCTCTGCGCCGCTGCCGGCCGCGAGCGCCGCCCGCTTCCTCGCCGCCGTCGAGCGCGCCCATGGCGCGGGGTCGGACAAGGCGAACCGCGCCAGCGAGCTGGCCGGGGCCGCGCAGCCGGGGCCGCTGCACGTGCTCGAGGCGATCCATCTCTGGGCCGACGCGCTGGCCCGGGGCGCGCTGGAGGACGTCCAGCGTGACGCCGAGCATTTCCTCGGGTTCTGGGAGGTTCTGCATGACGCCGCCGCGCCGGATCTCGAGGCGCGCGGCAAGGAGGATCTGCGCGCGCGGATGATGCATGAGGCGCTGGTGATCGGCTTTAGCGCGATCAAGGGCATGTTTCGCGATCTGATACTCGAGAACGCGCCCTTCGTGTCGCTGGACGACGAGGATTTCCGCGCCTGGCTGATCCGCCATGGCGCCGATCCGAAGATCGTCGCAGAGTCGAGCTTCATCCGCATCGTCTATGACACGCTCTACCAGTTTCACGACGGCGACGTCGCGCGCCCGTCCTACGCCGCGGGCACCTGCATCGGCGTGATCGGTCGGCTCACCGCGACCTTCAAGGGTCACATGATGTACGAGCTGCAGACGGGCTTCGGCGAGGCGGTGGTCTCGCCGCTCTATGCGGCGATGCGCAGCCGGGGGGTGAATGTCAGCTTCTTCTCGAAGGTGACGGCGCTGGAGCTGGACGCCGCGGGCAAGTCGATCGCGCGCGTGCGCATCGGCCGGCAGGCGGCGCTGAAGGGCGAGACCTATGACCCGGTGACATGTGTCGACGGCTTGATGGTTTGGCCCGCCCAGCCGTTCTGGGACCAGCTGGCCGATGGCGCGCGGCTGCGGGACAGCGGGGTGAACTTCGAGAGCCACTGGTGCCAGGAGCCCTTCGCCGCCGAGGAGGTGCTCGAGCACGGCAAGGATTTCGACATCGTGGTGCTGGCGATCACGATGGGCGCCTACAAGAAGCTGAACGACGACCCGACGATGTGCGATGCGCTGAAGGCGGCGAGCCCCGCCTTCGAACGCTTCACCGCCGAGATGGGGATCGTGCCGACACAGTCGGCGCAGTTGTGGTTCAACTGCGTACCGGCCAAGCTGGGTTGGGACATGCCAAAGGCGGCAGCGGTCTCGGGGCCGGAATATCTGAACATCTTCGCCGATATGAGCCAGGTGATCGCGACCGAGAAGCCCTGGGACGGCGCCGCGCCGACCAGCCTGTACTACCTGACCGGCACCTATGCGACGACGCTGTACCGGCGCCCCGCCGCCGAGGCCGGGACGCCCGCCATCGCCGCGCGCGAGATCCGTGCGCAGGCCATCGAGTGGCTGGAGCGGGAAGGACAGGCGATGTGGCCGCGAGCCTCGGACGGCTCGCGCTTCGAATGGTGGACGCTGCACGCGGCCCCGGACGCGCAGGGCGTGGCGCGGTTCGACGCGCAGTTCTGGCGGGCGAACATCGATCCGAACGAGTGCTGCGTGCTGTCCTGCGCAGGGATGACCCGGCATCGGCTGGGGCCGACCGATGCGGGGTTCGACAATCTGATCCTGGCGGGCGAGGCGACGCGGACCGGCTTCAACACCACCGCGGTCGAAGGCGCGGTGATGTCGGGCAGGGCGGCCTCGCGCGCGATCTGCGGCAGCCCCGAGATCGTGGTCGGCTACGACTTCCTGTATCGCAAGCCATCCGAAGGGCCGGGACAATGAGCCTGAGCGACCTTCCAACCTGGATATCGTGGGCGGGTCACGGCGCCGTCGAAATGGCGGCGCCCGCGACCTTCAGCGGTGTGAGCAGCTATATGTTCGTGGTCGAGGGCGACGCGGCGGCGATGCAGGCGACGGTGGACCGGCTGCTGGGCCCCGCGGCGCGCGGGGTGCGCCACATCGCGCCCTCGCGGTTCTTCCTCGTCACCTGCATGGACATGAAGAAATGCACCTCGGCGGTGGCGCCGCCGATCGGGTGGCTGCCGGGGCGGGAATTCGCGCTGTGGATCCCGCTGTTGCAGCATCGGCCCGGAGCGTTGTTGCCGCGGCCGGTGCTGTGGGCGCCCTATATCTTCATCGACTACACGATCGGCATGGTGACGGGGCGCGAGGTCTGGGGCTGGCCGAAGGCGCTGGGTCGAATCGAGATGCCCGCGCCGGGCGCGGCCGCGGCGGCGCGCTTCGGCTGCCGCACGACGATCTTCGAGACGCTGTCGGCCGAGACCGAGGGGCGGCCGAACGCCCCGCTGGTCACGGTCTCGGGGACGCGGCCGCTGCCGCGGCAGGAAGTGCATTTCCCGGATGGTCGCCGCGCCGTCGAGGAGCT
Source organism: uncultured Geminicoccaceae bacterium (assembly GCA_964393275.1). GTDB lineage: Bacteria > Pseudomonadota > Alphaproteobacteria > Geminicoccales > Geminicoccaceae > SLRI01. The sequence goes on along the minus strand of CAYMTA010000057.1, from coordinate 12,571 downwards.
GCTGTCGCGTCTGCTGGGCGAGGGGGTGGCCGAGGTGATCGACCTGCTGCATTGGTCGCCGAGCGCCGACACGGTGGTGCTGAAGCAGTTCCGGGATTCCGAGCGTCAGGACCGCGCCTGCTATCAGTCGCTGGTCAGCTCACCCGTCTCGTTCAGCAATTTCGGGGGGATGGGGCTGCTGGAGGATCGTTTCACGATGGAGGTCCTGACCTGCGAGAGCCACCGGATCGTCGCCGACCTGACCGGGCGGGCGCCGGATGCGGGGGCGACGCAACTGCCGGTCGCCCATGCGCTGTGGGCGGCCTTCGACTTCGCCGCCCTGCCCGGCCCGGCGCTGCCCTGACGCTGCGGCGGGCCGGCCACGTCAGTCCTCGCCGGCGATGTCGTCGGGGGCGCCGCAGATCGCCTGCGAGGCCAGCATCCCGGATTCGATGCTGGACTCGAAGCAACCGCCGCTGAAGCGCGTGCGGGTCCAGTCGCCGGCCAGAAACAGGTTCTCCATGCCCGACGCGGCGGGGCGCAGCCGGTCGGCGACGCTGTCCTGCGGCGTCAGGACGTAAAGCTCCGACGGCTCGACATTGCCGCGGAAATAGCTGGAGACGATCGGACCGCCGCCCTTCAGCGGCGAGCCGTCCCACGACCCGTCGGGCCAGACCGAGGCGGCGTTGCCGTCGAGCCACGCGACCGCCGCCTGCCGGGCGAGCGCGTTCGCGGCCTGGATCGGGTCGTTGGAGACGGGCGGGGTCCGCATCGCGCCGCAGAGATAGGCGATGGCGCGCGGCGGCCTCGCCAGGCTCCAGTCCTCGACCTCGAGCAGCTCCGACATGTCGCCCCAACTGTCATAGGGCTCGGGCAAGGTGCTCATGATCGGCGCATCCCGGTAGGGCCCGAGACTGTCGGTCGGCTGGGCGAGCCAGAGCTGGCAGGATTGGGTGGCGACGGCGGCGCTGGCTTCGAGCATGCGCGCGAAGGGCGTTCCCGGCATCGCCAGCGCGCCGGCGGTGAGCTTGAGCATCTCGGGCGGCATCGCCAGCACCACAAGGTCGAAATCGCGCCCGCGCGTCCAGTCGAAGGTCTCGACGCAAGTGCGGTCCCAGACCGACTCGAAGTTCACCCCGGACTGGCGCAGCCGCGCGCCGTCCTCGAGCTGATCCCAAAGCGGCTGATCGGGCCAGACGTCGAGATCCCGGACGCGCAGGAAAGGCCGGTAGGGCGCCTTGCGGATCGCGGCCTGACGATCGATCCGGATGCGCTCGACCGAGCGGCCATCGGCGGCCGGCACGACCTCGCGGATCGCGTGGAACAGGCGGATGTCGACGCCGCGCGCCTCCAGGACCTGATGGAAGGGGGTGAAGACGGTGTCGCCCATGCCGGCGCGCATCCGCCAGATCGGCGCGTCGCGATAGTCGAGCACCAGCTCCATCGTGAAGCGCAGCGTGACGCCGGCGGCCATGCTGGCCTGTGTCGGGTCCGAGGCGTCGCCGTTGCGATAGGCGAAGGCGAGCTCGTAGATGGTGGAGATCGGCGGGGCGGACAGGCTGCCAGGGCTGGCGCCGTGGCCGGCGAGCCAGCCGCGGAAATCTTGCCGGTTCAGCCGGTCGAGCGACTCGGCGATGCTGCGGACCAGCACTGGGGCCAGCACGTCCTCGAACACGCCCTTGGCCATGGCCATGCCGATCTGAAGCAGAATCCAGAGGCGCTCGGCATCGCGCGACAGGACGCCGGCCTCTGGCCGCGCGGCGCGATGGAGGTCCTGCAGCGCGACGAGATGGCCGGCGGCGTCGGCGGCGTGGGGCCGCATGTCGTCGCTCTCGTGGATGCGGCGCAGCGCGGCGAGGTGAGCCTCGACCTCGGCGCGCGCGACGTGCTCCGCCCACCAGGGCGCGTCCTGCTGGCGGTCGGTGATCCAGCGGAGAAGCTTGCGCAGGAGATCGTGCAGCATTGCGGCGACGCTGTCTCCGGGCTCGCCTGGCGTCCGGGGCAGGACGACGCGCCAGGGATCGTTTGGGTCGCCCTCCCACATCGACACGCTGCGCTGCGGCGCGAAGGCGTCGGTCCAGACCTTGAAGCGGTTGCCCGCGGGCGGGCGCCATTCGGTGTAGCAGTCGCGGATGGTGCGGAAGGCGTTGTGGTAGCAGCCCATCAGCAGATGCAGCCCGTGCTCCTTGATGCGGGCGCCTTCGGCCATGTCGCGCCCGCTCGCGCCCTTGCCACCGAGGCGCCAGCCGCGCGAGAACAGGGTGACGTCATATTGCGTGCGCAGCGCCGCCGTGCTGCTGAGCCAGTAGGCCGCCGAGACGCCGCCGCCGCCGCCGCCGAGAATGGCGACCCGGGTCTTGCTGCCGCCGGTCGATCCCGATCCGCCCCCGTGCATCGCCCCGCACCTCCCGCCCGATGGTCGCCACCGGATGCGGCGTCGACCATCGCCATCGTGGCAGCGGCGCGTGCTTTCGCGAAGCGCTTTCGAGAGCGCGGGCCCCTCGCTCTCGAGCTGGCGTTGTCAGCTCGACTAGCCTGTGCCGATGCGGGATGGCGGGCCGTTGCCTCAAGCCGCGACGGTCGCCCCAATCCGCGAAGGTTTCGGCTCGCAAGATCTTCAGTGTCCGGCGGGAGATCAGAAGGCGCTGTCGCGGGTGTGGCTGGAAATCGGCTGGCGTGGTCTCCGGTTGAGATCAACCAGCGAGCCTGGGGTTGGGGACCAGGGTGAGGAAGTCGACGGTGCGCTCGTCCACGGCGATCACGTCGACCACACCGGCGAGGCTCGGCTTGAGGTCGAAGCCGTCCTGCCTTGCCCGCTCGGCCGAGAAGACGACGTCGTCCGCGGCCAAGGGGCTGTTGTCGTGGAAGGTCACCCCCTGGGGCAGACAAAAGCGCCAGCGCCTGGGCTCGATGATCTCCCGGTGCGTGGCGAGCATGGCCGTCGATCACGCAGATGCTGTTTGGCCTCGCCCGCAAGCCTCCGGTATAAATCCTTCGAGGCTTCGGGCGGGCTTAAGGATGCTGGCAGGCCCGTCTTGCGCCGGACCGCGCGGGCGGCCGCCCGGACAAGAAGGACTTTGGCTTGGATCCGCTGGCAGACGCACCGATCTGCAAGAGCTGCGGGGCCGCGATCCCGGATGGGGCGCGTTTTTGTCCGGGTTGCGGAATCCGTCTCTTCGACCATCCGGCGCTCGTCGTCGATGGCGGCGGCGAGCATCGACAGATCACCGTCATGTTCTGCGACATCGTGGAATCGACCAAGCTCTCCGCCCAGCTCGACCCCGAGGACCTGCGCGAGCTCCTGCTGGCCTATCAGACAATCTGTGCCGCCGAGACCGAGAGCCACGGCGGCATGATCGCGAGCTACCTCGGCGACGGGGTGATGGCCTATTTCGGCTACCCGCGGGCGCGCGAGGATGCGGCGATGCGGGCGGTCGATGCGGGGCTCGGCATCACCCGGCGCATCGCCCAGCTCGGCCGACGCCTCGCCGCCGATCGCAACATAGCGCTCGCCGCCCGCGTGGCGCTGCATACCGGCCGGGTCCTGGTCGGCGAGATCGGCTCGGGCGACCACCGCGACAGCCACGCGGTCACCGGCATCGTCCCCAATCTCGCCGCCCGCCTCGAGCGTCTCGCACCCAAGAACGGCCTCGTCATCAGCGCCCAGACGCGGGCTTTGGTCGGCGATGCCTTTCGCGTCGAGATGATGGGCCTCTACGAGCTCAAGGGCATCCCCGAGCCGATCAACGTCTTCCGCGTCCACGGCCGCAAGCCTGCCGGCTCGGTGCTGCCCGAGCGGCGCCGGCCGCTGGTGGGGCGGCAGCAGGAGCTCGCGACGCTCGAGGCCGCCTGGGCCAGGGCGGCGGCAGGCGCCGCCGTTCGCGCCGCCGTCATCGCCGAGCCCGGCACCGGCAAGTCGGCGCTGGCCGCGACCTTCATCGAGAAGGCAGGCATCGAGCCCGGCCATGTCATCGAGTTCGCCGGCGCGCTGGCCGAGCGCAACTCGCCGTTCGCCTGCCTGCGCCAGACCATCGCCCGGCATCTGCACGCCAAGGGGGCGACGAGCGAGGCCGCGGCCCGGGTCGCGCTGGCAGGCTGGCTCGGCCGGACCGATTCCAGCGCTGCAACTCTCGAGCATGTGAAGACCATGCTCGCCCTCTGGCGCGGCCAGCTCCTGGCTGGCGCCGACGGCCGAAACGTCGTCTTCGCCGCGGCCGAGGCGCTGGTCGCCAACCAGCCGGCACCGGTGCTCCTGCTGCTCGAGGACGCGCATTGGATCGATCCCTCGACCCTCGAGCTGCTCGAGCGGATCATCACCACCGCCGGCGCTGGCCGCCTGGCGCTGATCTTGACCCGGCTCGTCGCCGGCCGCGACTGGAGCCGAGACGTCGATACCGTGATCCAGCTCGGCCGGCTGGCCGGCGATGATTGCCGCGAGCTCATCGAGGCGGTGGCGGGATGCCAGGTGGAGGCGCCGCTTATCCGGCAGATCGACGCGACGACCGACGGCCTGCCGCTCTACGTCGAGGAGTACACCAAGGCGCTGCTCGAATCGGGCCTGGTCCACCGCCAGCGCGGCGTGCTGCGCGCCGCCCGCCTCGCCGCCAGTGTTGCGACCCCCGTCTCCCTCCTCGATCTCATCACCTCGCGCCTCGACATGCTGGGCGACGTCAAGGCCATGGCGCAGATCGCCGCCGTGCTCGGCCGCAGCTTCGACGCGGCGGCGCTCGTCGCGGTCAGCGATCGCCCGAAGCGCGAGGTCGAGGCCGCGCTCCGGGCTCTCGAGGCAGCCGGCATCCTGGCGACGGCCGAGCCCGGCCGCCTTGCCTTCCGCCACGCGCTCTATCGAAGAGCCGCCTATGAGAGCCTGCTCAAGAGCGCCAGGCAGACTTGGCACCGCCGCTATCTCGACTGGCTGGAGGGGGCGCCGGAACGGCTGGCGGCGGTCCGGCCCGAGACCATCGCCTTTCACCTCGAGGCCTGCGGCGAGCACGAGCAGGCGGCCGAGCGCTACCTCGAGGCCGGGCTCGCCGCCAACCGTGCCTCGGCCAGCCTCGAGGCCGCGGCCCAGTTCAGAAAGGCCGCGGATCTTCTCGCCGGCGTGGCGGTGCCGGAGCGCGTGGCGGCGCCGCGGCTGCATGCCCAGGTGCTGCTGGCGGGGGCTCTCCTCTCGGCGCGCGGCCCGGGAGCGCCCGAGACCCGGGCGGCCTACGACGAGGCGCTGCATCTGGCCGAGGTGACGCCCGAATGCGAGTGGCATCTCGCGGCCTACTGGGGCTGGTGGCGGATGTCCGACACCTTCGCCACGATGGCCGCGCGGGGGCGCCGGCTGCTCGAGATCTCGAGCAGCATGCAGGGTGCCGAGTTCAAGCTGGAGGCGATGCACTGCGCCTGGGCCACCAGCTTCGTCATCGGCGACCTCGAGACCTCGGTGCAGACGGCGCGCGACGGGCTCGAGCTCTACGAGGTGGCCGGCTTCGACCATTTGCGCACGCTCTATGGCGGGCATGACTGCAAGGTCTGTGCCCTGGGCGAGACGGGCCTCGCCGTGTGGCTGCAGGGTGCGGGCGACGCCGCCGCCACCTATGCCGCGCGTGCCGTCGCCCATGCCGAGGCGATCGACCATGTCGCCAGCCTGCTGCATGCCCTCGACATCGCGGTCATGCTCGATCACTACCGCCGCGATCATGCCGCCCTGGCGCTTCATGCCGAGCGGCTGCTGGCGCTCGGAACCCGCCACGATCTCGAGGAGTACCGGGCCAAGGGCGACATCTTCCTCGGCTGGCGGGACATCGACGCGGGCCGGCTCGAGCAGGGGCTGGCACGGGTCGACCGCGGCTTCGAGGTCATCCAGGAAGTGGGCACGCCCGAGGATTTTCCGGTCTACCAATGCATGCGCGCCAGCGCCCTGCGCCGGCTCGGCGACATCGATGGGGCGCTCTCGGCCCTCGACGCCGGCCGGGCGGTGATCGCCGAGCAGGGTGCCGCCTTCTGGGCCGCGGAAATCGCCCGCCACGAGGCCCTGGCCGAGATGAGCCGCCCCCGGCCCGACGCGCTGCTGGTCCGCCGCAAGCTCGCCGAGGCGGCGCGGATCGCCGCGAGCCAGGGTGCGCTCGCCCTCGAGCTTCGCGCCGCCCGGACCGCCCTGGAAGTCGCGCGACGGGGCGGCGATGCCAAGGCCGCGCACGTGGCACTTGCCCAGGTGCTCGCGCGGTTCGCGCCGACTGCCGCGGGCCGCGACCTCGACGAGGCCCGCGCCGCCCTCGCCCCGGCGCCGGCATCGTGAGCCAGTCCGACAAGCGGTTTGCCCATGCTGCGAGGCGGGCCTGCGAGCCGGCCGAGACCTGGGCCAGGCTTCGTCCGCTCCTGCCGGTCTTCGGCATCAGCCGAATCGCTAACATCACCGGGCTCGACCGGATCGGCATCCCGGTCTTCACCGCGTGCCGGCCCAACTCGCGCTCGCTCTCGGTGTTCCAGGGCAAGGGGCTGACCGGCGATGCGGCCCGGGTCTCGGCGGTGATGGAGGCCTATGAGACCTGGTGCGCCGAGAGCATCGACCGGCCGCTGCGCTTTGCCAGCGTCGACGAGATGCGCTTCTCGCACCCCTTGATCGACCTCGAGGCGCTGCCGCTCGCGACCGTCGAGGGGCTCGACCCCGGCCGCCCCTTCCTCTGGATCGAGGGCCTGGACCTCATGGGTGGCGGCCATGTCTGGCTGCCCTACGAGACCGTGCATGCCAATTATGCCCTGCCCGAGCCGCCGCATTCGGCCGCGTTCGCCGCCACCACGAACGGGCTCGCCTCCGGCAACACGAGGGACGAGGCGCTCTTGCATGCGCTGATGGAGGTGATCGAGCGCGACGCCGTCACCCTTTGGAAGCTCGGGCCCGATGCCTGGGCGGGCAGGACAGCGATCCGCCCGGAGACGATCACCGATGGTGCCTGCCGCTGGCTCATCGACCGCTTCGCCCGGGCCGGCATCGATCTGGCGATCTTCGATGTGACCTCCGATCTCGCCGTTCCGGCCTTTCTCTGCCTGATCGACGATCCGAGCGGCGAGACCGGGGCCGCCGAGCTCGGCTTTGGCGCCCATCCGGCACCGGAGGTGGCCTTGGCCCGGGCACTCTGCGAGGCGGCGCAGGCGCGGGCGACCTTCATCGCCGGTGCGCGCGAGGACATTCCGGACGAGGACTACGCGGCCGAGGCCCGCCTGGCCCGCAGCCACGCCGCCCAGGGTGTGCTCCGCGGCCTGCGCCCCGAGCGCTCGTTCGCCGATGTCCGGGGCGTCGAGACGCCGAGCTTCGCGGGCGACATCGAAGCCACCCTCGAAGCCCTCGACCGGGCCGGCCTGCGCCAGGCGGTGGCGGTCGAGATCGGCAAGCCGGCCTTTGGTCTCGCCGTCGTTCGGGTGGTGGTGCCGGGACTCGAAGCCGCCTTCGAGGGGCCGCGCGCGGCCTACGTGCCGGGTCGCCGGGCCATGGCACTCCTGCTGGAGGACGCCGCTTGAACGTCGTTTTCCTGGGGCCGACCCTGCCGCCCGAGAGGGCACGGCGCCTTTGCGACGCGGTCTTCCTGCCGCCGGCTAGGCGTGGCGACCTCATGGCCGCGATCGAGCGTTTTCGCCCGAGGACGATCGCGCTGATCGACGGCTATTTCGAGCAGGTGCCCGCCGTCTGGCACAAGGAGATCCTGTATGCCCTGGCCCAGGGCATCGAGGTCGCCGGGGCCGCGAGCATGGGAGCGCTGCGGGCGGCCGAGCTTCGGGCCTTCGGCATGCGCGGGGTCGGCCGGATCTTCGAGGCCTATGTCGCCGGCCGCTTCGCGCCCTTCGCCGACCCCTTCGAGGACGACGACGAGGTGGCGGTCGTCCATGCCCCGGTCGAGCTCGGCTATGCCGCCAGCGACGCCATGGTCGATATCCGGGCGACGCTCGCCGCCGCCGCGGGCGCAGGTGTCATCGGCGCCGATGAGGCCGAGGCGATCGCCGGCATCGCCAAGGCGCTCTTCTACAAGGATCGGCGCTATGCGGCGGTCCTCGAGGCGGCCGCCGCGGGCGGCGTCGCGGCGGGAACGCTGGCGGCGCTCGGGGCCTGGCTGCCGCAGGGCCGCGTGGCGCAAAAGCAGCTCGACGCCGAAGCGCTCTTGCGGCAACTCGCGCAAGGCGGGCTCGCGGCAGCGCCGCCGGTCTTTCGCTTCGAGCGCACGCTCTTGTGGGAGAGCGCGCTTCTGTCGGAGAAGCCAGAGCTCGCCCCTGGCAGGGGAGACAGCGCTTGAGCTTCTCCCTCGACCGCTGCTTCGAGCGGACCGGCACGCGGTTTCGCCTCTTCGCGCAATCGCCGGTGCTGGCGGACTTCCGCGAGCCCGAGCTGGTCCATGTCTCGTCGCCGGCCGGCAGCCTCGGCCCGGGCCCCTCGGACGGCCGCATGTACGCGATCCGGCCCAAGGGCAAGAAGCCCTACGGCGACGTCGACCTGCCGCCCTTCAGAGGACCAATGGAGCGCCCGGTGCTGCCCGATCGTGCGGGCCATTTCGCCCATCTGGCGCCAGGCGACGAGGGCTTCGATGCGGCCCACATGTTCGGCACGGTGCGGCGTGTCCTCGACGTCTGGGAGGTCTATCTCGGCGGGCCCATCCACTGGCACTTCGCCCTGACCCGTCCCAGGCTCGAGATGATCCCGCATGTCGCCTGGGACAACGCCCAGCTCGGCTGGGGCTTCATGGAGTGCGGCGAGGGCGACGACGACCAGGGGGTGAAACGGCCGTTCGCCCTCAATTTCGACGTGCTGGCGCACGAGACCGGGCACGGCATCGTCTTCTCGCTCGTCGGCATGCCGACACCGGAGACGCTGACCACCGCCTATCGCGGCTTTCACGAGTCCGCGTCGGATTGCGTGGCCATGCTCTCGGTCCTGCACTTCGAGAGCTTCATCGACCATGTGCTGCGCGCGACGGGCGGCGATCTCTACGTCACCAACGAGCTCAACCGCATTGGCGAGCTCTCGGCCACGAGGCAGATCCGCTCCGCCTCGAATGCCTTGCGCATGGCGGACGTCATCAGCCTCGACACCCCGCCCGGGAAGGTGACCGGCAAGGAGGCGCATCGCCTGGGCCAGCCGCTGACCGGCGCCATCTTCGATGTCATCGTCGATCTCTACCTCGATCGGCTGGTGACCTTCGGCCTCGTCGAGAAGGTCCATGCCGATGCCCTCAGGCGGGCCAGCCGTGAGGAGACGCTGGCAGCGGCCGACGGGCAGCCGCTCCGCGATGCCTACGCGCGCGAGCCCCTGGGCTTTCGCGCCGCCCTGGGCGATGCGCGGGACATGGTGGGCCTCAGGCTGGCCCAGGCCTTTCATCGCCTGCGGGCGGCCGAGCTCACCTACGAGCGGGTGGCCCGGACCTTTCTCGACGTCGACCGGCAGCTCACCGGGACCACCAACCAGGCGCTGGTGCAAGAGTGCTTCGAGTGGCGAGGGATCCTGCAACCGGACAGGCTCTGAATGCGTGGCGTCGCGCGTCACGATGGTATAGCATCTTGCCAATGACTGGCGCCGGCCGTGAGCGTCGGCGGCCTCAACGACGCGGGGATAGTCATGACGACCATCGGTCTCGGCCGTAGCAGGCAGGTCATTCTCTTCGTCAAGCAGGTGCCGCTCCTCTTCCTCGAAGGCTCGGTGCCCGAGCCGATCGCCAAGAGCGGCAGCTTCGACAACAAGCGCTATCACGAGCGCAAGGCCGGCACGAGCGCTGGCGCGGCAACGACACCGCTCAACGTCTTCAATGGCGGCCTCGTCTTCGTCTACGGCTATCGGTTCGTGGACGAGGAGCAGGTGCAGAAGCTGCCCGAGCCCGCCAGGCTGCTGCTGCCGGCCCAGCATGCCCCGGAGATCTCACGAGACGACGAGATCGACCCCGCGGAGAAGGACTTTCCGCGCGCGAGGTATTTCCGCTGGCTGGCCGATCTCGATGCCGAGAGCCTGCTTTTCGAGACCGACGAGATCGCGGTCGGCGCGGCGCTCGGCCTTCTGCCAGTCGAGGCCGCGAGCACGGCCACCTGTCTGGGCGACGGCGGCTTCACCCTGCGGGGTGCCGATGGCCGGCTCTACTACGTGCCGGAAGCGCTCGGTGGCTTCGAGATTCTGGACGAGAGCGAGCGCGGCACCTTGATGCTCGCACCCGGGGTGGACCGCGACGACCTTCGCGTGCGCGAGCTCCTCGATGACGGCAGCGGCGGCATGATCCAGGCGCGCGCGGTCATGCAGTCCCGAGCGGTCATACAAAGCCGAGCGGTCATGCAGTCCCGGGCGGTCATGCAGTCCCGGGCGGTCATGCAGTCCCGCGCGGTCATGCAAAGCCGGGCGGTCATGCAGAGCCGGGCCGTGATGCAGGCGCGAGCACTGATGCAGGCCAACCTCCAGGGCAAGGGCCACCACGGCTCGAGCAGCGACTGAGCGCGCGGTCGGCTCAGCTCTCGCTGGTGATCCGCTCGATCGAGACGTCCTGGCCGTCCTGGACTTCGTCGAGCTCGAAATCGCGACTCTCGAGCATGCCGTCATCCAGGATATCGGTCGGATCCCAGGAGGTGGTGTAGCTGACCGTTGGCGAATGCCCTTGGCGCGAAAAGCGAGGACGTTCTTGCCGAGGGCGCCCGCAAGTCGAAACCTTGACGGTGCAATTCGACCGAGCCTAGTGTGAGGCAAGAAGTTTGCGCGCGTAATGTCTTTTGCGGGCGGCGCGTGGACGTTCAGCTTTCCGGGCGAGGGCATGGTCGAGCAGAAGATCAGGAACATGGAGGAATTCGCCGCTGCCAGCGGCATTTCCCGACCGACCGTCTCGAAGTATTTCAACGATCCCGCCAGCGTGCGGCGCTCCACGCGCGAGCGCATCGAGGCGGCGCTCGAACGCTTCGACTACCGCCCGAACATCTACGCGATGAACCAGAACCGCCGCCTCACCAAGACAGTCGGCATCGTCGTGCCCTACCTCGCCGATCCGTTCTTCGCGGAGATCGCCCGCACCATCGAGCGCCTGTGCATCACCGCCGGCTACCGGACCATCCTGCTCAGCTCGCACGGCGAGCAGGCGCTGGAGATCGAGAACCTCGACAACCTCCGCTTGCTCCGCCCGGCGGGCGTCCTCCTGGCGCCGCTCGGCCGGACCTCCGACCGGGCCTCGATCGAGCGCTTCTGCGCCGACGTGCCTTCGGTCCTGTTCGACAGCCGCATCGAGGATGTCGGCGAGGCCTTCGTCGGCTCGGACAACGCGCAGAGCATCGCCCTGATCGTCGACTATCTCTGCCGGACCGGCGAGCCGCCCTGCCTCTTCGAGATGAGGACGCCGACCAACCCGAACGCCAGGAAACGGCATGCGGCCTATCTGGCGATCATGGAGCGGCTCGGCCACCCGCCGCAGATCGTGCAGGTCGACGGCACGAGCTGGGCATTCGAGGAGATCGGCTATCGCGAGGGCCTGAAGGTGATCGCCCGCCGGCAATTCGCCACCGACACGGTGCTCTGCAGCAATGACCGCCTCGCCATCGGCCTGCTCGCCGCCGCCTACGAGAGGGGGCTCAGGGTGGGGCGCGGGCACGGCTGCGCGCTCCGCATCGCCGGCCACGACGATCATCCCTTCGCGCGCTACACCTGCCCGCAGCTCACGACCGTCGCGCAGGATTACGCCGCCATCGCGGCGCGGAGCGTCGAGACCCTTCTCGACCGCATCGGCTCCGGCCGGGCCGGCTCCTCCGACCCCTCAGACAAGGTCGTGCTGTTCGATGGCAAGCTGGTCATGCGCCAATCGGCCTGACGCCGGGCAGAAAAAAAGTTCGCGCGCGATAATTTTTGAATTGACTCCCGCCAGAGAGCTCGCCTAGCTTCCGTTCGCCAGATTCGAAAAACAGGGAGCAGCCAGATGAACCTGAAACGTTCGCTCTATGCCGCGTCGACCATGGCGCTGATCGCGGCCGGCAGCGCGCAGGCCGCGACAACCGTCACCATCGCCACCGTGAACAACGGCGACATGATCCGCATGCAGGGTCTCGCCGACGCCTTCACGACCGCGCACCCGGACATCACGCTCGAGTGGGTCACCCTCGAGGAGAACGTCCTGCGGCAGCGCGTGACCCAGGACATCGCCACCCATGGCGGCCAGTTCGACGTGATGACCATCGGCACCTACGAGGTGCCCATCTGGGCCAGCCAGGACTGGCTCGTCTCGCTCGACGACCTGCCCGAGTCCTGGGATGTCGACGACATCCTGCCGGCCATCCGCGGCGGGCTGACGGTCGACGGCGAGCTCTACGCCGCGCCGTTCTACGGTGAGAGCTCGATGGTCATGTACCGCACCGACCTGATGGAAAAGGCCGGCCTCGAGATGCCCGACGCGCCCACCTGGGACTTCATCAAGGAAGCCGCGGCGGCGATGACCGATCCGGCCAACGAGGTCTACGGCATCTGCCTGCGCGGCAAGGCCGGCTGGGGCGAGAACATGGCCTTCCTGACCGCCATGTCGAACTCTTTCGGCGCCCGCTGGTTCGACGAGGACTGGGTCCCGCAGCTCGACAGCGAGGCCTGGGCCCAGACCCTCGACACCTACAT
>CAYMTA010000056.1:0-26981 GCA_964393275.1 uncultured Geminicoccaceae bacterium | reverse complement strand
CCACCAAGGCTTTCGGCCGCGACCGCCGCTACCCGATCACCAACCACTTCCGCCGCCTCGGGCTGCGCAAGGACTAGCTGGCGGCGAGCTCCCGGCCGGCGGCGGACCTGCGGCGGCGGCCGAGCCGGCGCAGCTCGACGAGCGCGAAGAGCGCCGCGCCGAGCGCCAGCGGCACGAGGAAATAGACGGCCCTGAAGACCAGGAGACCGCCGGCGACGGCGGCACCCGGCAGGAGCACCAGCACGACCCCCTCCAGGACGCCGAGCCCGCCCGGGACATGGGTGATCATGGCGGCGATGTTGCCGATGACATAAGCCGTGGCGACGGCGAGGAACCCGGCATCGGCGAAGGCGACGAGGCACCAGTGGAGGCAGCCGGCGATGCAGCCGAAATTGATCGCGCCGAGGACGACCTGCCCCAGGGCCAGCGGCAAGGACGGCATCTCGATTCGCCAGCGGCGGATGTGCACGGGCCGGCGGACGAAGGCGGCCATGACCAGATAGAGAAGGACCAGCGCCAGGCAGGCCGTGCCCAGGGCGATCACCGGCAGAACCTGCCCGATCCTCAGGATCTCGCCGACCAGAGGCGGGTTCAGCAGCGCCGCCAGCCCGGCCAGGACCAGGAGCCCGAGCCCGACCGTGGCGCCGCAGAAGACGATCACCCGGCCGACATCACCCTCGCTCAGGCCGAGGCGCGTGTAGAACCGGTAGCGGATCGCACCGCTGCTCAGGGCGGCGAAGCCGATGCTGTGGCCGATCGAGAGGCTGCAGAACGAGGCCAGCGCCACCTGGCGGTAGGGCAGGGGCTTTCGCGTGTAGCGCAGCGCCAGGGCGTCGAAGCCGGTGAGGCAGAGATAGCTGAGCGCGGCGAAGCCCGAGGCGGCCAGCAGGTTGGCGAGCGGTATCGAGCGCGCCGAGGACAGCACCTTGGCGAGATCGAGATCGTCGAGCTGGCGCCAGAGGAGGTAGCCGAAGAGCGCCATCAGGACGAGCGAGACCCAGAGCCCGAGACGTTGCCGCCTGCTCATCTGGAGCACATCCCGCCAGGGCGCGCCCCGGGCCGGGCCGCGGGCACCGATGCGCCCGCCCCGATCGGCTGCGGGCTCGGCTGGAAAGACACCGGCAAGAGCGACCTCATGGCTGCGGATCACGCGATCAAACCGCCGATGCCGGCCGGGGTTCCGGCCCGGCGGGCAAGGCGGAACCGCGTCGATGCGGCCGGTGTTTGAGCGGCATGTCGCCCGCAGGCCCCTCGCGTCGCCTGGTCGCCCTGGACCGGGTCTCCCGGGGCCGGGTCTCCCTGGCCGTGCTCGCGGCCGGACTCCTGCTCCTGCTCGTGCTGGCGCCGGAGGTCCCGCTGGTCGTCTTCGCCGGCGTGCTGTGCGCGATCTTCCTGCGGGCCGGCGGCGGCTGGCTGGCCCGCCGGGTCGGCATCGGCACCGGCCTCGGCATGCTGGTCTTCTGGCTGCTCGTGCTCGCCGCGTTCGGGGCGGCGGCGGTCCACCTCGCACCGGTCATCGTGACGCAGACGGACCAGCTCGCCGAGCAGTTGCCGCCCGCGATGGGCGAGCTGCGCGACCTGCTCGACAGCACCGCATGGGGTCACTGGCTGCTGCACCGGGCGATGCCGAGCGAGCTGGCTCCGGCCGGTGCCGCCGGTGCCTTGACCAGCGCCACGTTCGGCACCTTCGGCGCGCTCGGCACGCTGGCGCTGATCGTGGTCATCGGCATCTACGGCGCCATCGATCCCGAAGCCTACAGCCGGGGTCTCATTGCACTCCTGGCGCCGTCCCTGCGGCCCAGGGGCGAGCGGCTGCTGGACGAGGCGGCGGAGACGCTGCGCCGCTGGCTGGTCGGACGGATGATCTCGATGGCGCTGGTCGGCCTGCTGACCGCGCTCGGCCTCTGGGCGATCGGTGTTCCCCTGGCCATGATCCTCGGCTTCATCGCGGCGCTGCTCACCTTCATCCCCAATCTCGGCCCCGTCCTCTCGGTCGCGCCGGCGGTGCTCCTGGCGCTTCCCCAAGGCCTGACGACCGTTCTCCTGGTGCTCGCCATCTACGCCGGCGTGCAGGCCGTCGAGAGCTACGTCGTCACCCCGCTCATCCAGTGGCGCCAGGTTTCCCTGCCGGCCGCCTTCATCCTCTCGGCGCAGGTGCTCATGGGCATCCTCTTCGGCCTGCTCGGCCTGATCCTCGCCACCCCGCTCGCGGCGGTGCTGGTCATGCTGACGCGCGAGGTGTACGTGAAGGACTGGCTCGGCCGCGAGCACGAGGACACGGCCTGACGAGATCGGCGGCGGGCAGGCGGGACGCGGCGACGGGATGCGAGGCCCGGTCGGTTGTCCAAGGCGGCCGGCTGCTCTATAGACGGACCCCCAATCGACCGGCACGGCGGCGCTCGCGCTCGAGCGCCGTTTTCGGTCGCGAAAAAGGCGACGAATAGATGGCCCGGCGCAAGCAGGTCTACGAGGGCAAGGCCAAGATCCTCTTCGAAGGCCCGGAATCCGGCACGCTCATCCAGTATTTCAAGGACGACGCCACCGCCTTCAACAACAAGAAGCACGCGGTGATCACCGGCAAGGGGGTGCTCAACAACCGCATCTCCGAATATCTCATGATGCGGCTGCACGACGTCGGCATCCCGACCCACTTCGTGCGCCGCCTGAACATGCGCGAGCAGCTGATCCGCGAGGTCGAGATCATCCCGATCGAGGTGGTGATCCGCAACATCGCCGCGGGCTCGCTCGGCAAGCGCCTCGGCATCGAGGACGGCACCCTCCTGCCGCGCTCGATCGTCGAGTACTACCTGAAGTCGGACGAGCTCGAGGACCCCATGGTCACCGAGGAGCACATCACCGCTTTCGGCTGGGCCTCCTACCAGGAGATCGACGAGATCATGAGCATGGCGCTCAGGATCAACGACTTCCTCTCCGGCCTCTTCCTCGGCGTCGGCTTGAAGCTCGTCGACTTCAAGCTCGAGTTCGGCCGCCTGTGGGAGGACGAGGACATGCGCCTCGTGCTCGCCGACGAGATCAGCCCCGACAACTGCCGCCTTTGGGACGTCAAGACCAACGAGCGGCTCGACAAGGACCGCTTTCGCCAGGATCTCGGCAAGGTCGAGGAGGGCTACCAGGAGATCGCCCGCCGCCTCGGCATCCTGCCCGAGGCCGGCCCGCGCGACATGCGCGGCCCCGAGACGATGCAATAGGCGGCCATGCGCGCCCGTATCGCCATCCGCTTCCGCCCGGGCGTCCTCGACCCCGAGGCCACCGCCATCCAGCGCTCGCTGCACGGCCTGGGCTTCACCGAGGTCGAGGCGCTGGCCAAGGTCAAGGTGATCGAGCTGACCCTGGCCGCAACCGACCGCCCCGCCGCCCTGACCCGGCTCCGCCAGATGTGCGAGCAGCTCCTCGCCAACCCGGTGATCGAGACCTACGAGATCGAGCTCGACGACTGAAGCCGGCTTCTTCCGAAGGGGGACACCTCCCTTTTTAACCATTCCACGATGATGGACGGTCCCGATGCTGGCCCGCGCCAGCCGCCGCTGTTGCATCCGATGCAACAGCTTCCTCGGGTTGTTGCGTATAACGCAACATGGTTATGACCAATGTTGCATCGGCTGCAACAATCGCCGCTTGGGTTGTTGCATCCGGCGCAACAATTTCTCGGGTTGATGCATCCGATGCAACAACTTCCGACAAACGAACCCACGAAAAGCGCGATCGAACCCGGCGATTCGACGATCGAACCCGACTTTTTGCGAACGAACCCGGGGCCCGCCAATCCCTTGATTTGAAAAGCCTTCCTGCTTCATGCCGAGGCCGCGCCGCCGGACGAGCGAACCCGGAGCCGGCAATTGCCGAACGAACCGAAGCGGCGCTTGCTCGCGCGGCCGAGGTGTGATAGGAATATGATCCGATGCTGCTCTCGACCCCGATCCCCGACATCGCCGCCGGCATGGCCATCGCCGCCGCAGCCGGGCTGATGCGCGGGTTCGCCGGGGTCGGGGCCGGCATGCTGATGGCGCCCTTCTTCGTCCATCTCTTCGGCCCGGTGACGGCGATCGGCGTCATCACCCTGATCGAGGGCGTCGCCACGATCCAGCTCCTGCCCACCGTGCGCCGGGAGGTGGCCTGGCGAACCGTTGCCCCCATGGGTCTCGCCGCCGCCTTCGCCATGCCTCTCGGCAGCTGGCTGCTGGTCACGCTCGACCCGGCCAGCCTGCAGCTCGGCATCTCGATCCTGGTCGTCCTCTCGGCGCTCGTGCTGCTCGGCGGCTGGCGCTACGAGGGCCGGCGGCCCCTCGCTGCGACCGCCGGAGTGGGCACGCTCTCGGGCGTGCTGATGGCGCTCACCAGCGTCGGCAACCCGCCGGTCATGGTCTACCTCCTCTCCGGCAGCGACACCGCCGCCACCAGCCGCGCCAACTTCACGGGCTACTTCGCGCTCACGCTGATCGCGCTCACCCTCATGATGACCGCAGCCGGGCTGATCACCGGATCGGTGGCGCTGCTGGCGCTCGCCCTGCTGCCCGGCTACCTCGTGACCACCTGGCTCGGCAGCCATCTCTTCCGGCGCTCGAGCGACCTGACCTATCGGCGGGTGGCCCTCGGCGTCCTGCTCGCGGCCGGGCTGTACGGCCTGACGCTGTGAGCCGCCCCATCCTCTGAAGAAGCGGGTCCATCTTCGCCGTTGACCGGGCGGGGCGCATCCAGCAGGCTCCGCCAGAGGGGCAGGGGAGCGGGCGATGGAGTGGCGGGGCCGACGCGGCAGCAGGAATGTCATCGACGTGCGCGGCCGCGGCGGCGGCGGCCGCACGGCGCGCCGGATCGGCGGTTTCGGCGGGCTCGGGGCGGTCGCCATCGTCCTGATCGGCCTCTTTTTGGGCGTCGACCTGACGCCGCTGCTCGGCCTCGGCTCCGGCGGCATGCAGTCCGCCCCGCCGGTCGAGCAGGCCGGGCCCAACCGGATCGACGACGAATCGGAGGCGTTCGTCTCGGTGGTGCTGGCCGATACCGAGGAGGTCTGGACGCGCGAGTTCGAGGCGCGCGGCGCCGGCTACGACCCGCCCGAGCTCGTGCTCTTCACCGGTGCGGTCAACTCCGCCTGCGGCATGGCCAGCGCCGCGGTCGGCCCGTTCTACTGCCCGGGCGACCGCCGGGTCTATCTGGACGTGGACTTCTTCCGGACGCTCGAGCGTCAGCTCGGCGCCGAGGGCGACTTCGCCCGGGCCTACGTCATCGCGCACGAGGTCGGCCACCACGTGCAGAACCTGATCGGCGTGATGGGCCAGGTGAACGAATTGCGCCAACGGTCCTCCGAGAGCGAGGGCAACGCGCTCTCGGTCCGGGTCGAGCTGCAGGCCGACTGCCTCGCCGGCATGTGGGCGCGGGGGGCGGAGGAGATGTTCGGCTCGCTCGAGCCGGGCGACATCGACGAGGCGCTCGATGCCGCGGCAAGCATCGGCGACGACGCCCTGCAGCGCCAGAGCCAGGGCTACGTCGTCCCCGACAGCTTCACCCACGGCACCTCGGATCAGCGCCAGACCTGGTTCCACCGCGGCTTCGAGAAGGGCACGCTCGAGGCCTGCGACACCTTCAGCGTCGACCGGGTCTAGGAGCTCGCCTTCGCAACCCGGTCCGGCAAGAACGTCGTCGTCTTCGGCTCGGTGGTCGCCGACACGCGGCTGACGGCGCTCGCACCCGCGCGGCCCGCCACCTCCAATCCCGCCACCGCCCGCGAGCGGGCCGGAGGCGTCGGCCGCAACGTCGCCATCGCGCTCGCCCGGCTCGGCCTCGACGTCAGGCTCGCCAGCCGCGTCGGCGACGATCCGGCCGGAGCGGCGCTGGTCCTGGAGCTGGCGGCGGCCGGCGTCGACATCGCCGGCATCGGCCGCTCCAAAACCCACGCCACGGCCCGCTACTGGGCGGTGCTGGAGCCCTCGGGCGAGCTGGTGATCGGCCTCGCCGACATGGCCGTTTTCGATGAGCTTGGCCCCGGCGAGGTGGCGCCGATGGCGGCCCGGCCCGCCGCCGCCTGGCTGCTCGACTGCAACCTGCCGAGGGCGACCCTGGCGCTGCTCCTGACCCATCCGGCGCGGCCCGGCCTCGTCGCCGCCGACACGGTCTCCGAGGCCAAGGCCGCGAGGCTCCTGGACCATCTGGGCCGGCTCGATCTCCTCTTCACCAACGCCGCCGAGGCGGCGATGCTGGTCGGCCCCGGATCGCCGGCCGTGCTGGCCGAGCGGCTGCTCGCCAAAGGCGTCGGCGGCGTCGTCATGGGGCGGGGGGCGCTGGGCCTCGTCGTCGCCGACGGCAGCGGCAGCCGGACGCTCGATGCCCTCGATCAACCGGTCGTCGATGTCACCGGCGCCGGCGACGCTTTGGCCGCGGCCACGCTGGCCGCCCGCCTCGCCGGCCTCGATCTGGCCGCCGCCAGCCGCATCGGCCGGCTCGCGGCGGCGCTGGCGGTCGCCTCGGAAGAGGCCGTGCCGAAGGATTTCGGCATCCCGGCCTTGCGCGACCTCGCCCTTCGGCTCGATAAGGAAACCCATGCGCAGCTTGCTCACCTATAGCCCCGAGGTCGCCGCCGCCCGCAAGGCCGGCGAGGCGGTCGTCGCCCTCGAGAGCACGATCATCGCCCATGGCCTGCCGCGCCCGCGCAACCTCGAGACGGCCCGCCTGCTCGAGGCCGAGGTGCGGGCGGCGGGTGCCGTGCCGGCCACCATCGCCGTCGCCGACGGGCGCCTGCGCATCGGCCTCGACGACGCCCAGCTCGAGGAGCTGGCCGGCGCCGACAACGTGCTCAAGGTGTCGAGGCGCGACCTCGCCGCCTGCCTCGCCACCGGCCGCACCGGTGCGACCACCGTCGCCGCCACCATGGTGGCGGCCCATCTGGCCGGCATCCGCGTCTTCGCCACCGGCGGCATCGGCGGCGTGCATCGGGGTGCCGAGCGCGATTTCGACGTCTCGGCCGATCTCGAGGAGCTCGGCCGCACCCCCGTCGCCGTGGTCTGCGCCGGTGCCAAGTCGATCCTCGATCTGCCGAAGACGCTCGAGGTGCTGGAGACCAAGGGCGTGGCGGTGATCGGCTACCGCACAGACGAGTTCCCGGCCTTCTTCTGCCGGGCGAGCGGCCTGCCGGTGCCGCAGCGCCTGGATTCGGTCGCCGAGATCGCCAACCTGCTCGACGTCCAGCGGCGGCTCGGCCTCGCCAGCGGCATCCTGCTCGTCAACCCGATCCCGGCGGCTTCGGCCCTGCCCGAGGAGCTGGTCGAGGGGGCCATCGCCGAGGCGATCGCCGTCGCCGCCGCCGCCGGCATCGGCGGCAAGGCGATCACGCCCTTTCTGCTGGCCCGGATCGTCGAGCTCACCGGCGGCCAGAGCGTCGAGGCCAACGTGGCGCTCGCCTTGAGCAATGCCCGGCTCGCCGCGGAGCTCGCCGCCGCCGTCCAGGCGCTCGACCAGCCGGTCCTGCCGACCCCGCGCATCCGCCCGCGCGGGCGTCAGATGGACCCCATGTAGCCGCCGTCGACATAGAGGATCTGGCCGGTGACGTAGCGGGCCGCGTCCGAGGCGAGGAAGACGGCGCTGCCGACGAGATCGCGCAGATCGCCGAACCGGCCGGCGGGAATCCGCGTCAGCATCGCCTGCTGCCAGGCCTCGTCCGCATAGAACACCTCGGTCAACGCCGTCCGGAAGTAGCCCGGGCCTATGGCATTGACCCGGATCTTGAGTGGCGCCCACTCCGTCGCCAGCGCCCGCGTCAGGCCGAGCAGCCCGGCCTTCGAGGCGCCATAGGGTGCCGCCGTCGGCACGCCCACGGCCGAGGTCAGCGAGCAGACATTGAGGATGGTCCCGCCGGCGGCCTTGGCCATCAGCCGGGCCCCCGCCTGGGCGGTGAAGAAGGCGCCCCTCAGATTGGTCTCGTGGATGCGGTCCCAGAGCTCCTCCTCGACCTCGAGCGAGGCGCGAACCTCCTCGGTGCCGGCATTGACGACGACGAGATCCAGTCCGCGCAGCGCTGCCGCCGCCTCGGCGACACCGGCCCTGATCCCCTCGACCGAGCGCGCCTCCATGGCGACCGGCACGGCCTTTCGCCCCAGGCCCTCGATCGTCGCGACCACATCGGCGAGCCCCGCCACGTCGCGCGCCGTCACCGCCACGTCCGCCCCGAACCGGGCGAGCCCGACAGCCAGCGCCTCGCCGATCCCCCGGCTTGCCCCGGTGACCAGGGCCCGGCGACCCGCGAGATCGAAGGTGGCATCGACGGCGTCGATCATGTCAGCGCTCCCGTCCAGGCGTGGGTCGACTTCCGTGATCAGATGCGCGAGTGGCCCTGCTTGCGCGCGTCGCCTGCCGGCCGCGAGAAGTGGAAGTAGAGCTTGGCTCCGACCGCGACCGCGATGACGAAGCCGGGCACGAGCCAAAGGAACTGTTGAACGGTCATTCCACCTCCAGATCGAGCAGCAGGCTTTGCGCGAGCAAATGGACGAACACGGCTGCAAAGAAGTAAACGATGGCCAGGTTCACGGTTATCGCGCCCTGGCCGGCAAAATGCAGGAACGCTGGACCGAGCACGCCAACGGCGGGCATCACTACACCGATGCCGCTGAGAAAATTGGACCTTGATCTGTTCATTGCGGATCGACGCCTTCACGTTCATCGGCAACGGCCATTCGATATAGTTGGTCGAGGTTAACATGATGCCCGGCGAGCCGCAATTGCCGCCATGAGGCCGCCGCGCTTCTCCCGCCGAGATGGCCCGCCCGTCGCCGAGCCCACTTGCCCGAGGCCGCGTCTCGCGGCACCTTGCCGGCGGCTTTTCCCATCCCGGCAGAGGTGACGGCGTGCAGCCCATGGTCAGGCTATCGGGCGTCGGCAAGACGTTCGGCAAGGGCGGCGCCGGAACGACGGCGGTCGACGCCGTCTCGCTCGACCTCATGCCCGGCCGCTTCCTCACCATCCTCGGCCCCTCCGGCTGCGGCAAGACCACGCTTCTGCGCATGATCGCGGGCTTCATCGCCCCGACCTGCGGGCGCATCGAGGTCAATGGCAGCGCCGTCGAGAGTGTCCCGCCCTGGCGCCGCTCGATCGGCATGGTGTTCCAGAGGCTGGCCCTCTTCCCGCATCTCTCCGCCTTCGACAACGTCGCCTACCCGCTGCGCATGCGCCGCTTTCCAGCCCATGGGATCGCCGAGCGCGTCGAGCGCTATCTCGAGCTCGTCCGCCTCGCCGGCATGGGCAAAAGGCGGCCGCACGAGCTTTCCGGCGGCCAGCAGCAGCGCGTCGCCATCGCCCGCGCCCTCGTCTTCGAGCCGGACATCCTGCTGCTCGACGAGCCCTTGGCGGCGCTCGACCGGAAGCTCAGGGAGGACATGCAGCTCGAGCTTCGCCGCATCCAGAAGGAGCTGGGGGTCACCACCATCAACGTCACCCACGACCAGCGCGAGGCCCTCGTCATGTCGGACGAGGTCATGGTCATGCACCAGGGCCGGGTCCAGCAGTCCGCCCCGCCGGCCGAGACCTACGGCCGGCCCGCCAACCGCTTCGTCGCGGGCTTCCTCGGCCTCACGAACTTTCTCGACGCGACGGTTCTTCGCCCCGAGGGCGAGCGCTGGATCGTGCGGATCGGCGAGGCGGAGGTCACAGGCACCGGCCGTGTCATCCAGGGTGCCCGGGTCACGGCGGCTTTGCGGGCGGAGAAGCTCCGCCTCGTCGGCCCCGGGGATGCCGGCCCGATCCGGTTCCCGGCCACCGTCACCGAGGTCGTGTTCGAAGGCGACCGCATCCTCTATGAGGTCGAGGTCGAAGCGCTGGGCCAGGCCCGGCTGCAGCTCTTCGATCACGACCCGGAAGGCCACGGCCGGCACGGGCCCGGCGACGCGGTGACCGTCGGCTGGTCGCCGGCCCATCTCCTGCTCTTCGCCGACTGAACGACCCCGACTGAACGCTATCGAGAATGGAGGGAACCATCCGATGACGAAGCCGCCGACCACCTTCGGCCGCCGCCGCCTGCTCCAGGCGGCCGGCCTCGGCACCACCGCCCTCGCCACGCCCTGGCTCTGGCGGAGGCCGGCACTGGCGCAGGACAAGCCCAAAGAGCTCATCGTCCGCGCCTGGGGCGGGGTCTGGGTCGATTCGCTCGACCGGGGCGTCTCGCAGCCCTTCACCGAAGCCACCGGCATCGCCATCCGCCATGACCTCACCGAGGACAACGAGATCCGCCCGCGCATCTGGGCCGCCGTCGACCAGGGCCGGGTGCCGCCGATCCACGTCAACTGGGACACCTCGACCAACGCCACCAAGTCGTCGCTTCGGGGCGTCACCGAGGACCTGGGCGACCTTCCGAACCTCGCCGACATGCTGCCCGCCGCCCGCCCGGCCGGCTTCGACGGCGTGCCGATGATCAACATGTACTCCTATGTCTACGTGCTGGCCTATCGCGACGAGGCCTTTCCCGAAGGCCCGCCCGAAAGCTGGCGGGTGATGCTCGAGCCGCGCTTCAAGGGTCGCGTCGCCCTCTACGACGACGGCATCGGCTTTCAGCCGCCGGCCCAGATCGCCGGCGGCGGCACGCTCGAGGGCATCCCCGACGACATGGAGCCGTGCTGGAATTTCATCCGCGAGGTCAAGCAGCAGCAGCCGCTCCTGGGCGAGGATCCGGACTTCGTCGCCTGGTTCCAGAACGGCGAGATCGACATCGCCTGCACCATCCTCTCCAACGCCCGGGCGGCGAAGGAGAACGGCATCGGCGTCTCCTGGACCGTGCCGAAGGAGGGGGCAAAGGTCGACACCGACGGCATGTGGGTGCCCAAGGGCCTGCCCGACAACGAGCTGCACTGGGCCAAGGAGTACGTCAACTTCGCCATGAGCCAGGATGCCCAGCAGGTCTGGACCGACGGCCTCGGCCTGCCCGGCCTGCGGCCCGGCCTGAAGGCGCCGGCCGACCTCGCCGGCGATCCCGCCTACCCGCAAACGCCCGAGGATTTCGCCCGCCTGATCTCCGTCCCGACCAGGATCCTGGTCGAGAACGAGAGCGACTGGTTCCAGAAGTTCCAGGAGATCATGCAGGGATAGTCGGCCTCAAGCAGGCCGAAGGCCGGTAGGCCCCAAGGGAATCATGGGGGAGGTGCTGCCTCCCCCATGGGCCCCTACGGGATTGCAAGCGGACCGGTTCGGCTCTATCTTGGTCAAGGTTGGCCAAGGAGTCCCTGCCGTGCATACCGTGTATACCGTGAACATGCTGGAAGCGAAGACGCAGCTCTCGAAGCTGGTCGATGCCGTCGAGAGTGGTGTCGAGGCGGAGATCATCATCGCCCGCAACGGCAAGCCGGCGGCGAAGCTGGTGCCGGTCACGGCCGTGGTCACCAAAAAGCGGGAGCTCGGCTTTCTCGAGGGCAAATACCCGTCGACCTCCCAGGAAGAATTCGATTCGACCAATGACGAGATCTACCGGATGTTCTTCGGTGACGACGAGTGAGGCTGCTGCTGGACACCCAGATTGCCATCTGGATGCTCAATGACCGGTCGAGAGTGCCGCGACACATCGTCGACATGATCGAGGAGCCCGCCAACCGCGTGTTCGTGTCGGCGGTTAGCATCTGGGAGATAGCGATAAAGTTCCCGCTCGGCAAAGCGACGGCACCGCCCTTTTCCGGCGAGGAGGCGATCCACCACTTCACGCGCGCCAGCTTCGCACTCCTCTCCGTCACACCCGAGCATGCCGCGGCCGTCGGCACTCTGCCGCCCCATCACGGCGATCCCTTCGACCGCCTGCTGATCGCCCAGGCGCTGACCGAGCCGCTGCGCTTCGTCACCGCCGACCGCAGGCTCGCCGCCTACAGCGATACCGTCATCCAGTGCTAGCCCAGCTCACCCCGCGTCCGGATCACCTTGTGCAGCAGGCCGTAAGCCATGGCCTCCTCGGGGAACATCCAGTGGTCGCGGTCGGTGTCCTTGGCGATCCGCTCGATCGGCTGGCCAGTCTCGACGGCGAAGATGCGGTTCAGCCTTTCGCGCATCTTGATGATCTGCTCCGCCTGGATGCCGATATCCGAGGCCGAGCCCATCATCCCGCCCGAGGGCTGGTGCAGCAGGAAGCGCGTGTTGGGCAGGCAGTAGCGGTTCTCCTTGGCGGCACCGACGAAGATCAGCGCCCCCGCCGAGGCGACCCAGCCCGTGCCGATGGTCCTGACCTTGGGGCCCACGAACTTCAGCATGTCGTAGATCATGTCGCCGGATTCGACGTGGCCGCCGGGCGAGCTGATGAAGACGTTGATCCAGTCGTCGCCGTCGCTGGCGAGCGCCAGGAGCTGGGCCGCCACGACCTTCGCCATCTTGTCCTCGACCTGGCCGGTGACCAGGATGGTGCGGCTCTTGAACAGCCGCTCCTCGAGCAGGCCGCCCGGCTTCGGCGCCGCGTCGGCCTTCTTCTTCTCGTCCTCGTCCTCGTCGTCGAGCCACATCGAGCAGGAACTCCATCAGGGCAGGGCAACCCGAAGGCGAGCGCCGCCCGTTGAAACCACGTGGCCATGTACCTAGCGCCCCGCCGGCCGAAGAACAATCCAAGGCTGGCCGCTCCATCGGGCTCGGCCTGCTCGACGGGCTCGAGATCGTCCGTGCGATGCTCTTCCCCGAGGGAGCCGGCCGCCTCGCCCCCTGGCTCTTCCTCCTGCCGGCCCTCCTGCTCACCTTCCTCCTCGTCGCCGGCATCGCCCCGCTCCTCGACACCTCGCTCCGCCAGCTCGACAGCGCCACCTTCCGCCTCGGCGAGGAATGGACGCTGGCCAATTTCCGGACCCTCTGGAGCCGGCCAGTCTACACCTGGCTCGCGGCCCGGACGATGGGCGCCGCCGTGGCCGTCACGGCGCTCACGCTGCTGATCGCCTTGCCCTACGCCTGGCTCATGGTCCGCACGCCCCGGCCCTGGCTCAAGAAGCTTCTTCTGGTCTCGCTCTTCCTGCCCTTCTTCATCGGCCAGGTGGTGCGCGCCTATGGCTGGCTGATCGTGCTCGGCAACCAGGGCCTCGCCAACGCCGTGCTCGGCTGGCTCGGCCTGCCGCCCATCGCCATCCTCTACACCCTGCCGGGCGTCATGCTCGGCCTCGTCCAGTACATGCTGCCCTTCGCCGTCCTGATGCTGGCCCCGGCCTTCACCGCCGTGCCCCTGGAGGTCGAGCTGGCATCGAGCAGCCTCGGCGCCTCGCCGGCGCGCACCTTTCGCCACATCATCCTGCCGCTGGTCCGCCCGGGCCTGGTCGCCGCCAGCGTCGTCGTCTTCACGCTCACCCTCACCGATTTCGCCATGCCGGCGATCATGGGCGGCGGCCGCAACGACTTCATCGCCAATGCCATCTACGACGCCTTCTTCTCGCTCAGCGATCCGGGCCTCGGCAGCGCCTTGGCCATCCTCCTGACCCTCGCCGGCACCACCATCGCCGGCATCATGCTCGGCCTCTTCGGGCTCGGCACGCTCGGCTACGCGCGGCGCGGCTGATGCGGCGCTCGCCCTTCACTTTGCTCCTCGGCCTGATCGTCGCCTTCGATCTCGTCTTCCTCGCCGTGCCGACCTTCGTCGTCATCGTCGTCTCGTTCACCAGCGGCAACATGGTGGTCTTCCCGCCCGAGGGCTTCTCGCTCCGCTGGTACGGCGTCCTGCTCACCCGGCCCGAGTTCCTCGCCGCCCTCGGCCGCTCGCTCTGGGTCGGGCTGATCTGCACGGTGCTGGCGATCCCCGCCGGCACCCTCGCCGCCCTGGCCCTCGCCCGCTGGCGCATCCGCTTCCCCACCGCCCTCCAGCTCTACCTCCTGCTGCCCTTCACCGTGCCGCTCGTCGTCTCGGGCATCGCCCTCATGCTGCTCTTCGGCCGGATCGGCATCCTGGGCTCGGTCTGGCCGGTCGGCGTGGCCGCCTGCGTCATCAACCTGCCCTTCATGATCTGGGCCGTGGCGGCATCGGTGAACCATCTCGACCCCGATCTCGAGAACGCCGCGATGAACTGCGGGGCCCCGCCCACCCACACCTTCTTCACCGTCACCCTGCCGGCCGTGGCCCCCGGCATCCTGACCGGTGCCCTCGTCATGTTCGTTCTCGCCGTCAACGAGTTCCTGGTCAGCCTGATGCTGGTCGACGCACGCATCGTCACGCTGCCGGTCCTCGTCTACAACGCCATCCGCAACATCATCACCCCCGACCTCGCCGCCGTCTCGGTCGTCTATCTCCTGATCGCCACCGCCGCGATCTGGCTCCTCGACCGGCTCGTCGGCCTCGACATCCTGCTCGAGTCCAAGCGGAGCTGACGAAGCCCATGATCAATCTCCACGAGCTCGCAAAGCTCACCCCGGCCGAGCGCGACGCCCTCCTGCTGCGCACCGAGGCCGACCTCTCCGCCTTCATGGCGCCGGTGGCCCGGATCGTCGCCCGCGTGCAGGGCGGCGGCGACGCGGCCATCGTCGAGCTCGCCCGGGAGATCGACGGTGTGACCCTCGATCCCGCCGCCCTCGAGGCAACGGAAGCCGAATTGGCCGCCGCCGACGCGGCGCTGGCCCGGGACGTCAAGGACGCCATCGCCTACGCCACGGACAACATCCGCCGCTTCCACGAGCGCCAGAAGCCCGAGGACATGTGGCTGATGGAGATCAGGAAGGGCGCCTTCGCCGGCGAGCGCTGGTCGCCGATCCGCTCGGTCGCCTGCTACGTGCCGCGCGGCAAGGGCGCCTTCCCGTCGGTCATGATGATGACCACCATCCCGGCGGTGGTTGCCGGCGTGGCCGAGATCATCGTCCTCACCCCGTCGACCCCCGAAGGCGGCATCGACGCGGCCTCGCTCTATGCCGCCCGCATGGCCGGCGTGTCCCGTGTCTTTCGCGTCGGCGGGGCCGTCGCCGTGGCGGCCGCGGCGCATGGCACCGAATCGATCCCGAAGGTCGCGAAGATCGTCGGCCCCGGCAGCCCCTGGGTGGTCGCCGCCAAGCGGCATCTGGCGGACCGAATCGACACCGGGCTCCCCGCCGGGCCGTCCGAATCCATCGTCCTCGCCGACGCTACGGCCAACCCCGACATCGCCGCCCTCGACCTCCTGATCGAGGCCGAGCACGGCCCCGACAGCAGCGCCTACCTGGTGACCGACAGCCCCGACATCGCCGACCGCGCCCGCGCCCGCCTGCCGGAGCTGATCGCCAATCTGGGGGCGGAGCGCCGGGGCTATGTCGAGGCCGTGCTGGGCGGCCCCTGCGGGGGCATCGTCCTCGCCCCGAGCTGGGAAGAAGCGGTCCGCTTCACCAACGACTACGCCCCCGAGCACCTCGAGGTCCTCTCGGCCGAGCCCTTGCAGCATCTGGGAGCGATCACCGACGCCGGCGAGATCCTGCTCGGCGAGAACACGCCCATGACCATCGCCAATTTCTGCCTCGGCCCGGACTGCGTGCTGCCGACCGGCGGCTGGGCCCGCACCTTCTCCGCCCTCGGCGTGCAGGACTTCATGAAGCGCACCAGCCTCGGCCACGTCACCCGCGCCGGCTTCGCCGAGCCCGCCCGCCACGCGGCGGTGCTCGCCCGCTACGAGGGCTTCGAGGCGCACGCCCAGGCCCTGGGTGCC
The DNA here is from genome assembly GCA_964393275.1 of uncultured Geminicoccaceae bacterium. Classification (GTDB taxonomy): domain Bacteria; phylum Pseudomonadota; class Alphaproteobacteria; order Geminicoccales; family Geminicoccaceae; genus SLRI01. The sequence continues at coordinate 11,382 of CAYMTA010000056.1, read as the reverse complement.
ATCCGCGACAGGTTCAGGCCCTGAGAACGCGACGATCCGGACGTTTGGTCGCTTCCGGGAGAGCCCGGCCTCGGCCATTCTAGCGTCTCAGGCCCGAGGCGAGGGAATGGTGCGGCGATCTTGGCGACTTTGGGCGGGGAGGGGAGCGCTTCTGGCGCTGCTGCTGCAGCTCGCCTTGCCGCTGCTCGGCGCGCAGCAGGCCGCGGCGCAGCCAGGGCCGAGCGGCCCGCTCCTCATCTGCACCGGCACGGGCCTCGTCTGGGTCGACCTCGACGGCACACCGGCTCGAGACGGGAAACGCTCCTCCTACCATTGCCCGGCCTGCCTCAACCGGCCGCTTGTCGGTGCCGCCCTGCTGCCGACCGTTCCGGCGCTCCTCGCCCCGGCTGCCGCATGCGCCGATCTGCCGGTGGCATCGCCCGCTCGTGTTTCCGCCACGGCCAGCGCCCCGCCGCTGCCGGCGCGCGGCCCACCCTGGGCCTGAGCCGCACCCTTCTTCGATCAGCAACATGGGGCGTGTCGCGTGGCCATGGGCCTGCCGCCCCCGCAAACCTTCTGGAGACCATCCATGCTGCGTTGGACCCTCACAGGTGCCTTCACCCTCGCCGTCCTGGCCGCCGCCCAGGCGCACGATTTCAAGGCGGGCGACATCTCGATCGACCACCCCTGGGCGCGGGTCACGGCCGAGGGCCAGGCCAATGGCGCCGCCTACATGACCCTCGACAACAAGGGTGAAGCCGACCGCCTGCTCGGCGCCGAGAGCATCGCCGCCGACCGGGTCGAGCTGCACAACCATGTCAACGACAACGGCGTGATGCGCATGCGCCAGGTCGAGGCGATCGACCTGCCGGCCGACGAGGCCATCGCCCTCGCACCGGGCGGCCTGCACCTCATGATGCTCGACCTCGCCGCTCCCCTGGTCGAGGGCGAGAAATTCCCGCTCATCCTGACCTTCGAGAAGGCCGGCAAGGTCGAGGTCGAGGTTCAGGTCGAGCCCGTTACCTATGGCATCGGTGGCGCCGACAAGGGCCACGACATGGGCCACGGCGCCACCAACTGAGGCAAAACCGGGTCGCGGCCGCCCCGGCACCGCGACCCGGCTTTCACTCGGCCCGCTTCATCCCGGTGACCATGCTCCGCACGAGGTTCTCGCTATGCGCGAAGCTCGAGAAGATTACGCCTGCGATGTGCAGGGCGATCAGCACCAGCATCAGGTTGGCCAGGACCTCGTGGGTCTCCTCGAGCCATTTGGGCTCGTGGCCGAGGAGATCGGTGCTCAAGAGCCAGCCCGAGCCGCCGGTCAGCAAGAGGCCGGCGAGCAGCACGAGGACCATGGCGGCGCCAAGGGGGTTGTGGCCGAGATAGCGTCTCGCCCGCATCGCCACCATGTCCCGCGCATAGGCGAGCGTCGTTCGGGGACCGAAGGCGAAGTCCTTGAACCGGGCATGCGGCGATCCGATGAAGCCCCAGACGAGCCTGAGGGCAACCAGCGCCAGGATGGCGTAGCCCAGAAGCTCGTGCAGCCAGTCGATCTCGTCGCCGGTCAGCCAGGCCGCCGTGAAGAAAGCCACGAGCGACCAGTGGAAGAGCCGGACGAACGGGTCCCAGACCCGCACCATGCCCGATTCGGCGCGGGGCGCGGCGCCGGCGTCCGCCGGCCGCAAGTCGCGGCCGGCATCAGCCCCGGCTGCTGCGCCGGGTTCCATCAGTCGTCCTCGTCAGGCACGACGGCGCCCGAGACCGGATCGATATAGGCCTCGACCTCGAAGCCGTTGGCATCGCGGCCCTCGACCTCGTAGCAATTGCGCTTGATGTCGATCTCGCGCACCTCGTAGCCCATGCCCTGGAGCTTGGCGCGGAGCGCATCCTCGCTCATCCATTGGGCACGCGGGACGTCGGGGCAGTCCGGGCCGGAGGCCAGGGCCGGCAGGGCCAGGCCCATGGGCACCAGGGCGGCGGCGAGCATCAGGAGCTTGCGCATGATCGAGTTCTCCACTTCGTCTGCCGGCAGGATCGCCGACGCCCCGGACCATAGGCGTCGGGCCCTGTCACCTGCCTGTCGGCCGTTGTCAGCCTTCTGTCAGCCACGATCGCCTATGCTCGCCGCATGACCCGCACCCGCCTCGCATGTCTCGCCCTGCTCCTCGCCCTCCCGCCACTTGCCATGGCGGCGGCCGACAGCGACCACGAGCGGGCGCGCGAGGCGCTCGAGCGGGGCGAGGTGCTGCCCCTGGCCGAGATCCTGGAGCAGGTCCAGGGCCAGGCGCCGGGCGAGGTGATCGAGACCGAGCTCGACCGGGAGCACGGCCGCTGGATCTACGAGCTCAAGCTGATCGATCCGCATGGCCGCGTCGTCGAGCTCGAGGTGGACGCCGCGGACGGCCGGATCCTGCGCTCGGAGCTCGACGATTGAGGCTGCTCCTGGTCGAGGACGACCGCCGCATCGCCCGGGACGTCATCGCCCTGCTCGAGGCCCAGGGCCACCTCGTCGACCACGCCACCGACGGCGAGGCGGCCTGGTTCAAGGGCGATGTCGAGGACTACGCCGCCGTGGTCCTCGATCTCGGCCTGCCCGGCATGGACGGGCTCGCCGTGCTCAAGCGCTGGCGCGAGAACGGCCGGACCATGCCGGTTCTCGTGCTCTCCGCCCGGGGCACCTGGAAGGAGCGGGTCGAGGGCATCGACGCGGGTGCCGACGACTACCTGCCGAAGCCCTTCGAGCCGGAGGAGCTGGCAGCCCGACTTCGCGCCTTGATCCGCCGTTCCGCCGGGCAGGGCCGGCCGGTGCTCGAGATCGGCGATGTCGCCCTCGATCCGCGCGCCATGCGGGTCAGCGTCAAGGGCGTGCCCAAGGCGCTCTCGCCGCAGGAATTCCGCCTGCTCGACTACCTGATGCTGCAGGCCGGCCGGGTGGTGCCGCCGAGCGAGCTGCTCGAGCAGCTCTATGGCGACGAGGAGAGCCGCGAGACCAACACGATCGAGGTGCTGGTCGGCCGCCTGCGCAGGAAGCTCGGCGTCGGGCTGATCTCGACCCGGCGCGGCTTCGGCTACACGATCGAGCGGGACGATCCCCTGTCTTGAGCGGCCAAGTGCCTTGAGCGGCCAAGCGTCTTGAGCGGCCAATCGCTGCGCCTTCGCCTCATCCTGGCCCAGGCCGCTTCGGTCGTCCTGGCCCTGCTGCTCGCCGGCATCGGCCTCACCCTCCTGTTCGAGCGTCATCTCGAGCGCCGCGTCGACCAGGAGCTCGCCACGTATGTGCGTCAGCTCGCGGCACACCTCGCCATCGACCCGAAGGGTGAGCTCACGCTCGAGGCACCGCTCGCCGACCCGCGCTTCACCGTCCCGCTGAGCGGCCTCTACTGGCAGATCGAGGACCAGGAGACCGGAAGAGTGCTCCGCTCGCGCTCGCTCTGGGACGACGTGCTGCCCTTGCCGCAAGACGATCCCGAGCCCGGCCAGGCCCATCGTCACCCGCTGCCCGGCCCCGGCGGCACCACGCTCCTCGTGCACGAGCGCCTGGTGCTGCTCGGCAATGGTGCCGGCGAGCGGCGCATCCGGATCGCCGCGGCCGTGGACCGTGCCACGCTCGATGCCGCGCGCGTCGACTATGTCCGCCAGCTCGCCATCGCCCTTGCCGGCCTCGCTTTGGTGCTGGTCGCCGCCGCCGCCGTGCAGGTCTGGTACGGGCTGCGTCCGTTCGAGGCGGTGCGCCGGGCGGTGACGGCGGTGCGCGAGGGCCGGGCGAGGCGTCTCGACGGCCGCTTTCCGGACGAGATCCGACCGCTCGTCCAGGAGGTCGACGCCCTCCTCGAAGCCCAGGAGCGATCGCTGGCCCAGGCCCGCCAGCGTGCCGCCGACCTGGCGCACGGCCTGAAGACGCCGCTCACCGTGCTCGGCAGCGAGGCCCGAAGCCTGGCTGCGAAAGGCGAGACCCGGGCCGCCGCCGAGCTCGACCGGCTGGCCCGGGACATGCGGCGCCACATCGAGCGCGAGCTCGCCCGCACCCGCCTCGCCGGGGCTTCCGGACGGGCGCAGGCAACGGCGCTCGCCCCGGCCATCGACCGGCTGGTGCGAACCCTTCGACGCACGCCCACAGGCGCGGAACGGGACTGGCAGGTCGATGTGCCGGCGCACCTCCTGGTCGCGGTCGAGGCCGACGACCTGGGCGAGCTCTTGGGTAATCTCCTCGACAACGCCGCCAAATGGGCAAGGCATGCCGTAACCATTGGGGCCGTGCCGGATGCCGGCGATGTGCGCCTCACCATCGCCGATGACGGGCCGGGGGTCGACGCGGCCGAGCTCGACCAGCTCGGCACCCGCGGCCTCCGGCTCGACACGGCGAAGCCCGGCCACGGCATCGGCCTCGCCATCGCCCGGGACATCGCGCTCGCCTATGGCGGCAGCATCGCCTTCGCCAACCATCCGGACGGTGGGCTTCGCGTCACGCTCACGCTGCCGGCCGCTCAGGCCCCGACGGGCCAGGCCTCCATGCGATAGGCGCTGTCCCAGAAGAGCCATTCGTACTGCGCCGAGCGGATGAAGGCCGCCGTCATGCGCGCCCGCTCGTCGGCCCCGGCCCGCTCGGCCGCCACATCCGTGATGCCGATCACGTCCTCGACCGACCGGGCGAAGTCCGGCGAGGCATAGGTGTCGATCCAGGCCTGGTAGAAATTGCCGGAAACCGATTCGGCCGCGATGCGGGTCCCCACATCGTGATAGAGCCAGAAGCACGGCAGGATCGCCGCCACCAGCACCGGCCAGGAGTCCTGGTGCGCCGTCGCCAGGAGGAAATTCGTGTAGGCGAGGCAGGAGGGCGAGGGCAGGGCCGCCGCCAGCTCGGCAGCGCTGACCCCGAACCGCTCCAGGAACTCCCCGTGCAGCGCCCGCTCGACCTTGAGCGCCCCCATGGCCGAGCCCGCGAATTTCTCCGTCGCCCCGAGATCGGGCGCCTTGCCGGCCGCCAGCGCCAGGGCCCGCGCATACTGGTCGAGATAGAGCTTGTCCTGCAGCATGTAGAACCTGAACCGCTCCCGCCCCAGCGAACCCGCCGCCAGCTCCCGGTTGAACGGCAGCGCGTCGATGGCCCGGCGCAATGCCTCCGTTCGGTGCCAGATATCCTGTGTGAATGAGGTCAAGCCAGTCTCCCTTGGTTGCGGTGTGCGGGCGGTCCGATCCTCGCCGTGCACCGAGCTTCATGCCACTATAGAATGCTGACGCGGCTCGAAGCGGGAAAGCGATCATGGCAGTCGTCCTTATTTCGGACGCAAACGAGATCCTGGCGCGGCTCCGCCTCGAGCGAGGCGCCCTGGACGCCCTGTGTCGCGCCAACGGCGTCGTCCGGCTGGAGGTGTTCGGCTCGGCGGTGCGCGCCGACTTCGATTCTGGCACCTCCGACCTCGACCTCATCGTGCGGCTCGATGCGCCGACATGCGGCGCCTATGCCGATCGCTACTTCGCCATCAAGGAGGGACTCGAGCGGATGACCGGCAGGGCGGTGGACCTTCTCACGGAAGGTTCCGTCACCAATCCCTATCTCCAGCGCCGCATCGATGCCGAGAAGGTCACGTTCTTTGCAGCGTGATCCGCGCGTGCTTCTCCATGACGTCAGGCAGGCGCTGGAGCGCCTTCGACGCTTCACTCACCGACGCTCGTTTCGGGACTACAGCAGGGACGAGCTCTAACTCCTCCTCGCCCTGTTTCGTTCTATTTCTGTCGCTCCGACCCCGCCCTCGAAGAGGACCAGACCTCATGCCCTCGCTCGCCGCCACCCTGCAGGCCACGCTCGCCCTCGGCCTCTTCATCGTTGCCAGCTCGGCCTCGGCCGAGACCATCGGCGACGTCTCGACCAAGTTCCACTGGATCTCGCCCGACCACAAGATCGTCATCGAGGTCTTCGACGATCCGAAGATCGAGGGCGTGAGCTGCTATCTCAGCCGGGCGAAGACCGGCGGCTTCAAGGGGGCGCTCGGCGTCGCCGAGGACACCTCCGACGCCTCGATCACCTGCCTGCAGGTCGGCCCGATCACGGTCAAGGACGAGCTGGAGGAGGGCGAGGAGGTCTTCAAGCGGCGCACCTCGCTGATCTTCAAGTCCATGCAGGTGGTCCGCTTCCTCGACGAGAAGCGATCGACCTTCGTCTACCTCGTCTATTCCGACCGGGTGATCGAGGGTAGCCCCAAGAACTCCATCTCGGCCGTGCCGGCCATGCCCTGGGGTGGCTAGATGCCCGATCTCGAGAGGGCCCGCTGACCGGCTCGTTCAGGCTTCGGCCAAAAGCCCACCCATCGTCCGCCTGAACCCTTGGGCCACGGCCTCGCCCGCCACATGCCGGCCCCCCTCGACCACGAGCCGGCCGCCGACCCGCACGGACTCCACCGGTGGCGTCCGTGCGGCGAAGATCCAGCCGTCGAGCAGCGCGTCGCCGTGGCGCCCGACCAGCGCCGGGTGGCCCGCGTCCAGCGTCACGATGTCGGCCCGCCGCCCGACCGCGATCGCCCCCATGTTCTGCGCCAGGGCCTGCGCCCCGCCGGCCAGCGCCTTATCGAAGAGGGTGCGGCCGACCGACCCGCCGGGTGCCGCCAGCCGGTTGCGGCGGCGGTCGCGCAGGCGCTGGCTGTATTCGAGCGAGCGCAGCTCGTCCGCGAGATCGATGCGGATGTGGCTGTCCGAGCCGACGCCGAAGCGCCCGCCCTGGCCCAGATAGTCGACGCCCCGAAAGATCCCGTCGCCGAGATTGGCCTCGGTCACCGGGCAGAGGCCCGCAACCGCACCCGAGGCGGCGAGGTCCCGAACCTCGCCGTCATCCAGATGGGTGCAGTGGATGAGGCACCAGCGCCCGTCCAGCCCCACCTCGTCGAGCAGCCAGCGAACCGGCCGCCGCCCCGACCAGGCGAGGCAGTCCAGAACCTCCTTCTCCTGCTCCGCCGCGTGGATGTGCAGAGGTCCAACCGTGCAGGCCTCGACCAGGCGCCTGAGGCTCTCCGGCGTCACCGCGCGCAGGCTGTGCGGCGCCGCGCCCACGACCAGATCCGGATGGCGCGCGCGCAGCGTCCGGACCAGCTCGAGCAGATCCTCGACATCCATGACGAAGCGCCGCTGGCCCGGCGTCGGCGGTGCCGCGCCGAAGCTGCCCTGATGGTAGAGCACCGGCAAATGGGTCAGCGCCATGCCGGTCGCCGCCGCCGCCGCCACGATCCGCTCCGCCAGCTCCGCCGGATCGGCGTAGGGACGGCCCTTGGGATCGTTGTGCAGGTAGTGGAACTCGCCCACTGCCGTGAAGCCCGCCTCCAGCATCTCTGCATAGAGCTGGCCCGCGATCGCCTCCACGTCGTCCGGGGTCAGCCGGTCGAGGAAGCCGTACATCACCTCGCGCCAGGTCCAAAAGCTGTCCTCGGCCGGCCCGGCCCGCTCGGCGAGCCCCGCCATGCCGCGCTGGAAGGCGTGGCTGTGGACGTTCGCCATGCCCGGCACGGCGATCGCGGCGCGTGCCGCATCCGCCGCCGGCACGGCACCTGGCTCGACCGAATGGAACGTCCCGTCCGGCGCGATCTCGACCGCCACGTCCCCGGCCCAGCCTTCGGGCAAGAGCGCCTGCGCAAAAAAGAGCTTGATCATCCTGCCCTCCCGTCCAACCCTGCCTTTCGACCATAACCCGAAAAGGCGGCAAGCGCTTGGCACCATCATCCGGCATGCTGTTGACCAATGCCCGCTTCGCCACAATGCAATCGGGGCGGCCGGGCGGTGCTCCCTATGGCGCCCTCGACGACGCGGCCCTCCTGATCGAGGACGGCCGCATCGCCTGGCTCGGGCCGCGAAGCGAGGCGCCGGTCGCGGTCGAGCAGGCCGATCTCGGCGGCCGCTGGGTGCTGCCCGGCCTCGTCGACTGCCACACCCACATCGTCTTCGGCGGCGACCGGGCGCGCGAGTTCGAGCTCCGCCTCGAGGGCGCCACCTACGAGGAGGTGGCGAAGGCCGGCGGCGGCATCCTCTCGACCGTGACCCAGACCCGAAAGGCCAGCGTCGACGACCTCGTCGCCCAGGCCCTGCCGCGCCTCGACCACCTGATCGCCGAGGGGGTCACCACGATCGAGATCAAGTCCGGCTACGGACTCGAGCTTGAGAGCGAAATCCGCATGCTCGAGGCGGCCCGCCGGCTCGCCGCCGAGCGCGACATCGAGGTCCAGACCTCGCTCCTCGCCGCCCACGCCATCCCGCCCGAATACAAGAGCCGCGCCGACGCCTATATCGACATCGTCGTGAGCCAGATCATTCCGGCCGTGCGCAAGGCCAACCTCGCCGATGCCGTCGACGGCTTCTGCGAGGGCATCGCCTTCTCGCCCGCCCAGATCCGCCGCGTCTTCGAGAAGGCGCGGGCGGTCGACCTGCCGGTCAAGCTGCACGCCGAGCAGCTCTCCGACCTGAAGGGCGCCGTGCTCGCCGCCGAATTCGGCGCCCTCTCCTGCGACCACCTCGAATACCTCCAGGAGGACGGGGTGCGCGCCATGGCGGCCGCCGGCACGGTCGCCGTGCTGCTGCCCGGCGCCTTCTACACGCTTCGGGAAAAGCAGGCGCCGCCGGTCGATCTCCTCCGCGGCCACGGCGTGCCCATCGCCATCGCCACCGACTGCAACCCCGGCACCAGCCCGGTGACCTCGCTCCTCCTCATGCTCAACATGGCCGCCACGCTCTTTCGCCTGACGCCCGAGGAGGCGCTCGCCGGCGTCACCCGGAACGCCGCCCGTGCCCTCGGCCTGGATTCCGAGCTCGGCACGCTCGAGGTCGGCAAGCGCGCCGATCTCGCCATCTTCGACATCGACCACCCGGCCGAGCTCGCCTACCGCATCGGCTACAACCCGCTCTTCGCCAGCCTGCGCCAGGGACGCTGGCGCCCATGCTGACGCTTCGCCCGGGTGCCGTCACCCTCGACGAATGGCGCTCCGTCCTGGGCGGCGCCCCCGTCGCCCTCGACCCCGCCTGCCGCCCGGCGGTCCGCGCCTCCGCCGCGGCGATCCAGGCGATCGTCGCCGAGAACCGCACCGTCTACGGCGTCAATACCGGCTTCGGCAAGCTCGCCTCGACCCGCGTCGCCCCTGCCGATCTCGAGCTTCTGCAGAAGAACCTCGTCCTCTCGCACAGCACCGGCACCGGCACGCCGCTGCCCGACCCCCTGGTCCGCCTCGTCATCGCGATGAAGGCGGCGAGCCTCGCCCGCGGCTATTCCGGCATCAGCGAAGCGACCCTCGACCGGCTCCTGGCGCTCCTGGAAAAGGGTGTCCTGCCGGTCGTCCCCGGCCAGGGCTCGGTCGGCGCCTCCGGCGACCTCGCCCCCCTGGCCCACCTGACGGCAGCGCTCATGGGCGTCGGCGAGGCCAGGCTCGATGGCCGCACCCTGCCGGCCGCCGAGGCTCTGGCCGCCGTCGGCCTCGCCCCGCTCACCCTCGGACCCAAGGAAGGCCTCGCCCTCCTCAACGGCACCCAGGTCTCGACCGCCCTGGCCCTCGCGGCCCTCCTGCGCATCGAGACCCTGTTCAAGACCGCGCTCGTCACCGGGGCCATGAGCGTCGACGCGGCGCGCGGCTCGGAGGCACCGTTCGACCCGCGCATCCACGCCATCCGCGGCCATCCGGGCCAGATCGCCGTCGCCGCCGCCTTTCGGGAGTTCCTGCACGAGAGCCCGATCCGCCTGAGCCACGCCGATTGCGGCAAGGTCCAGGACCCCTACTCGCTCCGCTGCCAGCCGCAGGTCATGGGTGCCGTGCTCGACCAGCTCCGCATGGCGGCCGGCGTCCTCGCCATCGAGGCCAACGCGGTGAGCGACAACCCCCTGGTCTTCGCCGAGAGCGGCGACGTCCTCTCAGGCGGCAATTTCCACGCCGAGCCCGTGGCCCTCGCCGCCGACCAGATCGCCATCGCGATCGCCGAGATCGCGGCCATGGCCGAGCGCCGCATCGCCATGCTCACCGACGGCTCGATCTCCGGCCTGCCGCCCTTCCTGGTCGCCGAGCCGGGCCTCAACTCCGGCTTCATGATCGCTCATGTGACCGCCGCTGCCCTCGCCTGCGAGATCAAGCAGCGCACCCATCCGGCCTCGGTCGACAGCCTGCCGACCTCGGCCAACCAGGAGGACCACGTCTCCATGGCGACCCACGCGGCCCGGCGCCTCCTCGCCATGGCCGACGACCTGGAAGGCATCATCGCGATCGAGCTCCTGGCGGCGGGGCAGGGGCTCGACGTCCATCTCCCGCTCGTGACCTCGAAGCGCCTCCTGGCCCCGCATCGCCGGCTGCGCGCCCACGTCGCCAACTGGGACAAGGACCGCTTCTTCGCCCCCGACATCGTCGCCGCCCGCCGCCTCGTCGCCGAGGGTGCCGTGATCTCGGACAATCTCGACATCCTGCCGGGCCTGGAAGGATCATGATCACCCCCGACTCGATGATAACGGTGGACGTCGAGGAGCGCGGCAGCCCCCTCCTGCTCAGCCTGCCGCACACCGGAACCGGCCTGCCGCCCGGCCTCGCCGAACGGATGACCGATGCCGGCCGCTCGCTGATCGACACCGACTGGCATGTCGACCGCCTCTACGCCTTCGCCGACGCCATGGGTGCGACCACCGTCCGGGCCGGCTTCTCCCGCTACGTCATCGACGTCAACCGCGATCCCGAAGGCGCCTCGCTCTACCCGGGCCAGGCCACGACCGGGCTCTGCCCTGCCACCACCTTCGACGGCGAGCCCCTCTATCTGGAAGGCCAGGCCCCCGACGCCGCCGAGATCGAGGAGCGCCGCCGCCGCTGGTTCGACACCTACCACCAGGCCCTGGCCGCCCAGATCGACCGGCTGAAGGCACGCTTCGGCACCGTCCTCCTCTATGACTGCCACTCGATCCGCTCGGTCGTCCCCCGCCTCTTTCCGGGCACCCTGCCGGTGCTCAATCTCGGCACCAGCGAAGGCCGCTCCTGCTCGCCGGCTTTGCGCCAGCGCCTCGTCGCCGTCATGGCCGAAAGCGGCCAGGACCACGTCGCCGACGGCCGCTTCAAGGGCGGCTGGATCACCCGCCATTACGGCGATCCCGGCTCCGGCATCGAGGCCGTGCAGATGGAGCTGGCACAACGCGCCTACATGGACGAGCGGCCGCCCTGGGCCTACCGTGACGACCTCGCGGCCCGGCTCCAGCCCACCCTCCGCCGCCTGCTCGAGGCCATGCTCGCCTTTGGAGATCGCCGATGAACCCGCGCCTCGACAATGCCCGCCGGATCAAGGCGCCGCACGGCACCACACTGCGCGCCAAGTCTTGGCTCACCGAGGCGCCGCTCCGCATGCTCATGAACAACCTCGACGCCGAGGTGGCCGAGCATCCGGAATCGCTCGTCGTCTATGGCGGCATCG
>CAYMTA010000055.1:0-28010 GCA_964393275.1 uncultured Geminicoccaceae bacterium | reverse complement strand
AGGACGTCGCGGCGGACGAGGCGCTGCTCGCCTTCGGTCCGACACCTCTGGAAGGCGCGGCGGTGACCCGCAATCTGAGCGCCCGGGGCGATCTCGCCGAGGCGGCGCGGAATCTGTTTGCCATGCTGCGCGAGCTCGACGGGGCCGGTGCCCGCCGCATCGCGGTCATGAAGCTGCCCACGGTCGGGCTCGGCGAGGCGCTCGTCGACCGGTTGCGGCGCGCCGCCGAGACGCCGGCGGACGACGGCAGCTGAGCCGTTTCTAGAGCGGCTTTGGTGGCGGGAGGGCCAGCCGCTCGCGGGCCCGGTCGCGGGCCTCGGCGCTTTCGCGCCCGGAGACGTAGAGCAGCCCGCAGAGCCGGCGGATCAGCGACGCCTCGTAGTCGTGCACATGCCCGTCGGCGAGCACCACCTCCCAGAGCAGCTCGATGAGCTCGACCCGCTCTTCCGGGCTTGTCGCCTCCTTCACCGCATGCGTGAAGCCGTGCCATTCGACCGCATCGCGGGCGACCTTCTCGGCCTGCAGGAGCAGTTCTGCCGCGCGGCCCGCCGGCAGGTCGAAATGTCGGCCGAGGCAGTCGGCGATGACCTGCCGCTCGGCCGCACCGAAATCGCCATCGCTGAGCGCCGCCTCGACGAGCAGGGCGGCGGCCGCCACCTGATCCTCAGGGAAGCCCGACGGCACACCACGCGCGGTGCTGTCGGCGCCGAACAGCTTCTCGAGCAAGCTTCGCATCGATTCTCCTCCACAGGCATTATCCTAGCAGGGTGCTACGCTCGCCAGAAAGCCGGCGCCAAGAGAACCAGCACGGTGAAGAGCTCCAGGCGACCGAGCAGCATGCCGGCCGAGAGCAGCCACTTGGCGGCGTCCGGCAGGGCCGCAAAATTCTTGGCGGGACCGATCAGGTCGCCGAGCCCGGGGCCGACATTGGCCAGGGCGGACAGGGCACCGGACATCGCGGTCAGGTAATCGAGTCCGAGGAAGCTCAAGAGAATGCTGAGGATGGCGAAGGTCAGGGCGAAGACGAAGACGAAACCCATGATCGAGATCGCCGTCTGGTCCGAGACCGGCTGGCCGTTGTAGATCGGCCGGAAGACGCCGGAAGGCTGGAGCAGGCGCAGCACCTGCACCCGAGCGATCTGATAGAGCACGGCGAAGCGGAATACCTTCATGCCGCCGGTGGTCGAGCCGCTGCAGCCGCCAATGCACATCAAGAAGAAGATGACGCCGACCGGGAAGGTGCCCCAGGCGTTGAAGTCGCTCGCGGCGAAGCCGGTGCCGGTCACCACGCTGACCGTCGCGAAAGCCGCATGGCGCAGCCCGTCGTGACCGAACATCAGCCCCTGCAGGGCTAGCCAGAACGCGAGGAGCGCTGTGCCGCAGGCGAGGACGCCGAGAAACCAGCGGACCTGCACGTCGTGAAGGATCTCGAATTTCTGGCCGCGCAGGATCTGGACATAGAGCACGAAAGGCATGCCGCCGATGATCATGAAGACGATCGCCGTCCACTCGATCGCCGGACTGGCGAAATAGGCGATCGAGGCGTCGTAGGTCGAGTAGCCACCGGTTGCGATGGTGGTCATCGCGTGTGCCGCCGCATCGAACGAGCTCATCCCGAAGAGCCAGTAGATCGAGGCGCAGAGCAGGGACAGGAGGAGATAGATCAAGGCGATGTTGGTCGCGATCTGCGCTGCCCGCGGCAGGATCTTGTCCGACGAATCCGTGCTCTCGGTGCGGAAGAGCTGCATGCCACCGATCGAGAGCATGGGCAGGACGGCGATGCCCATGACGATGATGCCGATGCCGCCGAGCCACTGCAGCATGGCGCGCCAGAGCAGGATGCCGGGCGGCGCCTGCTCCAGGCCGACGATCACCGTGGAGCCGGTCGTGGTGATGCCGGACATCGCCTCGAAGAAGGCGCCGGCCGGGCCGAGGCCGAGATCCGCGAAGGCGAAGGGCAGTGCCGCGAAGGCGGTGGTCGTCACCCAGGTCAGCGTGGTCAGGAGAAAGCCCTGGCGCACGCTGAGCTCGGGTGTGCGCGAGGCGCCGGTGGTCATCAGGATCAGGCTGACCCCCATGAACGCCGTGCAGGACGCGCTGATCAGGAAGACCTGCCAGTCGGGGTTGCCGGAGATGATGTCGGCGAGCATCGACGGCAGCATGGCGACGGCCAGGACGAGCAGCACGATGCCGACCACCATGGCGACCGGCCGCAGATCGACGACGGCCCGAAAATCCAGCCGGAGCCGCCCCCGACGCACGACCCGGCTCGCTTCCACAACCCTCAGTTCACTGCCCCGCGGCTGCCGGGTGCATCCAGCGAGAAGGCCGGGATTCCGACATCGAACCAGCGCCCGTCGGCGCCCAGCATCTGATAGGTCCCCGTCATGATCCCCGTCGGCGTGGCGAGCGGCGTGCCGGACGTGTACTCGAAGCGCTCACCCGGCTCCAGCATCGGCTGCTCGCCGACCACGCCGTCGCCGCGCACCTCGAGCAGTCGGCCGAGGCCATCGACGATCCGCCAGTAACGGCTCATGAGCTGCACCGGCTCCGAGCCGGTGTTCTCGATGACGACCCGGTAGCCGAAGACCCAGCGGCCCTCGGCCGGCTCCGACTGCTCCTCGACGAAGAACGGATCGACGGAGACGCTGATCGCCCGCGTGATCTCGCTGTACATGCGAACCGCCCCTCCTCGGCCTTGTCCGTCCAGATGACATCATCGAACTATGTTGAGGCGGGGCAGGGCTGTCCAGTGCCCGCCGCCGCCGAGGCATCCGGCCGGGCGAAGCGCTGCAGGTAGAGCACGACGGCGACCGCGGTCGCGAGGTTGAGACTCGACACCCCGGGCCGCATGGGGATCGCAACGGTCCGGGTCGCGGCGCGGCGCAGGTCTGGTCGCAGGCCGTCGCGCTCGGAGCCGAACAGCAGCACCGCATTCGCCGGCAGGCACCCGGCCTCCAGCGGTGCCCCGTCGTCGGCCAATGCCAGGATCGGCCGGCCGGTCGGTGGCAAGGTGGCGAGCGCTTCGACCGGCAGCGCGAAGTGGAGCCCGGCGGACCCGCGCAGCGCCGCCGCCGACCATGGATCGACCCCGCCGAGGGTCCAGACGGCAGCGGCGCCGGCCGCCGCGGCGACGCGCACGACGGCCCCGAGATTGCCCGGATGCCGCGGCCGGTCCAGCACGACGACGGGTCCGGCGGCGGTGTCGTCTCTTGGCCAGCTCGGGCGCGCGGCCACGGCGATCAGCCGCGTCGCCGGCGGCTCGACAGCACAGGCGGCGAATTCCGCCGCCGTCACCGGCACGAGCAGGTCGGCCAGTCGGTCGCGAATATCCGGCGCCAGAACGGCTGCCAACGCCAGCACCTTCAAAGGCTCGTCGCTGACGATCAGCTCGGGCGACGCCCCGAAGCGGAGCGCGTGCTTGACCGAATGCAACCCCTCGAGCACCACCTTGGACGGATCGCGGCGTGCTCGATGGATCAGGATTGGACGTTCAGGGGCGTTCAAATGACCGCGTGACGCACTTTCGCCGACACCCATTCGCTGACCAGGACCGTGCCGAGCACGAGCAGGAGGATCATGGTCACCTGCGGCCAGGCGAGGGTGTTGAGCGAGGCCTGGAGCTGCAGCCCGATCCCGCCGGCGCCGACCAGCCCCAGAATGGTCGATTCGCGGATGTTGATGTCCCAGCGAAAGACGCTGATCCCGGCGAAGGCCGGCAGGATCTGCGGGACGATGCCGTAGTCGAGCACCTGGGCACCCGAGGCGCCGGTGGCGCGGACCGCCTCGACCTGGCTCTCGTCGATCTCCTCGATCGCCTCGTAGAGCAGCTTGCCGACGAAGCCGATCGACCGGAGCCCGATGGCGATGATCCCGGCGAGCAGCCCGGGGCCGATCATCGAGACGAGCAGGAGCGCCCAGATCAGCGAGTTGATCGAGCGCGAGGCGACGATGACGAAGAGCGCGACCGGCCGCAGGAGGAGAGCGCTCGGCGTGGTGTTGCGGGCGGCGAGAAAGGCCACGGGCACGGCGATGATGATGCCGAGGAGCGTGCCGAGGGTGGCGATGTTGATCGTGTCCCAGAGCGGCCAGAGCAGCTTGTCGATGTAGGACCAGCGCGGCGGCAGCATCCGGCTGCCGATGTCGGCAGCCTGCCTGGGCGCATCCCATACGAAGGCCCAGATGGTCCGGCTGGTCATCAGCTCCCAGCACCAGACGAAGAGCATGACGCCGGCGAGCCAGCCGGCCCAGATCGCCCACTGCCGGCGGGTGGTGCGCCGCTGCCAGACCGGCCGGCCCTGGAGCTCGCCGACCGGCACTATTGCACCCACGCGCGGACATGGCTGGAGCTGTACTCCGCAGCCATGACGATGAAGATGATCAGGAGCAGGATGGCACCGGCGCTGTCGTACTCGTAGCGATCGATCGCCGTGTTCAGCGTGGCGCCGATGCCGCCGGCGCCGACGATGCCGATCACCGCCGATTCGCGGAAGTTGATGTCGAGGCGATAGAGGCTGAGGCCGATCAGCCGCGGCATGACCTGCGGCTGGATGCCGTAATTGATGAGCTGCGGGAACGAGGCGCCGGTGGCGCGCACCGCCTCGGCCTGCGCCTCGTCGATGTCCTCGATGTCCTCGGCGAGCAGCTTGGCCATGAAGCCGATGGTGCCGAAGGCGAGCGTCAGGAAGCCGGCAAAGGGTCCGAAGCCGAACATCGCGACGAAGAAGATGGCGATGATCACCTCCTGGAAGGTGCGGCTCAGCGCGATGATCGCCCGGCAAACCAGATAGATCGGCATGGGTGCAACGTTGCGGGCACCACCGATGCCGATCGGCACCGCGAGGAGCACGCCGACCACGGTCGAGGTGACGGTCATCGTCAGGCTCTCGGCCAGGCCCTGACTGATATCCTTCCAGCGGCTGACGAAGTCGGGCTCGAGAAAGCCCTGAACGAAGCGCCAGCCGCGATCGAGCCCCTCATAGACCCGCAGCCAGTTCACCTCGACGGTCGAGATCGCGAGCGCCAGGTAGACGAGAAGCCCGCCATAGACCAGCCAGCGCGTCCGTCGGCTCTTGATCAGGACCGGCGGCCGCCGCCAGCGGCGACTGGCCGCGGCGGTGCTCATGCGAGGCCCGCCATCCGCTCGTCGGAACGCTCGCTCTCGGGCGGGTGGCGGCCGTGCCCGGCGGGTGCCGCGGCCGCGTCCTCGGCGTCCTCTGCGGCGGCGGTCTGCATCGCGGTCCAGTCCTCCGCACCGTAGATGCGGGTCAGCACCGCGTCGTCGAGCTCGGCCGGCGGGCCGTCGAACACCACCTCGCCGGCCGTGAGGCCGATGATCCGGTCGACGAACATCCTGGCGAGCAGCACGTCGTGGATGTTGATGACCGCCGGCAACGACCGCTCCTCGCAGATCTCGCGGATCAGCCGCATGATCTGCCGCGAGGTCTTGGGATCGAGCGACGCCGTCGGCTCGTCGATCAAAAGCAGCTCCGGATCCTGCTCGAGGGCGCGGGCGATGCCGACCCGCTGGCGCTGGCCGCCGGAGAGCTCGTCGGCGCGCTTGTCGGCATGCTCGGCGAGGCCGACCCGCTCCAGGAGGGCGAACGCCTTGTCGACATCGGCCGCGGGGTAGCGGCGGAGGAAGCTGCGCCAGAAGGGCACGTAGCCGAGCCGGCCGGAGAGCACGTTCTCCATGACGGTCAGCCGCTCGACCAGCGCGTATTCCTGGAAGATCATGCCGATCCGGCGGCGCGCCCGTCTCAGGTCGGCGCCGCTCATCGAGGTGAGCTCGGACTCGTTCAGATAGACCTTGCCGCCGGTCGGCTCGACCAGCCGGTTGATGCAGCGGATCAGCGTCGACTTGCCGGCGCCCGAAGGGCCGATCAGCCCGACGATCTGGCCGCGGCCGACCTCTAGCGACACGCCCTTGAGGGCATGGTCACCGGTCTTGTAGCGCTTGGCCAGGTTGTCGAGCCGCAGCATCAGCCTCTCCGATCAAAGGACCCGGCAACGGGCCGGGTCCTTTGCAGCCGTGGTCTGGGGAGCCCTACTGACAGGCGTAGGAAACGTCCATTGCCGCATCGATCTCGCGGATCACCTTCCATTCGTTCTGGAAAGTGATCGGCACGAACGACTCCTGCTTCGGATCGGAATTGCCGTACTCGGCGATCAGCGAGGTGCCCTCCCAATCGAAGTTGAAGAACGCCGCCCTGATCTTCTCCTGCAGCTCCGGATCGAGGTTGTAGACGACGCCGTAGCCGGTGGTCGGGAACGGGTCGCTCTCGTAGATGACGCGGATCTGGTCCCGGTCGACGACACCGCGCACGGCCATGCGGATCATGACCTGGTCGGCGATGGCGGCTGCGTCATAGTCCTTGTTGTAGACGCCGAGCACCGAGTTGTCGTGCTTGCCCGAGAATGCCACCTCGTAGTCGCGACCGGCCTCCATGCCGAATTTCGAGCTCAAGAGGGCCGACGGGGCCTTGTAGCCCGAGTTCGAGGTCTCGGCCGTGAAGGCCATGGTGCGGCCCTTGATGTCCTCGACGTTCTCGATGCCGCTGTCGACATGGGTGATCATCGCCATGCGATAGCCGTAGGTGCCATCCTCGGCGGCCATCATGGCGAACGGGCGAAACCCGGCGCAGGCGACGGCGAGCGGGTTGGAGCCCGTGTTGAACCCGGCGACATGCAGCCGGCCGGCACGCATCGCCTCGATCTGCGCCGCGTTCGACTGCACCGGGAAGAACTGCACCGGGCGACCCGTCTGCTCCGAGAGATGATCGAGGAAGTCCGCCCACACACCCTCGTAGACGGACGGGTCCTCGACCGGCGTGTAGGCGAAGACGAGCACGGGCGGATCGATCCAGTCGGCCGGATCCGTCGGCACGTCGGCGATGAGGTCGCCGTCCGCGTCGCTGTAGCGGCTGTCGAGATTGGATTCGGCCGTAGCGGTCAGCGGCACGGCGGCGAGAAGAAAGGCCGCCAGCCCGGCGGCGAAGGGATGGCTTCGCATTGCTTGTTCTCCCTGATTTCAGACTGAAGTCGGGTGCCGCTACTGGCAGGCGTAGGAGACGTCGCTGGCTTCGTCGATCTTGCGGATCACCGCCCAGTCGTCCTTGAAGGTGATCGGGACGAACTGCGCCTCGCCGGACTTGCTGAACTCCTCGGCGAGCTTGGAGCCCTCCCAGTCGAAGCTGAAGAAGGCCTCCTTGATCTTCTCCTGCAGCTCGGGCTCGAGGTTGTAGACGACCCCGTAGCCGGTCGTCGGGAAGGTCTCGGAGGTGTAGAGCACGACCAGCTGGTCGTCGCTCACCACGTTGCGCTCGATCATCCGCGCCTTGACCGAGTTGGCGATCGCCGCCGCGTCGTAGTCCTTGTTGGCGACGCCGAGGACCGAGTTGTCGTGCTTGCCGGAGAAGGCCGCCTTGTAGTCCTCGCCGGCGACGAGGCCGAATTCGGACTTGAGCAGGGCCGAGGGTGCCTTGAAGCCCGAGTTCGAGGTCTCGGCGGTGAAGGCCAGCGTGTGGCCCTTGAGATCCTCGATCTTCTCGATCCCGGAACCAGGATAGGTGATGATCTCCATCTCGTAGCCGAAGCTGCCGTCGGCCGCGGCCATCATGGCGAACGGCCGAAACCCGGCGCAGGCGACCGCGATCGGGTTCGCGCCCGTGTTGAAGCCGGCGATGTGCAGCCGGCCGGCGCGCATCGCCTCGAGCTGGGCGGCGTTGGACTGCACCGGGAAGAACTGCACCGGCTTGCCGGTCACCTCCTCCATGTGCTCCAGGAATCCGGCCCAGACCTCGGCGTAGACGGCCGGATCCTCGA
Organism: uncultured Geminicoccaceae bacterium; assembly: GCA_964393275.1. Classification (GTDB taxonomy): domain Bacteria; phylum Pseudomonadota; class Alphaproteobacteria; order Geminicoccales; family Geminicoccaceae; genus SLRI01. The sequence goes on along the minus strand of CAYMTA010000055.1, from coordinate 20,186 downwards.
CCGGCGTGTAGGCGAAGATCAGCGTGCCCGGATCGACGAGCTGGCTCGGATCGGTCGGGATGTCGGCGATGAGGTCGCCGTCGGCATCGGTGTAGCGCGCATCGAGCGTGAACTCGGCGCGGGCGCCGCCGGCGAGCCCGACGGCCAGGAGCATGGCGGAGGCGATCACTGTGCGTTGCAGCATCGGTGTGGATCCTTCGCGGTTGCAGCGTATAAGGGGAGGCCCAGGCATGGGCCGAGCGCATCACTCTTCACGGGATGATGACAAAACGGAAGATTCGTGATTGGTCAACCGCCAGAAGTCGTATCGCCATCCAGGAGAGGCTCATCATGTCTTACCGCAAGTACCGCCTGACGCTGCTCGCCGGCGCCGCCATGGCCGCGCTCGGGGCCACCCTCGGCTGGAGCGCCGCCGCCGACGCGGACGAGCTCACGCTCTATTGCAGCCCGCAGGAGGAATGGTGCCAGTTGATGGTCACCACCTTCGAGGCGGAGACCGGCATCAGCGTCGCCATGACGCGCAAGAGCTCGGGCGAGACGTTTGCCCAGCTCGCCGCCGAGGCGTCGAACCCGCGCGGCGACATCTGGTGGGGCGGCACCGGCGACCCGCATCTGCAGGCGGCCGAGGAAGGGCTGACCGAGGCTTACGAATCGCCGATGCTGCCCGAGCTGCACGACTGGGCCATCAGCCAGCACGAGGCCGCCGACGGACGCACCGTCGGCATCTACGCCGGCGCTCTCGGCTTCGGCTACAATACCGAGCTGCTCGCCGAGAAGGGGCTCGAGCCGCCGGCCTGCTGGGCCGACCTGATCAAGCCCGAGTTCAAGGGCGAGATCCAGATGGCCAACCCCAACAGCTCCGGCACGGCCTACACAGCACTCGCCACCTTCGTGCAGTTGTGGGGCGAGGACGAGGCCTTCGACTATCTCAAGAAGCTGCACGCCAACATCAACCAATACACCAAGTCGGGCTCGGCCCCGATCAAGGCGGCCGGGCTCGGCGAGACGATGGTCGGCATCGTCTTCCAGCACGACGCGGTCACCCAGAAGGTCGCGGGCTTCCCGATCGAGGTGGTGAGCCCGTGCGAGGGCACCGGCTACGAGATCGGCTCGATGAGCATCGTCAAGGGCGGCCCGAATCCGGAATCGGCGCGCAAGTTCTACGATTTCGCGCTGCGCGCCGATGTCCAGACCCTGGCCCGCGACGTGCAGGCCTACCAGGTGCCGTCGAACCGCAACGCCGAGGCACCGCCCGAGGCCCCCGACTTCTCGACCATCAAGCTGATCGACTACGACTTCAAGACGTACGGCTCGTCGGAGACGCGCACCCGGCTGCTCGCCCGCTGGGACGCCGAGGTCGGCAGCCTGCCCAACTGAGCAGCTGACCCTTGTCGCAACAGCGAAGCCCGCTCGGCTACTGGCTGGCCATTGGCTGGGCGGGCTTCCTGCTCCTTCCCTGGTACGCGCAGTCCGGCGGTCTCCTCACCTTCGTCTCGCTCGCCTGGACCGATGCCGGCGCGGCCCCGGCCTTGGCCCAGGCCATGCTGCACGGCCGCTGGTGGCTCCTGCCGCTCGCCTTGCCGCTGGCGCTGCCGCTCCTTCTGCTCGGCCGTCGGCAGGACACGCCTGAGGCGGCGCGCCTCCTGATCCTCTCGGGCGTGGTCGGTCTCGCCTGGCTGGTCCTGCAGGGCTTCGCCGTGATCCACAGCGGCTGGGGCTTCGGTTTTCTCGAGCGGACGTTCGGGCCGACCGAAATGCGTCAATCGGGCATGGGCGTGGGTGCGGCGCTCACCGCCCTGGCCCTGCTCATGCTCGTCTCCCAGGGCATCGCGGCGCGGGGTGCCATCGGCGGCGACCGCTTCGTCGTCGGGGCGATCACCCTCATCGTCGCCCTGGTCGCGGTCTTCATCTTCTTTCCGGTGCTGCGCATCCTGAGCGGTGCCCTGCAGGGCACGGACGGCAGCTTCGCCCCCGGGCTGTTCGCCGCCCGCTTCATCGACCCGCGCATCTGGGGCCTGGGCTGCGTGCTCGAGGGCTCGCGCTGCGGTGTCGCCTGGAACACGGTGACGCTCGCCCTCTTCACCGGGCTGACCACGACGCTTCTCGGGCTCGCCTTCGCCCTCGTCGCCACCCGCACGGCCTTTCCGGCCAAGCGGGCGCTGCGCGCGCTCACGATCCTGCCGATCATCACCCCGCCCTTCGTCATCAGCCTCGCCATCATCCTGCTCTTCGGCCGCTCCGGCACGGTGACGCAGTTCGTGGCGAATCTCTTCGGCATCTCCGGCGGCCGCTGGATCTACGGCTTCTGGGGGGTCTGGCTGGCGCAGATCCTGTCCTTCACGCCGATCGCCTTCCTCGTGCTGATCGGCGTGGTCGAGGGCATCAGCCCATCGCTGGAGGAGGCGGCGCAGACGCTTCGCGCCAGCCGCTGGCAGACCTTCACCACCGTCTCGCTGCCGCTGATGCGGCCGGGCCTCGCCAACGCCTTCCTGCTTGGCTTCATCGAGAGCATGGCCGATTTCGGCAATCCGCTGGTGCTCGGCGGCAACTTCCAGGTGCTCTCGACCGAGATCTTCTTCGCCATCGTCGGCGCCCAGTTCGACCCCGGACGGGCCGCGATGCTGGCGATCGTGCTGCTCTCCTTCACGCTCTTGGCCTTCTGGGCGCAGCAGCGCTGGCTCGGCAAGAAGCTCTACACGACCGTCGGCGGCAAGGGTGATTCCGGCCTCGCCGCCAGCCTGCCGGTTGGGCTCAAATGGCTGGTGCTCGGGGTCACCGTGCCCTGGGCCATCTTCACCGCCATCATGTATGCCATGATCCTCTTCGGCGGCTTTGTCGAGCTCTGGGGCCGCAACCACAGCTTCACGTTGCGCCACTACCAGGCCACGTTCGGCATCACCCAGGGCCAGTTCGGCCTCGTCTGGTCCGGCACCGCCTGGAACAGCTTTTGGACGACGCTGCAGATAGCGGTCATCGCCGCCATCCCGACCGCCCTGATCGGCCTGCTCACGGCCTGGCTGCTCAGCCGCCAGACCTTTCGCGGCAAGGGCGCCTTCGAGTTCGGCACCATGCTCTCCTTCGCCATCCCCGGCACGGTGATCGGCGTCGCCTACATCATGGCCTTCAACGTGCCGCCGATCGAGCTCACCGGCACCGGCATGATCCTCATCATCGCCTTCATCTTCCGCAACATGCCGGTGGGCGTGCGGGCCGGCGTCGCCAATCTGGCCCAGCTCGACAAGAGCCTCGACGAGGCCTCCTTGACGCATCGCGCCAGCACGCTGCAGACCGTCCGCCTCGTCCTCCTGCCGCTGATGAAGCCCGCCCTGCTCGCGGCATTGGTCTACAGCTTCGTTTCCGCCATGACCGCCATCTCGGCGGTCGTCTTCCTGGTCTCGGCCCGCTACGAGCTGGCCACCACCTACATCCTCAATCGGGTCGAGAACGGCGATTACGGGATCGCCATCGCCTACAGCTCGGTGCTCATCGTGGTCATGCTCATCGTCATCGGTCTCTTCCAGCTGGCCATCGGCGAGCGCCGCCTCGGCCGGCGCAGCGCGGCACCGGCCAGCTTCACCGGAGGGGCCGGATGAGCAGCGCCGCCACGGTCGGCTTTGTGAACGTGACCAAGGCCTTCGGATCGGTGGTCGCCGTCAAGGAGGTCAGCTTCAGCGTGGCGCCCGGCCACCTCGTCACGCTCCTCGGCCCTTCCGGCTGCGGCAAGACGACGACGCTCCGGATGATCGCCGGGCTCGAGCTGCCGACCGCCGGGCGCATCCACATCGGCGAGCGCGACGTCACCAACCTGCCGGCGACCGACCGCGACGTCGCCATGGTCTTCCAGTCCTACGCCCTCTTCCCGCACATGACCGTGCTCGAGAATGTCGGCTACGGCCTCCGCGTCTCCGGCCGGCCGAAGGCGGAGGTGAGGGACCGGGCGGAGGCGACGCTGGAGCTGGTCGGGCTCAAGGGTTTCGGTGCCCGGCTGCCGTCCGAGCTCTCGGGCGGCCAGCAGCAGAGGGTCGCGGTCGCCCGTGCCGTGGTGCTCGAGCCCGACGTGCTGCTCTTCGACGAGCCGCTCTCCAATCTCGACGCCAAGCTCCGCCGCCGGGTCCGGGAGGAGATCCGCGAGCTGCAGCAGCGCCTCGGGCTCACCGCCATCTACGTCACCCACGACCAGGAGGAGGCGCTCGCCATCTCCGACCGCATCATCGTCATGAAGAACGCGATGATCGCCCAGGAAGGCGTCCCCCGCGATCTCTACGAGGCTCCCGCCGACCGTTTCGTCGCCGACTTCATCGGCGATGCCAACGTCGTCGCGGTCACCATCACGGCGATTGAGGGCGAGCTGGCCCTGGTCACGATCGGCGAGGCGCGCCGCCGCCTGCCGCATCAGGGCCTTAGTCCCGGACCAGCGCATCTCGCCATCCGCCCCGAGGGCATCGTGCTCACGGCCGATCCCGCCGCCAGCATCATGGCCGGCAGCGTCAGGCGGGCGAGCTATCTTGGCAGCCATGTCGAGTACGATATCGAGACCCCGCTCGGCGAGCTCTTCGTCACCGACCCCGATGTCGACCGGATTCATCCGGTGGGCAGCGAGGTGGGGCTCGGCTTCGGCACCCACGGCGTTACCCTGGTGCGCGATTGATCAGGATTGCTCAGCGGGCGAGCGGCTCGATTCTTGGCAAGGCGGGCATCGTAGCGAAAGGTTCCTTTCCTTGGCTCGATCGCTAGGAAAGGAAAGCGGCGTATCCTTTCTTTAGCGCCGGGCCGAGGAAAGGATGGGGCGGCGGCGGGGTGCGTACGGCCGGGCCGCGAGCAGCGGAAGCCGAGCGAATTTCTTTGACTTCCGCACTGCAACATGCGCTTATGCGGCCACCGATTACCGGTCCTGAGGCTCCAGCCGCGTGAAGAGTGTTTCGCACTCTATCTGTTGAGCCCCCTGATAATTTCTCCGGCCGCCCAGATACGCGGGGTGCGCCATCGCCAATCCGGCCGTTGCATTCGTTGCTCCCTTGGGGCACGCCGCTCGCGGTCGTCCTCGAAAGTGATCTCTTGACTCAGTTTGCTGATTTCGGCCTCGCCGAATCCCTTCTTCGTGCCCTTCAGAGCGAAGGCTACACCTCCCCCACCCCGATCCAGACCAAGGCCGTGATGCCCGTCATGCAGGGCCGCGACCTTTTGGGCATCGCCCAGACCGGCACCGGCAAGACCGCAGCCTTCGCGCTGCCGATCCTGCATCGCCTCTTCGTCACCGACAAGAAGCCGCTGCAGCCGCGCGGTGCCCGCACCCTGGTGCTCGCCCCGACCCGCGAGCTCGCGGCGCAGATCGCCGCCAGCTTCGAGACCTATGGCAGGCATCTGCGGCCGGTCGTCACCGTCGTCGTCGGCGGCGTGAAGCACAACCCGCAGGTTCGCGCCCTGGCGCGCGGCGTCGACGTGCTCGTCGCCACGCCGGGCCGGCTGCTCGACCATCTGCAGGGTGGCACGGTCCGTCTCGACCAGACCGAGATCGTGGTCCTCGACGAGGCCGACCACATGCTCGACCTCGGCTTTCTGGTGCCCATCCGCCGCATCCTGGCGAAGCTGCCGAAGCGCCGCCAGACGCTCTTCTTCTCCGCGACCATGCCGAAGGACATCGGCGAGCTCGCCCGCGACATGCTGAGCGAGCCGATCGAGGTCAGCGTCGCTCCGGTCGCGACCACCGTCGAGCGGGTTGACCAGTCGGTCTATCTGATCGATGCGGCGGACAAGCGGACGCTCCTGGCCGAGCTCCTGGCGAAGCCCGAGTTCAGCCGCGCGCTCGTCTTCACCCGGACCAAGCACGGCGCCGACAAGGTTGCCCGCCATCTCGAGGCAGCCGGGATTCCGGCTGCCGCGATCCACGGCAACAAGTCGCAGAGCCAGCGCGAGCGGGCGCTTGCCGCCTTCAAGTCGGGGCGTTCGCGGATCCTGGTCGCCACCGACATCGCGGCACGCGGCATCGACGTCGACGCGGTCAGCCACGTCGTCAATTTCGAGCTGCCCGACGTGCCCGAGGCCTACGTCCACCGCATCGGCCGCACCGCCCGCGCCGGGGCCGAGGGCGTCGCCATCTCGTTCTGCGATGCCGGCGAGCGCCGCAATCTGCGCGACATCGAGCGGCTGACCCGGCAGACCCTGCCGGTCATCGACCGCCGCCGGCCGGGCAGCGCCTCGGCCCCGGCCGAGCGCGGCCGGCCGCAGCGCCCGCAGCAGCAGCAGCGTCGCGGTCCCTCGCGCCGCGCCGCCTGAGCGGCACGCCGATCACCGATCAGAACGCCCGGCTCCGGCCGGGCGTTTTGCGTTGCGACGGGCGCTTGACCGGCTCCCATGGCCGGGCGCAAGAGCCAGTCACCAGACATCATTGCGGACGGTCGCATCTTGGGTGACGACACTTGAGCCCGGTTGTCCTCGCCGTCGTCCTCCTCGCGGCGGTGCTCCACGCGGGCTGGAACGCGCTCGTCAAATCGGGCGGCGATCCGTATCTGCGGCTGGCTATCGTCAATTTCACCCAGACCCTGGTGGTCCTGCCGCTGCTGCCGTTCGTGCCGCTGCCGGAAGCGGCCGCGTGGCCCTGGCTCCTGGCCTCGGTCGCCCTGCACCTCGCCTACTCGCTGTTGCTCGCCGCCGGCTACCGGATCGGCGATCTGAGCCAGATCTACCCGATCGCCCGGGGCGTGGCGCCACCACTCGTGGCATTGGGCGCCCTCCTCGTCGCCGGCGAGGTCCTGAGCCTCACCGGCAGCCTCGCCATCGCCCTGGTCTGCCTCGGCATCTGGTGGGTCGCCGGCGGTGGCCGGACCGACCGGCGGCCGCTCCTGCTGGCACTCGGCACGGGTGCGACGATCGCCGCCTACACCGTGTCCGACGGGATGGGTGCGCGGGCCAGCGGCGATGTGCTGGCCTACATCGTCTGGCTCTTCTTCCTCGACGGCTGGCCCTTCGCGCTGCTCGTGGCCTGGCGCCGCGGCCGGCGTCTGACACGGAGCCTGCCGCAGGCCTGGAAGCCGGCGGTCGGCGGCGGCCTGATGTCGATCTGCGCCTACGGGCTGGTCATCTGGGCCATGAGCATCGCCCCCATGGCCTATGTCTCGGCCCTGCGCGAGACCAGCGTGCTCCTGGCCGCCGGCATCGGCGCCTTCCTGCTCGGCGAGCCCTTCGGCCGCCGCCGCATGCTCGCCGCCTGTGTCGTCGTCATCGGCGTCGCGCTCCTGCAGTTCAGCCGGCAGGGCTGACCATCGCAGGGCAGCTCAGTGGTCCGCGCGATGCAGGATCGCCTCGGAAACGCCCGTCTCGTAGCTCATGGCCGTGGCGGTCAGGGCCGGGCGGCCGTCGGGCGCCATCAGGATCAGGCCCTTGCGCCGCAAGGCGCCGAACACCGCCGGATTGCCGAGGCCCGTCGCGTCCTTCGACCGCACCACGGCCGCACCGACATGGAAATGGTCGCCATGCGCATGCGGCAGCCGATTCAGCGCCACGCTGCCATCGGCCAGCGCCTCGCTCGCCCCGTCGCCACCGCGCGCCACCTCCTGCAGAATGGCCAGGGTCTTCAGTTGCAGCGCGTTCAGCTTCAAGGGATTGGGGCGGCTCGGCATCGAGGAGCTCCGGCAAGGGGCATGACCAAGAACCACCTCTACATCGCCGCCCGAAGCCGGAACGTCCAGATCAAACGGCGGTGAACCCGTGGCGGCGTCAAAAGCGCGGCAGCGTCAGCCCGCCGTCGACGGCGATCGGCTGGCCGACCGTGTAGGGAAGATCGCCCACGGCGCAGGTCGCGACGACCCTAGCGACCTCCTCGGGCTCGCCCCAGCGCGGCATCGGCGTGCCCTCGGCGGCGAAGAAGGCGTTGTAGCGTTCCTTGGAAGGCGCCGTCATCTCGGTCCGGATGATCCCCGGCCGGATCTCGTAGACGCCGATGCCCAAGGGGGCGAGGCGGAGCGCCATGAGCCTGGCCACCATGGCGAGCCCGGCCTTGGAGACGCAGTACTCGCCCCGGGTGAGCGAGGCCATGGTGGCGTTGGACGAGCTGACGATGACGATCGAGCGATGGCCAGGTGGCGGCGGCTGCTCGATCAGGCGTCTGGCGAAGGCCTGGGTCAGAAAAAACGTGCCGCGCGTGTTGACCGTCTGGCACCGGTCCCAGCTCTCGGGCGTCAGGTCGAGCAGATCGCCTCGGTGCAGCACCGAAACGCCGGCATTGTCGACGAGGCAGGCCACGGGCCCGAGGGCGAAGGCCGCATCGAGCAGGCCCGTATGGCTCGCGAGATCGCCGATGTCGGCGAGGGCGGTGACCGTCTCGGCACCGGCGGCCCGCACCGCCTCGGCGGTGGCGTCCAGATCGTCGCCCGGCGCCAGATCGTTGAGCACGAGATCGAAGCCGCGGCCCGCCAGGGCGGTGGCGATGGCCCGGCCGATGCCGCGTCTCGCACCGGTGACGATGGCGATGGGACGATCCGTCATGACTGGCCTCCTGAGTGGGCGAACGGGATCCTCGGGCAGGGATCGCCCAGCCGTTCGGCAGGGTTGAGCTCACCTGCCCTCAATAGCCCTTGGATCACTGAAACGCCGCGATCGATTGCGTGACCAGGATGCCGCCAGAGATCAGCAGCAGGACAAGGACGATCCGCTTGAAGAGCGCCTCGCCGGCACCGGAGTAGAGCTTGAGCCCGATCCAGGTGCCGAGCACGGTCACCGGCAGGCAATAGGCCACCGCCGTCACGACCGGTCGGTCGATCCGGCCCGCCAGCAGCATGCCGAGGCCGGCGAGCGCCAGGATGATCAGATTGAAGGGCTGGTAGGTCATGCGCTGGCGAGCACTCGGCCCACCGCGAAGCTGCAGCCAGATCAGGGGGAGGGGGCCGGAAAGGCCGGCGAAGCCGCCGAGGAAGCCGCCGCCGCCGCCGACCGCCATGTCGGCCCACCAGCCGCCCCAGGTCCTGACGGACCAGTGGCGAATGGCGCTGAGCTGCACCAATGCGTAGGCCACCAGGAAGCTGCCGACCGTGATCCGCAGCAATGAAGCGGAGGCGACCTGCAGCGCCATGATGCCGAAAGGCAGGCCCAGGATGCCGCCGACGAGATAGGGCGCCACGCCGCGCCAGTCGAGCGACTGGCGCAGGCGGAAGAGCGCCATGAGCTGGGCGACGACCGAGGTGAACACGATCAGGGGCGGCACGCTGGTCGGCGGCAGTGCTGTGAACCAGAAGCCGGATGCCACGAGTCCGGTGCCGAAGCCGGCAAAGCCGCTGACGAAACCGGCGACGAGAGCCCCGCCCAGGAGCAGCACCAGGTTGAAGGTCTCGAGCTCGAAAATGCGCGTCCCTCGGTATAGCCGGTCCTCGAATAGCCGCCATCGCGGCATTCACCCAGCCTTTTCGCGGCGTTGCCCTGGCCTCGCCGGGAGGCGGGTTGACCGGTGCTCCACCATCCGGTTCCCTGCCGGTTGCGGTGCCCGCTGCCTGCGGGCGCTTCCAATCGAGGACCGATGACGATGGCATCCGACGATTGCTTGCAGGGGTCCGAGTCTGTTCGAGCACGGCTCGAGGCCGAGCTGGCCGAGTTGCGCGCGGCCTCGGCGGCGACCGCCGGCGACCGCCGGCCGGTCGAGCTCAACCAGACCTCCGTCGGCCGGCTGTCGCGGATGGACGCCATGCAGGTCCAGGCCATGGCCCAGGCCGCGGACCGCCAGCGCCAGCAACGCATCCGTCGTATCGAAGCAGCGCTCGCGCGCCTCGCCGACGGCGACCATGGCCTGTGCGTGCGGTGCGGCGAGCCGATCGGCTCAGGCCGGCTCGAGGCCGATCCCGCCGTGCCCACCTGCGTCGCCTGCGCTACCTGACAACGCCGGCACCGCATCGGCGCGCTGCCCGCCCGGCCCGTTCAGTGAGCGGACGAGGTGGTGGGCGAGCAGCAAGGCGCAGCCGGCGAAGGTCAGGGCTTCCACCAGCACCTCGACCGCCGGCAGGCGGAAGGGACCGAGCATCGCCGCGAGATCGAGGCCGACCGAGCCGGCACCTCCCAGGGCCAAGGCCAGCGTGAAACGGCGGGCCAGTCGGCGCTCGCGCCGATCATGCGGCGCATGCAGCGCCACCAGGATGGTGCCGAGCAGGATGAGGGCCAATGCCGCGAGGAGCGCCAGCTTGGCGAGCTGGATGGCGTTGAGCCCGGGCACGGGCGAGGGGCCGATGACCAGGGCGAGCCTGTGGGCCAAGGCCAGATGCGCATCGCCCAGCGCCACCCAAAGGAGGAGCGCCAGGGCGAAGCCCAAAACCAGCGGCACCGGCCGCGGAAGGATGATGAGCGGCACGGCCCCCGGCCTTGGCACCGCATGCGGTGCTGGCCGGGGTGCCGTGCACGTCCTGTGCGACACCGAGCGTTTCCTCTTCCCCGGGACGTTTTCGTCCTCGTCCCGGCATCCTACGCCTGGCGCCCTTAAGAAAGAGCTACCGCCGCGCCGATGCCGCCCTGTCGCAAAACCGGGGTGACGCGTCGCCGGCGACAAAGCCGGCCCCGTCGCCCTGACCTATCTGCTGCGGGCAGTGGCGAGGACGGCCTCCGGCGGGGATATCTGACGATGAGCGACGAAGCCGAGCTGAACCTGCGCGAGCTCGATGACGAGGAGCTCGTCAAGCAGATCCAGGACGATCTCTACGATGGCCTCAAGGACGAGGTGGTCGAGGGCGTCGACATCCTGCTCGAGCGGGGCTGGGAGCCCTACCGGGTGCTGACCGAGGCCCTGGTCGGCGGCATGGCCATCGTCGGCGTGGATTTCCGGGACGGCATCCTCTTCGTCCCCGAGGTGCTGCTCGCCGCCAACTCGATGAAGGGCGGCATGGCCGTGCTCCGCCCGCTGCTCGCCGAGACCGGCGCTCCCACCGTCGGCAAGCTGGTGATCGGCACCGTCAAGGGTGACATCCACGACATCGGCAAGAACCTGGTCTCGATGATGATGGAAGGGGCCGGCTTCGAGGTGATCGACCTCGGCATCAATTGCGATGCGGACAAGTACCTGAAGGCGCTGGACGAGCACAAGCCCGACTTCCTCGGCATGTCGGCGCTGCTCACCACCACCATGCCCTACATGAAGGTGGTCATCGACACGCTGGTCGAGCAGGGCCTCCGCGACGACTACATCGTGCTGGTCGGGGGCGCCCCGCTGAACGAGCAGTTCGCCAAGGCGGTCGGCGCCGACGCCTATTGCCGCGACGCTTCGGTGGCGGTCGACACCGCCCAGGCCTTCATGGCGCGCAAGCACAACCAGCGCGTTCCGGCCTGACGCATGCCGCCCGAGGCTCTCACGGTCATCGCCTGCGGCGCTCTCGCCCGCGAAATCACCGGGCTGATCGCTTTGAGCAAGCTGCACTGGGTGACCCTGGCCTGCCTGCCGGCGACGCTGCACAACAGGCCGGAGCGGATTCCCGAAGCCGTGCGCGGCGCCATCCACCGTGCCCGCGAGCGGGGCGCTGTGCGAATCGTCGTGGCCTATGCCGACTGCGGCACGGGCGGCCGGCTCGACCAGGTGCTCGCCGAGGAGGGGGTCGTCCGGCTCGAGGGCGCTCACTGTTACGCGGCCTATGCCGGCCAGAAGGCCTTCGCCGCCCTGGCCGAGGCCGAGCCCGGCACGTTCTATCTAACCGACTTCCTCGCCCGCCAGTTCGACACGCTCGTCATCGAGGGCCTCGGCCTCGATCGTCATCCGGAATTGCGGGATGTTTATTTCGTCAACTACACCAAGCTCGTGTATCTGGCCCAGGCCGATGATCCGGCGCTGACCATCAAGGCCGAGGCCGCGGCCCGAAGGCTCGGTCTCGCCTTCGAGCGGATCAGGACGGGGCTGGGCGAGCTCGCCACCTTCATTCAGGCGGCCGCCGACGGGACCATCCATGGCGCAACTGACCATCCTCTATTGGCGCGACATCCCGGCCCAGGTGATCGTGAAGGCGGGCCGCCGGACGGCCAGGCGCCAGCTCTCGGAGCGCTTCGAGCAGGCGATCGATCGGGCGGCGATGCGGGCGAAGCTCACCGGCACCGACGCCTATCTGGAGCAGTGGCGAAAATCTGACCCCGCCGCCTGCGGCGACGATCTGGAATCCGAGGCCGAAGCGGCCGCGGCCAGGCTCGAGACGGCGTTCACCCCGCAGCAATTGCGTGACTACGTCGCGAATGGCGGTCACACTCCGAAGGACTGAAGCGCGTGCCAGGGGCACCCTGGCGGGACTTCGCGGGAACCCTGGCGCCGCCGACCTGTTCCGTCGGCTGCGCCTAGCGGCAAGAAAAATGGGGACGGGGACATGAACGAGCTGTCGAGCTGGTCGAGGACGACCTGGGTCGTGATCGGGGCACTTCTGGTGATCGCGGTCCTGGGCTGGGGCTATGCCCTCGACCGGGATCGGCGGCTGGGCGAGCATGCGGCACAGATCACGACGCTGGAGGGCGAGCAGACGGCTCTCAGCCAGCGTGTCGCCGAGCTCGAATCGACGCTCACGGACGAGCGCAAGGCGGCCGGCGATCTCGCCGCCCTGAACGAGCAGATCGCGGCTGCCCAGGATCAGTTGAAGGCGGCCGAAGCCGCGCGCGGCGAGGCCGAGGCCGCGGTTCAGGCCGCCCAGGGCAAGGTGACCGAGGCCGAGCAACAGGTGACCGATCTCAGCGGTCAGGCGAGCGAGGCTGAGCAAAAGCTGGCTGACCTGAACCAGCAGATCAAGACGGCGGAGGAGACCCTGGCCGGGCGCAGCGACGAGGTCGAGCGGTCGGAGACGGCGCTGGCGCGCGCCGGCGAGCTGGAGGCCAGGGTGACCGAGCTCGCGGCCCAGGTCGCCGCCGCCGAGGACCGCTTGTCCTCCCTGAACGAGGAGGCCGGCAAGGTCGAGAGCGCGCTCACCGCCCGCAAGTCCGAGCAGGAAGAGGTCACGGCGAAGCTGGCCGAGGCCCAGAGCCGCGCCGAGCAGCAGGAGGGCGAGGCACGCGGTCTCGAGGCTCGCATCACCAAGCTCACCGGAGACGTGGCCGGCGAGGAATCGCGGCTTTCGGCGCTGCAGACCGAGCGGGAGGAGATGGAGGCGACCGTTCAGACGCTGCAGGCGGAGCTCGAATCGACCAAGTCCGAGCTGGCGACGGCCGAGGAGCAGCACGCCACCATCTCGGCCGAGATCAGCGGCCTGGAGGAGCGCCGGTCGGGGCTGGTGAACGAGATCGGCAGCGCCGAGGCCCGCCTGAAGGAGATCCAGACCCAGGCCGGCACCGCCGAGGCCGAGCTCGCCTCGCGCCAGGGTGCCGTGGCGGAGGCCGAGACGCGGCTGGCCGACGTCCAGGCGGCGACGGCGGCCAAGCAGGCGGAGCTGGAGGGCCACGCGGCCGAGGTCCGGCAGCTCGAGGAGCAGGCGGCTGCCGCGCGCCAGAGCCTGCAGCAGGCGCAGGCCGACGAGGCGGCGCTCAGGCAGCAGATCACGGTGCTCGACAACCAGCGCACCCAGATCGAATCGCTGATGGGCGAGGCGAAGAGCCAGCTCGAGGCGCAGCAAGGCGAGCTCGAGACGCTCCGCCGCCAGGTCAACACCGAGACACCGGCGCCGAGCGGTGCCGCGACCGGCGAGGCGCCCGCCGCAACGCAGCCAGCTCCGGCCCAGTAGGCGGGCGGGGCGGGGCCGGGCGCCGCAAATCGGCGCGTCGATGGCGCGCCGACGCGGGTTGCCGGCGCCGCGCTCTGGCATCAGGGCACGGAGCCGCACCCCCACCCGGACCCCGCGCCCATGACCGAGACCATCGTCGCCTCCGCCACGAAGACCGTCCGGATCGGCTTCGAGCGCCCGTTCTGCGTCATCGGCGAGCGCATCAACCCGACCGGCAGGAAGCGGCTCGCGGCCGAGATGGCGGCGGGCGATTTCTCGACCGTCGAGGCCGACACCCTGGCCCAGGTCGCGGCCGGGGCGAGCATGCTGGATGTCAATGCTGGCATCCCGCTCGCCAACGAGCCGGCCATTCTGGCCCAGACCATCGAGCTGGTGCAGTCCCTGACCGACCTGCCGCTCTCGATCGACAGCTCGATCGTGGCGGCGCTGGAGGCCGGGCTCGCCGTCTACAAGGGCCGCCCCCTGGTCAACTCGGTGACCGGCGAGGAGGAGCGGCTGGAGTCCGTGCTGCCGCTGGTCCGGAAATACGACTGCGCCGTGGTCGCCATCTCCAATGACGAGACCGGCATCAGCATGGACCCGGACGTCCGCTTCGCCGTGGCGAAAAGAATCGTCGAGCGCGCCCAGGATCATGGCATCAAGCCCTGCGACATCGTGGTCGATCCGCTGGTCATGCCGATCGGGGCGCTCGGCCAGGCCGGCAATTCGGCCTTCCGCCTGATCCGCCGGCTGCGCGAGGAGCTTCTGGTCAACACCACCTGCGGCGCCTCGAATGTCAGCTTCGGCCTGCCCAGGCGCCACGGGCTCAACGCCGCCTTCCTTTGCATGGCGGCCGGCGCCGGCATGACCTCGGCGATCCTCAACCCGCTGCACGAGGAGGAGATGATCGCCGTCATGGGGGCCGATGTCATGCTCGGCAAGGACCGGGACTGCCGCCGCTGGCTGACCCGCTTTCGCGAGCCGACCGCCGAGGCCGCGAGCCGCGGCGAGAGGCGCCGGCGGCGCGCCTGAGCATGCCCGATCCGCTTTCATGCCTCATCCGCTCGATGCCAAAGCCGTTTTCATGATCGAGCCGCTCCCATGACCGACCCGCTGGTGGTCTTCACCCCCTCCGGCAAGCGCGGCCGCTTTGCCCTGGGCACCTCCGTCCTCGCCGCCGCCCGCCAGCTCGGCGTCGACATCGACAGCGTGTGCGGCGGCCGGGCGCTTTGCGGCCGCTGCCAGATCGAGGTGGGCGAAGGCGAGTTCGCCAAGCACGGGCTGACCAGCCGGGCCAGCCACCTCGGCGCCGTCACCGCGACCGAGATCCACTATGCCGAAAAGAAGGGCCTGAAGCCCGGCCGCCGCCTCGCCTGCCAGGCCCTGCTCATGGGCGATGTCGTCATCGACGTCCCGCCCGAGAGCCAGGTCCACAAGCAGGTGGTCCGCAAGCGCGCCGAGGCCCGCGCCATCGCCCTCGATCCGATCCTCCGACTCCACTACGTCGAGGTCGCCGAGCCGGATATGCTGAAGGCGCGGGGCGATTTCGAGCGGCTGAAGGAGGCCCTGCAGGAGCAGTGGGACCTCTCGGACTTGACCATCGACCTGCCGACGCTCAGGGCGCTCCAGCCCAAGCTCCGGAAAGGCGGCTGGCGGCTCACCGCCGTGGTGCACGGCCACGAGCGCATCATCGCCACCCGGCCGGGCTTCCACGACCGGGCCTATGGCATCGCCACCGACATCGGCTCGACCACCATCGCCGGCCATCTCTGCGATCTTTTGACCGGCGAGGTCCTGGCCTCGGCCGGCATGATGAACCCGCAGATCCGCTTCGGCGAGGATCTCATGTCGCGGGTCTCCTACGTCATGATGAACCCGGGCGGCGAGAAGGAGCTGACCGAGACCGTGCGCGGCACGCTCAACGCGCTCATGGCCCAGCTCGCCGCCGAGGCCCGGATCGACGCCAACGACATCTTCGAGCTGGTCTTCGTCGGCAACCCGGTCATGCACCATTTGCTGCTCGGCATCGACCCGACCGAGCTCGGCGGGGCCCCCTTCGCGCTCGCCACCGACAGCGCCTGCGAGCTCTACGCCACCGAGATCGGCATCACGGCGGTCAACGATTCCGCCCGCGTCTACGTCCTGCCCTGTATCGCCGGCCATGTCGGCGCCGACACCGCCGGCGTGCTGCTCTCCGAGGGCCCCCATCTGCAGGACGAGATGATGCTGGTGGTCGATGTCGGCACCAATGCCGAGATCGTGCTGGGCAACCGCCACCGCCTGCTCGCCTGCAGCTCGCCGACCGGGCCGGCCTTCGAGGGTGCCCAGCTCACCTCGGGCCAGCGCGCCGCCCCCGGCGCCATCGAGCGGGTGCGTATCGACCGGGACACGCTCGAGCCCCGCTTCAAGATCATCGGCACCGACTACTGGTCCGACGAGGACGGCTTCGCCGCCGCCACCAGGCGGCCGAAAGACGCCACCGGTGCGGTCACCGGCATCTGCGGCTCCGGCATCATCGAGGCGGTGGGCGAGATGCTCCTCGCCGGCCTGATCGACGCCGACGGGGTGATCGACGGCGGCCTCGCCCCGCGCACCCCCCGCCTCGTCCAGGAAGGCCGCACCTGGACCTACGTGCTCCAGGCCGGCGAGCCCGAGATCCGCATCACCCAGACCGACATCCGCGCCATCCAGCTCGCCAAGGCGGCCCTCTATGCCGGCTGCCGCCTGCTCATGGACCACCTCGGCATCGACAAGGTCGACCGCATCCGCCTCGCCGGCGCCTTCGGCAGCCACATCGACCCGCTCTACGCCCTCCTCCTCGGCCTCGTCCCCGACTGCGCGCTGGCCCACGTCTCCGCCGCCGGCAACGCCGCCGGCACCGGGGCGCGCATCGCCCTCCTCAACGTCCAGGCCCGGCGCGAGATCGAAGCACTGGTCCGCCGCATCGAGAAGATCGAGACGGCGATCGAGCCCCGCTTCCAGGAGCACTTCGTCGCCGCCATGGCCATCCCGCACAAGACGGCCCCATCCCCCGAGCTGGCCAAGACCATAACCCTGCCGGCCCCCAAGCGCTCCAGCACCACCGGCGAAGCCCGATCACGACGCCGGGCACCGCGCGGCTGAGGCGCTATAGGACTTATAGCCTAGTTCGGCCCTAAACACAAGCCCGCCCCGGGTCCGTTCGGCAATCCGGCCTTGCCTCGGGTCGAAACTCGCCGAAACGCGGCCCGAACGGCAGAAAACCCTGCAGCCGCAAGAGGTTGACCGGTGTCGGGTTCGTTCGCCAGGCGTTGGGTTCGTTCGTCGATTCCGAAGTTTTTGTGGCCCGATTCCCGGGTTCGCTCGTCGTTTCGCGGGTTCGTTCGTCGTCGGATGATGCATCGGATGCAACATTGGTCATAACAATGATGCGCCGGATGCAACAACCCGACGAGATTGTTGCATCGGATGCAACATCGGCCCGACGCATGTTGCACCGGATGCAACAACCTGAGCAGAAATGTTGCACGGGATGCAACAACCCAAGCGCCGGGACGGCGATCGACGGGCGATGACGAGCAGGGGGAGGACGGCAAGAAGCCAGGGGATGATGATCATCCCCTGGACCCCTCCGGCTTTTTTTTTGGTGGTGGGGAGGTTGGTGTGGCGGGGGAGGTTGAATGAGTGTCGTGGACCCGAATTTCGGGGCGTTTTGCGACCATGCGTTGCGCTGGGGCACCTGCTCACAAGAGCCATTCCACTGGCAACCAGCCGATGATCGTCAAGACGAGACGTTTGAAGAGTGTCGTGCCGGGCTCAACGCGTGTTTCAGACCCATTGGATGAATCGATCCAGATTAGCTGACGGTTTCGCAACTCTATGCGCCACGCAAGATCGCTCAGGCCCTCGTCGAAAGCGTCATGCAACGTTCCAGCCATTCTGGTACTTTCAATCAGCAGGCCCATTTCCGTATTCAGAGTTGTCGAACGAGGATCAAAATTGAACGACCCCACAAAGATGCGTGTCCCGTCCACGGCAAATGTCTTGGCATGAAGGTTGGATCCCGACGACCCCAATGGGCCCAGGATATCCATGGATGATGGTCCCCCGGCTTGTGCGCGCAATTCGAACAGGTCAATACCTGCACGCAACAAATCCTTTCGTCGTTTGGCATAGCCGGCGTGGACGGGCAGAACATCTGTCGCCTCTAGAGAGTTGGTGAGCATGCGCACGGATACGCCGCTGTTCTCTAGCGCGGCGAAGTCCTTCACACCTGCGGCACCCGGAACGAAGTATGGTGTCACGCCATCAAAACGATTCTTGATTGGCCCAACGGCGTCAATCAGTCGGGTGACAAACAAATCCGAGTGTGGCACCGCTTCAAAACCGATGACCGGATCGTCACTGACCAAGACAACATTGGTCCACTCCAACGACAGTTCGCCCCGAACGAGGGACGCAACAATATCGGACTCCTCCAGCAACGCACGATATTTGTCAAATTCAAGATCCCTCTCGAACGCGTCTAATGCTGTTGCAATCAGGCCGCTGTCACTGATCTCACCCAGAATTCGCGCAGCAGCATGAACGGGCCTCGAATTCCAGTACCGATCGAAATCAGCGGATATCCGGGGAACGATGTCGCCAAGCGCCAGAACATCGAGGTCAATTTGCAGCGGCGTCGTGCCTGTTCCGAAATATTCGTTGCCCACATTGCGGCCGCCCAGAATGCTCGCACGGCCATCGACGGTGAAGCTTTTGTTGTGCATCCGGTGGTTCAGCCGGAAGAAATCAAAGGCATAGGACAGTCTTTTGAAGTGGCGCAGGATGAACGGATTGTAGAGCCGGACTTCGATATTGGGATGATCATCCAGTGCCACCAAAATGTCATCCAGACCGTCAATCCCGTTGTCATCCAGCAATAATCGTACCCGCACACCGCGCTCGGCCGCGCGATGCAGTGCTTTCAACAACAGATGCCCGGTCATGTCAGCGCGCCAGATGTAGTATTGCACGTCGATGGAGGACACGGCTGCATTGGCAAGCAAGATGCGCGCGGCGAAGGCATCGAGACCATTTTGGAGCGGCGCGATACCTGTCAATCCACTATGCCCCTTGGCGCTTTGGGTCAGCGCCTCTGCCAAGGCACCATTTTCTGCGGGTGGCAGTGCGGTGGTTTCGTCGCGGCTTATGTCAGAAGGGGCGGGAAAAACCAACCGGGCGACGACGATCGCGCATGCGAGAAAAACAACTATAGAAAGGACGCATCGCAAAATGGCAAAAGGCATCTGATCAACCTGCGTCCTTGACCTGAACCCAAATATTTGGGTTGAGGTCAAGCCGGCGAAGGAAATTGGGCAACATCAACTTATATATATTTTCTGTAGGGATATTGCGCCTGGATTCATTTTTGAAGCCATCATCTGAGAGCCTTCTCTGATTGGGGTCGTTGGTGTCAAGCTGCTCCGTTTCTTTCTTCTCCGAGGTTGGAGAATTTCGGGTCCGTGAGACTCTTTAAGCCTTCTCCCTCCGCCGCGGCACCCCAATTTTTTGGCGCCGCCACTCCAGCCATCACCACCCAAAAAACCGGAGGGGCCGGTGGGGGTTGTGGACAGCTTGGCCTTCGTGGAGTGGCGCCGGTCTATGGCTTGTGGGATCGCAGCATCGCCGCGATGGCGGCTCGCAGGGGCGGGGTGCGGACGGTCGCGGTCTCCCAGATGACCGAGGCATTGATCTCGTCGTAGTCGTGCCGGAGCACGTTGCCGATGCCGGCGATGGCCCGCCACGGAATGTCGGGATGGGCCGCCTTCAGGTCATCGGGCAGGCGGCGCGAGGCCTCCGAGATCACCTCGAGGCAGCGCTCGACTGCTCGTCGCCTGAGTCGGTCGCGGCGAAAGGCGGCCTCGTCCAGTGTGCCCGTGAGCGCCGTCAGGTCATCGAGGGCCTCGGCGATGTGATCGAGGGCGAGGCGCACGCGGTCCGGGGCTGCCATGGTGACGCTCAGAGCAGCCGCAACGCGTCGCGCTCGACGGCTTCGGCCACGTAGGCGCGCAGGCCGTCCTTGAAGAGGACGTCCACCTTGCGGCCGAGCTCGGCGGCGAGCTCCTCCTTGAACGTTACGAGATCGACGAGATCGAAGCTTGCGCCGGGCGCGAGATCGAGGAGGAGATCGACGTCGCTCATGGGTCCGCCCTCGCCGCGTGCAACCGAGCCGACCAGCGAGACCGAGCGCACGCCGCTGGCGGCGAGTGTTGCTGCCCGCCGCGCGAGGCATGCCCGCAACTGCCCGGTCAGCTCCTGCTCCACGATTGCCGTCATCCGATCATCGCCCCGGTCGCATCGGCCATGACGATGATGCCACGTCCGAGGGCTTCACGCATCTCCCTCCTCCGCGACACTCCCCAACCTTTGCGCCACCGCTCCACCCATCACCCCCCCCAAAAGACCGGAGGGGCCGGTGGGGAGGCGTTGCCTCCCCACCATTTTCCGCTCCCGCTCAGATTTCCTCGTTCAGCACGCGGGCATAGAGCTCCGGGTCGACGTTGCCGCCGGAGAGGACGACGAGGGTGGTCTTGTTCC
>CAYMTA010000054.1:0-28610 GCA_964393275.1 uncultured Geminicoccaceae bacterium | reverse complement strand
GGGAGCTGTCCCCGCTCGGCGACATGTGGGGGAAATGATTTCCCCCATACCCCCTCGACATTTGGTGGGGTGCGGGGAGGATCATCCTTCCCGCTTCTTTCGGCAACTCAATAGACGGCGCGGCCGCCGGAGAGGTCGAAGACGGCGCCGGTGCTGAAGCTGCAGGCGGGGGAGGAGAGCCAGAGGACCAGCTCGGCGACCTCCTCGGGCTTGCCGAGGCGCCGCATCGGGCTTTTCGCGATCATCGTCTGGACGTGCTCCGGCGTCATCTGGTCGAGGAGCGCGGTATCGACCGCGGCGGGTGCCACGGCGTTGACCAGGACGCCGGTTGTGGCCAGCTCCTTGCCGAGCGACTTGGTCAGGGCCAGCACGCCGGCCTTGGAGGCGCTGTAGGCGCTGGCATTGGGGGTGCCCTCCTTGCCGGCGAGCGAGGCGACGTTGACGATCCGCCCCCAGCCATTCGCCACCAGGGCCGGCACGGCGGCCTTGCAGGCGAGGAACGTGCCGGTGAGGTTGACCTCGAGGATGCGCCGCCACTCGTCCTCCGGGTAGTCGACGAGCGGCACGGTCGGGCCGGCATGGCCCGCGTTGTTGACCAGGATGTCGAGCCGGCCATGCCGGCCCCGCACCACCGCCACCGCCCGGTCGAGCGCCGCCCGGTCGGTGACATCGACGGCGATGCCGTCATCCGCGTCGCCTGTGGGCAGGTTCCGGTCCCAGACGACGACCATGGCACCCGCGCGCCGCAGCGCCGCCACGATGGCCTGGCCGATCCCCCCAGCACCGCCGGTGACGACCGCCACCCGATCCTCGAGATCAGTGCCCATGCCCGCTTCCCATCGCCTCGCCAAGGTGCCTCGACCAGTAGGGCGGCAGCGGCGGCGGCGTCAAACGACTCGGCTCTCGAAGGCGACGGACCCGCTTGCAGCCAGCCCCATCCCCACCGACAATGGCGCAGGCCAGAAGCGGGAAGGATCGGTGCATGGGCGGCGGCGACACGCTTGCCGAGGAAGGGGCCATCACCAGCCGGGCGCTGCAGGTCGCGATCCGCCTCGGCCTCGTCGTGCTGCTGATCGCCTGGTGCTTCACCATCGTCCGGCCGTTCGTCGTGCCGGTGGTCTGGGGCATCGTCATCGCGGTCGCCACCTATCACCCGTTCGCCAGGCTGCAGGCCTTCCTCGGCGGCCGGGCCGGCGTCGCGGCGGCCACCTATGTGGTGCTGGCGCTTCTGCTGCTGATCCTGCCGGCGCTGCTCTTGACCACGACGCTCGTCGACGGGGTGCGCGGGCTGGCGGACGGCCTCCTGCAGGGCACGCTGAGGCCGCCGCCGCTGCCCCCGGCGATCCAGGCGTGGCCCGTGATCGGCGAGCCCCTCGCGCATTTCTGGCAGCTCGCCACGACCAATCTCGAAGGCGTGATCGCCGAGATCGGGCCCGAGCTCGCCATCGCCGGCCGCTGGCTCCTGGGCCTCGTCGGCGGCACCGTGCTCGGCCTCCTCCAGTTCATCGTCGCCATCATCATCGCCGCGGCCCTGCTCAGCCACGCGAACAGCACCGGGCGGCTGGCGGGCGACATCGCCACCCGCCTCGCCGGCGCCAAGGGGCCGACCTACGCCTCGCTCGCCGTCCAGACCATCCGCAGCGTGGCGCGCGGCATCATCGGCGTGGCCCTGATCCAGTCGATCCTGGCGGGCCTCGGCTTCCTCGCGGTGGGCCAGCCCATGGCGGGCTTTCTCGCCATGCTCTGCCTCGTGCTCGCCATCCTGCAGGTCGGCCCTCTCCCGGTGATCCTGCCGGTCGTCATCTACCAGTTCACCGTGCTCGACACGACCACGGCCGTCCTGTTCACCGGCTGGTGCCTGCTCGTGTCGCTCATCGACAATGTCCTCAAGCCCCTCTTGCTCGGCCGCGGCATCGACCTGCCGATGCTCGTGATCTTCATCGGCGCCATTGGCGGTGTCATGTCCTCCGGCCTGCTCGGCCTCTTCGTGGGGCCCGTCGTGCTGGCGCTCGGCTACACCCTTTTCACGGCCTGGCTGAAAGACGAAGCGCACACGGCGACCGGCCGGGACCGGCTGGCGGCCTGAACGATCCCCGCCCTTTCCATCAAGCAATCCTGAAGATCAGAGCGGCTCCCCCGGGCATGAACGGCCGCCGCTATTGTGACCGATTTGTCATTTAGCAGATTTAATCGCCCGTCTATGGAATGAGAACGGCGTTTCCCTTAAGTGATTCTCGCCGCCCCCACCCGGCACCGCCCCGGGCAGCGGCTCGAGGCTCAACAGATTGGGATTCCGCACCATGATCAGCCGATTGATCGTTTCGCCCCGGCGGCGCGCCGCGTGCCTTGCGACGCTCCTCCTCGCCTCCACGGCCATCGTGCCGTTCGCTGCCGAATGGGCCTCGCCGGTCAATGCCGCGACGAACCCTGCCTCTACCGCCACGCAGCTCCCCGGCAGCTTCGCCGATCTCGTCGAGCGCGTCTCGCCGGCCGTGGTCAGCATCGTCACGACGCAGCCCGCCTCGGCAATGGCCGCCGAGGTGCCCGAGCTGCCGCCGAACTCGCCCTTCGCTCCCTTCTTCCGCGAGTTCCGCCAGTTCGGCGGCCCGCAAATGCCGGAGCACCGGGCGCCGCGCCATGACGCCATGTCGCTCGGCTCGGGCTTCATCATCGATCCCTCGGGCTATGTCGTCACCAACAACCACGTGATCGACGGCGGCACCGGGATCGAGGTGGTGATGGCCGATGGCACGCGGCTCGACGCCAAGCTGATCGGTCGCGACGACAAGGTCGATCTGGCGCTGCTCAAGGTCGAGGCCGACAAGGACCTGCCCTATCTCGAGTTCGGCGACAGCGACAACGTGCGCGTCGGCGACTGGACCATCGCCGTCGGCAACCCCTTCGGCCTCGGCGGCACGGTGACCGCCGGGATCGTCTCGGCCCGTGGCCGCGACATCCATTCCGGGCCCTATGACGACTACCTGCAGCTCGATGCGTCCATCAATCGCGGCAACTCGGGCGGTCCCACCTTCGACGCCAACGGCACGGTGATCGGCATCAACACCGCGATCTACTCGCCCAA
Organism: uncultured Geminicoccaceae bacterium; assembly: GCA_964393275.1. Lineage (GTDB taxonomy): Bacteria > Pseudomonadota > Alphaproteobacteria > Geminicoccales > Geminicoccaceae > SLRI01. The sequence continues at coordinate 25,528 of CAYMTA010000054.1, read as the reverse complement.
TGGCGGCAATGTCGGCATCGGGTTCGCCATCCCCGCCAACCTGGCGCAGCCGATCATCGCCGAGCTCAAGGACCAGGGCTTCGTCAGCCGCGGCTGGCTCGGCGTGCAGATCCAGCCGGTGACGCCCGAGATCGCCCAGAGCCTCGGCCTCGACAAGCCCGAGGGTGCCCTGGTCGCCCAGGTGACGCCGGACAGCCCCGCCGCCGCGGCCGGGCTCGAGGTCGGCGACATCGTCACGGCCTTCGGCGGCCAGCCCATCGAGTCGGTGCGCGACCTGAGCCGGATCGTCGCGGCGGCCGATATCAGCCAGGAGCAGTCGATCGACATCTGGCGGCACGGCTCGCACGAGGAGCTCGAGGCGAAGCTGCGGACGGCGCCAGCCACCCAGGACGTCGCCGCGGCCGAGACCGAGGCGGTGCCGAACCGGGTCCTCGGGCTGGACCTCGCCTCGCTGAACGACAAGACGCGGCAGGAAGCGGGCGTGTCCGAGGATGTCAACGGCGTGCTGGTCGTCGGGGTCTCCGAGGATGCCGACGGCGCCGTGCAGCCGGGCGACGTCATCCTCTCGGTCGACAACAAGCCGGTGACCACCCCGGCCGAGGTGGCCGAGCGGGTCAAGGCGGCGTCGGAGGAGAAGCATGACGCGGTCCTGGTGCTGATCAACCGCCAGGGCAGCCAGCACTTCACCACCCTCGACGTGCGCCACGCCTGAGCCGTCCCCCGTCCCGGCCGCTCCCCTCGCGGCCGGGACCGGGACACGAAGGCTGGAGAGCCCCGGTCGCCTGATGAACGGCCGGGGCTTTCTCTTGCGCAGGGGTTCAGCCGGCCGGCCGGCCGCTCCAGCGCAGCCAGAGCCAGCGGCCGATCATGACGGCGATCAAAAACAGGCCCCAGAGCGCTGTCGCCAGGTGCTGATTGGCGCCCATCAGGTTGAGCCCGGAGGCGATGGTCTGCAGGATCACCAGGGCGAGCACCACGGCGACCGTCCGCCCGAACCCGCCGAAGGGATCGACGCCGCCGAGAAAGCAGGCGAGCACGGTGATCAGGAGATAGGCCTCGCCGTGGCCGACCCGGACCGAGTTGAAGCGGGTCAGCATGAGGATGCCGGCGACGGCGCTCATGACACCCGAGAGCACGTAGACGAGCACCAGGACCCGCCGCGTGTCGATGCCGGAATAGCGCGTCGCCTCGAGATTGGAGCCGGCCATGTAGGTGGAGAAGCCGAAGCGCGAGCGGCCGAGCAGCACCTGCCAGAGGACGGCGGCGACCAGGAAGAAGAGCAGCGGCAGGGGAATGCCCAGGACCGTGCCGTGGCCGATCGTGGCGATGAAGGGTGGAAAGCCCGAGATGTCGCCGCCCCGGGTCAGGAACTCGCCGAGGCCGCGCAGGAAGATCATCATCGCCAGCGTGACGAGGATCGGGTGCGCCCCGACATAGGCCACGACCACGCCCATCACCCAGCCGGCCGCGGCCCCCACGGCAAGCGCCGCCAGGGTGCCCAGCAGGACGACGAGGAGGCCCGCCTCCGGCCCGCCGCCCTCCTGGATGATCCAGGCCATGGCGAGCCCGGCGAGGTTGGCGGTGAAGGTGATGGCGAGGTTGAGCCCGCCCGAGAGGATCGGCAGGAGCATGGCGAGCGTCAGGAGCCCGAGCTCCGGCAACTGGAAGGCGATCGACTGGAAGGTGCCGGCCGAGAGGAAGCGCTGCGTGGTCAGCCCGAAGAAGACGAGCACGAGGGCGAGAAAGAGCAGCAGCCCGAGGATCTCCCCCTGGGCGCGCAGGAGCCGGGCGAGCGCGGCCTGCATCAGCCGGCCCGGCCTGCCGGAGTTCGGGCGGTCCGGACGAAGCGCCGGATGAAGGCTTCGAGGCCCTCGAGGTTGCTCATGGTGATGGCGACCAGGATGACGAGGCCGACGACCATCTGGAAGGCATAGGGGCTGACTCCCATCAGGTTCAGCCCGTTCTGCGTCATGGTGACGAGGGTCACCCCGAGAAGGGCGCCGAGGATCGTGCCGCGGCCGCCGCCGAGCCGGGCGCCGCCGAGGACCACGGCGGCCAGCACGTCGAGCTCGCGCCCGTAGAGCGCGTTCGGCACCACCTCCTGGACGTAGTGCGCCTGCATCAGGCCGCCGATGCCGGCGCAGATGCCGAGCCAGCCATAGGCCAAAAAGTGCATGGCGGCGATGTTGATGCCGATCCGCCGCGCCCCTTCCGCGTTGTCGCCCATGGCGTAGAGCTGGCGGCCGAGGCTCGAGCGGTTGAGGAGGAGCCAGGTGGCGAGCACCACCGCCACCATGACCACCACCGGCAGGGTCAGGAACGCGAAGTCTCCGCCCGGCATCTCGATCTCGAGGATGGTGATCCGGTCGAGCAGCCAGTCCGGCAGGTCGTAGATCGACCGGCCGCGCGTCGCGAACATCAAGAGGCCGAAGAAGATGTTGAAGGTGGCGATGGTGACGACGATCGAGATGATGCGGAAGTAGTGGATCAGCGCCGCGTTGATGGCACCGAGCATGAAGCCGAAGGCGCTGGCGAGGACGAGGCCGATGATCCAGTTGCCGCCGCCGAGCTGCATGACCGTGATCGCGGTCAGGTACTGGACGACCGAGGCGGCGACGGCGAAGGAGATGTCGATCCCGCCGGCGACCAGGACGACCAGCAGGCCGACCGCCATGATGGTGTTGAAGGCGCTGATGTTGAGCAGGTCGAAGATGTTGGGGAGGGTCAGGAAGGTGCCGGTGGCGAGGTCGAGAAAGGCGCCGAAGACGAGGATGACGACGATGAGCCAGCCCTCGGTCGAGCGTGGCAGCCAGCGATGGCCGGGACTCCTCTCAGGCATGGACCACGGCCTCGATCGTCTCGATCGGCACAGCCCCCGGCCGATGCTCGCCGGTGATCCGCCCGGCGCGCATGTGCAGGATGCGGTCGGCATTGTGGTAGAGCTCGGGGATCTCGTCGGAGATCATCAGGATGGCGAGGCCGCTCGCCGCCAGCTCGCGCACGATCTGGAAGATGCCGGCGCGGGCGCCGATGTCGACGCCGACGGTCGGCGAATCGAGGATCAGGAGGCGCGGCTCGGTCGCCAGCCACTTGGCCAGCACCACCCGCTGCTGGTTGCCGCCGGAAAGGGTCGCCACGGCGTCCTCGGGCCGGCCGATCCTGATCTTCAGCCGGTCGACCCAATCGGCGACCAGCCGCCGCTCCTTCGCCGGGTCGAGCAGGCCGAGGAGGCCCTGGAGCCGATCGAGCACGGTGATCGCGATATTGGCCGAGATCGGCTGCGGCTGGACGAGGCCGAGCGACAGCCGGTCCTCCGAGACATAGGCGATGCCGGCCCGGATCGCATCGCGGTTGGATCCCAGCCGCAGCACCTCGCCGGCGAGGCGGATGGTGCCCCGATCGGCGCTGGTGAGCCCGAAGAGCGTCGCCGCGACCTCGGTGCGGCCGGCGCCGAGCAGCCCGGTCATGCCCAGGATCTCGCCTGCGTGCAGGCTGAAGGAGATGTCGGCGTACTCGCCGGCGCGGGTGAGGCCCTCGACCTCGAGCACCACCGGGGCCCCGCCCAGGTCCCGGGCGCGCACCACCGCCTCGTGGCTCTGGCCGGTCATCAGCTCGGCGAGCCGGTCCTGGGTCAGCTCGGCGGCCGGGTAGACGCCGACCTTGCGGCCGTCCCGGAGCACGGTCACCCGCTCGGCGATCTCCATGACCTCGGCCAGACGGTGGCTGACGAAGACCGTGGCGATGCCGTCGGCCTTCAGCCGGCGCACCACCTCGAAGAGCGAGCGGGTCTCGGCCTGGGTCAGGGACGCCGTCGGCTCGTCCATGAAGACGAGGCGGGCCTGCGCGACCAGGGCCCTGGCGATGGCCACCACCTGGCGCTGGGCGATGCCGAGCTCGCGCAGCGGCCGGCTGGCCGGCAGCGTGACGCCCAGGCGGTCCAGCACCCCGGCCGCGGTCCGGCGCATCGCCCGGTAGTCGACCCAGCGTGGCCGGGGGCCGAGATTGGCCTCGAAGGCGATGTTCTCGGCCACCGTCATCTCGGGAAAGAGGGCGAGGTCCTGCCAGATCACCTGGATGCCGAGGCGCCGTGCGGTGACCGGCGTCAGGCCCTCGACCCGCTCGCCGGAAAAGCGCAGCACGGCGCCGGGCTCGGGCGCGTGCACGCCACTGACGATCTTGATGAGCGTGCTCTTGCCGCAGCCGTTCTCGCCGGCGAGGCAGTGCACCTCGCCCTCGAAAACGTCGAAAGCGACGTCGATCAGCGCCCTGACGCCGCCGAAGACCTTGGAGACATGCTCGACCGCCAGGACATGACGGCCGGCATCGCCGGCCACCATGTCGCTGGCTGCCACGACCGGGACCCTAGAGGCCCATGTCCGCGAGCTCGTCGACCGTGTCCTTGTTCAGGGTCACCAGCGCGTCGACGATGATGTTGTGCGTCTCGGGGTCGGGCGAGACGACGCCGAGGCCCGGGATCTCCGTGCCGTCCACGATCGGCTCGCCCTTCTTCAGCATGTCGGCGATGGTGACGAAGACCCGGCCGGCCTCCATCGGGTTCCACATAAAGCCGCCGCTGATCGCCCCCTCGTGCACCAGCCGCTGCCCCTGGCCCGGCGAGAACGGGCCGACCACGGCGATCTCGCCGACCTTGCGGCGCTCGTCGACGGCCCGGCCGGCGCCGATCGGCCCCTGGCTGCCGAAGGCGAGGAAGCCCACGAGACCGGGATGGGCGCGCATCAGGTCGAGGGCGGTGCTGCGCGAATCGTCGACGCTCTCGGCGACGCCGAAGCGGTCGGCGACCAGCGTCATGTCCGGATAGTTCTCCTTCAGATAGGCGATGGCCGCATCGGCCCAGGCATTGTGCGCCGGCACGGTGAGCGAGCCCACGAAGACGGCGTACTCGCCCTTGCCGCCGGTCGCCTCGGCGAAGAGCTTGGCGTGCGCCTCGCCGAAGCCCTTGAGCGACGCCATCTCGAAGTTCCAGTCGACGTTCTGCTGCTTGGGGCTCTCATGCGTGATCACGATGATGCCCTGCTCGCGCGCCCGGGCGAGGACCGGCTCGAGCACCTCGGCATCGTTCGGCACGACGCCGATCGCATCGACGCCCTGGGCGATCAGGTCCTCGACGGCGCGCACCTGGAGCGCCGGGTCGGCGCTGGTCGGGCCGACCATCCAGGCATCCCAGCCGAGCTCCTTGCCCTGCTCCTGGATGCCGACCTCCATGGCGTTGAACCAGGGAATGCCGCCGATCTTCACCACCACGCCCATGCGCGGCATGTCCTGCGCCATCGCCGTCGACGCCATCAGGCCGATGGCCAGGGCGGCCGCCAGGCCACCGAACGTCCGTCGCTGCATCTTCGCCTCCCGAGGCTGGTTTTTGGCCGAGCCTTCCCTGCGGCCCGTGGGCGAACGTTAGCGCAATCGGGCCGGCGCTCAAGTGGCTTGCGCGTCTAAAGGCGGCAGCCGGGCCGGATCGAAGGGGCGGAGATCGACCTCGGTGGAAGCGCCGTCGAGCATGAGCGCCGCCAGCGCCTCGCCGGTCGCCGGGGCGTTGAGCATCCCCCAGACGCTGTGGCCGGTGGCGACGAAGGCACCCTCGAGCCCCGCCACGGCGCCGATCAGCGGCAGGCCGTCATCGGTCACCGGCCGAAAGCAGGCGCCGCCCCGCCGGACCGGCGCCGCGGCGAGGCCGGGCGCGAAGCTTTCGATCATCGCCCGCAACTGCTCCAGGAACCTCTCGTCGGCCACCACGGCTGCCGGGTCCTGGGGCAAGGGCCGCCGGCTCGGCAGGCCGCAGACATAGGTCGTGCCGTCCGGCCGGGTGAAGACCTCGGGCGCTCCCCGCCCGCCATCGGGCGTCGGGCAGTCGACAAAGAGGGCCGCCGGCACCGCATCCGGATCGTCGAAGACGAGGCTGTGCCCCTCGAGGCCATGGACCGCCGGCAGGTCGAGCCACGCCGCCGCCTGGATCGACCAGGGCCCCATGGCGATGACCACGGCGTCGGCCAGCAGCACCCCGCCATCGACGATCACGCCGGTGACCCGCAGGCCGTCGCCGCCCCGCTCGATGCCCTCGACGACCCCGTTCACCAGCGTCGCACCGTGCCCGCCGGCGAGGTCGAGCATGCCGATCGTGAACGCCTCGGGGTCGATCTGCGCCGTCGTCCCGGTGGTGCCGAGCCAGCCGCCGAAGCGCGTCTCGGGGGCGAGCCAGCCGGGCAGGCCCGGCGTCGCCGGCGCCGGCTGTCGTCCGAGCGACACGGCGGCCGTCGGCAGGCGCCGATAGCCCCAGCGGCCGGGATGGGCGGCCGCCAGCTCGGCATGCAGCGCGAAGCTCCGCCGGGCGAGCGCCGCCAAGGGCGAGCCGTCGCACCAGTCGAGCGCCAGGAAGCCGCCCGACTTGCCGGAGGCGGCTCCGGCCACGCGATGCCGCTCGACGACCGCCACATCGCAGCCCCGGGATGCCAGGAACCAGGCGGCGCAGGCGCCGATCACCCCGCCGCCGCAGATCACCACCCGCATCGTCCCGCCTCCTTGCCGTGCGTTTCGGGCCGGGCCACGCCCGGTCACCACCCCTGCCGCAGCCAAAGGCGGCTGTCCACCCTCGGCCGCTGCCGCGCGGTTGTCATCGCCGGACAGCGCCGCTAGCGTGCCGCCTGCCGGCGATGTTCCTCCGGCTGGCTCGCAGAAGGTGGCCCTTGCCCGAAGTGGTGCTCGACGGCCTGACCCGTCGCTTCGGCGAAACGACGGCCCTGGCCGGGATCGACCTCGCCATCGCCGATGGCGCCTTCGCCGTGCTGCTCGGCCCCTCGGGCTGCGGCAAGTCGACGACGCTTAGGCTGATCGCCGGGCTCGACACCGCCACCTCGGGGCATATCCTGATCGACGGCGTGGATGTCACGGACCTGCCGCCGGCGCGGCGCGGCCTTTCCATGGTCTTCCAGAACTATGCGCTCTTCCCGCATCTCTCGGTCGCCGAGAACATCCTCTTCGGCCTCAAGGTGCGGCGCGTGCCGGCGGCCGAGCGGCGCCGGCGGCTCGAGCGCGCGGCCGACATCCTGGGCTTGGGCAGCCTGCTCGGCCGAAAGCCGGCGCAGCTCTCGGGTGGCCAGCAGCAGCGCGTGGCGCTGGCCCGCGCCATCGTCGCCGAGAGCCGGCTCTGCCTGATGGACGAGCCGCTCTCCAATCTCGACGCCAAGCTCAGGGCCGAGATGCGCCACGAGATCCGCGACCTGCAGCGCCGCCTCGACATGACCATGATCTACGTCACCCACGACCAGGCCGAGGCGCTCAGCATGGCCGACCAGGTGGTCCTGATGCGCGACGGCCGGATCGAGCAGGACGCCGAGCCGGCCGAGCTCTACCGGCTCCCGGCGACCGCCTTCGCCGCGAGCTTCGTCGGCACGCCGCCGATGAACCTCCTGCCGCTCGAGGCGACGGCGAAGGGCCTCGTGGTCCTGGGCACCTCCGGCCCCGTTTTGGCGGGGGCGGCAGCCGGGCAAGCCGGCGACCTCCTGGTCGGGATCCGCCCCGAGGCCCTGCATCCAGGCACGGGGCCGGGCTTCGCCGTGACCGTCACCGACCTCGACTACCAGGGTGCCGATACCGTCCTGGTGTGCGATCTTGGCGGCAACACCCTGCTCGCCCGTGTCCCGGGACACGCGGCGGCCGCCCCCGGCGCCGAGCTCCAGCTCGGCCATGAAGCTGCCGATCTCGCCTTCTTCAGCGCCGCCGATGGCCACCGCGTGGAGCTTTCGGCCTTTGATGCCACCAGTCAACCACGCATCCTGGGAGGAGCTACCCGATGAGCAGAAAATCGCTTCTGGCCGCCACGGCCGCAGTCGCCCTCTTGGCCACCGCATCCGCGGCCCGGGCCGAGCTCGAGCTGACGCTCAATTTCCCCGTCGCCGTCGGCGGCCCGATCACCGCGATCATCGACGGCTATGCCAAGACCTACAGCGACCAGACCCCGGGCGTGACCATCCTGCCGGTCTACACCGGCAGCTACCAGGACACGATCACCCGCACGGTCACCGCCTTCAAGGGCGGCAACGCGCCCGACATGGCGGTGCTGCTCGCGGTCGACACCTTCACCCTCTACGACGAGGACATGATCGTCGCCATCTCCGACCTCGCGAAGAGCGACGAGGAGAAGGCCTGGCTCGCGAGCTTCTACCCGGCCTTCCTCGAGAACGGCTCGATCGACGGCCAGCTCTGGGGCGTGCCCTTCCAGCGCTCGACGCCGGTGCTCTACTGGAACAAGGCGGCCTTCGCCACAGCCGGCCTCGACCCCGAGGTGCCGCCCGCCACCTGGGACGAGCAGGTCGAGCTCGGCCAGAAGCTGACGCTCAAGGATGCCGCCGGCAACGTCACCCAGTATGGCGTGCAGATCCCGTCCTCGGGCTTCCCCTACTGGCTCTTCCAGGGCCTGACCACGCAGAACGACGTGATCCTGATGAACCAGGACGGCAACGAGGTCTATTTCGATGATCCGAAGGTCGTCGAGGCGCTCCAGTACATGGTCGACCTCAGCACCAAGTACGGCGTGATGGCGCCCGGCATCATCGAGTGGGGCACGACGCCCCAGGACTTCTTCCAGGGCCGGACGGCGATGATGTGGACGACCACGGGCAACCTCACCAATGTCCGCGCCAACGCGCCCTTCGACTTCGGCGTCGCCATGCTGCCGGCGCATGTCCGCCGGGGAGCACCCACGGGCGGCGGCAACCTCTTCATCCTGCACAGCGACCCGGAGCGCGAGCAGGCTTCCCTCGACTTCATCCGCTGGCTGACCACGCCCGAGAACCAGGCCGACTGGTCGATCAAGACCGGCTACGTGGCGACCAGCCCCGCCGCCTGGGAAACCCCGGAGATGCAGGCCTATGTGGACGACTTCCCGCCGGCCGCCGTGGCCCGCGACCAGCTCGAGTTCGCCGTGGCCGAGCTCTCGACCCACGAGAACCAGCGCGTCACCAAGGTCCTGAACGACGCGCTGCAGGCGGCGATCACCGGCACGACCGAGCCGGGGCCGGCGCTGGCGGCGGCGCAGGAAGAGGCGATGCGAATCCTCGCCCCCTATCGCTGAACCGGCAGGCCGGCGGGACCAGCCCGGTTCCGCCGGCCGAGCCTCCATCATGGACCGGCGCCTGCTCACCACCCTCTACGCCTGGCTGCTCCTGCTGCCGGCGCTGGTGCTGCTCGCCGCCTTCACCCACTTCCCGACCATCGCGACCTTGTGGGCCAGCCTCTTCTCGACCCCGCGCGGCCGCCGGCAGGCCGGCTTCATCGGCCTCGACCACTACCGCCGCATGGTCACCGACGACCCGGTCTTCCTCCAGGTCGTCTGGAACAACTTCCTCTACGCGCTGGTCACCATCCCGCTCTCGATCGGCATCGCGCTCGTCATGGCGCTCTGGGTCAACGAGCGGCTGGCCGGGCGCGGCTTCCTGCGCATGGCGTACTTCACGCCGACCGTCCTGCCGATGGTGGCGGCGGCCAATATCTGGCTCTTCTTCTACACGCCGGGCTTCGGCCTCCTGAACCAGATCATCGCGCTTTTCGGCGGACCGGACGTCAACTTCCTGGGCTCGCCCGAGACGGCCCTTTGGAGCGTCATGGCCGTCTCGGTCTGGAAGGAGGCGGGCTTCTTCATGATCTTCTACCTTGCCGCCCTCCAGTCGATCCCGCCGAGCCTGAAGGAGGCGGCCAAGCTCGAGGGGGCGTCGGACTTCCACTACGTCCGCCGCATCGTCCTGCCGCTCTTGATGCCGACCACGCTCTTCGTCCTGGTCAACGCCGTGATCGGCGCCTTTCGCGTGGTCGACCACATCGTCGCCATGACCGGCGGCGGCCCCAGCAACGCCAGCTCGCTCCTGCTCTTCTACATCTACGAGACCGGCTTCAAGTTCTGGGACACGAGCTACGCCGCGGCCCTGACCGTCGTCCTCCTCGCCGTCCTGGTCACCGTCTCGGTGCTGCAGGTGACCGTGCTCGACAAGCGGATCCACTACCGGTGACGAGCGCCGCCCTCGCTCCCGGCACCGCCGCCGCCCGCATCGTCGACAGGGGTGCCGGCCTCGACCACCTGCTGGTCACCGCCGGCGCCTGGCTTCTGGCCCTGCTCTGGATCCTGCCGCTGCTCTTCGCCCTTTGGGCTGCCTTCCATCCGCCGCTCTATGCCGCCCGCTTCGAGCTCGACGCCCCCCTGACCCTCGACAACTTCGCCCGGGCCATGGCGGCCGCCCCCTTCGCCCGCTACATGCTGAACACGCTGATCCTGGTCACCATGACCCTGGCCGGCCAGCTCGTGATCAGCACGCTCGCCGCCTTCGCCTTCGCCAGGCTCGAGTTCTGGGGGCGCGATCTTCTCTTCTTCCTGGTCCTCGTCCAGCTCATGATCACGCCGGACGTGCTCTTGGTCGAGAACTACCGGACGGTCAGCAATCTCGGCATCCTCGATACCATCCTCGCCATCGGCCTGCCCTACATGGCCTCGGCCTTCGGCATCTTCCTCCTGCGCCAGACCTTCAAGACGGTGCCCAAGGAGCTCGACGACGCGGCCCGGATCGAGGGCTGCACCACGCTCGGCATCCTTTGGCGCGTCTACGTCCCGCTCGCCCGGCCGATCTACGTCGCCTTCGGCCTCGTCTCGGTCAGCTTCCACTGGAACAACTTCCTCTGGCCCCTGATCGTCACGAGCTCGGTCGAGACCCGCCCGGTCACCGTCGGTCTCCAGGTCTTCGCCTCGGTCGACCAGGGCATCGACTGGTCGGTGATCACCGCCGCGACGCTGGTCACCTCGGCGCCGCTTTTGATCGGCTTCCTTCTCTTCCAGCGGCAGTTCGTCCAGAGCTTCATGCGGGCCGGCATCAAGTAGGCAAAAGGGAGCGCGTCATGCAGGACGAGACGAAGAGCGGCTTGCAACCCCGGCGACCGGCGGCCGAAGCCGTCCGCCGGCTCGACGCCGGGCTCGGCGATCTCTGGTGGTGGTTTCTGGCCAGGGGCCTGCTCGCCCTGCTCCTCGGGCTTTCCCTCCTCCTCTGGCCACGCTGGAGCGTCGAGGTGCTGGCGGTGGTGCTGGGCTTCTTCCTCCTGCTCGACGGCGTTGCCGGGCTCGTTGGCACGATGCGCGCCCGGCAGACCCTGGCGAGCCTCACCCCCACCCTGGTCAGCCTGGTCATCGGCGGCGTGCTCCTGCTCTGGCCCGGCGCCACCTTGCGGATGCTCCTGATCGTTCTCGGCATCTGGGCGCTGGCCTCCGGCATCGGCTATCTCACGGCCGGGCGCGGCGCTGATCCGAAGGGCGAGGGCAATGGCGATCTCAAGGTGATCGGCATCACCGTCACGCTGGTCGGCCTCGTCCTCTTCTTCTGGCCTTCGACCGGCATCGTCGCCGTCGGCTGGGTGCTCGCCATCGCCGCCTTCGTCATCGCCGCCGTGCTGCTCTTCGTCGCCACCCGGCTGAAGCGGCTCAAGACCCGCCTGGTCGCGAGGGTCTGACGATGCGCTACAGGGGTCCGATCATCGACGCGCACCACCATCTCTGGGATCTGAAGCTGAAGAAGCATCCCTGGCTGGTGCCCGAGCCCGGCCGCGAGATGGTGTTCGGCGACCCGACCCCGCTCTATCGCGACTACCTGCCGGACGATCTCGAGCGCCATGCCGCCGGGCTCGACCTTCGGGGCTCGGTGCATATCGAGGCCGGCTGGGAGTGCTGCGATCCGGTCGGCGAGACGCGCTGGCTCGCCGGGTTGAAGGAACGCCATCGCCTGCCGTCGGTCGCCGTGGTCCATGCACCCCTGGACGACCCGAGGGTGGGCGACATCCTGGAGGCGCAGTGCGCCTTCGATTTCGTCCGGGGCGTGCGCTTCATCCTGAGCTGGCACGAGGACCCGGCGAAGCGCTTCGTCGAGCGCGCCGACTACATGGCCGACCGGCAGTGGTGCTCAGGCTTTGCCCTCCTGCAGCGCTTCGGCCTCTCCTTCGACATGATGATCTATCCAAGACAGCTCAAGGACGCGGCCGACCTCGCCGACCGCTTCCCGGAGACGCTGATCATCGTCAATCACGGGGGCAGCCCGATCGACCGCGACCCTGACGGCATGGCAGGCTGGCGGCAGGGGCTCAAGGATCTCGCGAGGCGGCCCAATGTCCGCCTCAAGATCTCCGATCTCGTCGCCTACGACCACGACTGGACGCCCGAGAGCCTGCGGCCGGTGGTGCTCGACTGCCTCGACGCCTTCGGCCCCTCCCGCGCCATGTTCGCCTCCGATTTCCCGGTGGCCGGGCTGCATGCGGGCTACGCAGAAATGTTCGCCGTCTTCGCCGACATCGTGCGGGACCTGACGCCCGGGGAGCAGCAGGCCCTCTTCCACGACAACGCGGCGCGCGATTACCGGATCGACGGGCGGGAATCGGCCACTTGACGCCTTTTCGGGGTGGCCCCGGAGCAGGCTCGAGCACGTCATCGGCGCCCCTCGAGGGTGCCACAGGAAAAGGAGCGTTGCCATGAAGCTGGTGCAGTTCGATTTCGCCTATGACGGCCCCTTCGGTTCGGAGATGACCGAGGCCATGGACGGGCTCGCCCGGTCCATCGCGGACGAGCCGGGCTTCATCTGGAAGATCTGGACCGAGAACCGCGCCGAGCGCGAGGCGGGCGGCATCTACCTGTTCGCCGACGAGCCGTCCGCGCGAGCGTACATCGCCAAGCATGCCGCCCGGCTCGGGGAGATCGGCATCGAGAACGTCAACGCCAAGGTCTTCGACGTGAACGTTCCGCTGACCGCCATCACCAAAGGGCCGGTTTGAGCGGGCCAGAGGTCGGGCGATCCCAGCCGTCCCGGCGCCGCGTCGTGCAGGAGACCAAGTAGCGCACAGCCCGGCAAGGACCGTCGCGAAGCAGCGCTTCGGTCGTTCGACTGCTGTCTGATCATCCGATGCTGAGACCTTGTTCATCTTCCGATGGATGGGTTTCATCCGGAAAGCAATGGTGCGGGAACGCTTCGCGTAGTAGCTTCATACAATCCGAATTCTGATACTGCCGGCGTCGCGGGACACGGAGACAGAATCGTGCGGGCCGGCCGGGTCGATCGATCCGACGGGGAGGCGCGCGCGATGACCAACTGGACCGACGCCAACAACAACCTTACCGGCAATCTGCTCTACCGGCCGAACTACGGACCGGACGACGAGTCCCCTGCCAGCTTTGTCTGGCGGGCCTTCTGGCCGCCTGACGACAATACGTACACCTGGATGTACTACCTCACGACCCGTGAAGATGTCATCGGCTTCGTCCAGGACGACCCGTTCGGCGGCGACTTCCTCGACACCACCCACATCGACACCCGCTACTATGTGACCAACGGCTGGCCCAGCGACATATCCTATGTGGTCGACGGCCAGCAGCTGCAGGCCCTGGGCACCGTGCTCACCCATGACAACGTCACCGGCGGCAAGCACGAGGACTGGATCTTTCCCGGCCCCGGCAATGACCGCGTCAACGGCAATGCCGGCGCCGACTTCATCGCCGGCGGGTCCGGCGACGACCTGATCCTCGGTGACGTGCACAGCGACATCCTCTATGGCGACGGCTTCGATGCGCCAATCGTCAAGGTCGAGAGCTTCGAGGATCAGCCCTTCAAATGGTACCTGCCGACCGAGATCGACCCGAATGTCGTCGACGGCAACGACCAGATGCTCGGCGGGCCGCGCGGCCAGGGCTGGACGGACGTTCTTACCGGCGGCGGCGGTGCCGACGCCTTCTACCTGAGCTATACCGACACCGATTCGAGCAGCGGCGGCACCGGCTTCTGGAGCGTCTTCGCCGACCAGTATGCCGGCGACATCGGCCAGAACGCGGCCGAGGCTGGCGTCGACAAGCTGGCGGCAGCGGCGGCCGGCGAGTTCTTCGAGTCCCTCGCCGGCTCCATGCTGCTCGGCGGCCTCGACACCGCCGTCGGCGACATCGCCAGCGATGCGGTGAGCCTGCTCCTCCACATGCACCAGTCCGACACGCCGCGGGCCGGCGGCGAGGACGTCATGGTCGTCACCGACTTCGACCCGCGCGAGGACGTGCTCTTTCTGCCGGTGCCGACCTCCGACCAGAACGACTCGGCGACCACCCTGACCTCGACGCCCACCTACTTCTCGGAGAGCGGGGCCGGCGCCAACGGCCAGACCGGCTGGGGCATCGAGTTCACCAAGGGCACCGGCAACACCATCTTCGCCGAGGTCTTCCTCGCCCAGGACTTCCTCGACGCCTTCGGCGTCACCGAGAGCAGCGAGTTCGCCTTCGACTTCATCCACGACGTCTTCGACAACTCGCTGGTCATCGACGACCGGGGGGTCCAGGAGTCGCAGAACGTCTACCCGTTCCCGACCGACCCCTCGGCCTACGCCGACGGCGTCGTCCCGGTGGTGGCCGACACGCCGATCGCGTTCACCGCCCCGAGCGGCACCACGACCAAGGTCTTCGGCGCCTTCGGCGGGCTTTCCATGGTGGCGCCGACCACCACGACCACGGGCGTCTATGTCGCCGGCACCAATCAGGGTGACATCCTCAACGTCAATCCCGCCAGCTTCGATCCGGCCACCGCCACCTCGAGCGGCAGCCTCACCAGCGATACGTCGCACGTCATGGCGTTCGACGGCGACGACATCATCCTCGGCGGCAACGGCATCGACCTCATCCACGGCGGCGACGGCGACGACTGGATCTACGGCATCGGCCACGAGGCGGTCGAGACCGTCGAGACTTTCGCCGGCGACGACGGCGACGACCTGATCTATCTCGGCTGGACCTCGATGTCGGCCGTGGTGGATGGCGGTGACGGCACCGACACCGCGTCCTTCGTCTACGTGAACGGCACCGTGACCGCCGACCTCTCGATCGCCGCCACCGACCCGCTGAGCAATCCGAACGCCACCAGCACCAACAAGTCGGACAGCCTGATCAGCAACTACGCGCTCACCGGCATCGAGAACCTCGGCGGCAGCGACAATGCCGACAAGCTGACCGGCGACGCCAACGACAACGTCATCCAGGGCAATGCCGGCAACGACACCCTCGACGGCGGCGACGGGACGGACACGGCGTCCTACGCCGACGACACCGGCAGGGTGGTCGTCGACCTGACCGAGGGGACGGCGGAGCAGGACAGCGTCAGCGGCACCTACACCGACAGCCTGACGAGCTTCGAGGGCGCCATTGGCTCGGCATATGACGACACGATCACCGGCAACGACAGCGGCGGCACGTTCGCCGGCGGCGATGGCAGCGACACGCTCGACGGCGGCGGCGGCACCAACACGCTCTCCTATGCCGTCAATTCGGGCGCGGTCGCGATCACCATCGGCGCCGGCACCACGCAGGAATACGGTCCGAATGGGGGCACCAGCGCCGCCGAGGTCGTCGCGACCGACAGCTTCGCCAACTTCCAGAACTTCATCGGCTCGCCCTTCGATGACCAATGGGAGAACGACCCGGCGGGCGGCCATGTCATCGATGGCGGTGGCGGCACCGACATCCTGCGCTTCGGCACCGTGGTCCATGGCGTGACCGTCGATCTGTCGGCCGGCGTCATCAGCGACAACGGGTCCGGCAAGCAGGACACCCTGATCGACATCGAGGACGTCGACGGCACCAACTACGCCGATTCGCTCACCGGCGACGGCAATGCCAATCGGCTGCGCGGCCTCGGTGGCAACGACACGCTGATCGGCGGCGCCGGCAACGACTACATCATCACCAATGACGGCATGAACAAGGTGACGCCCGGTGCCGGCCAGGACCAGGTCGACCTCGCCCAGAGCGCCACCGAGCCCGCCGACTACCAGTCGAACAGCGTCGCGGGCAGCGTCGCCGAGTGGAACGGCGATTCCATCGACCACCTGGGCTACACCGACTTCCTCACCGTCACCGACTGGACGCAGCAGGCCGAGTTGACCGACAAGAGCGCCACCGAGGTCGAGGTGAAGCTGTCGGGCAGCAGCACGTTCGCCATCTCGAACCCGGTGTTCAGTTCATCGGACCTCGTCCAGCAGCTCAGCGACGGCAATCTCGTCCTCAGCTACAAAGGCGCCTCGCTCGACAGCGACGCCGTGGCGGCGCATTTCGCCTCGCCCACAGCCATCACCGACGGCGGCACCGCCACCGAATTCGACGACCTGGTCGTCGGCTCGGCCCGCAACGACCGGCTCGATGGCCAGGCCGGCAACGATGTGCTGCACGGCCTCGACGGCGCGGATGGGCTCATCGGCAGGCAGGGCGACGACGCCCTCCTCGGCGGCGACGGCGATGACAGGCTGTATGGCGGCGACGGCGACGACCTGCTCGACGGCGGCGACGGCTCCGACATGCTGGTCGGCAATTGGGGCGACGACATCCTGATCTCCGGCGCCGGCATCGTCGACGTCGCCACGGGTGGCCACGGCGCCGACACCCACGTCTTCGGCAACGAGCTCGCCAACGGCATCCGCGAGATCGACATCATCCAGGACTACGACCCGCTCCTGGACCTGATCGATCTCGGCGGCAGCGAGGTGGCGCGCCACGTCGAGTCCCCCGCCTCGGTCGTGCTCTGGGCCGGCGCCGACCGGGACGTGATCATCGTCAACGGCGCCACCAGCCTCGACAGCATCGGCTTCGTCGAGAGCACGCCGATCCCGGAAGCCGTCGCCTGAGCCGCCCGCCTAGCCGCGGGTCACCGCGACATCGCGGCCGGACCACCCGTCGTCGCCCTGGCGCCAGGTGAAGACGATGCGCGTCGCCGAGCCGAGCCGGTCGGGCGAGAACTCGAGGCCGTGCAGGCCGAGGCCGAGCTCCTGCGTCGGCTCGTCGGTCACGTCCCGCCAGTCGTCCATGCCCCAGTGGACGGTGGCCGCCTCTGGGAAAGCGACGGTCAGCGTCGCCTCCTTTGGCACGCTCGCGATCGGCGCATGCGGCAGCCAGAAGTGCCGTTCGATCTTCGGCGCCTTGCCGCCGTAGCGTTGCCAGACGGCGGCCGGGCGGTCGCAGGGATGGCCGAGCTGGCGGGAGATCGCGAGCTTGATGAACTCGGCGTGCGCCCAGCCGAGCGGCATGGCCGACCCGCTGGGCTCGCCCGGGAAGAGGCCGGCATCGGGCAGGGGCTCGCTATCCCAGACCTGCTCCGGCAGCAGCCCGTAGGGTCCGGCCATCGCCGTCATGGCGTCGAGGAAGGGCAGCGGATCGCGCCCGGCGACCAGCTCGACATGGCCGCGCTCGCCGGTCAAAAGCGGCCAGGCGCGGCCCCGCCCGCTGCCGTCGAAGGCGCGGCCGTCCTCGTGCTCGCCATAGCCGTCGCCATTGTAGCGGCGCCAGACCGGGCCGTTCGGCGTCTCGACCTCGAGCAGCGCGTCGATCACCTTGATGCTCGCCTCGACATGGGGGTCGTCCGGTGCCCGCAGACCGAAGCGCACGAGCTGCAGGAAGTCGGTGCTGACCTCCTCGTCGGCCGCGACCGCAGCACTGCCCGAGGCCTGGTTCTTCAGCATCAGGAGATGATGCAGCGATCGGCTGTCCACCATCACCTCGACCGGGGCGATCCGCGTGTAATAGCCATCGACGCCGAGCCGCCGCGCCAAAGGCGTGTCCTCGACCGCCGTCCAGCGCTCGATATGGGCATTCCAGAAATCGGCGAGGGCGGTGGCGAGCGCCGCGTCGGCCGCATCGACGAACCGGGCGCCCTCGACCAGGGCGGCGATGGCGAAGGCCAGCGTGAACGCGTTGATCCCGGCATTCTCCTCCCAGCGGTCCTGGTCGCTCGCCGGGCCGGTCCGGGCGATGAAGCGCAGGGCGCGCCGGACCATGTCGCCGACCTCGAGGCCGCCCAAGGCGTCGCGCTCGTCGAGCGCCGCCGCGAGCAGCACCGGGGCCGCCGTCTCGTCGAGCTGGATGCCGCCCCAGTGCGGCGTGCCGCCCAGCCACATGTTCTGGTCCCAGTGCCCGTCGGCCGCCTGGGTGGCGATCAGGTAGCGCAGGCTGTCCAGGGCCTCGTCGACGGCGCCGAGCGCCAGGAGCCCGGTCGAGCAGGCGACCAGGTCGCGCGGCCACACCAGATGGTAGCCGGCCAGGTCGTCGTGCGTGTTGCCCCAGGGGATGCTGAGGCTGGCCACCATCGTGCCCGGATAGGTCTGGTCGCGCTGCGTGCGCAGCACCATCGACGCCAGCCTGAGCGGCTCCTCCAGGCGCGCCGGCTCGATCGGCCCGATGACGCAGCGCGCCTCCGTCCCCTGGTGCCACTTCCGCCAGTCGGCGTGCTGCCGCTCCAGGAGGTCGTCGAAGGCCACGAGCAGGCTCGAGACGGCGAGGGTCGCCGCCGCCTGCGCCGTGCTGCCGAGGCCCAGGCCAAGCACGGCGAAACGCGGCAGCTCGCCCATGAGGGCGACATTGCCGGGACCGGCCACGCCATGCTGCCAGCGCATGGCGCCATTCCGGTGGAAGTCCTGCCAGCCGTCGCTCGCCCCGACATGGCCGGCGCTGGCTTTGCCGAACGCGTCCTGCTGCAGCGCGTCCACGGCAGCCAGCGCCAGGCCGAACGGGCCCTGCTCCGCGGTCAGCACGCGCCGGCCGCCGAGGGTCATGACGGCGGCCCTGTTGTTCCGGCCATTGTCGCCGAGGTGCGGGGCCAGAAGCACGTAGGGGCGAAGCGCCGCGTCGCCCTCGAGGCGAAGCTCGATCACCAGCACGTCGCGGATGGGATCCGGCGTGATCCTCAGGTCGAGGGTGAAGCGCTCGTGCCGGTGACAGACCTCGACCGCCGGAACGCCCGGCCCGAGCAGCCGGAGGGTGTAGCTTCGCAGCCGCTTGACCTCCACCCAGAAGCCCTGGCCGTCGGCGACGATGAAGCCGAGATCGCGGATCTGCGGCAGGTCGACCCGCGGGTAGTAGACCTCGTTGACGATGCCGTAGCCCATGGTGAACCAGAGCCTGGAGGGGCCCAGCGCGCAGCCGACGATGTCCTTCGCACTGCTCGTCCAGGTCGGCGGGATGCCCGGCCGGCCGGGCGCTTCCTGACAGGGCTCGATGGGCTGCAAGGCGCTCATGACGGACTCCTTCCCGCCCGCCATTGACCGCCATCGGGCCCAGCCTGTCCAGTGCTATTCAGCACCGATCGAGGGCGGGTCGGCACATGCCGGCCAGAGGCAAATGCGGCCCTCGGTGATGACTTCGCCGGGCCCGTCGGAGACGCTTCAACGGTCGGGGCCACCTCCCTGCCCCAGGCAGTGCGGCGGAGCCTTACCCGTCGAGGCCGAATTCCCGTGCCGCGGTGCGCAGCAGCGCTTCGGCGTAGGGGGCGAAGGAGCGGTTGACGACGAGGCGATAGCGGTCGGCCGCCAGTCGATCGAGGATGATCTCGGCCTTGCCGAGGACCGTGCGCGTGGCGGCACCGATGCCGAAGGTGCTGTCGTGCAGATCGAGCGGGCAGGCGGCGGCGAGCGTCTGGCGGACGGCCGTTCCCTGAATCTCCAGCACCGTGAAGCGGCTCGAAAGATCGACCACCGCGTGGTGATGGTCGGCGAGCGCGTGGCGCAGGCGGTCGACGAAGCCGGCCACCGTGGTACGCGGCACGACCATAAGAAATTCGTCGGGGCCGAGGCGGAGCGTCCGGTCGTCGACGTCGCCCGCCGCCCGGTTGATCGCCTGGGGCCAGGGGCGCTCGAGAGCGTTCGTGGCAAGTGCGGCGGCCTCGTCCGTCGCCCGGAGCATGAGCTTGCCGAGCTCGGATCGTGTCGCGAGCCTGACCCCTGCCGCTTTCGCCTGATCAGCCATGGAGACGGCTGCCCTCCGGGTCGATGAAGAGTGGCCTCGTGACATCCACGGCGATCGATTCCCCGTCCGGCATCGGCACATGGAGCGTCCGTCCATGCAGGCCGTGGCCGCCGGCGACCAGGGCCAGGGCGATCGACCGGCCGAGATTGGGGCTCTGATAGGCCGAGGTGACGTGGCCGAGCATGCGCGCCGGCACTGCCGGGCTCGGCATCAGGGTGATCTGCGCCCCTTCCTCGAGCACGCGGTCGGGGTTGGTGGTCAGGAGGCCGACGAGCTGCTTGCGATCGGGCCGCCGCAAATCCTCACGCTCGAGGCCGCGCTTGCCGATGAAATCGCCCTTCTTCTTGGCGATGACCCAGTCCATGCCGAGGTCCAGGGGTGTCACCGTGCCGTCGGTTTCCTGGCCGACGATGATGAAGCCCTTCTCGGCGCGCAGCACATGCATGGCTTCCGTGCCGTAGAGGTCGACATCGTGCCGGCGGCCCTGCTCGAGGAGGGCTTCGAGCACCTCCGTCCCCCGGTCGGCCGGGACGTTGACCTCGAAGGCGAGCTCGCCCGTGAAGCTGATGCGGAAGATGCGGCCCGGGATGCCGGCGATGCGGGCGGGCCGCCAGGCCATGTGGGGGAAGGCATCGGCGGCGAGGTCGCAGTCCTCGACCAGAGGCGAGAGCACCTCGCGCGCCTTCGGCCCGTTGATGGCGATGGCGGCCCATTCCTCGGTCACCGAGGTGAGATAGACGTCGAGGTCGGGCCACTCGGTCTGCACCAGGTCCTCGAGCCAGGCGAGGACCCGGGCGGCACCGCCCGTCGTCGTCGTCATGTGGAAGTGGCGGTCGTCGAGGCAGGCGGTGACGCCGTCGTCGAGGACGAAGCCGTCGTCGCCGAGCATCAGGCCGTAGCGGCACATGCCGGGGGCGAGCTTCGACCAGGCGTTGGTGTAGACCCGGTTGAGCAGGGTGCGGGCGTCCCTGCCCTGCACGTCGATCTTGCCCAGGGTCGAGGCATCGAGCACGCCGCCCGTGCGCCGCACCGCCGCCGTCTCGCGCTGGACGGCCGCATGCATGCCCTCGCCCGCCCGCGGGAAATACCAAGCGCGCTTCCAGGTGCCGACATCCTCGAAGACGGCGCCCCTGGCTTCGGCGAGGTCGTGCATCGGTGTCTGGCGCACGACGTCGAAAAGCTCGCCCCGGCTGTGCCCGACGATGGCGCCGAAGGTCAAGGGCACGTAGGGCGGGCGGAAGGTGGTGGTGCCGATCTGGGCCACCGGCTTCGCCAGCTTCTCGGCCACCAGGGCCAGGGCATTGACGTTCGAGGTCTTGCCCTGGTCGGTCCCCATGCCGGTCGTGGTGTAACGCTTGACGTGCTCGATCGAGCGGAAGCCCTCGGTCAGGGCGAGCCCGAGATCCTTGGCCGTCACGTCGTTCTGGAAATCGACGAAGGCTTTCGAGCGGCTGCTCGCCCGGTCCGTCGGCACCGCCCAGAGCGGCCGGAGCGGGGCCGGATTTCCGTCGAAGCCGGCGAAATCGCCGGCGCAGGCGCCGACGCACGAGGTCGCCTGGGCGGCCCGGTCCGGCAGGAACGCCTGCGCTTGCTCGTCGAAGCGGAGCCGGCCGCCGCTCTGCGAGAAGAGCGAGACATTCGGGTTCCAGCCGCCGGACACGAGCAGCAGATCGCAGGCCACGGGCACGCCGAGGTAGCCTTCGAGGCCACCATGCTGGTCGAGGCGGGCGATCACGGCCTGGGTGATACGCGAGCGGCCGAGGGTGGCGGCGACGACGGCACTGGTCAGGACGCGGATGCCGGCGGCGCGGGCGGCCTCGACCGGCTCGCCCAGGGGGCCGCTTCGCGCGTCGACGATGCAGGCAATCTCGACGCCCCTGGCAGCCAAGTCGAGGGCGGCGACATGGGCCGTGTCGTTGTTGGTGAAGACGACGGCGCGCGTGCCGGGGCGGACGGCGTAGCGGTTGACGTAGGTGCCTGCCGCCGAGGCCAGCATGACACCCGGGCGGTCGTTGCCGACGAAGACGATGGGCCGCTCGATCGCACCGGTGGCGAGCACCACCTCGCTGGCGCGCACCCGCCAGAGGCGCTGGCGCGGCAGGTCCGGATCGGGACCGGCCAGATGGTCGGTCACCCGCTCCAGCGCAACGAGATAGCCGTGCTCGTAGTAGCCGGTGACCGTGGTCCGGGTCAGGCAGATGACCTCCCCGAGCGTGGCGAGCTCTCGAAGCCGGTCCTCGAGCGCCATGGGCGCCTCCGGCCGTGCCAGCCAGCCGCCGCCGAGCTCGTTCTGCTCGTCGGCCAGGATGACCCGCTTGCCGGCCCGCCCCGCCTCGAGGGCCGCCTCCAGCCCGGCGGGGCCGCCGCCGACGACCAGCACGTCGCAATGCGCATGCCGGTGCAGGTAGCGATCGGGATCGGGCTCGTTCGGCGCCACGCCGAGCCCGGCCGCGGCGCGGATGCGCGGCTCGTAGACGGTCTTCCAGAACGACGCCGGCCACTTGAAGGTCTTGTAGTAGAAGCCGGCGGGCAGCAGCGGCGACACGAGGTCGTTGACGGCGCCGATGTCGAAGCCGAGCGATGGCCAATGGTTCTGGCTGGTCGCGTTCAGCGCTTCCTTGAGCTCGACCACCGTGGCCCGGGTGTTGGGATCGCTCCGCCCGCTGCCATGCTCGAGCTGGACGAGCGCATTGGGTTCCTCCGAGCCTGCGGTCATGATGCCGCGCGGCCGATGGTACTTGAAGCTGCGGCCGACGAGATGGATGCCGTTGGCGAGAAGGGCGGAAGCCAGGGTGTCGCCCGAAAAGCCCTCGAGCTCGACCCCGTTGAAGCTGAAGCGCAGCGGCCGCTCCCGGTCGAGCCGGCCACCTTCGGCGAGGCGAAAGGGCTGCGCCATCACGCCTGGTCCAGGTTCGGCGGCGGGCTGCCCATGGGATAGACGGCGAGGATGTCGTCGCTCACCGTGTCACGCGCCACGTTGAACCAGCGCTGGCAGCCGTGGAGGTGGTTCCAGCGCTCGAAATGCACGCCTCTCGGGCTCCGGCGCAAATAGAGGTAGTCGCGCCACGCCTCGTCGCTCGCCGATTCGGGCGAGGCCGGCCGGATGATGTGCGCCTCGCCGCCGCAGCGGAACTCGATCTCGGCCCTGGGGCCGCAATGGGGGCAATCGATCAGCAGCATCGGGCAGGTCCTAGTGCGCCACGGCGGCGGCGGCGGCCTCGTCGATCAGCCGGCCGGTCCTGAAGCGATCGAGGGTGAAGGGGGCGTTGATCGGGTGCGGCTCGCCGGTCGCCAGCATGTGGGCGAAGACGTGGGCCGAGCCGGGCGTCGCCTTGAAGCCGCCCGTGCCCCAGCCGCAATTGACGAAGAGGCCCTGGACGGGGGTCTTGCCGATGATCGGGCTGCGGTCGGGGGTGAGGTCGACGATGCCGCCCCACTGCCGCAGCATCCGCATACGCGAGAAGATCGGGAAGAGCTCGAGGATGGCTTCGAGCGTGTGCTCGAGGATCTGGATGCCGCCACGCTGGCTGTAGCTGACGTACTGGTCGGTGCCGGCGCCGATCACCAGCTCGCCCTTGTCGGACTGGCTGACATAGGCATGCACCGTGTTCGACATGACGACGCACGGGAAGACCGGCTTCACCGGCTCCGACACCAGCGCCTGCAGCGGCACCGATTCGAGCGGCATGCGGATGCCGGCCATGGCCATGACCACCGGCGTGTGCCCGGCCGTGACCACGCCCACCCGCTTCGCCCCGATGAATCCCCTGGCGGTCTCGACCCCGACCACCCGGTCGCCCTCGCGGCGGATGCCGGTGACCGGGCAGTTCTGGATGATGTCGACGCCCCGGGCATCGGCGGCGCGGGCATAGCCCCAGGCCACCGCGTCGTGCCGGGCCGTGCCGCCGCGCCGCTGAAGCGCCGCGCCGACGACGGGATAGCGGGCGGCCCGGTCGATCGACAAGGGCGGGCAGAAGGCCTTCGCGTCCTCCGCCGTCAGCCATTCGTTGTCGATGCCGTTCAGGCGATTGGCGTGGATGTGCCGCTTCAGGACCTGCACGTCATGCGTGTTGTGCGCCAGCATCATGACGCCGCGCTGGCTGAACATGACGTTGTAGTTCAAGGCACGCGACAGCCCTTCCCAGAGCCGGACCGAGTGGTCGTAGATGGCAGCACTCTCGTCATAGAGATAGTTCGAGCGGATGATGGTGGTGTTGCGGCCGGTGTTGCCGCCGCCGAGCCAGCCCTTCTCGATGACGGCGACATTGGTGATGCCGTGCTCGCTCGCGAGATAATAGGCGGCACCCAGCCCGTGCCCGCCGGCGCCGACGATGACGATGTCGTAGGCGGGCCGCGGCTCCGGGCTCCGCCAGACCTTCGGCCAGTTCCGGTGGCCGGTCAGCGCGTTCCTGGCCAGCGAGACGATCGAATAGCGCTGCATCGGCCCCTCGACACTCCCCTGCTCCGACCGGCAACCCGGCCCATTAACCACGATTTTCGAGCGGCCGCCACCGGCGCACGCCGCTCGATCGCTCCTTGACGCCAGACCGACCGGTCGGTACGTTCGAGGCGGATACCGGCTGGTGGGTATGCTCGGCGATGACGGCACGGCACGACTCGAAGACCCGGCTCTTGGACGCGGCGCTCAAGGTCGTGCGGCTGAAGGGCTACAACGCGACGCGCATCGAGGACATCTGCGCCGAGGCCGGCCTCACCAAGGGCAGCTTCTTCCATCACTTCAGGGGCAAGGACGACCTGGCGCTGGCCGCGGTGGCGCATTGGGTCGAGGTCACGGGCGGCTTCTTCGCGGAAGCGCCGTACCACGAGCTGGCCGACCCGCTCGACCGGCTGCTCGCCTATGTCGACTTCCGCAAGGCGATGATCGAGGGTGACATCGCCGCGTTCACCTGCCTCGTCGGGACCATGGCGCAGGAGGTCCATGGAACCCATCCGGCGATCCGCGACGCCTGCGCCGCCAGCATCCTCGGCCACGCGGCGACGCTCGAGCCGGATATCGAGGCGGCCATGCGGGATCGTGGCATCCCGGCCGACTGGACGCCGGCGAGCCTCGCCCGCCACACCCAGGCGGTCCTCCAGGGCGCCTTCATCCTGGCCAAGGCGACGGGCGACCGGGCGGCCGCCATCGAGAGCGTCGACCACCTGAAGCGCTACATCGAGCTGCTGTTCTCGACCGGCGAAACGAAAGGACGCCCGCATGACTGACATCGGCAACGATCTCGTCCTGGAACGGGTCCTGGACGCACCCCGCGACAAGCTCTGGCGCTGCTGGACGGAGCCCGAGCTCTTGAAGCAGTGGTTCTGCCCAAAGCCCTGGCACGTGTCGGAGGCGCGCATCGACCTTAGGCCCGGCGGCGAGCTCTACACGCTCATGAACGGTCCGAATGGCGAGCAAGTCCCCAATTGCGGGGTCTTCCTCGAGATCGTCCCCGGCCAGCGCCTCGTCACGACGGACGCCTTCAAGTCGGGCTGGAAGCCCTCGGGCCGCGCCTTCATGGTCGTCGACGTCCAGCTCCTGGACGCAGGCTCCGGCAAGACCGGCTACGTCGCCCGCGTCGGGCACTGGAGTGCTGAGGCCAAGGCGGAGCACGAGGCGATGGGCTTCCACGAGGGCTGGGGCAAGGCGGCCGACCAGCTCGAGGCGCTCGCCAGGACCCTTTGAACGCAAGAGCCTGTCCGAGAAGTTTATGGGGCATTTCATGAGCTTGGCAGTGAGCAGAT
>CAYMTA010000053.1:0-28654 GCA_964393275.1 uncultured Geminicoccaceae bacterium | reverse complement strand
GGCTTACGATCGGCGCCAGCTTTGTCGCCGATCGTAAGCCAATGAAATGCCCCATAAACTTCTCGGACAGGCTCTTAACCCTTCCTTCATGCGCCTCGGCCTAGAATCGGCGCCGATCGAGACCGAGCGCGGAGGCCCGAGGTGAGCACGCTTTCCATGCCAGAGCCAGGGGAGCCGCGCCATGCCCGGCCGGGGCTCGCCGAGCTTTTCGCCGACACCGCCTACGTCCTGCCGGTCGAGGACGAGGGCACCGTCTGCTACGGCATTTTCGATGCCGACGGAACACCGCTCGCCATCGCCCCGACCCGAGCACTCGCCCTCGCGGTGATCCGCAAGAACGGCCTCGAGCCGGCCGACGCCCATTGACGAGGGCGAGCTCGCGCCCATGGCGATCAGGCCGGCAGCCGCAGCACGGCCTTGGCCCCCCCCTTGGCCGAGCTCTCGAAGGTCAGCTCGCCGCCATGGCCGAGCACGATGTCGCGGGCGATGCTGAGCCCGAGCCCGGTGCCGCCGGTCCGCCGCCGCCGCGCCGCATCGACCCGGAAGAAGGGCTGGAACACCGCCTCCCGCAGGGTTTCGGGAATGCCCGGACCGTCGTCCTCGATGGTGATCAGCACGGCGCGCGGCCGCCGCTCGGCGGCGATCCCGACCCATTTGCCGTGGCGCGCCGCGTTGTCGACGAGGTTGGCGAGGCAGCGGCGAAAGGCGATCGGGCGCAGGCTCGCGGTGATCGGCATCGGCACCGAAAGCTCGGTTCGGGCACCCGCCCGCTGGGCCCTTTGCGCCATCTGCTCCAGAAGAGGCTGCAGCTCGACCGGCTCGGCCGTCTCGCCCTCCTCGCCGCGGACGAAGGCGAGGTAGGTATCGACGAGGTCGATCATGTCGGCGACATCGGCCTCGAGCTCCTTGGCCATCGGATCATCGCTGCCGAGCAGCTCGAGCTCGAGCTTCATCCGGGTCAGGGGGGTCCGCAGGTCGTGGCTGATCGCCGCCAGCATCTCGGCGCGCTGGTTCAGATGCCGGAGGATGCGGTCCCGCATCACGTTGAAGGCGGCCGCCGCCCGGCGGATCTCGGACGGCCCGCGCGGCCGGAAGTCGCCCACATCCTCGCCCCGGCCGAAATTCTCGACCGCCCTGGCGAGGTCGCGGATCGGCCGCACCTGCAGGCCGAGGAAATACACGGCGACGGCGATCAGCACGAGCGAGGCGCCGATCATCCAGTAGACCAGCAGCATGGTGGTCGTGGTGGTCACCCGCTGGCGCGGCGCCATGACCCGCAGGAGCCCGTCGTCGAGCTGCACGAAGGCGACGACGAAGCCGGGCATCTCGGAGCGCAGGTCGATCACGAAGGGCCGGTCCAGCCGCTGCTCGAAGCTCTCGAGAATCTTCTTGTCGATATGGGTCAGCCGCCAGCCGTCGAGCCCGCCGAGCTCGATCGCCTCCTCCAGCCGGCCGCCCGGCTCGAGCGAGAGCCTGAGCCCGAGATGATCGCGCATCCGCTCCAGAAGCGCGCGCCGCGCCTCGGGCGTCGGCGCCTCCTCGAGCAGATCGACCGCGAGCGCCACCTCGCCGGCCACACCGGTCGCCAGCCAGCGGGTCACCGTGTCCCAGTGCCGGTTGTAGAAGATCACCGTGAGCACGATCTGGAGAATGACCAGGGGCAGCACGACGATCAGGATCGAGCGCCAGAACAGGGACGGTGGCACGATGGTCCGGCCGAGCAGCCGGCGGATCGGTCCCATGGTCAGCGCCCGCCCGATCGGGGTGCGTGGCAGCTCGGCGGCCGGCGGCCGGGCGTCGCCGCCCGGCGGGGCAGTGGTCGCCCCGCCACGTCGCGCGGGCTGCCGCATCGACGGCCGCTCGCCCCCTCCCCGCCGCTCGCTGTCCAGCTCATGACTTCCCTCGCAGGCCGCCCGGTGGGGCGCTCAGCGCCCGGTGCGCAGGGCATAGCCCTCGCCGCGCACCGTCAGGAGATGCCGGGGCTGGCGCGGGTCCTCCTCGAGCTTGCGCCGCAGGCGGAGCATCTGCACGTCGATCGCCCGGTCGTTGCCCTTGACGTTGCCGAGCTCGGCGAGCTCGGCCCGGCTGATGGGCGCGCCGGCCCGCTCGGCGAGGGCCCGCAGGAGGGCGAGCTCGCCCGAGGTCAGGTGCACGCTGCCGCCGTCGCCGCGGGTCAGCTCGAGCGTGCCCAGATCGAAGACGAAGTCGCCGAAGCGCAGCATCGGCGCCGGCGTCGGCCGCGCGGACCGGGCCCGACCGAGGATGCGGGTGATCCGCAGGAGCAGCTCGCGGGGCTCGAAGGGCTTGACCAGATAGTCGTCGGCGCCGGCCTCGAGCCCGGCGATTCGGTCCCTTGGCTCGCCGCGCGCGGTGAGCAGCAGGATCGGCACGTCGCTGGTGCGCCTGAGCTCGGTGGTCAGCTCGACCCCGCTCTGGCCGGGCAACATCACGTCGAGCACGACCAGATCGAAATCGAGCCCGCCGAGCATCTGCCGCGCGGAGGCGGCGTCGCTGGCGACGCTCACCAGATGACCCTGGCGGCTCAGGAAGCGCTGCAGGAGGGCAAGCAGGCGCTCGTCATCGTCGACCACGAGCAGATGCGCCGGCTCGCTCAAGAGGCCGATCCGTCATCGGCGCCGACCCGGCTCTCCCGGGCGCTGCCCTCGGCGGCCGGCGCCGGCAGCAGGAAGCGGCCGCGCGGCGAGCTCTGCGCCGCGACCAGCAGGACATTCTGGAATCCGGCCACGTCGGGCGCCCCGGCCCGGCGGAAGATCCGGCGCAGCCAGCGCTTCTGCAGCTCCAGCGCCTCCGCCACCAGCCGGCTGCCGGCCTCGGTCAAGGCCAGCGCCCGCTTGCGCCTGTCGCCCTCGTCGGCCGCCCGCTCGATCAGCCCGAGCCCGGCCATCTGCTGCAGCCGCCGCGACATGCGCTGCTTGGTCCAGCCGAGATGGGCGGCGAGCTCGGCCGCGGTCATGGCCTGGCGCCGCCGGCTGGCCGTGTCCAGCCGGGCGAGCAGGGCGAGGTCGGCGAGCTCCAGCCCGGCCCGGTCCAGCACGTCGGCGACCGTGGCGCCGAGATCGAGCTGCAGCAGGGCGAGCAGCCCCAGGCTGCGCTCCAGCTCGGCGTCGCGCAGGAAGAGCGGGTTGATGGCGCGTCGCGCCTGCATGACTCCATCCGACCCCAATAGACCGACCCGACCCCGAAGACGGCGAGACCCGGCGCCACCAGCGTCCCGCCGCCGCTGCATGGCTGGCATGTCCGATCGGCACGAATGCCGGGGCAGGCCTCCGATTGACACTTATGGGGCCGGGTGATAGCGATCGCAATCCCTGAAAAACCGAGCCTCTTCAAGCCTGAAGGCCGATACGAAAGCCACCGCCATGGCCGAGCTCCTGCCCTTCGACGACCGTGACGGCCACCTCTGGTACAATGGCGAGATGGTGCCGTGGCGCGAGGCCAGGCTGCACGTGCTCAGCCACGGCCTGCACTACGCCTCCTGCGTCTTCGAGGGCGAGCGGGCCTATGGCGGCACGGTGTTCAAGCTCACCGAGCACAGCCAGCGGCTGATCGACAGCGGCCGGATCCTGGGCTTCGACGTCCCCTACACGGTGGCCGAGCTCGACGCCGCGACCAACGCCGTGATCCGCAAGAACGGCTTCTCCGACTGCTACGTCCGGCCGGTGGCCTGGCGCGGCCCGGAGCAGATGGGGGTGTCGGCCCAGCACAGCCGCATCAACGTCGCCATCGCCACCTGGGAGTGGGGCGCCTATTACAGCGACCTGACGCTGACCCGCGCCATCTACCAGCGCCCGGCCCCCAACACGGCGCCGGTCAAGAGCAAGGCCGCCGGCCTCTACATGATCTGCACGATCTGCAAGCACGACGCCGAGCGCAAGGGCTTCGGCGACGCGCTGATGCTCGACTACCGGGGCTATCTCGCCGAGACCACCGGCGCCAACCTGTTCCTGGTCATCGACGGCGTCCTCCATACCCCCTCGCCGGACTGCTTTCTCGATGGCATCACGCGGCGGACGGTGATCGAGCTCGCCAAGAAGCGCGGCCTCGAGGTGGTCGAGCGCCACATCCGG
The DNA here is from genome assembly GCA_964393275.1 of uncultured Geminicoccaceae bacterium. Lineage (GTDB taxonomy): Bacteria > Pseudomonadota > Alphaproteobacteria > Geminicoccales > Geminicoccaceae > SLRI01. Next base: position 24,566 of record CAYMTA010000053.1, on the reverse strand, counting down.
CCCGAGGAGCTGGAGAAAGTGCAGGAGATCTTCGTCACCGGCACGGCGGCCGAGGTGACGCCGGTCCGCGCCATCGACGAGATGCGCTTCCAGGTGGGCCCGATCACCAGCCGGCTGGTCGACGATTTCCGCGCCCTCACCCGGACGGCGGCGACACCGGCGGTCGCGCCCGCGACCGCCAAGGCGGGCTGAGCCCGCCCGGGCGGCAGTCGGGCGCGCTTCAGCTCGCCACGGGTGGCGGCACGGCGCCGGGCTGCGTCTTCGCCTGGGCCTCCTGCAGCTTGCGCCGGTAGAGGGTGACGAAGTCGATCGGATCGATCATCAAGGGCGGGAAGCCGCCGTCGCGCGTCGCATCGGCGACGATCCGCCGGGCGAACGGGAAGAGCAGCCTGGGGCACTCGATCATGACGAGCGGCTGCAGGCTGTCTTGCGGGATGTTGGCGAGGTGGAAGACGCCGGCATAGGTCAGCTCCATGAGGAAGATCGTCTCCTCGTTCGCCTTGGCGTCGACATTGGTGATCAGCGTCACCTCGTAGCGATCCTCGCCGAGCGCCTTGGCCTGGACATCGACCTTGATCTGGATCTCGGGCCGGCTGCCCGGCTGCTGCGGCGGCTGGGGGGCGCGCGGGTTCTCGAAGGACATGTCCTTGATGTACTGGGTCAGGATCGAGAGGCGCGGCGGCGCCTGCTCGGCCGCGGCGCCGGCAGCGCCTGCAGCGGTCGGGGCGGCGCTGCCGTTCGGGCCCGTGGTCTCGTCGCTCATCGTCTCATTCCTCGATTTCTGCCTTGGTTCTTGGCGTTCCGGCCTCGGCCTCGGGCTTCGGCCTCCGGGCCTTCGGCCGGACGTATCGGCCCGCCCGGCATGAAGCGGACCTGCTCGGCATTGCCGATCGCCTGCCCGGTCAGGGCGCGAATGAAGCCCCAATGCGTCACGACGACCGTCGCCGCGACATCGGGCGCCTCGGCCATGCGCCGCATGAAGGCGCCCGCCCGGCCCTCCAGGGACGCCTGGCTCTCGATTCGCCGGCCCCACCAGATCTCCTCGAGGCCGCCGAAGTCGAGCATCGGCCATTCCTCCTTGAGCTGCGAGGCCGGGCTGCCCTGGTCGCAGGAGAAGGCGCAGCGCTCTCGTACCAACGGTTCGACCTCGATGTCGAGCCCGAGACGCTCGGCGATGCGGGCCGCCGTCTCGAGCGTGCGCCGATAGGGGCTGGCCAGGAGCCGGCGAAAGCCGCCGCCCGCAAGCCGCTCCGCGGCGGCCCGGGCCTGAAGGTGGCCGGTCTCGGTCAGCTCTGGATCATGAATGGCCGCATCGATCCGGACCTCGTGGAAGTAGGGGTTCCAGGTGCCCTCGCCGTGCCTGAGCAGGATCATCGGGGCCTGTCCCAGCCGCCGCGCGGCGGCGGCATCTCGCCCGCATCGTCGACGGGCGCCAGCTCGCCCTCGATGACGATTGGCCGCGGCGGGCGGCGCCCGCTCTCGGGCCGGGCGCCGCCCGCCGCGGCACGCAGCCGCTCGGCCAGCACCCGGTCGAAGAGAAAGCGGCGGACCGGCGGCAGCAGGAGCAGGAAGCCGGCCGTGTCGGTGACGAAGCCCGGGGTCAGCAGGAGCACGCCGGCGACCAGCAGGCAGACCCCCGAGACCAGCTCGAAGACGGGCATCTCGCCCGCCTGGAGCTGCGCCCGCACCCGTCCGACAAGCCGGAAACCCTGCCAGCGGATGCAAATGCTGCCGATGATCGCCGTCGCCACGATCAGCGCCAGGGTCGGCCAGAGCCCGATCAGCCCGCCGACCTGGATGAACACCGCCACCTCGGCCAGCGGCACGGCGATGAAGAGAAGCAGAAGAAGGGATGTGGGAGACAAGGTCCGCCCTGTTTGTTTTTCGCGCTGCGACCTTATATAAACACTCGAACGCCGAGAGCCACCGTGCACCCAGCCTTGATGGCACGGTTGCCGCCGCTGGTGCGGAGCCTGCGTGAACGAGGGCCATGTCCGAAAGCTTCCCCTTCATCGATATCATCTTCTTCGCCATGGTGGCGGCGTTCATCGCGTTCCGCTTGCGCAGCGTGCTCGGCCGGCGCACCGGCAACGAGCGGCGCAGGTCCAACCCGGTGCTCACCTCCGACCAGGCGCGCCAGCGCCAGAGCAACGACAATGTCGTGCCGCTGCCCGACCGAACCGCCAGCCAGCAGGCCGAGGAGCCGGGCTTCGCCGATATCGGCGATCCGGCGATCAAGCAGGGCGTCACCGAGATCAGGCTGGCCGATCACAGGTTCGACCTGGACGGCTTCCTGCAGGGCGCCAAGGCCGCCTTCGGCATGATCATCGAGGCCTTCGCCAATGGCGACAAGGCTGCCCTCCGGCCGCTGCTCGCCGACGACGTCTACGCCAGCTTCGCCGCCGCGATCGATGCGCGCGAGGCCGCGGGCGAGCGACTCTCGACCGAAATCGTCTCGTTCCGCTCGGCGGACATCGCCGCCGCCGGCATGAGCGGGCCCTATGCCAAGCTGACCATCCGCTTCGTCACCGAGCAGATCAAGGTCACCCGCGACGCGGCCGACCAGGTGGTCGACGGCGATCCGACCCGGATCGACGAGGTGGTCGACATCTGGACCTTCACGCGCGACACGCGCACCTCCGACCCGAACTGGCAGCTCAGCGAGACGCGCACGCCGGACTGAGCCGCCCGCCATGATCGATCGCTCGACAGCGCCCGGGGGGCAAGGGCTGGGCGCGCTCGTCCTGGGTGCCGTCCTCCTGCTGCTCGCCTCCTGCGGCAAGCCGCCCGAGGCGCCGCCCATCGCCCTCGAGCCGGTCGCCTTCGACCGGCTCTCCGGCTGGACCGAGGATCGCCAGGACCTGGCGCTCCTGAGCTTCCTTCGCTCCTGCGGGCCGATATTGCGCCGCGACCCCGGTGCCCCCTTCTTCGAGGCCGAGCCGGCCAGCGGGCTGAATGCCGACTGGCAGGCCGCCTGCCGGGAAGCGCAGGGCATCCCGCTCGAGCCGGCGGCGGCACGCGCCTTCTTCGAGCGGCAGTTCCAGCCCTATCGCGTGCTCGGCGCCGGCGCGGCCGATGGCCTCTTCACCGGCTATTACGAGCCTCTGCTGCACGGCTCAACCCGCCCCAACGGCGCCGCCACCGTCCCGCTGCACGCGGCACCGGGCGACATCGTCACCGTCGACCTCGGCCAATTCTCCGACGATCTCGCCGGCCGCAAGGTGCGCGGCCGGGTCGCCGGCGACCGGCTCGAGCCCTATCCGAGCCGGGGCGAGATCGAGCGTGGGGCGCTCGACGATCGCGGCCTGGAGCTGCTCTGGGTCGACGACCCCATCGCCAAGTTCTTCCTGCAGATCCAGGGCTCCGGGCTGGTGAGGCTCGATGACGGCCGCACGCTCCGCGTCGGCTATGCCGACCAGAACGGCCGCGCCTATCGCGCCATCGGCCGCGACCTGATCGAGATGGGCGCGCTCTCGAAGGAGGAGGTGTCGCTGCAGACCATCGAGGCCTGGCTGCGCGCCCATCCGGACCGGGCGCAGGAGATCATGGACAGGAACGCCTCCTATGTCTTCTTCCGCATCCTGGGCGAGGCCGACGGGCTGCTCGGACCGGAAGGCGCGCAGGGCGTGGCGCTGCAGCCCGGGCGCTCGCTCGCCGTCGACCGCGGCTTCATCCCGCTCGGCGCCCCGCTCTGGCTCGAGACGAGCGCCCCCTTCCCCGATGGCGAGCGGCCGTTTCGCCAGCTCGTCGTCGCCCAGGACACCGGCGGGGCCATCAAGGGGGCCGTGCGCGGCGACGTCTTCTGGGGGGCGGGGGACTTGGCCGCCTTCGTCGCAGGGCATATGAAGAGCCGAGGCAGCTACTACCTGCTGCTGCCGAGGACCGCCCGGCCCGTGAGCTGAGCCAACGGTCTGAAGTCTAAGGATTCCCATGCGTCCCGCCCCAAATGCCGCCGCCCCGGATCGCCCGCGCGTCGCCCTCTTCGTCACCTGCCTCGTCGACCTCTTCCGGCCGAGCATCGGCTTCGCCGCGATCCGCCTGCTCGAGGAAGCCGGCTGCACGGTCGAGGTGCCGACGGCCCAGACCTGCTGCGGCCAGCCGGCCTTCAACAGCGGCGACCGGGCGACCACCGAGGCGATCGCCCGGCAGATCCTCGACGCCTTCGAGGCCTATGACTACGTCGTGGCGCCATCCGGCTCCTGCGCCGGCATGCTGCGCCGCCATCTGCCGGAGCTCTTCGACGACGACCCGGTCACCAAGGAGCGGGCGGCCGTGCTGGCCGAGCGCTGCCACGAGCTGGTCAGCTTTCTCGTCGACATCCGCGGCCTCGACCAGGTGGCGAGCGACTTCGCCGGCACGGTCACCTATCACGACAGCTGCTCGGGCCTGCGCGAGCTCGGCGTCAAGGCGCAGCCGCGCCGGCTTCTCCTGGGCGTCTCCGGCGTCGATCTGGTCGAGATGCGCGAGCCCGAGGTCTGCTGCGGCTTCGGCGGCACGTTCTGCGTCAAGTTCCCCGAGGTCTCGACCCGGATGGTCAGCGACAAGGCCGCCGACATCGCCGCGACTGGCGCCGACACGCTGGCCGCCGGCGATCTCGGCTGCCTCATGAACATGGCCGGCCGGCTGCAGCGCGAGGGGAGCAAGGTGCACGCCTACCACATCGCCGAGATCCTGGTCGGCACCGGGACCCTGCCCGGCATCGGCGAGCGGCGGCGCTGATGGAGCCGACCTCGCTCGACTTCGAGGCCAAGGCGCACGAGGCGCTCGGCAATCCCGCCCTGCAGGCGGCGCTCGGCAGCATCAAGACCGGCTGGCAGGCAGGTCGCGGCCGGGCGGCGGCAGCACTGCCCGAGTTCGAGGCGCTGCGCGACCGTGGCCGCGCCATCAAGAACCACACGCTGCAGCATCTCGATCTCTATCTGGAGCAGTTCGAGGCGAAGCTCGCCGCCGCCGGCGGCCAGCTCCATTTCGCCCGCGACGCCGCCGAGGCGCGCGCCGTCATCCTCGATCTCTGCCGCACTGCCGAGGCGCGCGCGGTCACCAAGAGCAAGAGCATGGTGGCCGAGGAGATCGGCATCAACGAGCATCTCGAGGCCAACGGCATCGAGCGGATCGAGACCGACCTCGGCGAGTACATCATCCAGCTCCGAAAGGAGCCGCCGAGCCACCTCGTCGGCCCCGCCGCCCACCTGACCAAGGACCAGGTCTCCGACCTCTTCGCCGAGCACCACGGCGGCCCGCGCATCGAGGACCCGGCAGCCCTCGTCGCCGAGGCCCGCCGCGTGCTGCGCGAGCAGTACTTCAAGGCCGACATCGGCATCACCGGCGCCAACTTCCTCGTCGCCGAGAGCGGCACGGTCGTGACGGTGACCAACGAGGGCAATGCCGAGCTGACCCAGGGCCTGCCGCGCACGCATCTGGTCATCGCCAGCCTCGAGAAGCTGGTGCCGACCATGGACGACGCCTTCACCCTGCTCCGCCTGCTCGCCCGCTCGGCCACCGGCCAGGAGTTCTCCTCCTACACGACGCTGATCACCGGCCCGAAGCGCCCGGCCGACCTCGACGGGCCGGAGCGGCTGCATGTCGTCCTGGTCGACAACGGCCGAACCAAGATGCTCGGCACGGAGCTGCAGGAGATGCTCCGCTGCATCCGCTGCGGCGCCTGCATGAACCACTGCCCGGTCTATCTCTCGGTCGGCGGCCATGCCTATGGCTGGGTCTATGTCGGACCCATGGGCTCGGTGCTGACCCCGCAGTTCGCCGGCATCGAGAAGACCCACACCCTGCCCAACGCCTCGACCTTCTGCGGCCGCTGCGAGGAGGTGTGCCCGGTCCGCATCCCGCTGCCGAAGCTGATGCGCCACTGGCGCGAGGTCCAGTTCGAGAAGGACCTGACCCCGCCGACCGCGCGTTATGGACTCAAGGTCTGGGCCTTCATGGTGCAACGGCCGGCCCTCTACCGGGCCCTGACCCGGACGGCCGCCCTCGTGCTCGGCCTGCTCGGCCGCGGCTCCGGCCGCTTCCACTGGCTGCCGCTCGCCGGCGGCTGGACCGCGACCCGCGATCTTCCGGCACCCGCCGGCACGACCTTCATGGCGGCCTACGCCAGGCGGGCCGGCCGGCCATGAGCGATGCTCGCGAGGCCGTCCTCGCCCGCATTCGCGAGGCCCTCGGCCGCACGCCCGAGGAGGACTTCCGCGCCCGCGAGCGCGTCGCCGCCTGGCCCGGGGAGGCCCCGCCCGGCCGCATTCCCCTCCGCGGCCAGCTCGCCCCCGAGGCGCGGATCGAGCTCTTCATCGACTACGCGAGGCGCGTCCAGACCGAGGTCGAGCGGGTCACCGGCGCCTTCGCGATCCCGGCGGCGGTCGGCCGCTATCTGCGCCAGCACAACCTGCCGCAGAAGCTCGTCATGGCGCCCGACCCTGCCCTCGACGAGGCCGACTGGGCGAGCCAGCCGCTTCTGCGCATCAGCCGCGGCACGGCCAGCGACGACGACGCCGTCGGGCTGACCCTCGCCGTCGCCGGCATCGCCGAGACCGGCACCGTGCTCCTCGCCTCCTCGGCCGAGCGCCCGAGCCTGCTCGCCTACCTGCCCGAGACCTGCATCATCGTCCTGCCGACCGACCGCATCGTCGGCGCCTACGAGCAGGCGCTCGCCCTCCACCGCGAGGAATCGACCGGCCTGCCGCGCTCGCTCAACTTCGTCACCGGCCCGTCGCGCACCGGCGACATCGCCCAGAACCTCGAGCTCGGCGCGCACGGCCCCAAGCGGCTTCTCGTCATCCTGGTCGACCCGGAGAGCGCGGCCGGCCAGCCTGCGTGAGTTGGCCCGCGTGAGCCGCCGGCAGAGCCGCCAGCCGACGGACGAGGAGCTCGCCCTCTGGCGGCAGGTGACCCGCGACATCACACCCATCGGCGGAGACGGCCTGCCGCCACCTGCCGTGGCGCCGGCGATCGAGACCCGGCCGGACCCGCCGGTCGAGCCGGCCCGGCCGCTCGCCTCGGCCACCCCGCCGCCGCCCCGGCCGCCTTCCGCCAGCCACGCCATCGACCGCCGCACCCTGCAGCGGCTGGGGCGCGGCCTCGTCGCCATCGACGCGCGGCTCGACCTGCACGGCATGACCCAGAGCGAGGCGCACCGCCACCTCACCCTCTTCCTCGCCCACCACCAGCGCCAGGGTGCCCGCTGCATCCTGGTCATCACCGGCATCGGCGAGCGCAGCACCGGCGGCGTCCTGCGCGCCATGACGCCGCGCTGGCTGGCCGAGCCGCCCAACGCCCAGCGCGTGGTCGCCTTCGCCCCGGCCCAGCGCCGCCACGGCGGCGACGGCGCCCTCTACGTCCTCCTGCGCCGGCTGCGCTAGCGCTTCTTGCGGCGCCCCCGGCGGACTGTCATGCTGGCGCCGCTCGACCAGTCAGGAAGAGGGAAAAGAACCGGTGCGCCTCCCCAACCTCGACCGGCGTCGCCTGCTCGGCAGCCTCGCCGCCGGTGCCGCCTTCGTCAGCCTCGTCCCGTCAGCCAGGGGCCAGACCCGCCAGATCATCGTCCAATACGACTGGCTGATGAGCAACGGCCAGATCGGCGATGTGGTGGCCCAGGCGAACGGCTACTTCGCCGAGGCCGGGCTCGAGGTGGAGCTGATGCCAGGCGGCCCCAACTCCACCACCGTCCCGCCCGTCACCGCCAACCAGGCGCTGGTCGGCCAGTTCTCCGACAGCGGCCAGGGCATGCTGGCGCGCTCGGCGGGTGCCCCCATCAAGATGATCGCCGCCGGCTTTCGCCAGTCGCCCTTCGCCTATTTCTCGCTGCCGGCAAAGCCCATCCGCTCGGTCGAGGACATGCGCGGCAAGCGCATCGGCACACAGCCGACCGCCCGCTTCGTCCTCGACGCCCTCCTCGACAAGGCCGGGATCGACCCTTCCGAGCTCGAGATCGTCCAGGTCGGCTGGGACATGGGTCCGCTCGCCAACGGCCAGGTCGACGCCATCACCGCCTGGGTCACCAACACCAACGCGCTCTCCATCCTGGGCGACGACCGGATCGCCTTGATGCAGTGGGATGCCGGCCTGCCGAGCTACGCCAATGTCTATTTCACCTCCGAGCAGGCGCTGGCCGAGGACGCCGACACCATCGCCGCCTTCATCGGGGCGGTCGCCCGCGGCTGGGGCTGGATGTACGAGAATCGTGCCGCCTCGGTCGATCTCCTGGTCGATGCCTATGACCAGCTCGACCGCGCCATCGAGCAGGCGACGGTCGAGACCATCGTCGCCCTTTCCTTCGACGCGGCCACGAAGGAGCATGGCTGGGGCACCTTCGATCCACAGGTGATCGCCGACCAAATCGCGCTCTATGAAAAGATCGGCCAGTTCACCGGCGAGGTGCCGACGGTCGAGGGCTTCACGACCATGGCCATCCTGGACGCCACCGAAGCGGAGCGGCCGAAGCTTGGCTGAGCCGTTCGCCGTCGGGCTGGCCGGCATCGGCGTCGTCTTCGAGCGCGACGGCCAGCGCTTCGAGGCGCTGCGCACGGTCTCGCTCGAGCTCGTCGCCGGCGCCTTCGTCTGCCTCATCGGACCCTCCGGCTGCGGCAAGTCGACGCTGCTCCGCGTCCTCGCCGATCTCGTGCCCATCGCTGGCGGCGAGGCCCGCATCCTCGGCCAGACACCGGCCGAGGCCCGGGCCGCGCGGCGGCTCGGCTTCTGCTTCCAGGACGCGACGCTGCTGCCCTGGCGGACCGTGATCGCCAATGTCCGGCTCGCCCTCGAGGTCGGTCGGCCGGCGTCGGCCCGGCCACCCAGACGGAGCCCCGAGGAGCTTCTGGAGCTGGTCGGCCTCGGCGCCCGGCTCGATGCCTTGCCGGGCGAGCTCTCGGGCGGCATGCGCCAGCGCGTCGCGATCGCCCGCGCCCTGGTCGGCGACCCGGCCCTCCTCCTCATGGACGAGCCCTTCGGCGCCCTCGACGAGCTGACCCGCGACCGGCTGAACGACGAGCTGCTGCGCATCTGGCAGGAGACCGGCACGACCATCGTCTTCGTCACCCACAGCCTCGGCGAGGCCGTCTATCTCGGCCAGGAGGTCGTCGTCATGGCTGCCGGCCCGGGGCGCATCCATGCCCGGCTCGACCTCCGCCCGGCCAAGGCGGAGGGCGGCCTCGGCCGCGACAGCGCCACCTTCGCCGCCCTCACCGGCGAGCTGCGCGGTCTCCTGGCGGAGGCCGGCGCATGACCAGATCCGGAGATGCGGCCAGGGGCTGGCTCCTGCCGGTTCTGGGCTTTGTCTCCATCCTCGTCCTCTGGCACGCCGTGGTGGTGCTGCTGCAGGTGCCGGAGTTCGTCGCCCCGACCCCGCTCGCGGCGCTCCGCACCCTGGGCGACCGCTGGCCGCTCCTTTTGCAGAACTTCTGGCCGACGGCGGTCGAGGCGCTCGCCGGCTTCCTCCTCGGCAACACGCTGGCCGTCCTGACCGCCGTGGTCTTCGTCCACAGCCGGCTGGTCGAGCGCGCCTATTTCCCGGTCGCCGTCTTCTTCAACACCATCCCGGTCCTGGCCCTGGCGCCGATCCTGGTCCTCATCTTCGGCCTCGGCATGCTGCCGAAGATCGTCATCGCCGCGGTGATCTGCTTCTTTCCGACGCTGGTGAACATGATCCGCGGCCTCGAGGCCGTCGGGCGGCCCGAGCTCGAGCTGATGCGGGTCCTCAATGCCAGCCGCCTCGAGGTCTTCTGGCGGCTGCGCGTGCCGCGCTCCCTGCCCTTCCTCTTCGCGGCGCTGCGGATCGCGTCGACCACCTGCGTGGTCGGCGCCATCGTCGGCGAGTGGATCGGCGCGAACAACGGCCTCGGCGCCCTGATCATCCAGGCGACCTTCAACTACCAGTCTCCCTTGCTCTACGCGACGCTCTTCGTCTCGTCGGGTCTCGCCCTCCTCTTCTTCGGCGCCGTCGTCGCCCTCGAGAAGCGCGTGCTGCGCTGGAGCTGAATCCCCTTTCGGAGAGAGCCATGCTGGGCCAGAGCGAGACGATCAGCGATGTCTGCCTGATCTGCGCCGACCTCGAGCGATCCGTCGCCTTCTACCGGGACAGGCTCGGCTTCAGGCTGCGCCGCAAGGCCGAGGGCTTCGCCGATTTCGCCAGCGAGGGCGTCACCCTCGCCTTGTGGGAGGCCGGCCATATCGCCGCCCATGTCGGCATCGAGGGTCCACCCGCCGCCCGGCTGGGGCACAAGGTCATGGTGGCGATCCAGGTGACCGACGCCGCCCGCGTCGACGCGCTCCACGCCGAGCTCATCGCCGCCGGCGTCACCCCGCACGGCCCCCCGCGCTCCTATCCCTGGAACGCCTACGCCTGCTACTTCGCCGACCCGGACGGCAATCTCTGGGAAATCTATGCCTGGGTCGGCGATCCGGACGGCTACCATCAAACCTTCACCTGAGCCCAATCGGCTAGAAGGCGTGCCGCCGATCCGGTAGGCTTCCTGCGAGCATCGCATCGGGAGGGTCGGCGAATGGTGGAGGGTGCCCCGGAGGCCCTGGCAGAGGCGGCGCTGCGGCGGCGGATCGATCCCGCCACCTTCGCCGGGATCGGCCGGGGCGAGCTCAATGGCCTGATCGGCCACGAGCGGGCCAAGGAGGCGATCGAGCTGGCTTTGGCGCTGCCGATGGCCGGCGGGCATCTCTTCCTCATGGGCAATCGCGGCACCGGCCGCCGCACCACCCTGGAGCGGGCTTTCGAGCAGGTCGCCGCCACCCGCCCGCCCGGCACCGATCTCTGCTATGTCAGCGATTTCCAGGATCCGCGCTGCCCCCAGGCCCTGCTGCTCCGGCCCGGGCTCGGCCGCCGTCTCGCCGCCGACATGGAGCGCCTGGTCGAGGACCTCGCCGACGCGCTGAAGGCCGCCTTCCAGAACGAGGAGCACCGCACCCACCGCCAGGTCATCGAGGAGGAGTTCAAGGAGCGCCAGGAGGAGGCGGTCGAGGCGGTCGAGAAGGAGGCGCGCGGCCAGGACATCGCCTTGCTGCGGGCGCCGACGGGCTTCCTCTTCGCGCCCATCCAGGGCGGCAAGGTGATCGAGCCCGAGGCGTTCCAGCAGCTCGCCGAGGACCAGCGCAAGGCGATCGCGGCGAAGATCGAGGAGCTGCAGAAGAAGCTTCAGGCGGCCCTCGCCAAGGCGCCGAGCTGGATGCAGGAAACCCGGGCGAAGCTGCGCGCCCTCAACGACGAGACCGCGGCCATGGCGGTTCGCCACCCGATCGCCCGGCTGCGCGAGGCCTATGCCGAGGAGCCGACGATCACGGCCTATATCGACGCCGTCGAGGCCGACGTGCGCGGCCAGATAGGCGTCTTCCTGGGCTACGCCGAGGCCCATGAGCAGCAGCCGCACTCGGCCAGCTTCGCGGAGCTGCCGCCGCCGTTCCGCCGCTATCGGGTCAACCTCCTGATCGACCGCGACGGCGACACCCAGGCACCCGTCTGCTACGAGGACCAGCCGATCTTCGAGCGCCTGCTCGGGCGGATCGAGCAGCGGGCCGAGATGGGCACGCTGACCACCGACTTCCTGATGATCCGCCCGGGCGCCCTGCACTGCGCCAATGGCGGGTTCCTCTATCTCGACGCGCAGAAGCTGCTGCAGCGGCCCTTGGCTTACGAGGGCCTCAAGCGTGCCCTGCTCGCCCGCGAGCTTCGGATCGAATCGCCTTTGGCCGCCATGGGCATCCTCGCCACCCAGACGCTCGAGCCGGAGCCCGTGCCGCTCGACGTCAAGGTGGCGCTGCTCGGCGACCGCCAGCTCTACTACCTCCTGAGCCAGCTCGATCCCGAGTTTCCCGAGCTCTTCAAGATCGTCGCCGACTTCGACGACGAGATCGAAACCGCCGACGCGGGACTGCTGGCGTTCGGCCGGCAGGTCGCCGGCCTCGCCGCCGAGCATGGTTTTCGCCCCCTCGAGCCCGCCGCCATCGCCGCCTGCCTCGAGGACGCGCTGCGTCGGGCGGGCGACGTGGAGCGCCTCTCGGCCGATGTCGACAGCATCGTCGACCTCCTGCGCGAGGCCGATCACATCGCCGGCCAGGAAGGGGCGGAGACCATCGGCGCCGCCCATGTGCAGGCGGCGATCGAAGCCCGCGAGCGGCGCCTCGCCCGGCTGCGCGACCGCACGCTCGAGCGGATCGACGAGGGCACCGTCAGCATCGCCACCGATGGCGAGGCGGTGGGCGTCATCAACGGCCTCGCCGTCCTCCAGCTCGGCGGCTTCGCCTTCGGCCGGCCGAGCCGGATCACCGCGGCGGTCCGCATGGGCGCCGGGCGGGTGGTCGACATCGAGCGCGAGGCCAAGCTCGGCGGCCCCCTGCACGCCAAGGGCGTGCTCATCCTGCAGGGCTACCTCGCCGCCACCTTCGCCCCGGACTTCCCCTTGGCCCTCTCGGCGTCCCTGGTCTTCGAGCAGTCCTATGGCGGCGTCGACGGCGACAGCGCGTCGTCGACCGAGCTCTACGCGCTCCTCTCGGCCCTGGCCGAGGCCCCCATCCGCCAGGGGCTCGCGGTCACCGGCTCGGTCAACCAGATGGGCGAGGTCCAGGCGATCGGCGGGGTCAACGAGAAGATCGAGGGCTTCTTCGACGTCTGCGCCGCCCGCGGCCTGACCGGCCGGCAGGGGGTCCTGATCCCGGCCACCAACACCCGCCATCTGATGCTGGCACCACGCATCGTCGAGGCCGTGGCGGCCGGCCGCTTCGCCATCTATCCCGTCAAGCGGATCGAGGCGGGCATCGCCCTTCTGACCGGCCAGGAGGTCGGCAGCCGCGGCGCCGACGGCAAGTTCCCCGATGGCTCGCTCTATGGCCGGATCGAGGCGCGGCTGCGCGGCTTCGCCGAGGCGCAGCGCCGCTTCGGCAAGGCGGGCGACAAGGAACCGCACACGGAAAACGCGGAGAATGACACATGAGCGCCGTCGCCACGGCCACGGTCGCCACGCCCAGGGCGGTGATCGCCATCCTCTCCGGCGACGCCGACTGGCAGGAGCCCCTGGCCCGCGCCGCCCGGCTCGCCGCCGCCACCGGCAAGAGCCTGCGCGTCCTGCTGACCGACGGCGACGAGCTGATCGCCGCCGCTGCCCTGGACTGCGCCCGGCTGGTCGCCTGGGGCGGTCTCGTCGGCACGTTCGATCCCGTGGCCGCCCGCCGCCTCATGCGTGCCCGCCAGGCCCGGCTCCGCCAGGTGCTGCGGAGCCTCGCCGCCCGCCACGGCATCGAGGCCGAGCTCGCCGAGAGCCCGCCCGACGCCGTCTGGACCGGCTCCGCCGCCCTCACCTTCTTCGGCAGACGGCGGCGTGGCGCGCTCCTGGTCGTTCACGCCGGCACCGCCGAGACGCTCGACGTGGCGGCACGCCTCGCCCTGGAGCAGCAGCAGGAGGTTCGCCTCCTCGTGGTCTCGGCCGCGTCGGCGAGCGAGCTCGAGGCGGAGCTCCGACGACGCTTCGGCCAGCTGCTGCGCCAGCCGCCCGGGGTCTGGTCCATCGACCATCCTCTCGCCTGCCCGGGTGGTGTCGCCCGCGTGGCGACCGTGGTGCTCGACCCCGCCTATCTCGCCGGCCGCAAGCTGACCCTCGAAGCGCTGCTGGGCGAGATCCGCGCGGTGATGGAGGGCTAGGCCCCCTCGCCGACATAGGGGTTGCTCCGCCGCTCGGCCCCGAAGGTCGAGCCCGGCCCGTGCCCGCAGATGAAGCTGATGTCGTCGCCCAAGGGAAAGAGCTTGGTGCGGATGGCGCTGATCAGGGCGGCATGATCGCCATAGGGAAAATCGGTGCGGCCGATCGAGCCCTGGAAGAGCACGTCGCCGACGATGGCGAAGCGGGCCTCGGCATCGACATAGACGAGGCTGCCCGGCGAATGGCCGGGGCAGTGATGGATGGCGAACTCGTGTCCGGCGATGGCGATCGTGCCGCCCTCGTCGAGCCATTCGTCCGGGGTCACCGGCAGGGCCTCGAGGATGCCGTAGGCAGCGCCATCCCGGGCGAGAGCCTCGAGCAGAAAGGCGTCGTCCCGGTGCGGCCCGCGCACCGGGACGGGTGCTCCCTGCTTCCCGGCGATCAGCCGGTTCAGCGCCACGACCCCGCCGGCATGGTCGATATGCCCGTGCGTCAGCAGGATCTGCTCGACCACGAGACCCTGGGCTTCGACCAGCTCCATGATGCGCGGCGCGTCACCGCCCGGATCGATGACGGTCGCCCGCTTCGCCTCGTCGTCCCAGAAGACGCTGCAGTTCTGCATCAGCGGTGTGACCGGGACGATGGTCCCCTTGATCTGGGACATGAGCCTCTCCAAACGCTTCAAAAGACGATGACGTTGCGCAGCGCCCGGCCGCTCCTTGACGAGGCGATGGCGTCGTTGATCCGGGCCAGCGGGTAGCGGCCGGAGACGAGCGTGTCGAGCTCGAGCCGTCCCTGGCGGTAGAGGCTCACCAGCCAGGGAATGTCCACCCCGATCCGAGCACTCCCCATCTTCGAGCCCAGGACCCGCTGACCGCAGGCGGCGAGCACCGTCGGGTCGAGATCGACCGTGACCCCGGTGGCCGGCATGCCGGTGATGACGAGGCTGCCGCCCCGGCGCAGGAGCCCCAGCCCCTGCTCGATCGCGGCCTTCGAGCCGACCGTGACGAAGACGAAATCCGCCCCCCGGCCACCGGTCAGCGCCCGGACCGCCGGCCCAGCGTCGCCGGCCAGCGGATCGAGCACCTCGGTGGCGCCGAAGGCCAGCGCCGCCTGGCGCTTTTCGGCCACCGGATCGAGGGCGATGACCCGCTCGGCACCGGCGAGCCGGGCCCCCTGCACGGTGTTCAGCCCGACCCCGCCACAGCCGATCACCGCCACGGAGGACCCGGGTGGCACCGCCGCCGTGTTGACGACGGCCCCGACCCCGGTGATCACCCCGCAGGCGAGCAGCGACGCCACGTCGAGCGGGATGTCCGCGTCGATCCGCACCACCTGCGAGCGCTCGACCACCACCCGCTCGGCGAACGCCCCGGTCCGCATGCCCTGATGCAGCGCCGCCCCGCTCGCATCGCGCAAAGGCGACCGTCGATCGAGCGGGAACTCGGCCTCGCAGGCGACAGGCTCGCCCCGGGCGCAGTACCAGCAGCCGCCGCAGGAACGGATCAGCGTCACCACCACATGATCGCCCGCTGCCACCCCGTCGACCCCCGCCCCCACCGCCGCCACGACGCCGGAAGCCTCGTGGCCGTAGACAGCCGGCAGCGCCCCGCCCCAGGCGCCCTCCATGAAATGGATGTCGCTGTGGCAGATGGCGCAGGCGGCGAGCCGCACCTCGACCTCGCCCGGCCCCGGCCGCGCCAGCGCCACCTCCTCGATGACGAGCGGGGCGCCGAACGCCCGGCAGACAGCAGCCAGCATGGAGGTCACCTCGGCTTGCGCAGCTCGGAGACGACATTCGTATCGAGCAGCCAGCCGGTCAGGGATCCACCTCGCGCACCGGCATGGGCAACCCCTGCTCGCCGAGCTCCAGATCGGCCAGCGGCGAGGTCGAGAGCAGGCGATGCAGGCTGGGCTCGCTCCGGTCCGGCCGCAGCCGCTCGAACGTCTCGACCGAGACCACCACGACGCTCGCCTCGCCGCGCACCGTCACGGTCTGCGGCCCCTCCTCATGGGCGGCGCGCACCAGCTCGCTGAAGCGGGTCTTGGCATCCTCGAGCTTCCAGGCAGGGCGCATGGGCAGATTCTCCGACTGGTCAGATAAGCCATGTGGAATTGAGGAACAAGCCAGCGAGGTGATGGCGAAAGCCTCAAGCCGCCTCCGCCCGTTGCCGCAGGTGCCGCGCCGCGCCACGCATGACCGGCGCGGCGATTGCCTCCGCGAGGCGACCCACGCTCGCGCGAGGTTGCCCGAGCCCGGCACTTCCTCACGCCCGCTCGTACACCAGGCACCCGGTCCGGATGATCTCCCGGGCGAATTCCTCGCCCGCGTCCTCCAGCCAGACGAGGTCGATCCGCAGGAGCGTCGGCGCCTCGTCGACCAGAGCCGCGATCTCGGCCCAGCGCCGAAAATCGATGTCCGGCGCCGAGACGGCGAGGTCGATGTCCGAGCGCTCGTCCGCGTCGCCGATCGCGCGCGAGCCGAAGAGGATGACCCGGCGCACCTCGGGGATGCCACGGAGAATCCCGACGACACTGTCGAGCCGCTCGTCGGTGGTCGCGATCCCTGTCATGCGCTAGAGCGTGCCGGCGTCGGCGGCGGCTGGAAAGGCCGTTGTTCGACAAAAGAGGGAGTGCTGGGCATGCACATCCAGGACTGCGAGGTCCTCGTCGTCGGCAACCCGCCGCCCGGCTTCGGCGGCCGCTACTTCATCCTGGTCAAGCTCACCACCAATGACGGGATCGTCGGCTGGGGCGAGGTCTACTGCGCCACCTTCGGCCCCAGGGTCGTGGCCGCCATGATCATGGACACGGCGGCCCGCTTCGTCGTCGGCGCCGATCCCTCGTCGATCGAGACGGTCTGGCGCCGGGTCTACTCGGCCGGCTACGGCCAGCGGCCCGACATCACGCTGGTCGCCATCCTCTCCGGCCTCGAGCTCGCGATGTGGGACATCACCGGCAAGGCCGCCGGCAAGCCGCTCTGGGCGCTTCTGGGCGGCCGGGTCCACGAGCGGCTGCGGGCCTACACCTATCTCTACCCCCGCCCCGGCGAGGGGCCGGACTTCTACCACGACGCCGACCGCTCGGCCGAGGCCGCAGCTTTGGCCGTGGCCCAGGGCTTCACCGCCATCAAGTTCGATCCGGCCGGCGCCTATTCCGCCTTCGACCCGCGCCAGCCGTCGAGGCTGCAGCTCGAGCGCTCCGAGCGCTTCTGCCGGCTCTTGCGCGAGGCGGTCGGCGACCGGGCCGACCTCCTCTTCGGCACGCACGGCCAGTTCACCGCCTCGGGCGCCATTCGCCTGGCCAGGCGGCTCGAGCCCCACGATCCCCTGTGGCTCGAGGAGCCGACGCCGCCGGAATTGCCCGAGGAGATGGCAAAGGTGGCGCGCGCCACCTCGATCCCGATCGCCACGGGCGAAAGGCTCGCCACCAAGTACGAGCTCGCCCGGGTGCTGGCTCTCGGCGCCGCCTCGATCATCCAGGTCAATCTCGGCCGCTGCGGCGGGCTCCTGGAGGCGAAGAAGATCGCGGCCCTGGCCGAGGCCCACTACGCGCAGATCGCCCCGCATCTCTATTGCGGCCCCGTGGTGGGTGCGGCCAACATCCAGCTCGCCACCACCTGCCCCAATTTTCTGATCCTCGAGAGCATCCAGGACTGGGGCGGCTTTCATGGCGAAATCCTGGAAAAACCCATCCGCTTCGATGCCGGCTGGGTGATCCCGCCGACCGAGCCCGGGCTCGGCGTCACCGTGAACGAGGAGGTCGCCCGCGCCCATGCCTACGAAGGCGACGCCCTCCACCTCGAGATGGCGGCCGACCCGGTCTTGGAATTCTGAAACGTCTCAATCGTCCCCTGCCAGGATGAAGAGGCCATAGGGCTCGAGCGAGCGATGCCGTTTCGGATCGAAGGGCCGGCCGCTCCAGAGATCGCGGAACGGCCCCGGGCCGAGGACCGCCGTGTCGATGTCGACCCGGTGCTCGCTCAGATTGCCGACTACCGTCAGGCTGCGCCCGCCGCCCCGCCGGCGAAAGGCGAGCGTGCGGCGCGGATCGGGCTCGAGCAGCTCCAGGGGCCGCACGCCGAGCGCCGGCTCGCCCTGCCGGAGCTCCTTGAGGCGCACCAGGGCCGCCAGCACCCGCCCCGCCGGCGTCGCCGGTTCGGCGAGCGCCCGCCGCAGCCGGGCATCATCGAAGAAGGGCCGGTGCACCCAGCGATTGTCGGCGGCCTCCTCCGGCCGGCTCGTGTAGGTCGGATCGTTGGGCTGGGCGATCTCGTCGCCGAGATAGAGCAGCGGAATGCCGCCCATCGTGTAGACCAGCGCATGCAGCAGCACGATCCGGCGCACCGCGTGCTCGACCAGCGTCGCGTCGCCCCGCTCCTCGGCCTCCTCCAGGCCGGCGAGCGCCGCACAGGTGCCGGAGACCCGGCAATCCCCCGTGCGCGGGTTCTCCTGGAACGGCAGGCCGCGGGCGAAGCTGCCGGGGAAGCGGCCGGTGTAGAAGGCGTTGAGGAAGGCGCGGTGCCCATCCGGATCGATGCCGAGCCCGGCCATGTCCTCGTTGGCCATGCCCCAGCCGATATCGTCGTGGCAGCGGAGGTAGTTGACCCAGGCGGTGCCGTCCGGCGTGCGGAGCCGGCGTGCCAGGACATCGCGCAGGTGGCGCGTATCGCGGGTCGCCAGCGCGTCCCAGAGCGAGCACATGAGCAGCGGGTTGTAGGAGAGCCGGCACTCGTCGACCCGCACGTAGCGGGCGACCTCGTCGGGGTGGACGATGGCCTCGGACTTGAAGACGAGCGAGGGTGCGGCGATCGCCGCCGCCGCGTTCAGGACGCGCACCACCAGATGCGCCTCGGGCAGGTTCTCGCAGGCCGTGCCGGCCTTCTTCCAGAGGAACGGCACGGCATCGAGCCGGAGCACGTCGACCCCCTGGTTGGCGAGGAACAGCATCTCGGCCAGGATCGCCCGGAGCACCTCGGGGTTGCTGTAGTTGAGGTCCCACTGGAAGGGATGGAACGTGCTCCAGACCCACTTGCCGCCGGCCACGTCCGGGCGCCAGACGAAGGCGTCGCCGCCCCGGTCGGGGAAGATTTGCCGGAGGTTCTGGGCGAAGGGCTCGACCTCGCGGCGCTCGTCGAACATCCAGTAGAAGCCCTGCATCGCCGGATTGCCGGCCTTGGCCGCTTCGGCCCAGGCATGGTCGTCGGCGGTGTGGTTGAGGACGAAGTCGAGCACCAGCGCCATGCCCCGGCCGTGCAGCTCGGCGGCGAGGGCCGCAAGCTGCTCCATGGTGCCGAGCCGGGGCGCCACCGCGCGGTAGCTCGAAACCGCGTAGCCGCCATCATTGGGTCCCGTCGGCACGGCGAAGAGCGGCATCAGGTGCAGGTAGGTGACGCCGAGACGCTCGAGATGCGGCAGCCGGTCGCGCAGGCCGAGGATGCTGCCGGCGAAGCGGTCGACATAGCCCATGGCCCCGATCTGCCGGCTTTCCCCTAGCCAGTCCGGCTGCCGCTCGGCATCGCGGGCGATCAGCCGCGCCGGCCGGACGAGGGCCGCCTCGAGAGCGGTGCGCAGGATGGCCTCGAGCTGCCAGGCGAAGTCCCAGCGGTGGCCATAAAGGGCCCGAAGGGGGTCGAGGAGCCGCTCGAAGCTCGCCTCCAGGCGGGCCTCCAGCGCCGCCCTCGCAGGCCCCGCCTGCTCCAGGAGCGGGGCCAGCCGCCGGCGCAGCTCGTCCCGCGCCGCCACCGGATCGCCCTCCATCACCCGCCCTCGTCCGCCACGAGCCAGCGCACCTCGAAGCCGGCGAGCTCCAGCGCGCCGCCGCCGCGGCTCGCGCCATCGAGGATGCAGCGCCACCGGCTGCCTTCCGGCAGCGCCAGGCGGCGGCTGCCGGGCGTGACGTTGACCGCCGCCAGCAGGACCCGGCCATCCGCCGTCCGCCGCTCGATGACGACGAGCCCGGGATCGGCCGCAAGAACGCGCTGCGCCGCGTCCGGGTGGAAGCCCGGCTCGCGCTTGCGGGCGAGCAGCAGCTCGCCGATGCCGGCGAAGACCCGATGGCGGAGGCTCGCCCCGTCGTCGAGCCCGGCCTCGACCCCGGCGACGTCCAGCTTCGCCCGGTTGATCGAGCGGTTGCGGCCGGTCCGCTCCATCCCGGCCCGATCGCTCCGCGAGCCCAGGAGCGAATGGATGTAGATGGCAGGCAGACCCTGCAGGGCCAGGAGAATGGCATGCGCCGCGCGCATCGCCGCCGCCCGCGTCGCGTCGTCGGCTTCGGCCGGCACCAGCCCATCGATATAGGAGATGTTGAGCTCGTAGGGGCGCTGCGTGCCGTCCGGCATGTTGCGCATCGAGACGGCGCCGCCGCGCTCGACGATGGTGGCGGCCATGCCGTCCACCGCCACCTGCGGCACCAGGCCCTCGAGCGGCCGGACGCCGATGCCGTCGTGGCTCGCCAGGAAATTGAGGAACGTCGTGCCGGGCGGCGGCGCCTCGAGATCCCTGGCCCAGCTGGTCAAAGCACTGGCGTCGCCGGTCTGGAACGCGAGCTGGACCAAAGGCGGCAGCGGGAACTGGTAGACCAGATGGGCCTCGTCGCCGCCCCGGCCGAGATAGGCGATGTTCTCGGCATGCGGCACGTTGGTCTCGGTGATGACCAGCGTGCCCGGTGCCGCCGCCTCCACCACATGGCGCATCACCCGCACCAGCGCGTGCGTCTCCGACAGGTGCATGCAGCCGGTGCCGAGCCGCTTCCACAGGAAGCCGATCGCATCGAGCCGGATGAAGCGGGCGCCCCTGGCGCAGTAGTCGAGCAGGATGTCGAGGATCTCGACCAGGAGGGTGGGCTCGGCGAAGTTCAGGTCGACCTGGTCGGCGCTGAAGGTGGTCCAGACGTGAACGGGCCCGTCCACGGTCTGGGCCTCGGTCAAGAGCGGCAGCGCCCGCGGCCGGACCACCGTCGTGTAGTCGGCATCGCTCTCGGCGCGGATGAACCAGTCGCGAAACGGCGCCTCGCCCCGCCTGAAGGCCAAAAACCACCCGCTCTCGGCCGAGGCGTGGTTGATCACCGCATCGAGCATCAGCTCGAAGTCCCGGCCCAGCGCCGCCACGTCCGTCCAGTCGCCGACCGCCGGATCGACCGCCCGGTAGTCGACGACGGAGAAGCCGTCATCCGAGGTCGAGGGGAAGAACGGCAGCAGATGGACGGCGCTCAGGCGATCCCTGGCGCGCCTCACGAGGAACCGGTGGAGGGTGGCGAGCGGGGATTCGCCCGAATCCCGCCCCGAAGCTTGAAGTGTGTCGGCGTAAGTGATCAGCATGGCGTCGCCCTGGTCGAGCCAGGGCCGCCGCAGCGCCATGCGCGGCCGCCATCGCTCGATCAGCCCGGCGATCCGGGCCAGGAGATCCGCCGCCACGGTCGGTCCGTAGACCTGCCGGAGCAAGGGCTCCAGCTTCGCGTTAACGTCGTTTTGGGAAGTTTCGGTCATTGTCGAGAGCCCCGCATTCCCTGCCCATGGTCAGTGATAGAACGTGAGCCATCCCGCCGCCATCGCCACCCTGCCCCCGCCATCGCCCAGAGCCCGCCGCCCGGCCGATCGCCTGCGGCCCGGCCGACCCTGGCCGCTCGGCGCCACGGTCACCGAGGGCGGGGTCAATTTCGCCCTCTTCTCCGCCCACGCCACCAGGGTCGAGCTCTGCCTCTTCGATCCGACCGGCGGGGTCGAGCTGCGTCGTCTGCCGCTGCCCGAATGGACCGACGAGGTCTGGCACGGCTTCCTGCCGGAGGCCGGCCCCGGCCTCGTCTACGGCTATCGCGTCCACGGCCCCCACGATCCGGCGGCCGGCCACCGCTTCGATCCTTCGAAGCTGCTGCTCGACCCTTATGCGCGCCACGCCGTGGGCTGGTTCGATCCGGCCGCCCTCGCACCCGGCGGTGCGGCCTGCCGCTTCGGCGCCGAGACCGCCCCCCATGTCGCGAAGGCCGTGGTCTCTGGCCCCGACGTGCCCTTCCCCGACGCCTGGCCCCGGCCCCGCAACGGTCGGTCGGAAACGCTGATCTACGAGGCCCACGTCAAGGGCCTGACCCGGCTGCATCCGGAGATACCGGCAAGCCGGCGCGGCACCTACGCCGCCCTCGCCGACCCGCGCATCATCGAGCACCTGCAAAGGCTAGGGGTCACCGCCCTCGAGCTCCTGCCGGTCCAGGCCTTCGTCGACGAGCCGCATCTGATCCGAAAGGGCCTCGTCAACTACTGGGGCTACAACCCGGTCAACTGGTTCATGGTCGAGCCCCGCTACGCCGCCTCCGCCATTCCCCTGGCGGAGCTGCGCCAGGCCGTGGCGGCGCTGCAGGAGGCCGGCATCGAGGTCCTGCTCGACGTCGTCTACAACCACACGGGCGAGGGCGACGCGCTCGGCCCCTGCCTCGCCTGCCGCGGCCTCGACAACCGGAGCTACTATCGCTTCGATCCCGGAGCGGCCGGCGGCTACGCCAACCTCACCGGCTGCGGCAACACCGTCGATGCCAGCCACCCGCGCGTCCTCCAGCTCATCATGGATTCCTTGCGCTACTGGGTCGAGGTCGTGGGCGTCGACGGGTTTCGCTTCGATCTCGCCGCCACCCTCGGCCGCGAGCCCATGGGATTCGACCAGGGTGCCGGGTTCTTCGACTGCCTCAAGCAGGACCCGCTGCTCGCCACCGTCCGGCTGATCGCCGAGCCCTGGGACATGGGGCCCGAGGGCTACCGGATGGGCGGCTTCGGCCCCGGCTGGTCGGAATGGAACGACCGCTTCCGCGACGTGGTGCGCGGCTTCTGGCGGGGCGACGAGGGCCTCCTGCCGGAGCTCGCCGCCCGCCTCCTGGGCTCGGCCGACCTCTTCGAGCATCAGGGCCGCCGCCCCTGGTCCTCGATCAACTTCGTCGCCGCCCATGACGGCTTCACCCTGGCCGACCTCGTCGCCCACGAGGAGAAGCACAACGAGGCCAACCTCGAGGCGAACGGCGACGGAAACGGCTACAATCTCTCCTGGAACAACGGCGTGGAGGGACCGAGCGACGATCCCGCGGTCATCGCCGCCCGCGCCCGCGATGCGAGGAATCTGCTGGCCACGCTCTTCCTCGGCCAGGGCACGGTGATGCTCGGCATGGGTGACGAGCTGGGCCGCACGCAACGGGGCAACAACAACGCCTACTGCCAGGACAACACGCTCTCCTGGCTCGACTGGGCGACGGCCGATCAGGAGCTTTTGGCCTTCACCGCCGAGCTCTCGGCGATCCGCCGGGCCCATCCGGTGCTGCGCCGGCGCCAGTTCCTCCACGGCAGCGTCACCGCCGCCGACGGCACGCCCGACGTCCAGTGGCTGAAGCCGGACGGCACGCCGCTCGATCCGGCCGACTGGCACGACCCCGCGGCACGCGCCATCCTGCTCGCCCTGGCCGGCGACGCGCCGGGCGAGATCGACGATGACGGCCTCCCCGCCCTGGACGCGCGCTTCGTCCTGGCGCTCAATGCCGGCCAGCGCGCGGAGCCGCTGCGTCTGCCGCCCGGCGACTGGTCCGTCCGCCTCGACACCAGCGGCGCCGCCACGACCCGGTCGCTGCCGGCCCGCGCCTTGGTTCTCTACCAGGAGGGAAGCATGCCATGATCGCCGTGATCTTCGAGCTCTGGCCCAGGCCCGAGCACCGGGCCGCCTATTTCGAGATCGCCGCCGAGCTCCGGCCGCTCCTGGAACGGATCGACGGCTTCGTCTCGGTCGAGCGCTTCGAGAGCGTCAGCGAGCCCGGCAAGTTCGTCTCGCTCTCCTTCTGGCGCGACGAGGCCGCCGTCCAGGCCTGGCGGAACCTCGCCGAGCATCGCCTGGCGCAGGCCCGGGGCCGCGGCCAGATCTTCGCCGACTACCGCCTCAGGGTCGCCGAGGTCAGCCGCGACTACGGCATGACCGAGCGCGACGAGGCCCCGGCCGACAGCCGCGCCCGCCACGGCTGAAGGCTCTCAGGCCGCCGCCTCGAACCGGAGGCCGAGCAACCCCTGACGCCGCCAGACGATCCTGCCGTGCCGCGTTCCGACCGTGCGGCTCACGAGCAGCAGCGTTTCCGGCCCCTCCGGCGGTGAGCCGCACGCCGGCACCGTCCGACGAGAAGCCGAAGCACCAAATTCCATCACTTTCGTCATGACCTTCGGCGAGGAATCGGCAGGCCTCCATGAGTTTTTTCACAGGGTCTCAGGTAAACATCCCCTGGTCAGCCAGTTGCCCCCGCCCGGCGTACTCCACATTTGTGCGCCTTACTACTTTGCGCGCCAGTTCTCCGCGAGCTCACGGAGTTCGGCTGCCACTGCTGGTCCCACAATTGGATCGTGTAGTTTGCTCTTAGCGAGCGAATCGAGGAGTGAACCCACATCGGCCCATTTAACTCGGCGCTTGTTGCTACCTCGTACTAGCCCTCGCCCGTCGACGATTTCCACAAGCTTTTGCTGCGTTCCAATCGACATCCCGAGGGCAAATTTGGTGTAAAGGAACTGTGGTCCCGAAAGCTTGTAAGCATCCTCAAGCCCGTTGTTCGGATCGAGTTCGGGTAGCAGGTCGGGAATACCAGAAAGATATACTTCATTCAAATTTTCATATTCTGACCAGAAGTCCGTACCAATGCTCTCGCTGACGATCATAATCCACGGACTAGCGATGCCGTGAAACGAAAGTATCAACTCTCTTTTCGCACGGGTCATAGCCACGTACAATTTACACGCTGCACGATGTTCTTCTTCTTTCGGCGCATCAATAGGAGGCAAAACCTCGTTGGTACATTGAATAATTATCAGAGTATCAAATTCATACCCCTTAGTTTGCTCTAGATCGCAAAATACCATCGAATCAGAACTAGTGGATTGTTTCTAACACTTGGTGCCCACGCTTGGCGGCGGCGATAATG
>CAYMTA010000052.1:0-28885 GCA_964393275.1 uncultured Geminicoccaceae bacterium | reverse complement strand
AAATTCCCGCCGCCATGCCGGCTGGACGGCGTCCATCGGCGCTCAAATCAGAGAATTTCTCACCACGGCACAGCAACGTTCATCCGGAGTTTTGCAACTGCCTCACGACACCAATTTAACCACTCGCCGGCTTCCGCCTACCCAATCCCGACACTCAGCGGGATACCTCTCTCCCGAGCCTGCCAAACCGAGGGGGCCCGGGGGAAATCATTTCCCCCGGCTTCTTCGCCTCGGCCCTTTTTCCTTCCCGGATCAGCCTCGGTTCCTTGCCGCCTTGCGCCTAATCCGCGTGTTGCCGGTGGCGGCGGAGACGAGGTCGAAGGCGGCGGTGGCCTTGACGAGGTCGCCGAGGCGCTTGTGGCCGTAGGTGCTGGGGTCGAAGTCGGGGGCGAGCTTGGCGAGGCGGTCGCCGACATTGGAGAGGTTGACCCAGCCATCGCCCTGGTCCAGGTCGGCGATGATCCGCTCCAGGATGGCGAGCGCCGCCCCGGGCGGCTTGGCGGCTGGCCGGTCGATGCTGCCGGCGGCCTTGCCGTTCGGGCCGCAGTCGGAGTTGCCGTCGGGGGCGGGTTCGGCGGGGGCCAGGAGGGTTTCGGTGTAGATGAAACGGCGGCAGGCCTGGACGAGGCTTTCGGGCGTCTTCTTCGCGCCGAAGCCGAAGACGTCGGTGCCCTCTTCGCGGATGCGGGCGGCGAGGCGGGTGAAGTCGCTGTCCGAGGAGACGAGGCAGAAGCCGTCGAAGCGGCCGCTGTGGAGCAGGTCCATGGCGTCGATGACGAGAGCGATGTCCGAGGCGTTCTTGCCCTTGGCGCAGGCGAACTGCTGGTGCGGGATCATGCCGTGGCGGGAGAGGATGTCGGCCCAGGCCTTGAGCCGGGTGCCGGAGAAGTCGCCATAGATGCGCCGCACGCTGGCCTCGCCGATTTTGGCGACCTCGGCGAAGAGGGGCGAGGCGATGCGCGGCGAGGTGTTGTCCGCGTCGATGAGCACGGCGAGGCGGCGGGTGGACCTGCTGGTCATGGGGTCATGCGGGACACGTCCCTTGCCAGCCTTTTGACACCTGCGCCGCGCGGATGATCGGCGAGGACCGGCCACTCGCGGTCGCCGGCGCCGGGCCGGCGGAGGATGAGCGCGACCGGGATGCGCGTGCGATTGCTCATGCCGTCACTCCAGCTCTCCTGGCGCCTGCCAGGCCTTCGGCCACGGCCATCGATCCGGCACCGCCATCACCAACCCGCCGGAGCCGCCGACAATGACAAAAAAAAGGATGGGGCCCGGGGAAGATCATCTTCCCCGGATCATTGTCGAAACACATGAAGAATCCCCTACCGTCCGCAAGGACGGCCAGCCGCGGTGAAAGCGACCGGGTGGCATCGCTCGGGTGCCGCCCGAGGCGAGCCCCGTGGCCGGGCCACGGCGGGACTCGCTGGCGGTTTCGGACAGGCTCAGAGGATGAGCAGCACGATCACGAGCCCCCAGAGGGTCAGCAGCGTGTTGCTGACCGCGTAGGGGACGGTGTAGCCGAGCATCGGCACGTCGGACTTCGCGACCTCGCCGACCATGGCGACGGAGGCCGTCGAGGTGCGGGCGCCGCCGCAGCAGCCAAGGTTGATCGCCGGATCGAAGCGGAAGATGTACTTGCCGATGAACGGTGCGAGCAGCATCGGCACCGCGGTGGCGAAGATGCCCCAGAAGAAGAGGCCGAAGCCGGCTTCCTTGAGCCCGGCGATGAAGGTCGGCCCAGAGCTGATGCCGACGATGGCGATGAAGACGTTGAGGCCGACGGAGTTCATGAACCACAAGGTCGGCTGCGGCACGTTGCCGATCTGCGGCTTCACGGTCCTGAGCCAGCCGACGAAGATGCCGGCGATCAAGGCGCCGCCGGAGGTGGAGAGGGTGATGGGGACGCCGCCGATCGGCAGGACGAGGGCGCCGATCAGGCCGCCGACGAGGATGGCGAGGCCGACCAGCACCATGTTGGTGATGGTGGTCGGTCGGTCGGCGAAGCCCACGGCGGCGACGAAGCGGTCGATATTGGCCCTGGTGCCGACCACCCGGATGATGTCGCCGCGGTTGAGCCTGGTCTGCGCCAGGACCGGGATGTTGACCGCCGCCGAGCCGCGGCGGATCGAGTTGACGAAGATGCCGCGCGTGTATTGCTCCCGCGCCGCCTCGGCGAGCGTGCGCCCGTCGAGGTCCTTGGCGGCCAAAAGGACGTCGACGGCCTCGACCGGGATGTTCAGGAGCTCCGTGTCGTCCACCTCGACGGCTTCGCCGAGGAGGTTGACCAGGACCTCGCGGCGGCCCGAGACGGCGAGCACGTCGCCAGCCTGCAGCACGGTCTCGGCGGTGTGGGGGGCCACCGCGTCGCCGCGGCGCAGGCCCTCGATGAAGATGCGCTCGCTGCCGCCCAGCGCCTCGGCCTGGGCGACGGTCTGGCCGACGACCTTGCCCCCTTCCCTGATCCGGTAGGCGCGGAGCTCGTGGGCGCGGCGGCCGCTGATGAAGCCGCTGCCGGGCGCCCCGCCCGACATCTCGCGCTCATAGCGGGCGCACTCGGCGACGAGGTCGACGCCGAGCAGCTTGGGGCCGAGGAAGGCCAGGATCCAGCCCGTGCCGATGGTGCCGAAGAGATAGGTGATGGCGTAGGCCACCGGGATCAGGTCCCGCTGCGCCTTGGCCGCATCCTCCGCCATGCCGGAATTGTTGATCGCGTCGGTGGCGAGGCCGATCGAGGCCGAGATGGTCTGCGCCCCGGCGAGGAGGCCGGCGGCGAGGCCCGGCCCGTAGCCCGAGACGATGGCCGCTATGTAGACGACCGCGAGGCAGAGCACCGAGATGACGACGGCGAAGGCCGCCTGCGGGGCCCCGTCCGTGGCGATGCCGCGCACGAACTGCGGGCCGACGCCGAAGCCGACGGCGAACAGGAACATGATGAAGAAGATCGACTTCACCTGGGGCGAGATGTCGATGCCGATCTGGCCGATGACGATGCCGGCGAGCAGCGTGCCGGTGACGGCGCCGAGGCTGAAGCTGCCGAACCGGCGGGCCCCGATCCAGTAGCCGATGGCGAGCGTGACGAAGATCGCCAGCTGCGGGTTGGCGCGCAGGGTCTCTGCTATGTACGTGAACATGGATTTCCCCTCATGGAGCGGGCAGCAAGACGAAGCCCTTGCATTGACTCGGACCGCCCCGCGGGTCAGCCGCCGCCGCGCTTCGCCGGCTTGCCCTGCGCCTTGCCGGCGCCGAGCGCTTCCGGCTTGATCAGCTTCAGCCCCTTGGCCGCCTCGTAGCCGTGGATCTCCTTCACATCGAGCTTGCGCATGAAGCCGATGGTCTCGGCGGTCAGCACCTGGCCCGGCACCATGATCGGGAAGCCCGGCGGGTAGGGGATGACGAAGTTCGACGAGACCAGCTCCGGCCCGCTGGCCAGCCGCTTGTCCATCTCCGGCCCGTTGAGCGGGACGTATTCGCAAGCGCTCTCGTCATAGGCCATGAAGAAGGCCGTGCGCATGTCGCCCTCGGGCGTGTTCTTGCCGGCGTCCTGGCGGAAGGCATCGTGGAAGTGGCTGAAGTTCGGCAGGTCCGGCACGTCGTGCATCAGGCTCTTCGTGCGGGCGGCGAAGATCTTCCGGGCCCCCTCCCCGCCGCTGCGGAGCCTTTCCTCGATCTCGCCGCAGATCTCGGCGAGCACGCGCAGCAGGTGGGCGACGTCGCTCCTGGTGTTGTTGATGTTGGACTGCAGCAGGACCGAGTTGCGCGAGGTCTTGTTGACCTGGATGTCGTAGCGGCCGGCGAGCAGCCCCTTGAACTGCGTGCCGTCGAAGCCGGCGTCACCGCAGACCAGCGTCATGCGCGTGGGGTCGAGATAGAACTCGTCCTCGCGCATCGACTGGACGATGTCGCCCCAGGTCGTGCCGGGCGTGAGGTAGTCCTTGAATCCGGACTGGCGATAGGCTGCCGGGATCAGCTCGTCGGCGCCGAGGATGCGGAAATACTTCGAGATCAGGGGATGGCTGTTGACGGCTCTCCTGATCCGGAGCGCGATCGAGATCGCGTTCATGACGAGGCCGTAGCCCTCCAGCTCCATCTGCCGGCGGGCCACGTCGAGGCTGGCGATGAGCTGCTGGTTGGGGCTGGTCGAGGCATGGGTGAAGACCGCCTCGTGGAACTGGCTCTCCACCTTGGGATAGTCGACGTCCTTGACCAGCACCATCGAGCCCTGGCGGATCGCCGACATCGACTTGTGGGTCGAGTTGGTCTGGTAGACGCGGAGCCGGACCTGGCGCGGGTCGGGGATCAGCCGGGTCTCGAGCAGCTGCTTTCTCGTCGGCTTGGGGCCGAGCGCCTTCTGCTGCTTCTCGTAGGCCGCGACCGAGGCCGGGTCGCCCAGCCACGCCTCGATGTCCGCGGCCGCCCCCATGGCCGTGCGCGGCCTGAGGAAGGGCGACCAGCGGGCGAAGCCCGACCAGGCCTCGTCCCAGAGGAAGATGAGGTCCGGCTTGATCGCCAGGCACTCCTCCATGACGCGCCGCGTGTTGTACATGTGGCCGTCGAAGGTGCAGTTGGTGAGATCGAGCAGGCGCACGCGGTCGAGCCGGCCCTCGTCCTTCAGCGCCAGCAGCGCCGACTTGATCGCCTCGAGCGGCACGGCGCCGTACATCGAGTACTGCGTCAGCGGAAAGGCCTCGACATAGATCGGCTGGCCGCCGACCAGCACCAGGCCGTAATGGTGCGACTTGTGGCAGTTGCGGTCGACGATCACGATGTCGCCGGGGGCGACCAGCGCCTGCACCACCATCTTGTTGCTGGTCGAGGTGCCGTTGGTGACGAAGAAGACGTGGTCGGCGCCGAAGGCGCGGGCCGCCAGCTCCTGCGCCTTCTTGATGTTGCCCGTGGGCTCGAGCAGGCTGTCCAGGCCGCCGGTGGTGGCGCTGCTCTCGGCGAGGAAGAGGTTGATGCCGTAGAACTCGCCCATGTCGCGAATCCAGGGCGAGCGGAACACCGACTTGCCGCGCGCGATGGGCAGCGCGTGGAAGGTGCCGATGGGCCGCTGGGCATAGCGCTTGAGGTTGTCGAAGAAGGGCGTCTCGTAGCGGGCCTGCACGCCCTCCATGACCGAAAGATGGAGCTCCAGAACCTCTTCCACCGCGTAGAAGATCCGGCGAACGCAAGCCGATTGCTTCGACGCGGCAAGGCTTTCGACGTCGCGATCGGACATGACGTAGAGATCGAGCTCGGGCCGCAGCCGCTTCAGCCATCCGGCCAGCGCCAGCGACGAGGCGGTCGGCTCGAGCTTGCCCACGGTCTTGTCGAGAATGCTCCGGAGCACCGGCGCCTCGTGCGCCGAGTGGAAGGCGAAGCCCTCGGAGACGATGACCGCCATGAGGCGGGGGTTGACGAGCGCCGCGCAGAGCGCGTCCTCGAAGCTGCCGACGATCACCGGCTCGTAGACGAACTGGTCCTCGGCGCGGCGCAGGCGGCGAAATTCGGCCGCGAGGCCGGGCCAGCGCGACGCCGGCTGCGGCGTCACCAGCAATATCTCGAAATAGGGTCGGCGACGCTCGCCGCGCGACATGACGCTCGGCACGACCTCGGGGAACTCCTCGCCGCTGTCCGCGCCGGGCTCGCCATCGACCTGCTGGGCGTAGCCGTGGGTCAGGATGGCGTCGGCGAAGACCCGCACCATGCCGGCGACGGCGCCGGCATCCCCGGCCGCCAGCCGCTCGCGGAGCCGCCCCATCAGGCGCATGCCCGGATAGGCGTGGAACTCCTCGATCAACGCCACGTCGCGAAGCTCTTCCTCGACCTTCGCGGCGCTGCCGGCGCCCTTCGCCCAGTCGTCCGCCGCCGTGAGGACCTCGCGCCATTGATCGGCGCGCGCCGCATGCAAAAGAAAAAATTGATCGATACGGTATTGCTCAGCCATCCTACTCCCCCTTGGCGGACCAAACTCGAGGCCAAGCGGATTGTCGACGGATCGCATTCAAACACGCACGATTCTGGTGTCGCGCTCGAACCGTCTTTTTCGTTCCCGGCCCCGGTGCCCTGGAACTTGGGCATTTCCGCGAGCTCGGCAAAAGTGACGGTGTTCTTGTGGTAAATCAATCGGTTTTGCGCATGTCGAGATCGGTCGGGCCATATCATGGGTGGGTGCCGGACGCCGGCCGCCGATCCCCGTGACGACCGCATCGCCGCCAGCCGGCTCGCCGGGATCGGCGGGCCGGGTCGGACCGGCCAGACGCGGCGATGATCGTCGAGCGGGCTGCTGCCGCAGCCCGCTCAGCCCATGTTCTTCATCTCGATCCTGATGCCGTGCACGGTCGTGTCCGACTCGTTCAGGACCCGGCCGGCCGGCTGGGGCGCCATGTTGACGACGAGGCAGCCCTTGCCGTCCCACGCCTCGAGCGCCTTGATGATGTCCCGATGCGGCGGTTGCCGCTGGCCATCGGGAGAGATGTCCGTGACCGGCGGCTTGATCTGGTCGAGGACGAAGACCGAGGGCCACCGATGATGATGCACCGGCTCCTCGTCCTGGGGCTCCAGCGTCACCTCGAGCACGCGGACATTGTCGTTCTCGAAGATGACCTTGTGGTGCTTCGGCGCCGCCTTGACGGCGTCCAGCTCCGGATCCCAGCTCGACGGATTCGACAGGTCTGCCTGATGAGCCATGCGTGACCTCCCCATTGGGGTCGTTCCCGATGATCGGGCGACCGCCCGAAGTCAAATATACACCATATTTCCGTGCTTCAGAAGGTGCTTTCGCGCGGGCATTGAACAACCCCGAGCACCCGATGGGGTTCCGGGAAGGTCAACTTCCCCGGCATCCTCCATGAAGAACGGTGAGCCCCTTCCCCATCGCCCCTGTTGTCCATCGTTGGAATCCGGCTGCCGCTTCCCATGTCTCTGGTCTGAAGTCCTCGAAGGTGGAGGTGGCCGGATGGCTGGCGGTTGGACGCGGGATGGGGCTGTTCAGGAGCAGATCGACGATACGGTGACGGACGCCGTGCGGCTGGCGCGGGCGAGGATGCTGGCCGGCGAGGGCGAGACGCATTGCGAGCGGTGCGGCCTGGAGATTCCGGAGGCGCGGCGCCGGGCGCTGCCCAATGCAAGGACGTGCGTGCCGTGCCAGTCGGTGCTCGACGGCCGTCCGGCGGCCTCGCTGTTCAACCGGCGGGGCAGCAAGGACAGCCAGTTGCGCTAGCCCGGAGGGCGACGGGGACGCTCTGCCTTCCTGGAGGGCTCCCCGTCCCGGCTCACTCGGCCATGCAGACGATCAGGGGGCGGAGCGTGCGCAGGACCTGCACCGTTCCCGCATGGGCCTCGAGGACCTCCGACAGCTCCTTGTAGACCTCCGGCGCCTCGTCGGCGCTGGCACCCCTCAGGATCACGCCCTGCTCCCTGATCCTTTCCTTCACGTCGTCGAAGTCCACCAGGCCACCGACCTGCACCCATTCCGAGAACGGGTAGGTCGTGCCGTCCGGCCTGGTTCTTTCGGTCCTGACCCTGCGTCGTCGACCGGCGGCCTGGGTTCGCGACATGACGCGCCCGGCGCCGTGAATGGTCGAGTAGAAGAGCTTTCTCGATTCGGCGCTGTCCACGCCTTGCAGGATGACCGAATCGTCGCCCATGGACGAGCCCACGAAGCCGCGCTGATCCGGAAAGGCCGGCGTGGCACCCTTGCGGACGACCCAATATTTTTTGCCGTGATGCTCCTCGTGCCAGGCATAGTTGTGATGATTGTGCACCTCGTCCGTGATCTCCGCGCCGAGGATCTCCGCCACGGTCTCGCAGACCCAGTCCCGGCCGGCATAGGCGTACTTCCCGGCCAATTTCATGCTGGCGATGTAGTCCCGGCCGACCTTCGAGCTCACGTCCAGGGTATGCGGGGTCTCGTCCATGATAGCGAGGTTGTCGCCGGCCAATTTCATGAAATGCGAGGCGATGGCATGGCCGAGGGCGCGGGAGCCGAAATGGACGCCGATCCAGATGTTGTCGTCCTCGTCCGCGAAGACATCCACGTAGTGATTGCCGGAGCCAATCGAGCCCAACTGCGCTCGTGCCGTTCGCTTCAGGCGGGCCGATTTTCGCAGAAAGTCGACCTCGTCCCAGGCGGGGTCGTCGAAGAGCTCGTGCTCCACGGGCGTTGGATTGGTTCCGCCAATTCCGAAGGACAGGGAAGCGAAGATCGCATCGGCCAGGGGCTCCAGTCGATCCTCGATGTCCCCGCGCTTCAAGCTCGTCTTGACCGCCTTGTTGCCGCAGGCGATGTCGAAGCCGACTCCGGCAGGCGGTATCCTGTCCTTGTAGACGGCGACACCGCCGACCGGCATGCCGTAGCCCTTGTGGTTGTCCGCCATGAGCAGCATGGCTTCCGCCTCGACGAGGCAATTCTCCGCCTGCTTCATGGCGCCGTCCTCCGCCTCGCCGATGACGATCACTTCCTTCATGGCAGCCTTCCTTCGATGCGGTCCTGGGGCGAATGGGGCGACGCCAGGGGTTGTGGCGCAGGCAGGCAGGCGATAGCCGCCCATCGGGCATGGCTATGCTCTGTCGGAAGACGCGGGAGGGGCCCATCGGCTCCGGCCGCTCATGCGATCCGCTGGCCCAACCGCCCTGCCAGGTCCTGGATGAACTGCCAGGCGACGCGGCCGGAGCGGCTGCCTCTCGTGGTGGACCATTCGAGGGCTTCGCGGCGCAGGCGGTCGGGCGCCACGTCCAGCTCGAAATGCCGGGCGTAGCGGTCGACCATGGCGAGGTAGGTCTCCTGGTTGCAGGGGTGGAATCCCAGCCAGAGGCCGAAGCGGTCGGAGAGGGAGACCTTCTCCTCGACGGCCTCGCCGGGGTTGATGGCGGTGCCGCGCTCGTTGTCGATCATCTGCCGGGGCATCAGGTGGCGGCGGTTGGAGGTGGCGTAGAAGAGGACGTTCGTGGGCCTTCCCTCGAGCCCGCCCTCGAGCACGGCCTTCAAGGACTTGTAGCTGCTCTCGCCGGTATCGAAGGAGAGGTCGTCGCAGAAGAGGAGGAAACGATCGGGCTGGCGGGCGAGGTCGTTCAGGAGGTGCGGCAGGGAATCGATGTCCTCCCGGTGGATCTCGATCAGGATGAGGTCGGCCCCTTCCCGCTCGACCAGCCCGTGCACCGCCTTGACCAGGCTCGACTTGCCCATGCCGCGCGCACCCCAGAGGAGCGCGTTGTTGGCCGGCAGGCCGCGCGCGAAGCGGCGGGTGTTGTCGAGCAGGATGGCGGCCACGTGGTCGATGCCGCAGAGCAGCTCGAAATCGATGCGGGCCACCCGCGGCACCGCTCGCAAGGCCCTGGCCGGCGCGTCGAACACGTAGGCCCGGGCGGTGCCGAGGCCGAGCGAGGGGGCGGGCGGCGGGCTCTGCCGCTCCAGGGCTTCGGCGATCCGGGCGAGCAGGGACAGGGTGTCGGCATCGGGCATGGCGATCCTCGAGGTGAACGCGCCGCAGACTAGGGGCGTCGCGCCGAAATGGCCACGCCCGCCGAGGCCCTACGCCGCCGCCGGCTGCTCCGGCTGCACGGTGATCCGAAAGGCCTGCGAGCCCTCGGGATCGCGCCAGAACGAGAGCTGCGCGTATTTCTCGAAGAGGTCGGGCGGCAGCAGCGTGCGCCGCGGCGTGAACTCCACCTTGCGCTTCACCGTGTGCAGGCCCGGGGTGGAGAGCTGCGCGTCGAACTCGGGCTCGGCATAGTCGACCGCGTCGAAATCATGGGCGAACGGCGCCTCGCCCAGGAACTCGTAGACCAGCTTCAGCGTCTCCGCCGGCCGCTGGGCCAGGATGTCGTATTCGAGGATCAGCAGCGAGCGGCCGTGCTCGCCGTAATAGGCCTCCTTCAGGGCCGACCAGGCGAAGCCGACCAGCCGGTCGCGATGCGCCAGGGCCTCGACGCGGCTGAACACCGTCGCCCGCTCGTCGGGGCTGGCGAAGAGCCGGGACGGCTCGAAGGCGTTCCGGCGCACCAGATGCTCGAGCGAATCCATGATCCAGGCGACGCTGCGCACGCAGCAGATCACCTTTGACTCAGGAAAGATGGCAAGGAGCGCCGGCAGGCGCGCGCACCAGGCGCGGTTGGTGTCGAAGACCACGCTCCGGGCCGATTGCGGGCGGTAGTAGCACTCGAAGATTGCCGCCAGCAGCTCCTTCTTCTGCGTCTCGTCGATGAACAGCCCCATCTCGTTGCCGCGCCCCATGGCGTTCAGCATCACGCCGAAGAGCGCGCCCACGGGGCTGGTCATCGCCGCATGGAAACGCGGATTCTGCCGGAGAATGCCGGCGAGCAGGGTCGAGCCGGCCCGGGGCAGGCCCGAGATGAAATGCAGCCTGGTGGTCATCGCGGCCGGCCGAGAGCAGCCGCGAGCTCAAAATAAACCACCATCAACGACATTCCCCCACAGGTTGAATATTCAAGCTTCGACATTCATCACTTGCCAAATTCCGGTCCGCTTTGCAAAGTCGTCTGTATTCCAGGTCGCCGGAGGCAGGCTGGCGAGCAGCTTGGATAAATGTTCCCCGCAAGGGGATGGGAGATTCTGGTGCTCGATGACGATATTCTTGCCGGCGCCGTCCCCCTGACCCGCCACGAGCAGCTCTCGACCAGCTCCGCCAGCGCGGTGACCCTGGTCAGCGCGCCCCAGGCCACGCTCGAGGTCACGACCCTCGCCGACATCGTCGACGCCGATGACGGGCTCCTGTCGCTGCGCGAGGCGGTCGACCTCGCCAACCGCTCGCCGGGCGCCGACACCGTGACCTTCGCCGAGGCCCTGCGCGGCGGCATCCTGACCCTGACCCAAGGCCAGCTCGTGGTCACCGACCTGCTCGTCGTCGACGGCGATCCGCGGGACGGCGGCTTTGACGGCATCACCATCACCACGGAACGGGATTACCCCGCCTCGCGCACCTTCCTGGTCCAGGAGACCGCGCTCGAGCTGCGGGATCTGACCATCGCCGGAGCGGGAACGACCGAAGGGCGACCCGACCACGAGCTCGGCGACGCCAACGGCACAGGGCTCGAAGGCGGGGCGGTCGGCGTCAGCGACGGGAGCCTCGTGCTCGAGCGCGTGGCGATGCTCGACAATGGATCGTTTTCACCCCACCCCGACCGCCTGGCCGGGGCGATTGCCGCTCTGCGCAGCGACATCACCGTCGCCGACAGCCTTTTTCAGCACAACGTCGCAAGGGGCGATCCCCAGGAAGGCACGGGCGGCATCCTGCTTGCCGGCGGCAGCCTCCTCGCCGAACGGACGGTGTTCGCCGAGCACGGCGGCACGGCGATCAGCGGCAAGGGCACGTTCGATCTCCGGGATGTCGCCCTCGTCGACAACGTCTCCATTCATGCCACCCCGGCGCTCTCCCTGGAGGGCACGATCACGATCGTCGACAGCCTGATCCGCGGTAGCGACAGCGATGACGCTCCGGCGATAAGCCTCCGCGGCGAGGTCTCGATCGACCGCTCGACGATCACCGAGAACTTCGCCTCCAGCACGCCCGTGGAGATCTCCAATGGAACGATCTCGATCACCAACAGCACCATCGCGGCGAACACCTTCGGCGATCCATTTCTGACTTCACCGGCCGGAGCGCTCCGGATCGAGCAGGCGACCGCCGAGATCATCAACTCGACCATCACCGGCAATCACGCTATCGTGCCGAGCAGCCTCGATCCGGGCGTGCTCGTCGCCGGCGGCATCGTGGTCGCGCCGGATGCCACGCTCACGCTGACCAACAGCCTCGTGCTCGGCAACGAGCTGGCGCTTCGTGGCGCCATCAGCCAGTTCGTCGCGATGGACGTCGCAGGCGCCGTCGACAGCGGCGGCGGCAACATCCTCGGCCAGGCCAGCCTGGCGGGCAGCGTCGCCGGCGACCAACTCGGCGTCGATCCCCGAGACGTCTTCGCCGACACGCGCACTTTCCTCACCTTTGGCGCCGACCACAGCCCCCAGCCGACCGGGCTCTATGCCGGCGTCCTCGCCGACAATGGCGGGCCGACGCCGACCGCGGCGCTGCTCGACAGCGCGTCGAACCCCGCCCTCGACAACGCCGACCCAACCGGCGCACCCGCCACCGACCAGCGCGGCTACCTGCGCGACGCCACGCCCGACATCGGCGCCTTCGAGCTGGGCGGCACGCCGCCGGCGGGATCCGATACCCTGCCGCCGCTGGCCGAGAAGGTGCCACTGCCGGACAGCGAGATCCACGGCGCGCCGCTCTTCCTGGTCGGGCCCTCGGGCGATGCCGAGATCGCCTTCGTCGACGAGGTCGCAGCCTTCCAGAGCAGCCTCGGCGTCTATCTGGTGGGTCCGGACGGCACGATCGGGGCCACGAGCTGGGCGTTCGAGCGGATCGAGCACGCCGACGCCAGCGCCGATGCATCGGCTGCGGCCCGCCCCGGCGGTGGCCCGCTCGAGCCGGGCGACGCCGTGCAGCTCAGCGACCTCTTCGATCCCGCCGACCTCACCCCCGGCACCGGCTTCGGCCTCTTCCTCGTCGCCAATGGCTGGGCGCTCAACGATGCCGCCATCTTCGAGGGTGGCACGCTCGAGTTCCGAGCGGGCGGCGGTCCCGCCTCGGTGACCGACACCGTGCCCGACCTCGTCCACCTCGCCGCCGGCGGCGACGAGACGCTGGTGCTCGGCAACATCCTGCACACGATCGATGCCGGCTCGCCCAACCCGCTCTCCAACACCCTCAATCCGGGCGGCACCGGCCAGGTCACGTCGGGCAGCGACGACGGGCGCTTCATCGTCGCCTTCGAGGACAAGCCCCTGAATGGCGGCAGCGACCGCGACTTCAACGACGCGCTCTTTGCGGTCGAGCCGCTGGTCACCGCCGAGGAAGTGATCGCCGTCTGAGCGGGGCAGTCGCCCTGCCTAGGGCGCCGCCGGTGGCCGGGCCGGGTCGTCGCCGGGTGGCAGGTCCCGGTCCCGTCCCGGGGCGACGATGCCGCCGGAGATGACGAGCTTGATGCCATCCTCGACGCTCATGTCGAGGTGGATGACGTCGCGGGCCGGGACGAAGACGAGGAAGCCCGAGGTCGGGTTCGGGGTCGTCGGCAGGAAGATGTTGACGAACTCGCCGTCGAAGCGGCTCTTGATCTCGCCCGAGGTGGGCCCGGTGACGAAGCCGATGACCCAGAGCCCGCGCCTCGGCCATTCGAGCAGCACGACCTCGCGGAACGAGCGCGAGGATTGCGCCAGGACGGTCTCGAAGATCTGCTTGAGCGTGCCGTAGATCGAGCGGACGACAGGCATGCGGTCGAGCACCCGCTCGCCGGCGCGCATCAGGAAGCGGCCGACGAAGCCGGCGGCGAACCAGCCGATGAAGATCAGGAGCAGCAGCATCACCAGAAGGCCGAGCCCCGGAATGCCGAAGGGCAGGTAGTTGGCCGGGTCGTAGCGGTCCGGGATCAGGCGGTTCGCCGTGCGGTCGAGGAAGTCGAGGATCTGCCAGACGATCAGGAAGGTGATGCTGACCGGTGCAGTGACCACGATGCCGGCGAAGAGATAGGTGCGCAGCCGGGCGAGCAGCGACGGCGGCCGCGCCACGCCGTCACCGCCACCGTCGCCCGCCGGCCGACGCCGGCCGTCCCTGCTGCCCGCCACGGCACATCCCCGTCATCGCCGTCGATGACCGCTACGCTAGCCCGGCGCGGCACCATGGCAAAGCGCCCTTTGGGGCGGGCCGAGCCGGGCGTGGTTCTTTCCGTCATTCGAGAAAAACAGTAATAAAATTTCGATAAAATTTTATCTTCTTTTTTCCTAAATATTCGTTCAAGTTTTTATTTAGATTCTGTTGACATGTAAAAATCATCGACGCTATCTGAACGGCGTTAGTCGGCCATCAACATGCCATGCACCGGAAGCCCTTGGTGGCCGGTCGGCGAGCGGAGGATCGAGAGCAATGAACGTCATCAACAATTCGACCCTGCTGGTGCGGCGCATCAGCGACATGCAGCGGCGGCGCGACATTCTCGTCGAGCGCCAGGACCAGTTGCGGCGCACCCTGCCCGAATGGGCCTTCGCGCCGCTGCAGCTCGCCGGCATGTCGTCGGCCGAGATCCGCGGCATGATGCAGGAGATGGGCCGGGTCGAGAGCGATGCCGGGCTCGACGCGCTGGAGCGCGAGCTGGAGCAGCTCGACCAGCGGATCGAGGAGCTCGAGAACGAGCTGCTCGCCACCCCGGCCCGCTCGCTCGATTCGATCCATGCCGTGCTCGAGCTGGCGCTCGGCCGCTTTCGCGGCCAGACCTCGAGCGACCCGGGCGATCTTTTCTACGACTACGGCGATGCCCGCGTTCTGAGCTTCCTCGAGCGGGCCTCCGGCGACATCCGCTGCCTCCTGCAGGAAGCGCACCGCGAAGCGGTGTAGGCCCGCTCGACGATCCGTCCCCTCACACGGCCAGGTGGCGCCGCTGCAGCTCCGGCCGGGCACGAAGCTCGGCCGAGCTGCCTTGCCAGACGCTACGCCCGTTCTCGATGATCACGTTGGTATCGGTGAGCTCGAGCAGGCGGCCGAGGTGCGGATCGACGAGGAGAATGGCGATGCCGGTCGCCCCGAGCCTGCGGATTCGCTGCCAGATCTCGCCCCGCACCGCCGGCGCCAGCCCCTCGGTCGCCTCGTCGAGCACGAGCAGCCGGGGGTTGGTGAGCAGTGCCCGGCCGATCGCCAGCATCTGCTGCTCGCCGCCCGAGAGCGAGCTCCCCGGGCCGCGCCGCCGCTCGGCGAGGCGGGGGAAGAGGTCGAGCACCCCGCGAAGCGTCCATTCCCCGGGCCGTGCCGTGGCGACGAGATTCTCCTCGACGCTGAGATTGGGGAAGATCTGACGGCCCTCGGGCACCAGGGCGATGCCTCGCCGCGCGACGGCGAAGGGCGGCAGGGCGGCCAGGTCCTCGCCCTCGAAGGTCACGCCGCCGCCGAGCCGCCGGGTCAGGTTGAAGAGCGAGCGGATCAGCGTGGTCTTGCCCATGCCGTTGCGGCCGAGCAGGCCGACGATCCTCCCGGCCTCGACCTCGAGCGAGACGCCGAAGAGCACCTGGGTCGGGCCGTAGGCGACCTCGAGGTCGCGGACCGCCAGCATCAGCCCTCGTCCCGCAGATAGGCCTGCTGCACCCGCGGGTCGGCGCGGATCGCCTCGGGCGGGCCGCTGGCGATGATGCTGCCCGCGACCAGGACGGAGATCCGGTCGGCGAGCTTGAAGACCACGTCCATGTCGTGCTCGACGAGCAGGAGGGCGTGGCGCCGCTTGAGCGCCGCGAGGCGCTCGGCCAGAGCCGGCCGGTCATCGGGGGCGAGGCCGGCGAAGGGCTCGTCCATGAGGATCGCCCTGGGTCGGGCCGCCACCACCATGGCGAGCTCGACCAGGCGCTGCCGGCCGTGCGCCAGCTCGCCCGCCGGCCGGTCCGCGACATCCGCGAGGCCGAGCCCGGCCAGCATGTCGAGGTGGTCCCCGGGCGCGGGCCGCCACCAGCCGAAGCTGCGTCCGGCGGC
This sequence comes from uncultured Geminicoccaceae bacterium, assembly GCA_964393275.1. GTDB lineage: Bacteria > Pseudomonadota > Alphaproteobacteria > Geminicoccales > Geminicoccaceae > SLRI01. Next base: position 13,376 of record CAYMTA010000052.1, on the reverse strand, counting down.
GGCGCGGACCGCGAGGCCGACATGCTCGGCGACCGAGAGCTCCGAAAAGAGCGCCGTCCGCTGGAAGGAGCGGGCGAGCGCGATCCTGGCGCGCTGGGCGGGTCCGCTTCCGTCGAGCATTCGGCCGGCGAAGCTGACCGTGCCGGAATCGGCGGGGATGGCGCCGTGCAGCAGGCCGATCAACGTGCTCTTGCCGGCGCCGTTCGGCCCGATCAGCGCGTGGATCTCGCCAGCTTCGAGGTTGAGCGACACGTTCCGCACGGCGAAGACGCCGCCATAGGCCTTGGCGAGGCCCCGCGCCTCGAGCAACGAGGGCTCAGCCACGCCCCAGGCCCAGCAGCCCGCTGACACCCCGGCGCGAGGCGAGGACGATGGCGAGCAGGGCGAGCCCGACGAAGAGCTGCCAGTGCTCGGTGAACGAGACCAGCGTCTCCTCGAGCAGGATCAGGGCGGCGGCGCCCAGGATCGGGCCGGCGACGGTGCCAAGGCCACCCAGGACGCACATCACGATGAGCTCGCCCGAGACCGGCCAGGCGAGGCTCGCCGGGCTGACGAAGCCGGTGAGGTTGGCGAGGAGCGCCCCGGCCAGGGCGACGACCGCCGCCGAGACGATGAAGGCGAGGAGGCGGAGGCGAAAGACGTCGACGCCGAGGGCCGCCAGCCGCTCGGGGTTCATCCGGCTGGCGGCGAGGGCGCGGCCGAAGGGGGCCGCCATGAGGCGGAGCTTGAGGACGCTCCAAAGGGCCAGGATCAGCCAGACGGTGATGAAGAAGACCCTGCGGTCGTCGAGCGAGACGCCCAAAAGCTCGTTCCGCCCCCACCAGAGCGAGAGCCCGTCCTCGCCGCCATAGCGCTCGGCCGAGACGAAGCCGAAATAGAGCATCTGGGCGAAGGCCAGCGTGATCATGATGAAATAGGCGCCGCCGCTGCGCAAGGTTACGAGCCCGATGACGAGGCCGGCCAGAGCGCCCGAGGCGATGGCCAGGGGCCAGGCGACGAGCGCTGCGTTGCTGGCGAGAAGGCCGAAAAGCGGCGCCTCCTCGAAGGCATGCAGCGAGAGGATGCCGACCACGTAGGCGCCGAGGCCGAGGAAGGCGGCGTGGCCGAAGCTGATCAGCCCGCCCACGCCGAGCACCAGGTTGAGCCCCGAGGCGGCGAGCCCGTAGATGGCGATCCGGGTCAGGACGGCCCAGAGATAGCGCTCGCCCGAGAGCTCGACATAGAGCCCGGCGAGCGCCAGCCCGCCCAGGGCCAGAAGGAGCGGCCAGACGCGGATCATCGGGCGAGCAGGCCCCTGGGCCGAAGGGCGAGGACCAGCGCCATCAGGAGGTAGATGCCCATCGAGGCGAGCGCCGGGCCGAGGCCATCGGCGGTGCCGGCCGGCAGCGCCGCATGGAGCAGATCCGGCAGGTAGGCCCGCCCCAGCGTGTCGCCGACGCCGACCAGAAGAGCACCGATGGCGGCCCCCAGGATGGAGCCGATGCCGCCGATCACGACGACGACGAAGGCGAGGATCAGGATCGCCTCGCCCATGCCGGACTGGATGGCGATGAAGGGCCCGGCGACGATGCCGGCGAGTCCGGCGAGCGCGGCACCCAGGGCGAAGATCAGCCCGTTGAGCCGGTCGATATCGACGCCCAGGAGCTGGATCATCTCGGGATTGGACGCACCCGCCCGGACCCACATGCCGATCCGCGTGCGCATCACCAAAAACCAGAGCCCGGCCATGACGAGGAGGCCGACCAGGATCACCGCGAGGCGGTAGAGCGGATAGGGAGCGCCCGGCAGGATCTCGACCGTGCCTTCGAGCCAGGAAGGCGGATCGAGGGCCAGCGGCTGCAGGCCGAAGACGAGGCCCACGGTCTCGTTGGCGATCAGGATCACGGCGAAGGTGGCGAGCACCTGGTCGAGATGGCCCCTCCCCGTCAGCCGGCGCACGATCACCCGGTCGAGCACGATGCCGAAGACGGCGGCAGCGGCGACGCCCGCGAGCAGCCCGAGCAGGAACGAGCCCGTGGCGGCGACCACGGCGGCGGCCACATAGGCGCCCGCCATGAAGAGCGAGCCGTGCGCCAGGTTGATGAAGTTCATGACGCCGAAGACCAGCGTCAGCCCGGCCGCCATCATGAACAGCGTCATGCCGAGCTGCACGCCGTTCAGGAGCTGTTCGAGGAAGAGCAGCATGAAGCCCGCGGTCGCCGGGCCGCGAGCTACATGGCGCATTCCGCGGCGTAGGCGTCGGCGTGGTCCTCGAGCACCGTGCCGACGATGCGGTTGGTGACGTTGCCGCTGTCGTCGACATAGGCCTCGCGCACGTAGATGTCCTGGATCGGATGCTGGTTCGGGCCGAAGCGGAAAGCGCCGCGCACCGAGACGAAATCGGCGGCCCTGAGCGCCTCGCGGAACGCATCCTGGTCCGAGAGATCGTCGCCGACCGCGTCCATGGCGCCGAGCAGCAGGTTGGCCGTGTCGAAGCCCTGGCTCGCATAGAGTGTCGGATAGCGGCCGTACTTCTCCTTGAAGGCGGCGACGAAGGCCTTGTTCGCCTCGTTGTCGAGGTCCGGCGACCACTGCGAGGTGTTCTTGATGCCGACCGCCGCCTCGCCCACCGCGTCGAGCAGGGTGTCATCGAAGGAGAAGGCCGGGCCGAAGAACGGGATCTCCTGGCTGATCCCGGCCTGCGCCGCCTGCTTGACGAAGTTGATGCCCATGCCGCCCGGATAGAAGAAGAAGACCGCGTCGGGCGCCGCCGCCCGGAGGTTGGCGAGCTCGGCCGCGTAGTCGGTCTGGCCGAGCTGGGTGTAGACCTCGCCGGCGATGCCGCCCTGGTACATCCGCTTGAAGCCGGTCAGCGCGTCCTTGCCCGCCGGGTAGTTGGGCGCGAGCAGGTAGACGTTGTCGAAGCCCTGCTCGGCCACATAGGCGCCCATCGCGGCGTGCAGGTCGTCGTTCTGCCAGGCGACGTTGAAGTAGTTCTCGTGGCAGCCCTTGCCGGCGAGCGCCGAGGGGCCGGCATTGGGCGAGAGATAGATCATGCCGCCCCTGACCAGCTTCGGCACCACGGCCATGGCGACATTGGAGAAGATGATGCCGGTCATCACCTGCACCCCGTCGCGCTCGACCATGCGCTCGGCGATCTGCACCCCCTTCTCGGGCTCGAGCCCGTCATCCTCGACCAGGAGCTCGACCCGGTCGGTGGCGCCGGCCATCTCGAGCGCCAGGATGAAGCCGTCGCGCACGTCCTGGCCGAGATAGCCGCCGCCGGTCGAGAGCGTCGTCACCATGCCAACCTTCACGGGCTCGGCCGCCGCCACGCCGGCCAGGAGGCCCAAGGCGGCGACCCCGCCGACCAGCACATCCTTGATTCCCATGCCACCCTCGCTCTTCATTGCTTATGGCGTTCGCCAGATGATCCGGCGCCAGATGCCTGGGCGGTAGCGCGAAGGTGGGGGGATGGCAAGCGCGGGCCTCAGCCCGCCGGCGCCTCAGCCTCGATCTGCGAAAGCAAGGTGCGCAGGATGCGCGTGAAGTCCTTGACCGTTTTCTTTGTCACCTCGACCTCGAGATCGCCGTGAATCAGCCGGTTGCGCGTCTCGATGAGGCCGCGCACGCTGTCCGCCTCGTCCGGCGTGAGCAGGCCCTCCGATGCCAGAACCTCGACGAGGCGGCCGGGCGTCTGGGGTCGCTTGAATTTCTCGGGACTGAGGCGACGGCCAATCGCCTCGAATGTCGCCCAGCCGATGAGCACCGCAGCCTGGGTCAATCCAGCGTCCGTCAATTGTCCGACCATCGCCAATGAACGCTCGATCGAGCTTTCAGGAACGATCTCGATGGGTTGGGTGCCAGCTTGCGGTCCCGCATGAACCACACGGAGCTCCCAACCCCGGCCGGGAGCAAAACGTTCGTGCAGCGCCGCGACCCTCGCTGCGGAGGCCCGGGAGCCGACAACCTCGATGGCGATTTTCTTCCCCTGCCCGATGGCGATCGCATCGGGTCGATAGCCGGACATGAACTCGGGCAGGAGATTTGCCGGCGGATCGCGAAAGACGTCAAACCCCTCTGCCTTCAACCGGGGGAGCACCGCTTCCAGGACCGCCTCCTCGGTTTCGATGCCAGTCATCTCAGATCCTCGAACGGTTCGTTGGACAGACGCACGTAGAGCGATGGCCTTGGGCCCAAAACCGCACGCCTCAAGGCTTCGGAGGGCTCGGCGAACGAGAAGATGCTATCCGGCTCGAACTTCTGCACCAGAATGCGCTCGATTTGCCGGTCGTCACGATAAACATGCCTGACCAGCGCATCCAGCACCAGCTTGATGATGTTGTCGAGATCGCCACCCATCGCTCCCTCGGGAAAATAGAACAGGGTCACCGCGATCGGATCGCTTGTCGCCCAGTGCCCTTCAGGCAGCTCGGCGCGGGAGGCGCGCCTGACCCGCTCCTTCCAATCCTCCCTCGATTTCGCCCGCTTGGCCTGCAGGGAGACCGCCGTTCCAGGAACAATGAACTCGATCGGGAAGGAGATTTCCAACGCGCGTTTCCAAGCATGTCAGGCACCGCGAAGCGGTTCGGGCCGACCTGCGTGATCCATCGGCTCCAGCCTCACGGCACCAGCACCGCGGCACCCGTCAGGGTGCCGCCGCGCAGGTCCGCCAGCGCCTCGTTCGCCCGCTCGAGCGGGTAGGTCGTCACCTCGGTCGTCACCCCGGCCTCGGCGGCGAGGGCGAGGAACTCGTCGCCATCGGCGCGCGTCAGGTTGGCGACCGAGACCAGCCGTCGCTCGCCCCAGAGGTCGGCGTAAGCGAAGCCGGGGATGTCGCTCATGTGGATGCCGCCGCAGACCACCGTGCCGCCCTTTCTGGTGGCACGCAGCGCCAGCGGCACGAGGGCGCCCACGGGTGCAAAGATGATCGCCGCATCGAGCGGCTCCGGCGCCGGCTCGTCCGATCCGCCGGCCCAGCTCGCCCCCAGCCGGCGGGCGAACGCCTGCGCGGCCAGATCGCCTGGATTGGTGAAGGCCAAAAAGCGACGGCCCTGGAAGCGCGCCACCTGCGCCAGGATGTGGGCCGCGGCGCCGAAGCCGTAGATGCCGAGCGTTGCCGCCTCCCCCGCCATCCTCAGCGAGCGATAGCCGATCAGGCCGGCGCAGAGGAGCGGTGCCAGCGCCGCGTCCGAGGGACCGTCCGGCAGCGCGAAGACATAGGCCGCGTCCGCGACGCAGGCCTCGGCATAGCCGCCATCGAGCGTGTAGCCGGTGAAGCCCGGCGCGTCGCACAGGTTCTCGGCACCGCGCCGGCAGTAGGGGCAGGTGCCGCAGGTGTGGCCGAGCCAGGGCACGCCGACCCGCTGGCCCGGCTCCAGCCCGACGACGCCCTGGCCGAGCGCCGCCACGCGGCCGACGATCTCGTGGCCCGGCACCAAGGGCAGCTTCGGGTGAGCGAGCTCGCCATCGACAACGTGCAGGTCGGTCCGGCAGACCCCGCAGGCGCCGATCTCGATCAGCACCTGGCCGGGACCCGGCACCGGCCGCGGCAGGCCGCGAAGCTCGAGCCGTCCACCCGGCTGTCTCAGAACCATCGCGCGCATCGTTTCGCCCCGTCGCCGACCCGGTTCGCCAGTCTAGCGGCCCGCATCCGGACGACCAAGCGAACGGTGCTTGACCGCGCCCTGGCCCGATGCATCTTCAGCGCCATGCGCGCCCTTGCCGTCCTCGCTCTGCTCCCCTTCCTCGCCGGCTCGCCGGCGCTGGCGGGCAGCGTCGAGGCGGACTACAGCATGCGCTGGATGGGCATCGAGATCGGCCGTTTCGAGGTCGAGCTCCACACCTCGCCGACCGACTATCGGCTAGCCTACACGGCCCACACCACGGGCGCCCTCGGCTGGTTCGTCGACTTCACCAGCAAGGGAACCGCGCAGGGCCAGCTCACCGACCACGGGCCCAGCGCTCGACGCTACGAGGGCAGCAGCGCCTGGGACGACGGCGAGAGCCGCTGGCAGGTCGGCTTCGCTTCGGATGGCAGGGTGACCGAGCTGGTCCTCGACGAGGCCAGCCAGGGCGACCGCGAGCCGGTGCCGGCCGAGCTCAGGGTCGGCCCCGATCCCTTCACCCTGGCGCTCGAGGCCCTCTTCGAGGCTGGCGACAAGAAGCGGCTCTCGGGCCGAAGCTTCGACGGCAAGCGGGTCATGGGCTTCACGATGGACTGCGCCCTTGCACCCGGGCCCGTCCAGCCGGCGGCCCTGGCCGCGCCGCGGGGTGGCGCCCTCCTCTGCAGCGCGAAGGGCGAGCTCGTCGCCGGCCGCTCGAAGCGCTGGGGCGACCAGATGGACAAGGACAACGAGGCCCGGCCGCCGGCCCGCCTCTGGCTCCTTTCGGGCATTGGCGGCCTGCCGCACTGGCCGGTCCGGATCGAGGCCGGGACCCGCTGGGGTGCCGTCACCATCGAGCTCGACCGCCTGGTCGATCCGGCGGCCTGAGGCGCAACGCCGCCCGGCAGCCGGTCCGATTGAGCTTGCTGACCTTCCGGCCCGTGTGGTTCAAGGCCTGAGGACCCGGGGTGCGGACGACGCGCGCGGGCCGGGGAGGCACTGCCGAGAGACCCGATGCAACTGGCCCTCATCGTCCTCTTGCCGTTCTTGGGCGCGCTTCTGCCACCTTTGCTGATCCGCACGGGTCGCAACGCCTGCGCCACCGCGACCTTCCTCGTGACGCTGACCGCCTTCCTCATGCTCCTGGTCCAGGCACCCGCCGTCCTCGCCGGCGAGATCGTGCAGTTCCGCCTCGAATGGCTGCCCCGGCTCGGGCTGGATGTGAACTTCTTCCTCGACGGCTACGGCTTCCTCTTCGCCGGGCTGATCCTGTTCATCGGCCTCTTGATCATCGCCTACTCCCGGTTCTACCTCGACCGGGACGATCCGATGGGCCGCTTTCTGGCCTATATCCTGCTCTTCCAGGGTGCGATGGTCGGCATCGTGCTCTCCGACAACATCCTGCTCCTGCTCATCTTCTGGGAGCTGACCAGCCTCTCCTCCTTCCTTTTGATCGGCTACTGGAACCACCTGCCGGAAGGCCGCCAGGGGGCCCGGATGTCGCTCATCGTGACCTGCTCGGGCGGGCTCACGATGATCGCCGGCATGCTGCTGCTCGGCCAGATCGCCGGCTCCTACGACCTCTCGGTGATCCTGACCCGGGGCGAGCTGATCCAGATCTCGCCCTACTATCTGCCGGTGCTCCTGCTGCTGCTCGGCGGCGCCTTCACCAAGTCGGCGCAGTTCCCCTTCCATTTCTGGCTGCCGCACGCCATGGCGGCGCCGACCCCGGTCAGCGCCTACCTGCACAGTGCCACCATGGTGAAGGCCGGCATCTTCCTTCTGGGCCGGCTCTGGCCGGTCCTGGCCGGCACCGACGCGTGGTTCTACATCGTCGCCACGACCGGCCTCGCGACCATGGGCATCGCCGCCTGGATCGCGCTCTTCAAGGACGACCTGAAGGCGCTGCTCGCCTTCTCGACGGTGAGCCATCTCGGCCTCGTCACCATGCTCTTCGGCTTCGGCACGCCGTTCGCCGCGATGGCCGGCGTCCTGCACATCATCAACCACGCCACCTTCAAGTGCGCGCTCTTCATGACCGCGGGCATCGTCGACCACGGTGTCCACACGCGCGACATCCGCCGCCTCGGCGGGCTCATGGCGCTGATGCCGATCACCGCCACCATCGCCATCATCACCGCCCTCTCGATGGCCGGGATGCCACCCTTCAACGGCTTCCTCTCGAAGGAGTTCATGCTCGAGGCGGCCGACCATGCCGAGTGGCTCGGCAACGACTGGGTCATCGCCGTCCTCGCCACCGTCGCCGCCCTCTTCTCCGCCGCCTACGCCTTCCGCTACATCTTCCACGTGTTCGCCGGCAAGCAGCGGGACGACTACCCGAGCCCGCCGCACGACCCGCCTTTCGGCATGTGGGCGCCGCCCGCGATCCTGGCGCTCTTGGTCGTGCTGATCGGCCTCTTCCCGAACACCATGGTGGGCCCGCTGCTCGCCGTCTCGGCCGGTGCGGTGACCGGCGGCGACCTTCCCGAATACTCGCTGGCGATCTGGCACGGCATCACCCCGGCCCTGCTCATGAGCCTCCTCGCCACCCTGGGCGGCGCCCTCGTCCTCTGGCGCTACCGGACCGGGCTCCGCCTGCGCGAGCGCTTCTGGCGGCCGGAGGCCAAGGCGATCTTCGAGGGCCTCATCGACCTCGTCGCCGCCCTCTGCCGCACCGGCACGTCGGCGCTGCAGAACGGCTCGCTGCAGCGCTATCTGGCGATCACCATCGGCGCCGCCATCGTCGTCGGCTACGCCGGCTTCCTCGGCGCCCCGCTCGAGGCCGGCACGAGGGCATCGCTCGGCACACCCTGGATCGCCCTGGCCACCTGGCTCGTGCTCCTCGTCGCCTGCGCCGCCGTCGTCGTCCTGCACCGGCGCCGGCTCTTCGCGCTGATCGTCGTCGGCGTGCTCGGCCTGATCGTCAGCCTCGCCTTCCTCTACCTCTCCGCCCCGGATCTGGCGCTGACGCAGATCTCGGTCGAGGTCGTCACCGTCGTCCTCATGCTGCTCGCGCTCAACTTCCTGCCGAAGGAGACGGAGCCGGAGAGCCGGCCGGCCCGCCGCCTGCGCGATGGCGTGATCGCCGGGCTCGCCGGGCTCGGCGTCGCCGTCGCCATGCACGAGGTCCTGACCCGCGATTTCACCACCATCGCCGCCTACCATCTCGCCAACTCGAAGACCGGCGGTGGCGGCACCAACGTCGTCAACGTCATCCTCGTCGACTTCCGCGGCTTCGACACCTTCGGCGAGATCATCGTGCTCGGCATCGCCGCCCTCAGCATCTACGCCCTGCTCGACACGGCGCTGCAGGGGGCGTGCGGCCGCCGGCTGATGGAATGGCAGGTCGACCAGGCCCGCTCCGCCGACCGGCATCCGCTGATGATGGTGGTCGGCACCCGCGCCATGCTGCCCCTGGCGCTGATGGTCGGCGTCTACATCTTCCTGCGCGGCCACAACGAGCCCGGCGGCGGCTTCATCGCCGGCCTCGTCGTCGCCATCGCCCTCCTCATGCAGTACATGGCGAGCGGCTTCGCTTGGGCCCAGGAGCGCGCCCGGGTCGACTACCACGCCTTGATCGCGACCGGCGTCCTCGCCGCCGGATTGACCGGCATCGCTGCCTGGTTCTTCGGCTGGCCCTTCCTGACCAGCGCCTACACCTATCTCCACCTGCCGCTCATCGGCGAGGTCGAGGTGGCCTCCGCCATGGGCTTCGATCTCGGCGTCTTCCTCTGCGTCGTGGGCTCGGTGATGCTGGCTTTGGCCAACCTCTCGCGCGTTGGCCGGATCGCCGCGCATCTCGAGGTGCCGAAGACCGCCATGGATGTCGACCCCTCCAAGCTCATCGACCCGGCCGTCGTGCCGGCAGCCAACTAGGGCGGGCGAAGGTGGAGATCCTGGTTTCCAGCGGTGTCGGTGTCCTGGTCGCCTCCGGCGTCTATCTCGTGCTGAGGGCGCGCACCTTTCCGGTGATCGTCGGCCTCGCCCTCCTCTCCTACGCGACCAACCTTCTGATCTTCGGCATGGGCCGCCTCGTCATCGACCGGCCGCCGATCCTCAGCCTCCAGCTCGACAGCTACACCGACCCCCTGCCGCAGGCGCTGGTGCTCACCGCCATCGTCATCTCGTTCGGCATGACCGCGCTCATCGTCGTCATCATCCTGCGCAGCTTCCTCGAGACTGGCAGCGACCATGTCGACGGCGAGGAAAAGGGCGGGCTGACCGAGTTCGACGAGGGGCGCGGCCCTTGAGCAACCTTCCGGCCCTGCCCATCGTCCTGCCGGCGCTGATGGCGGCGATCATGGTGCTGGCGATGCGCCACGACATCGTCCTGCAGCGCGTGTTCGGCATCGCCTCGGCCACGGTGATCCTCGCGGTCGCCATTTATCTGGTGGGTCGCGCCGCCCAGGGCGAGGTCATCGTCTACGAGCTCGGCGCCTGGCCGGCCCCGTTCGGCATCGTGCTCGCCATCGACCGCCTCTCGGCCATGATGCTGCTGCTCTCCTCCATCGTGGCGCTGCTCGTCCTCGTCTATGCCAGCGCCGGCGACGATCGGCGCGGGCGGCACTTCCACCCGCTCTTCCAGTTCCAGCTCATGGGCCTGAACGGCGCCTTCCTCACCGGCGACCTGTTCAACCTCTTCGTCTTCTTCGAGGTGCTGCTCATCGCCTCCTATGGCCTGATGCTGCACGGCGCCGGCCGGCGCCGGCTGCGGGCCGGGACGCATTATGTCGTCGTCAACCTCGTGGCCTCGACGCTCTTCCTCTTCGGCGTCGCCTTCATCTACGGCGTCACCGGCACGCTCAACATGGCCGACCTCGCGGTCAAGGTCGGCGCCGTGCCGCCCGCCGACCAGGCCATCCTGCAGACGGGCGCCCTCCTGCTGCTGATCGTCTTCGGCGTCAAGGCGGCGCTGGTGCCCCTGCATTTTTGGCTGCCGGCCACCTATGGCTCGACCTCGCCGCCGGTCGCCGCCCTCTTCGCCATCATGACCAAGGTCGGCGCCTACGCGATCATCCGCGTCTACGTCCTGATCTTCGGCGCCGGCGCCGGCGAGGTCGCCTGGGTCGCGGCACCCTGGCTCCTGCCGGCCGCCCTCGTCACCCTCGTGCTCGGCATGACCGGCGTGCTCGCCGCCCGGAGCCTGCGCTGGCTGATCTGCTTCGCGCTCATCGGCTCGATGGGCACCCTGTTCACCGCCATCGGCGTCTTCCACCCGCTCGCCACCGCGGCCGGGCTCTACTACCTCCTCCACTCGACCCTGATCGCCGCCGCCCTCTTCCTCCTGGTCGATCAGATCGCGCTGCGCCGGGGCCGGCACGACGACCGGCTGGTGCTCGCCCCCGTGCCGGCCCAGGGCGACCTTCTGGCGGGGCTCTTCTTCATCGGCGCCATCGCCATGGTCGGGCTGCCGCCGCTCTCGGGCTTCATCGGCAAGCTCCTGGTGCTGCAGGGCGTGCAGGCCAGCCCGCAATGGCCCTGGATCTGGACGATCATCCTCGTCACCTCGATCATCGCCATCACCGGCTTCACCCGGGCCGGCAGCCTGGTCTTCTGGAAGGGCCGGACGGTGCCGGCGGAGGGGCCGACCCGGCCCGGACCGGACGCCGCGGCTGCACCGGCCCGGCCGGTGCCGCTGACCGTGGTCGCCCTCTTCCTGCTCGGCACCGCGCTGCTCACCGCCTTCGCCGCTCCCGTCAACCGCTATGTCGACGCGGCCGCGGCCCAGCTCCACGACCCGGTGGACTACATCCATGCCGTGCTCGGCGTCGCCACGCCGGCCCCAGCCGCGGCTCCAACCGACGAGGTGCGGGAATGAACGTCCACGGCCGCTGGCTGCCGCACCCCCTGATCACCCTGGTGCTGACCGGCTTCTGGCTCCTGCTCATGAACGAGGTCACCCTGGGCGGGCTCGTCATGGGCCTCGTGCTCGGCATCCTGATCCCGCTCTACACCGGCCGGTTCTGGCCCGAGGCGCCGACGATCCACCGGCTGCCCCGGGTCGCCGAGTACATCCTCGTCGTGCTCTGGGACATCCTCGTGGCCAACGTCCAGGTCGCCTGGTGGATCCTCTTCTGGAAGGTCGAGCGGCTGCGGCCGAGCTTCATGACCGTGCCGCTCGATATCCGCTCGCCCGAGGCCATCACCATGCTCGCCGGCACCATCACCATGACGCCCGGCACCGTCTCCTGCGACCTCTCGGCGGATGGCAGGGCGCTGCTCGTCCACGGCCTCCACGCGCCCGACGTCGAGGACATGGTCGCCGGCATCAAGCAGCGCTACGAGCGGCGTCTCAAGGAGATCTTCGGATGATCGATTTCGCCCTCACCTTCGGCTTCATCGCCATGGCGCTCGCCCTCCTCTGCACCGCCTGGCGCCTCGCCGTCGGCCCCACCATGGCGGACCGGATCCTCGCCCTCGACACCATGGTGGTCGACTCCCTCGCGCTCATCGTCCTCTACGGCATCCATCACGGCCGCGCCGTGCTGTTCGAGGCCGCCATCCTGATCGCCATGGTCGGCTTCATCTCGACCGTCGCCTATTGCCGCTTCATCCTCCGCGGCGACGTGATCGAGTAGACCGGCCATGCTCGCCCTGATCGCCGAAATCCTCGTGACCCTGCTGATCGTCATCGGCAGCAGCTTCGCCCTCATCGGCTCCTTCGGCCTGGTCAAGCTGCCCGACCTCGTCACCCGCCTGCACGCCCCGACCAAGGCCACCACGGTCGGCGTCGGCGCGGTGCTGATCGCCTCGATGCTCTACTTCACCCTGCTCGAGGAGGACTACTCGTTCCACGAGCTGGTGATCACCGTCTTCCTCTTCCTGACGGCCCCGCTCACCGCCAACTTCGTCGCCAAGGCCTACATGCACCGCCACATCCCCCACGTCGACCTGCCGCCGACCAACCGCGAGGAAGGCTGGTCCACCTACGATCCGCCCGGCGAGGAAGGCCCGCTGGCACCCTCCCAAACCCCCGTCACCGCCAGGCCGGCGTCGGAGACCCCGCCCGGCACGGCCCGACCGCCGTCATAGGACGGTACGGCACCGGCCAGGGGCCGCCCCTCGGGCTCGCGGCCTGCGCTATGCTGCCCGGCCAGGACCAGCTGGACCGGAGCTATCGGATGCCTGCATGGAGGCGGCCGGCCGGCCGATGGCGCACGCCGCGACGACCGGTCCGCCGCACCGGCCGCTGGACGCGCTATCACCTGCGTCGGCTGCTGGGGCTGCCGCCGACCTGGTGGCTCCTGGTCGGCCTCGCCGGGCTGGCCCTGGTGCGCGATCCCGAGCGGGCCGCCGGAACCGCACCGGAGCGGGCCGAGCCACGGCCTTCGGCAACGAGCGACACGCTGCGGGGCGAGGTCGTCCGTGTGGCCGACGGCGACAGCCTCTACCTCGCGGGTGTGCGGCCGCAGCTTCGCCTCTGGAACCTCGACGCGCCCGAATACGATGCAAGAGGCGGCGAAGCCGCCACGCAAGCCCTGACCCGCCTCGCCCTCGGCCGCGAGCTGCGCTGCACCATCAAGGACCACGACGTCTACGGCCGCCTCGTCACCAGCTGCCGCCTGCCCGACGGCCGCGACCTCACCACCGCCATGGTCGGCACCGGCACGGCGCGCTATCGGGAGTAGGCGCCTTCAATCGACGTGGAACACCTCCTCCATCTCCGCCCACCACTCACCCCTCGGCGCGGGTTTCGAGCGGGGCCTGTATGGGGCCGCAGAGCTTTCACTATTTCCGTTCCTGATTACGCAGCTTTCTCAGCCGCCCGGCATGTGGTACAAAGCAAGAACA
>CAYMTA010000051.1:0-30447 GCA_964393275.1 uncultured Geminicoccaceae bacterium | reverse complement strand
GTTCGTCACGCGACTCGCGCAGGAGATCGACGCTGTCCGTCTGCGCCACCCCAGGCGTCATGGCGGCGACCTTGTCGGCCAGGGCCAGAAGCTCCTCGACGGTCGGCCGGCGCTGGAGCTCGCAGTGGCGGCGCAGAACCTCCCGAGCCTCGGCCTCGAGCGACCGGTTGTGGTGGCGCGCCTCGGCCGCGAGGCTCGAGATCACCTCGTCCTCGATATGGCGAATGGTGAGCGTGCCCATCCGGAATGCTCCATCTTGCGAAGCCGATACAGTTCAGCATGACGGCCTTTTGCAGTCATGCGAACGTCCCGTGCAGATGCCAGGTCGGCGGCTCGGCCTCGCCGTAGCGGCCCTCGCGGTAGAGCCAGAGATCCAGGCCCCGGGCATCGATCACCCGGTAGTAGTCGCGCGGCCGGGGGGTCGGACGGTCGGTGCGCCACCATTCGGGCTCGAGCCGCTCGGGCCCGCTCGCTGCCCTGACCGGCTCGCTTCGGCCGCAGTGGCGGAGCAGGATCGGCGGGCCGTCGGGCACCGGGGCCATGGCCTCGATCGGTGCCGGACGGGCGAGCAGGCGCAGGGGGCGGGGCTGCCCGGCGAGCCAGGGGTCGGCGGCGGCCGGATCGCCGGCCGGGTCGATGACGCCCTGGGCGTGCTCCGGCCAGTGGCTCGGGGCCGGCAGCAGCCGGCGGACGGCGGCCGGGCCGAGCCGCGCCTGGAGCTGGTCGACCAGTCGCGCCAGCTCGGCCACGTCCTGGTCCTGCGCCAGATCGACCTGCCGGGCAGCCAAAGGGGCCACCTCGGTCACCTCGAGCCGGATGCTCTCGATGCCGAAGCCGATATCGAGCCCGTCGAGCTGCAGCTCGAACAGGGCCAGGAGATGCGCCGTGTCGCGGCTGGGACGGCCGGTGCGGATGGTGAGCCGGGCGAGCTCGCCGTCGACCCGAAAGAGCAGGAGCTCGAGCCGGCGCGCCCCGGCCACCGCCCGCTCGAGCTCGAGGCCGAGACGCTGGAGCAGCTCGAGCACGGCGGCACGAATGTCCCCGGTCCGGCCGATCGGCTCGGCCCAGGCGAGCCCGGCGGCGTGGCAGGGCGGCTCGCGCAACGGGGTGAACGGGGTCTCCGTCACGCCCATCAGCCGGTCGAGGGCCAAGACCGGGTCACGGCCGAAGCGCCGGACGAGGGCGCGCTGCGGCAGCGCCTGGAGCTGGCCCACCCGGCGCAGGCCGAGCCGGCGGAGGGTGGCGGTGGTGGCGGGGGCGAGGCGCAGCGCCTGGACCGGCAAGCGGGCGAGCGCCGCCCTGGCCGCCTCGCCCTTGAGCACGCCTCCGGCCCCGTAGCGCGCCCAGGCCCAGGCCGCCATGGCACCGTCGGCCACCGCCAGGCGATGGCCGAGGGCCAGCCGGTCGAGCCGGCGGCCGAGATCGGCGAGCAGCCCCGCCTCGCCGCCGAAGAGATGCGCCGAGCCGCTGATGTCGAGGACGAGCGCTGCCTCGCCGCCCGATCCTTCGCCGCCATCGCCGGCTGGAGCATCGTCGAGGGCGACCCTCGGGGTGTAGCGCCGGCAGGCGGCGGCGAGGCTTTCGAGCAGGCGGCGGTCGGCCGAAGGTGCTGCCGGGGCCAGCGCCAGGTCGGGCAGGATCGCCCGGGCATCGGCGAGGCGGAGGCCCGGCGCGAGGCCGGCCGCGGCGGCCGCGGCGTCGACCGCGGTCAGGACCTCGCCATGGGCGCCCCTTGCATGGAGGGCGAAAGGCTCGGGCAGCCGCTCACCCCGTCGCTCGGCGGACCGGCGCAGCCGGTCGATCGGCAGGTTCACGAGCTGCAGCGAAAGACAGCGTCTTCTCATCCCATCTCACCACCCAGCTTGCCGGCATGCCACCCTTGACCCGCCACAAGTCGAGGAGCCAGAGGCGGGCATCGGAGTCATCGGAGAGGAACGGCGTCGCCCGCCAGCGGGTCACCGCCGCCGAGGGGGCGCTGTCCAGAGGGCCGAAGCGCAGCAGCAGCCCGGCGGCGCCACCCGCCTCGGCGGCGAGCTGCAGGCGCCGGCCGGCGAGCAGATCGAGCCGCTCGACCTCGACCACGACGCAGGCCACGGCCGGCGAGCGCAGCGCCTCGTGCGCCGCCCAGAGACCCTCGACCGCCCGGCGGCAGCGAACCAGGATCAGCCGCGCCGGATCGATGCCGAAGCGGGCGAGCCCGGGGCCGTAAAGCCCGCCCTGCCGGGCGGCGAGCGTCGCATCCAGGCACCAGACGAGGGCGCCGGCGCCACGCAGGAAGCGGCCGGCCAGGGCCGCCGCCAGGCCGCTCGCGAGGCTGCCGCCGACCTCGTGCAGGGCGCTCCCCGGCAGCCCGTCCCAGGGCAGATGCCCGTCGATGGCACCCTGGTCGAGGCTCGCCCGGACCGCGCCGAGCCCCGCCCCGCCGCCTTCGAGGCTGCGGATGCGCGCCCTGAGGGCGGCGAGGGTCGAGGCGTCGGCCATGAGCGGTCCCCAAATGAATGTTCCTGTTATGTTCTAGTTTTGCGCCTTCCCCCGGTCAAGCCGCCATGCCCGGGCGGGAGCGACATTCCTTCCCTTCGCCACTCCCCTTCCCTTCGCCACTCCGGATCGCGTCATGCGGTCCATGCCCCACCTCCCACCCCGTGCCAGCCGCGAGCATCCGGCACTCTGCCAGGGGACTGTTAAGAAACCCTTCACCCCGCTTCGCTATCAAGGTCCGGAGCGCAATTGGCCCACCCTGGCCGACAGCCGCGCGCCCTGGCGGCCTCGGCCCTGGCGCGCAGGAAGGACAGAGCGAACGATGACGGCTATCGCGACCGCCGGAACGGCTGCCGCCGGACGATGGCGGAGCCGCCATGCCGCGCTGCGCCGCCTCGCCCGCAATGGCGAGGAGGAGCTGCGCACGGCCCTGGGGGTCCTGGCGCGCGGCCTCCGGCTCGAGGCGCAGGCAGCCCCGACAGCGCTCTTCGCCAGGCGCGACGTCGGCTTTCGCCCCTGTCCCGTGCTGCGCCACGGCAGCCGTGCCACGGTCGTGACCCCGCCCGACGGCGCCTATCTCCACACCTTCTTCGACGTCCCGCCGATCAGCCCGTCGGGCCGCCATCTGGCGGTGACCCGGCTGCCCTTCCAGCACCGCGGGCCCTATCCGGGCGACACCGCCGAGGTCTGCGTCGTCGATCTCGCCGAGCGCACGATCCAGACGGTCTACCGCACGCAAGGCTGGGCGCTGCAGCTCGGCGCCAACCTGCACTGGCATCCGGGCCGCGACGACCTCCTCTACTGCAACGACCGTGTCGGCGGCCAGGGCGTCGGGGTGGCGATCGATCTGGCCGGACGCCGGGCCCGTCTGCTGGGCGGCCCCATCTACGCGCTTTGCCCGACCGGCCGCCACGCCTACGGGCCGGCGCTCGACCTCATCAACGCCACCCAGGCCGGCTACGGCGTTCCCGAGCCCCTGCTCGGCCGTCGGCGGCCGAAACGCGGCTTCGCCACGGGCGAAGGCATCTGGCGCACGGATCTCGAAAGCGGCCGCCGCGAGCTCCTGCTCTCGGTCGAGGCGCTGCTCGCCGATCATCCCGAGCGGGCACTGCTCGCCACCGGCCGCCATTCCCTCTTCCACACCAAGATCAACGGCGCCGGCGACCGTCTCTTCCAGGTGGTCCGCTCGACCGGCCTCGCCGATGCACCCGAGAAGGTGCGCGCCATGATCCTGACCCTCGCCCCCGACGGCGGCGACGTGCGCCTCGCCCTTCCGCATCGGCACTGGGACCGGGGCGGCCACCATCCGAGCTGGACCCCGGACAACCGCACCATCCTCATGAACCTCGTGCCGCCCGGCGGCCACGAGATGCGCTTCGTCCGCTTCGGCCATGACGGCGAGGGCCAGGCCGAGCTTCCTGGCGGATTCCGTGGCAGCGGCCATCCGAGCCTCGACCCGGCCGAGCGCCTGCTGCTCACCGACGCCTATCTCAACGAGGGCTACGGCGACGCCAGCGGCCGGGCGCCGATCCGCCTGATCGATCTGGCGGCACGCGAGGAGAGCCAGCTCATGCTGGTCGACAGCGGCCCGCCCGGGCTCAAGGCCCGCCGCGTCGACCCCCATCCGGCCTGGGACCGGCAGCGCCGCCGCATCGTGCTCAACGTCATGATCGAGCGGATGCGCCAGGTCGTCCTCGTCGATCTCGAAGGCGCCGCGTGATCGGCCATCGTCACGGCTACCATGGCGACGGCGGGATCGCGCCGCGCGAGGCCGCGGCGGCGGACCCGCATCCGCGCAACCCCACAATCGGGTGACGGAGCGCGGTCCCTGATCGCCGCCCGGCGGCCCGTCGCCGATGGACCCGGCATGCAAAGGCGGTCGAGCCCGTCGGCTCCCTCATGGGTGGCGAGCCCGCCGAGTGCGTCTGCCATCGAAGGGCGGGCCGCTCTCGCTCCGCCGACTTCGGTGCGGGGCTGCGGGGATCCCGCAACATCGCGCGCGATCAGCCACCGCAGGAGGGGCCCGGCCCCGAATCCGAGGCACGACGCACCCCCCGCGCAGCCGCCTATCGGGTTCTCGATCGGGTCGCCGGTCCGCTGCCGAGCGACACCCGGAATTGACGCCGTGGCGACACGAAGAGCCGACACCCTCGGCCAGACTGTGAGGCTGCCGGTGGAGCGACCGCACCCTTGCCACGCCGAAGGCGATGGCGAGGCCTGCGTCCCAGCGACATCCGGCGGCCCGCCCACAAGGGCGCGGCCCCCGTCAGGCGACCGAGGCGCCCCTTCCCACAGAGTCGGCCTTCACGGCTTCCCCCTGCCGCCGGCGGCGAGGCGCCAGCGCCTCAACGCTCGCGCAGGGCATGGTCGCGGGCCTTGAGGATCGGCTTGAGCAGATAGTCGAGAACGGTCTTCTCGCCGGTGATCACATCGACCTGGGCGGTCATCCCCGGGATGATCCGCAAGGGCTCCTGCTCGGTGCCGAGCGAGTTCTCCTCGGTGCGGACCCGAACCCGGTAGAACCGCTCGCCGCGATCGTCGATGATGGTGTCGGCGCTGATCTGCTCGACATGCCCTTTCAGCCCGCCATAGATCGAGAAATCATAGGCGGTGATCTTCACCATGGCGGGCAGGTCGGGCCTGAGGAACGCGATATCGGCCGGCCGCACCTGCGCCTCGACCAGCAGCGTGTCCTCGAGCGGGGTGATCTCGACGATCGCGTCGCCGGGCTGGATCACGCCGCCGATCGTGTTGAAATGCAGCTGCTTGATCGTGCCGCGCACCGGCGAGCGCACCTCGGTCCGCCGCACCCGGTCCTGGCCCGCCGTGATCACCTCCTTGATGCCGGCGAGCTCGCTCTGCAAGGCGCTCATCTCGCGATAGGCCTCGCTGCGGAACGTGCTGAAGGCGTTCTCGATCCGCTGGTGCGCCTCCCGCACCGCCGTCTCGATCCGCGGGATCGCGAGCTTGGTCTGCCCGAGCTGGCCGTCGAGATCGTTGACCTGGCGCTGCAGCTGCAGCAGCTCCGACTGGCTGACCACCCGGCGCTCGGCGAGCGGCGTCAGGATCCGCAGCTCCTCGCGGGCCAGCCTGAGCGATTCCTCGTACTGGCGTTCGCGCGTCTGCATCTCGGCCAGCTCCTGCTGGCGCTGCTCCGCCTGCCGCCGCAGGATCTCGAGCTCGCTCTGCAGCTCCTCCTGGCGCGACTGGAACAGGCGGGTCTCGCCATTGGCGATGTCCCGCGCCTCGGCCAGGATGTCGGGCGGGAACTCGAGGGCGGTTTCCGCGACCTCGGCCTCGAGCCGGGCCAGCGCCGCGCGGATCGCGTAGGAGCGGGCCAGATTCTCCCGGAAATCGGCGGCGGCGCGGATATTGTCGATGCGCATCAGCACCTGGCCGGCCTCGACGATGTCGCCCTCGTTGGCGAGCAGCGCCGCCACGATGCCGCCTTCCAGATTCTGCACCACCTGGGTCTGCTGGGACGAGATCACCCGCCCCTCGCCGCGGGTCACCTCCTCGAGCGTGGCGCGGCTGGCCCAGGCGAGGAACACGACGAGGAACGCGACGATGGCGAGCAGCAGGACGTGGCTCAGACGCTTCGGCCGGAGATCCTCGACCGTGTAGCCACCGGCGGCCGCGGCCCTGGCGATCGGGCTCGCGCTCGTCGCGCGCGGTTCGATGGCGGTTGCGGCACGCATGTCAGCTCGCCCCCTTGATCTGCCCGGAAGCCAGCGCCTTGAGCACCTGGTCGCGCGGGCCGTCCGCGACCAGCCGCCCGCCATCCATGACGATCAACCGATCGACCAGGCCGAGCAGCGAGGCACGATGGGTGACGAGCAGGAGCGTGCGGCCGGCCAGCTCCTCGCCGAGCCGCGTCTTGAACCGGCTCTCCGCCCCGTTGTCCATGGCGCTGGTCGGCTCGTCCAGGATCAGGATCGGGGGGTCGAGCAGAAGCGCCCTCGCCAGGGCGATCGCCTGGCGCTGCCCGCCCGAGAGGAGATCGCCGCGCTCGCCGACGGGCATGTCGTAACCGAGCGGATGGCGGCTGACGAACTCCTCGACCCCGCTGATTTCCGCCGCCCGGAGGACGGCGGCGTCGTCGGCGAACGACGCTCCCATCGTGATGTTCTCGCGCACGCTGCCCTGGAAGAGGAAGACGTCCTGCGGCACGCAGCCGATATTGCGCCGCAGATCGGCCGGATCGAGCTGCCGGAGATCGGTGCCATCGAGCAGCACGGCACCCTTTTCCGGGGTGTAGAGGCCCAGCACGAGCTTCTCGATGGTCGTCTTGCCGGAGCCGATGCGCCCGATCAGCCCGACCCGCTCGCCCGCCTCCAGCCTGAAGCCGACGTCCGAGAGCGCCGGCAGCTTCTGGCCGGGATAGGTCAGCGTCACGTTCTTGAACTCGATCGCCCCGGTGAGCCGCGGCCGGTCGAGAAAGCGCATGTCCGGCGACCGCTCGATCGGCATCGCCATGACGCGGTTCAGGGTGTCGAACGACATCTTGGCCTGGTGGTAGCGGGTCAACAGCCCGGCGACCTGGCCGAGCGGCGCCATCGCCCGGCCGGCGATGATCGTGCAGGCGACGAGCGCTCCGACCGACATCAGGCCCTCGCCGATCCGATAGACGCCGACCACCACCACGGCCACGGTCACCAGATTGGCGGCGAGCCCGGCCACGTTGACCGTGACGGCGGAGAGAAACCGCGACCGGTTGGCGCTCTCGGCGGTGGCGGCGACATAACGCTCCCAGCCGCGCTGCAGCCGGCTCTCGGCACCGATGCTCTTGATGGTCTCGAGCCCGTTGATGGCCTCGACCAGCACGCCGTGCTTGGCCGCCGACTCCTTGAAGGTGCGGCGGACGACACGGTTCAGCGGGATCTGCATGACGAGCCCGACGCCGATCACCAGGGGAACCGCCAGCGCCGGGACGAACGCCACCGGCCCGCCGATCAGCCAGACGATGGTGATGAAGAACAGCACGAAGGGCAGGTCGACCAGGGTCGTCACCGTTGCCGAGGTGAAGAAATCGCGCAAGGATTCGAACTCGCGCAGATTGTTGGCGAAGGCGCCGGCCGAAGCGGGCCGCGCCGCCATCCGGATGCCCAGGACCTGCTCGAAGATGCGGCTGGCGAGACGAATGTCCGCGATGCGCCCGGCCGTATCGATGAAATAGCCGCGCAAGGTCTTCAAGAGGAAATCGAAGGCGAAGACGATGCCGACGCCGAGCGCCAGCACCCAGAGCGTGTCCAGGGCGTTGTTGGGCACGACGCGGTCGTAGACGTTCATCACGAAGAGGGGCGAGGCGAGCGCGAAGGCGTTGATCATGACCGCGGCGACCATGACCTCGGCGTAGGTCGGCCACTGGCGCAGCAGCGTCGACCAGAACCAGTGCCCCTTGCGCTCCTCGGCGATCGGCCGATCGCGCTGCTCGTAGCCGATCTCCGGTCGCGCGAACAAGGCGTGGCCGTCATAGCGCCGCTCCAGCTCCGCCAGCTCGACCTCGACGACACCCCGCCCGGTCTCCGGCACGACCACCCGCAGCGTCGCCCCCAGGCGCTCGACGAGGAGGACGCAGCGCCGATCCTCGAGGAACAGCACGCAAGGCATCGACAGGGCGTCGATGGCCGCGATCGGGCGACGCACCAGCCGGGCGCTGAGACCCGCCCGCTCCAGCGCCCGGGGCGCCAGGGCCGGCGTCATCCGGCCGTCGGGCGGCAAGGGCAGGCCGGCCGAGAGCGCCTGGCCGGAGGTCGGCCGCTCATGCAGCTGGGTCAGCGTCTCGAGCGCCCGCAGCAGGGAATCGTCGCGCGTGGCGAAGCTCTCGCGAATCTGCCAGGTCGTCGCCTCCGCCGGCGGCGGGTTGCCGGACCTCGCGGCCGCGACACGCCCGCTGCCGTCGACGATCCCCTCGGCCTCTCGAGCATCCCGTTCGCGCAGCAGCATGGCGCCGTCCGTCATCCACCTCTCCATCACGCCGTCGCCCGGACCGCTCTGGCCGGGCAGCTTCGGATAGCCGACGCGGAGCATGCTATCCAACAGTTAAGCATTCGTGTCACGTGGCGACTTTCAGGCGCGCCCCCCAACTCACAGGCAAAAAAATCACACCCCATGCAGGCCACCGGGAGGGCGCCGGAATCGCGTTGACGCTCAATATCCTAAACGATAACAGACCGTGAACCTGCATTAAGCCACGGTTGAGATGCGGCAACCGATCTAGACCAGCGGAAGGGCACATGCGAACACGAATCGGCTCTGTCGGCTTGCGACGCTGGACTCTGGCCCTGATGGCAACCGCGGCGATCGTCGCCGGCGACGGCGCCGCCTCGGCGGCCACGATCGCGGAGACGGTGCAGCGGGCGCTGGATACGAACCCGGAGGTCGGGATCGTCCAGAACAACCGTCGGGCCGTGGACCAGGAGCTGCGCCAGGCGCGGGCGGGCTATCTGCCGTCGCTCGACTTTCGCGGTGCCGCCGGGCCCGAGTGGTCGGACAATTTCACCACGCGGTCATTCGAGGGCGGCTCGGAGACCAAGCTGCGCTCGGAGGCCGATCTCACGCTGTCGCAGATGCTGTTCGACGGCTTCGAGACCAAGAGCGAGGTCGACCGTCAGCGCGCCCGGGTCGACAGCGCCGCGTATCGCGTAGAGGAAGCGGCCGAGTTCGTTGGCCTCAACGCCATCGAGGCGCATCTGGATGTCCTGCGCAACCAGGAGATCGTGCGCCTCAACGAGGCGAACATCGCCCAGCACGAGCGGATCCTCGGCCAGGTCAGGGATCTCGAGGAGAACGGTCGGGGCGACATCGCCGATGTCCGTCAGACGGAGGCGCGGCTGGCCCGGGCTTTCGACACGCTGGCGACGTCGCGCGGCTCGCTCGCCGACGCGATCGCCGCCTACCAGCGTGTCGTCGGCATCCGGCCGGGCGATCTCGAGGATACCGAGGCGCCGGTCGCCGGCCTGCCGCCCTCGCCCGAGGACGCCGCCAATCTCGCTTCCGTCTCCAGCCCGACCGTGCGGATCGCGGCCGCCGACGTGGATGTCGCGGCGGCCGAGACGCGCGCCTCGCGCTCCGGCTTCTACCCCCGCTTCGACCTCCAGGTCGGCGCCGGCCTGAACCATGACATCGATGGCGCGGACGGGCGCGACAACGATGCCCGAGCGCTCCTCGTCATGCGCTACAACCTCTATCGCGGCGGCGCCGACATGGCGCTCGAGCGCGAGGCCTTCCATCGCATGAACGAGGCGCGCGTCACGCTCGAGAACACGCGGCGCGATGCCGAGCAGGAGGCCCGGATCTCCTACAACGCGCTGGACACGGCCCGGGCGCGCATCGAGGCGTCGGTCGCGAAGGTCGAGGCGCAGCGGCGCACCCGCGATGCCTACGCCTCCCAGTTCGAGATCGGTCAGCGGCAATTGCTCGATGTGCTCGACTCGGAGAACGAGCTGTTCCTCGACCGGGTCAGCCTGACGACCGCGTTGTACACGGAGCGGTTCGCCGTCTATCGGGTGCTCGCCGTGGTCGGCGAGCTGCTCGACACGCTCGAGATCGCGCGTCCGCGCGAGACCATCTCGATCAATCGCACGCCCGCGGATCAGCAGACCCCGGAGGCGATCGGGCGGAAGAGCGTGCCGATCCTCGATCCACGCTCGGAGCCGCGTCCGGTGCGCGGCAGGGAGCGGGGCGAGCCGCCGTTCGACGCGCTCGACATGGCGCCGCTCATCGACGGCACCGAGACGCCTTCGGGCGCAGAGGCGGCCCTGCCGCCCGAGCCGGACAGCCGGGCGGTCGCCATGGCCGATACCAGCGTTGCCGGCATCGTCGCCGACCTGGCCGATGGCCGGACCGTGCAGATCGAGCCCACGGCGGCTCTGGCGGAAGAGCCGCGGACGACGGCTCGCGACCTCGCCACGCCGGCCTCGTACGAGAGCTTCGGCGCCTTCGTCGACAGCGTCCTCGGCGGCCCACGATCGGCGAACTGACGGCCAGCCGCCGGCCCCTGCCCTGCCTCCCGCGTGGCGATGGCGCCTCGTTAGGACGCGGTTAAGAAAATGCCGCTAGCATCGCCGGAAGGCTGGCGGTGCGAGGTCTTGGTGGCTATTGTCCTGGCGGGAATTCAGCAGGTCGGCGGCGCGGCGCTATGTGGCAGATGACAGTGGCGGCTGGGGCGTGATGCGGCGGCCGGTCGTGCTCTGCATCCTCGACGGCTGGGGCTATCGCCGCGATTCCGCCGACAATGCCGTGGCCCTGGCCGAAACGCCGGTGTTCGACAAGTGGTTCGCCGCGGCGCCCCACTGCTTTCTCACCACCCATGGCAAGGCGGTGGGGCTGCCCGACGGGCAGTTCGGCAACTCCGAGGTCGGCCACATGAATCTCGGGGGCGGGCGCGTCATGCTCCAGGAGCTGCCACGCATCGACACCGCGATCGAGGACGGCACCCTCTGGCAGGCGCCTGCCTTCCGCGAGCTGCTGCGCCGCACCCGGGAAGCGGGCGGGAGCCTGCATCTGACGGGGCTCGTCTCGCCGGGCGGGGTGCATGCGCACGAGCGGCATCTGATGGCGATCGCCCGGGCCGCGGCGGCCGAAGGGCTGCCGCTGCGCGTGCACGCCATCCTCGATGGCCGGGACACGCCGCCGCGCTCGGCCAAAGCGTCGATCGAACGGCTCGAAGCGGTGCTCCACGAGCTGCCGGACGCCTGCATCGCCACCGTATGCGGCCGCTATTACGCCATGGATCGGGACCGGCGCTGGGAACGCACCCGTGTCGCCTACGAAGCGATGGTGAACGGCGTGGACGCGCAGGCCGAGGGCGTGGCGCGCGCCGCGACCGCCGCCGGCGCCATCGACCAGAGCTATGCCCGAGACGTCGGCGACGAATTCGTGCCCGCCACGGTCGTCGGCGATTATCCGGGCATGGCGGACGGTGACAGCCTGCTCTGCTTCAACTTTCGCGCCGATCGCGTCCGCCAGCTGCTGCGCGCCTTCTGTCTCGCCGAGTTCGACGGTTTCTCACGGGCACGCCTGCCGGCGCTGGCGGCGGTCGCCGGCATGACGCGCTACGCCGATGATCTGGCGGAGGGCATGCTGGTCCTGTTCCCGCCCCAGTCCGCCGACGACCTGATGGGCGAGGTCGTGGCCGAGGCCGGCCTCACGCAGCTGCGCATGGCGGAATCCGAGAAATATCCGCATGTGACGTTCTTCTTCAACGGCGGCGAGGAACGGGTCTATCGAGGCGAGGAGCGTATCCTGGTGCCATCGCCGAAGGTGGCCACCTATGATCTGCAACCGGAGATGTCCGCACGCGAACTGACGGATCGTTGCGTCGCGGCAATCGGCGAAAATCGCTTCGACTTCATTCTCATCAACTTCGCCAATCCCGACATGGTCGGCCATACCGGCATGCTCGATGCCGCGATACGGGCCGTGGCCACCGTGGACCGCTGCCTCGGCCGACTGGTCGAGGCGGTTCGCGCCGCCGGCGGCGCCATGCTGGTGACCGCCGACCATGGCAATTGCGAATTGATGCGCGATCCCGAGACCGGCGGGCCGCATACCGCGCACACCACCAGTCCCGTGCCCTGCTTTCTCATCGGCGCCGGTCCCGACATCGAGCTGCGGGACGGCCGGCTCGGCGATGTCGCGCCGACGCTTCTGGCGCTGCTCGGCATCCCCAAGCCGGCAGCGATGACCGGCCACAGCCTCATCGCCGACCGTGCCTAGCGGCCAGGTCGCGCGCCACGATCCGAGGGGCTGCGGCCCGGCCGTCCGTTCCGCTCCGGGCCTGATCGTGCGGGGCCTGCTCGTGCTGGGCCTGCTCGTGCTGGGCCTGCTCGTGCCGGGCCTGCTCGTGCTGGGGGGGCGACCCGCCGCGGCCGGGGTGGTCGCTCTCGACACCCCGGAACGAGCGGCCGCCGTCGCGGCGATGGCCGTGGCCAAGGCCGACGACAGGCTCTTCATCCGCGAACGCCTGGTGGAGCGGCGGGCGCGTCTCGAGGCAGCGTTGCGCGACACCAGGGTGGAGCTGCGATCGGTCGGTCGGGAGCTTCAGGAGCTCGCCGGCTCGTTTCGCGGCCTCATGGTCCGCCGGGACGAGGCGGCCGCTGCCCTGGCCAGCCGGGCCGAACGGGCCCTGGCCCTCCAGCGCCGCCTCGAGGCCGTTCTCGCCGAGCTGATGCAGCTCGACCGGAACGAAGCGGCCGACCGGCGGCGGATCGCGCAGCTCCGTGCCATCGCCGCTTCCTACGCCCGGCCGTTCGCCGATGCCAGGGCAGCCGTGGCGACCAGCCACGCCACCCGGCAGGCGTTCGCCGTCGAGGAGGAGCAGCTTCGGGCGGCCGGCCGGCGGGCACGCACCAGGCAACTGGCGCTCGAGCGGCGCCTGGCGGAGCTCGAGGCGGCGGAGCGGGCGGGGCGCCTCGAGGTGACCGAAGCGGTGGCGCGCGAGCGCGCGGCGCGCCTCGATGCCCGGCGCGCCTTCGAGCGCCTCGAGCAGGTGCAGGAGTCCCGGCTGCTCGCCAGCCTGCCCGATTCGGCCGCATGGCTTTCGAGCCCGCCGCGTCTCGGCCCGGCGGCGAGCACGCTCAAGCCGGAACTCCTGACGGCGCGCGCGGTGCTGGACCGGCGACCCGGGCGTGTGGCCGTGCTGTTCGGGGAGCCGGCGGCCTCGGCCGTCGCGGGTCTTTCCGGCATGGGGCAGATCATGCCGGTCGCCGGCACCGTGGTCGGCCATTTCGGCCAGGGGCCGAACGCCCTGCTCGACCGGGGGATCACCATCGCGGTCGACGAGCGGCGGCTGGTCCGGGCGCCGCGCGGCGGGCGGGTCGCCTTCGCCGGCCCGTTCAAGGACTTCGGACTCCTCTTGATCATCGAGCACCGAGACGAATATCATAGCCTGCTTTCTGGTCTCTCACGACTCGCCGTGTCGGTCGGCGCCTCGGTTCGCCCCGGCCAGATGGTCGGCATGATCGAGCCCGGCCCGGGCGACACGGCTCAACTCTATCTCGAGCTTCGGCGACGTGGCGCTCCAGTGAACCCGCTGCCGTGGTTGGCAGCCGGACAGGATAAGGTACGCGGATGACAAGATTGGCAGGTCGGTTCGGAGCGGCTGCAGCGGTTGCCCTGATGATCACCGGGTGCATGCTGCCGCCGCCGTCGGCCCAGGCGCAGAGCGGCTCCGGCGACACCATCCGGCAGTTGAAGCTGTTCGGTGACGTGTTCGAGCGGGTGCGCAAGGAATATGTCGAGGAGGTGACCGACCAGGAGCTGGTCGAGGCGGCCATCAACGGCATGCTGACCTCGCTCGATCCGCACAGCAGCTATCTCGACGCCAGCCACTACCGTGACATGCAGGTGCAGACGCGGGGCGAGTTCGGCGGCCTCGGCATCGAGGTCACCATGGAGAACGGCCTGGTCAAGGTGGTCTCGCCGATCGACGACACGCCTGCCTTCAATGCCGGCATCCAGGCCGGCGACCTGATCACCCATATCGACGGCGAGCCGGTGATGGGGCTGTCGCTCGGCGAGGCGGTCGAGCGCATGCGCGGGCCGGTGGACAGCGAGATCGAGCTCAAGGTCGTGCGCCAGAACCGCGAGGAGCCGCTGTCGATCACCCTCGAGCGCGCCATCATCAAGATCTCGCCGGTGCGCGCCCGGGCCGAGGACGATATCGGCTACGTCCGGCTGACCACGTTCAACGAGCAGACCAACGACATCATGCGGGAGGAGGTGGCCAAGCTGCGCGACCAGCTCGGCGACCGGTTCCGGGGCCTCGTGCTCGACCTGCGCAACAATCCGGGCGGCCTGCTCGACCAGGCGGTGGCCGTGGCCGACGCCTATATCGACCAGGGCGAGATCGTCTCGACCCGCGGGCGCCGCCCGGAAAGCATCCAGCGGTTCAATGCCCGAAGCGGCGACATCATCGACGGCCTGCCGATGGTGGTGCTGATCAATGGCGGCTCGGCCTCGGCCTCCGAGATCGTCGCCGGCGCGCTCCAGGACCATCGGCGCGGCATCGTCATGGGCACGCAGTCCTTCGGCAAGGGCTCGGTGCAGACGATCATGCCGATCTCGGGCGAGGGTGCGATCCGCCTCACCACCGCCCGCTACTACACCCCCTCCGGCACCTCCATCCAGGCCAAGGGCATCTCGCCGGACATCGAGGTCCACCAGGCGACGGTCGAGCTGCAGGACGACACCTCGGGGCGACGCGAGGCCGATCTGCGCGGGCGGCTGGATGGCGAGGACGCCGCGGCCAAAAGCGCGCAGGACGGCGAGGCGCCGACCCTCGACGCCACGGACTACCAGCTCGCCCGGGCCATCGACGTGCTGCGCGGGATTGCGCTCTACGAGGCCCGTGCGACGTCTCGCGGCTGATCCTTGCGGGCGCCGGATCACCCTCCCCGGATCCCCTCGTTTCGAGGGGCCGGGGACGGGCCCCCGTCACGTGCCGCGGGCCTCGCCATGAGCCGTCGGGCAAAGGCGATAGCGGCACCGGTCGCCGGGCGGTTCGGTCGATCGGGGGTTCGCTGCGTCGGGTGGAGCCGGCGATGATCGAGATCGGGCGGCTGGCCCGCCACATGCTGCCGTTCTCCTTCCCGCCGCCGGTCGACTGGCGCTCGCCACGCCTGCCGCTCCTGGTCGGCGCCGCCGTGCTCGGCGGCAGCCTTCTGGCGGCATCGGCGAGCTGGCTCCTCGGCCAGGAAGCGGCCGACCGCTATGTGGACCTTCCGAGCGTCTGGGGCACCGTCCCGGTCGCCGGCTTCGAGCGCCCGCGGCCGGTGGCGCTTTTCGGGCTCGCCAGCCCGGCCACGCCGCCGCCGCCCATGGCCTCGGCGAGCACCGATCCCCAGGCCCCGCCGCTGGTGGCCGAGCCCGACCTGATCGAGATGGTCGACGGGCTCATGCTGCCACGCATCGCCGATGACGGGCGCGCGTCACGCATGGCCTACGCCCGCGGCAGCGACCCCGCCGCCGCTTTCGGATCGCCGCCGATCGAGATCGCCATCCTGGTGGTCGATCTCGGCCTCGATGCCGAGCGGCTGACGCAAAGCGTGGCCCTGCCGGCTGCGGTCGGCCTCGCCCACACCCCCTACGCAGCCTACCTTTCGAGCTGGCAGCGGCATGCCCGCTGGCACGGCCACGAGGTGCTGCTCGAGCTGCCGCTACAGGCAGCCGACCGTCCGACCAGCGATTTCGGCCCCTGGGCGCTGGAGCCGGCGCAGCCTGCCGCGGAGCTGATCGCCGGCACGCGGCGGATCGCCGGTCGCAGCGAGGCCTTCCTCGGCTTCGTCGCCGCCAGCGGCGCCTTCGCCGCAGCGCCCGAGCGCTTCACCCCGGTCGCCGCCGAGCTGGCCCGGCGCGGGCTCGGCCTCGTCGAGCTCGGCGAGCCGCTGCTCGCCGCCACCGCGGCGGCCAATGGCGTCGCCTATGCCCGCGCCAGCGGCCCCCTCGACGCGGTCCAGGAGGCTGCCGCCATCGACGCGGCCCTGGCCCGGCTCGAAGCGACCGCGCGGCGCGACGGCCGGACCCTGGCCTATGCCCAGCCCTTTCCCCTCACCTTCGACCGGATCTGGCATTGGGCGAAGGGCCTCGACGACAAGGGCATCCGGCTCGTCCCGGTCAGCCGCTTCCTGGCCGGCTCATGAGCGGCCGTTCCGCCCTTTTCGCCGGCGCGACATGAGCTGCCTAGTCAGCGCCGCCCCGCTGCCGGGCTACCGGCGCTGCGTCGGGATCATGCTGCTCGACCGGGCCAATCGCGTCTTCGTCGGCCAGCGCCACGATACCCGAGCCGAAGCCTGGCAAATGCCGCAGGGCGGGATCGACAAGGGCGAGGACGCGCTCACGGCGGCCCGCCGCGAGCTGAAGGAGGAGGTCGGCACCGACCGGGCCGACCTCCTGAAGGAGAGCGCCCACTGGCGCTCCTACGATCTCCCCCGGGAGGTGGCCAAGCGCCTCTGGCGCGGCCGCTACATCGGACAGACGCAGAAGTGGGTCGCGTTTCGCTACCAGGGCAGGGACGCGGACATCGTGATCGACGGCGAGCATCCCGAGTTCTGCGCCTGGCGCTGGCTGCCGCCCGATGAGCTGGTCGACCGCATCGTGCCCTTCAAGCGCGACATCTATCTCAGCGTCGTCGAAGAATTCCGCTGCCTATGGGCTTGATCGTCGTTGCCGGGGGACGGCGTGGCGGCTCGCCATGGCCATCCTGCTCCGCGACCGCCTCCGGTGCCGGTCGAAACGGCCGGTCGAGCTCGAGCGGCTCCGCGGGCAGCGCCGGTCGAGGCCGGGATGCCGTCGCGGCCGGCGGCGGGTCAACCGGGACCGGTGGCGGATCGGCAGGTGGCGCCTCCCGCGGTGGCGACGCATCGGCCTCGAACGACGGCAGCCGTTCGCCGTCGTCCTCGGCCTCGTACAGCGGCTCGGGCTTCGGCGGCTCGGGCTTCGGCGGCTCGGGCTTCGGCGGCTCGGGCAGCTCCACCTCCGAATCCGCCGGCGCTTCCGGCGCGGCCTCGGGCACCTCGTCGAGCGGGCCGACCGGCTGCGGCACCGTTTGGGTCGCGGCCGGTGGCTCGGCGATCGCCATGACGGGTGGCGGCAGGGGCTCCGCCGACTCGTCCGAGATCTCGCGGCCGCCGCGCGCCACCGAGCGGGCCTCGAGGGCCCGCCCCTCCTCCAGCTCCTGCACCTCGCCGGCGGCGGCATCGCGCCAGACGACCATGTCCGGCCAGGACATGACGCTGTCGACATAGTCGTCGAGCATCGGGTCGAGCGGCACGGCGTGGGTGACGAAGCGCGAGGCGACGGGCGCCATCATGGCATCGGCCAGCGAGAAGGCGCCGAAGAGAAAGGGCCCGTCCGCCGCGTGCCGTTCGCGACAGCCTCGCCAGATCGCCGAGACCCGCATGATGTCGCTGGTCAGGCCGCGCGGCATCCGCCCCGGCGGCGCGAACCGCGAGACCATGTCCATCGGCATCAGGCGCCTGAGATCGACGAAGCCGCTGTGCATCTCGGCGCTGATGGAGCGGGCCTCGGCCCGCTGGGCCGCGTCGAGCGGCCACACGCGGGGCTCGAGCTCGGCGATGAGCTCGGCAATGCTCAGGGAATCCCAGACGGGGAGGCCATCGACGATCAGCACCGGCAGCTTGCCCGAGGGCGAATGGCGGCGAATGGCGGCCGGGGTGTCGGCGCGGCGCAGCGGTATGCGGATCTCGGTGAAGGCGAGCCTGGCGAGACGCATGGCGAGCCATGCCCGCAACGACCAGGACGACGTGTTGTAGTTGCCGATGACGAGTTGCAGTGGCGGCTGCGCCATGCCCATCCTCACGCTCGCGCACCGGCCATGTCCGGCCCCGCACCGTTGCCGCCCGCTTCGCCCGCACCCGGGTGGACATCGTTCATGGTCGGGGCGGCGTGATTTGAACACGCGACCCTCTGCTCCCAAAGCAGATGCGCTACCAGGCTGCGCTACGCCCCGACGGGGCGCAATCTAGGGGATGCCGGATGCAGTCGCAATCGCCTTTCCCGCGAGTGGCGCCGTGCCCTCGGCCGACCGCGGGACGTGACCGGGCCAGCGTCTCAGCGTGGCCGGCACCGGCAGCGCCAGGGTCGGATCGAGCAGGCGATACTGCAGGCGCGCCGACGATTCGTCGGGCATGACGATGCCCCTCGGCACCGGGTCGAAGCCGAACCGCTCGTAATAGGCGGGGTCGCCAACCAGAAACACCAGCCGGTGGCCGGCCTGCGCCGCGACGTCGAGGCTGTGGAAGACCAGCGCCCGGCCCACGCCGCGCCCCTGCCGCGCGGGCTCGATCGCCAAAGGCCCGAGCAGCAGGGCCGGCGTCGTGCCGGCGACGATCGGCCAGTAGCGCACGCTCCCGACCAGGACCCCGGCCTCGGCGACCGCGACGAAGCAGAGATCGGGCAGTGGCGCGATGCCGTCGCGAAACCGATAGGAGGTCTTCTTTCGCCGGTCGGCGCCGAACGTGAGGTCAAGGAGCGACTCGATGGCGGCCGCGTGGGCCGGCTGCTCTGGGCGAATGGTGAACATGGACGGAACCGATCGAAGTCAGGCTGGGCTCAGCCGCCCCGATCGCCGCACCGGCTCAACGGCGGCGGCGGGTCGGGGTGACGCGGGTGCCATTCGGCTCGCGTCGTCGTCGCTCGATCTTCAGGCTGCGGTCCATGACGCGGCGTTAGCCCGAGCGGCCGATGCTGTCAATCGCGTTCCGGCCGGCCGCTCGAGCCGGGCGCCGGCGGGTTGCCGACCGGCCGGAACGGACCCTTCTCGCCGCGCAGCTCGATGGCCCGGCGCAGCACCCAGGCGACCGTCGGGAAGGCGAGCTCATCCCAGGGGATGTCCTGCCAGCCGATCAGCCGCACCTCGAGGCTCTCGGGCCCGGCGGCCACCTCGGGCACGGTCAGCCGCGCCCGGTAGAGGAGCTGCACCTGATCGATCGGGGTCAGGCTATAGACGGCGATCAGCCCCTCGATCGCAATCACCGCCCGCGCCTCCTCCCAGGCCTCGCGCCGCGCCCCCTCCTCCGGCGTCTCGCCGAGCTCCATGTAGCCCGCCGGAATGGTCCAGAGCCCGCGCCGGGGCTCGATCGCCCGGCGGCAGATGACCAGCCGGTCGCCCAGCGTGCAGACGCTGCCGACGACGATCTTGGGGTTGTGGTAGTGGACGGCCCCGCAGGCGGCGCACACATGCCGCTCGCGATCATCGAGCGCCGGCACGCGCCGCTCGATCGAGCCGCCGCAAGACGGGCAGTAGCGCATCAGCCGTCGGCCGAGGTGGGCGGCTCCCGGCGCCTGAAGAAGGCCTCGGCCGCTTCCCGCACGTTGCGCCTCTGGGCGATCGCCCGGCCGACCCGCTCGAGCTCGGCGCGCAACGTGGTCTCGAGCGCCTCGAGCTCGTCGATCGAGTGCCGGTCGAGCTCGCTGCCGAGCGCGAACTCGCTCGGCTTCTTCCGTGGCAGCTCCTCGTCCATGAACGGTCTCCCTCGATGGTCCAGCCCTCGGGCGAGCGGCGATCGGCCGCTTGACAACGGGCGAGGCCGGCGGCCTCTAGCGGCCTCGGAATGCCGCCCGGGGAAATCGACAGTGAGCGATCCATACCAGAAATTCTTTCCCGTCTCATGGGACCAGCTGCACCGCGATGCCAAGGCCCTGTCCTGGCGGCTGGCCTCGGGCGGTCCCTGGAAAGGGATCGTCGCGATCACCCGCGGCGGCCTCGTGCCGGCGCACATCATCAGCCGCGAGCTCGACATCCGGGTGATCGACACGATCTGCATCGCCTCCTACGACGACACCACGCAGCGGGACCCCAAGGTCCTGAAGTCGGTCGACGGCGACGGCCAGGGCTGGCTGATCATCGACGACCTGGTCGACACCGGGCAGACCGGGCGGATCGTGCGCGAGATCCTGCCACGGGCGCACTTCGCCACCGTCTACGCCAAGCCCGCCGGGCGGGAGGTCGTCGACACCTTCATCACCGAGGTCAGCCAGGACACCTGGATCCTCTTCCCCTGGGATACCGAGCCGCAATACGTCAAGCCGATCAGCGCCAACCAGCAGCGCGCCGACTGACAACCCCGGGAGAGCGCCGCCTCAATCGCCCTCGCTCGGGATGTCGAGGACCGTGCCGCAATGCTTGCAGTGCACGGCGTCGGGGTCGTGGCGGACGAGGCCGCATTCGGGGCAGCGGTAGCGGACCTTGGCCGGGCGGAAGATGGTCTGCACCAACCGGATGAAGAGGGCGATGCCGACGATCATCATCAGCACCGAGAGCAGCCGGCCGCCGTCGCCGACCAGGGTGATGTCGCCGAAGCCGGTCGTCGTCAGCGTCGCCACCGTGTAGTAGAGCGCGTCCACATAGCTCGTGATGGCGGGGTTCCTGCCGATCTGCTGGACATAGACGATGGCCGTGGTGACGAAGATGAAGAGCACCATGTGGATGGCGCTGTGCAGGGCATCCTCGTGCTCCTGCACCCATTTGTGGCGGCGGCGCAGCATGCCGAACAGATGGTAGGAGCGGGCCAGCCGGGCGGCGCGCAGCACCCGCAGGAAGGCCAGCGTCGTGTAGCTCTCGGTGAGCAGCGGCGCGATCAGCGAAAGAATGACCACGAGGTCGGCGACCGTGACCCAATGGAGCAGAAACCGGCGCGGCCGCGGGGCTATGTACAGGCGCGCCGCGAAGTCGAGCGAGAGGACGACGGCCAGGACCAGATCGGCATAGAGCAGCCAGGGCGCATCGGCGAGGAAGGTGACGACCAGGAAGAAGAGGATGGTCGCCACGTCGAAGAGCAGGAGGCCGTACTGGAAGCGTGCCGCCCGCCGGTCGGCCCCATAATAGAGCTCGCGCAGGCTGGCGCGCAGGCTGGCTGGCGGCGCCTCGGCCGGTGGCCGGTCCGCCGGCGCCGCCGCGTCGCCGCCGGCGGTCACGTCACCGGCAGCATCACGTGCCGGCGATAGGCCTCACGCTTCTTGAGCTCGGCGAACCAGAGCTGGACATTGGGCAGGCTCGGCCGCTCCACATCCAGGTTGAGGTAGCGCCAGAAGGCGCAGCCGAGCGGGATGTCGCCCATCGAGAAATCGTCGCCGGCGACGAAGCAGCTCCTCGCCAGATGCTCGTCGAGGAGCCGCCAGAGCGGCTGGATCGCCTTGGCGGCGGCCTCGATCGCCGCCATGTCCCGCTCCTGCTCGGGCGTGCGAATCAGCCCCCAGAAGATCGGATGGAGCGGCGGCAGCAGGGTCGTGACCTGCCATTCCATCCAGCGGTCGGCCATCGAGCGGCGGGCGGGATCCTCGGCCCAGAGCGTGCCGGCGCCGTGCTTGGCCGCGAGATAGCGGACGATGGCGTTGCTTTCCCAGACGACCGTCTCGCCGTCCTCGAGCACCGGGATCCGGCGATTGGGGTTCAGCCTGCCGTAGGCTTCGCTGTCGAGGCCGCCGAAGGCGCCACCCGCATCCAGCCGCTCGTGCGCGAGCCCGAGCTCGCCCACGGTCCACATGACCTTTTGCACGTTGATCGAGTTCGTCCGACCCCAGATCCGCAGCATTCGTCGTCTCCCCTTGCCAGTGGCCAGTCCTGTGCCGGCGGCGCTCAGCCGGCGGCCTGCGGCGACCGCGGCTCGATCGGCCGCGCCGAGCCGACCGCCAGCATCGCCTCGAGCGCCTGCGCCGCCGCCAGGAGCCCCGCCTCGCCGTGGGGCGGTCCCACGAGCTGAAGGCCTACCGGCAGGCCCGCCTGGGTGAAGCCGCACGGCAGGGACAGGGCCGGGCAGCCGGCCAGGGTGATCGCGTAGCTCACGGCGACCCAGTCGATATAGGTCGGAAAGCGATGCTCGCCGAGCGCCTCGAGATAGCGCAGCTCGACCGGGAAGGGTGGCACGATGGCGGCCGGACAAAGCAGCAGGTCGTGCTCGCGGAAGAACGCCGCGACGCGCGCCTGGATCAGGCTCCGCTCGCGTTCCGCCCAGCCGATCTCGTCGGCGGTGAGGGCAAGGCCGCGCTCGATGTTCCAGACCACCTCGGGCTTCAGCCGTGCCCGCTCCGTCTCGAGCAGGACCGCCTTCTCGGCCGCGAAGTGGGCGGCGCGCAGGACCTCGAAGACCTCCCGCGCCGGGCCGAAATCCGGCGAGCGGTTCTCGATGACGGTGGCCCCGAGATCGGCCATGCGCGCCGCCGCCTGCCCGC
Source organism: uncultured Geminicoccaceae bacterium (assembly GCA_964393275.1). Taxonomy (GTDB): domain Bacteria; phylum Pseudomonadota; class Alphaproteobacteria; order Geminicoccales; family Geminicoccaceae; genus SLRI01. The sequence goes on along the minus strand of CAYMTA010000051.1, from coordinate 8,277 downwards.
AGAGTCGGGCGACCTCCGGATCGACCGGCACGAAGCCGCCGAGATCGGCCGAGAAGCCGACGAGCCGCAGCTGTGGCGGCCGCCCCGCCGCGGTCGCGAACGACAAATGGGGCGGCTCCACCGCCAGCGGATCGTCGAGCGAGGTGCCGCACATCGCATCGAGCATCAGCGCCAGATCGGCCACGTCGCGGGCCATGGGACCGTTGACGGTGAGCGTCTGGAAGCGGCGTGCCGCGGGGCCGCGCATGACCCGGCCGAGGCTCGGGCGCAGGCCGACGACGCCGCAGAACGCGGCGGGCGTGCGCAGGCTGCCGCCGAGGTCGCTGCCGTCGGCGAGCCAGGCCATGCCGGTCGCCAGCGCCACGGCGGAGCCGCCGGACGAGCCGCCGCAGGTCAGCGCCGTGTTCCAGGGATTGCGCGTGGCGCCGAAGACCTCGTTGAAGGTGTTCGCACCGGCCCCGAACTCGGGGGTGTTGGATTTGCCGAGCACGATGGCGCCGTTGGCCTCGAGCTGCGCCACATGCAGGTCCGTGACCGTCGACACGTGCTCGCGGAAGATGGGCGAGCCGTAGGTGGTGCCGACACCCTCCACCTCGAACAGGTCCTTGACCACGATCGGCAGGCCGCCGAGCCAGCCGCGGCCGGGGTCCGCGGGTGGCGCCGCCTGCATGAGCGCCCGGGCCCGCCCCCGGGCGCGCTCGAAGCAGCGGATCGGCACCGCGTTGACCAGGGGATCGATCCGCTCGATGCGCTCGATCGCGGCCTCCACCAGCTCCAGCGGCGAGACCCGTCGTGCCAGAAGCTCGGCGACCGCGGCCCGCGCCGTGAGCTCGACCAGGCCGTTCACCGGCAGGTCCGATAATAGAGCCAGCCAACCGGGTCGCCGGTCTCGGGATCGGTCACCTGCTCGAAGCGAAAGCAGGCCGGGTCGAGCGCCGGGCGCTGCGGCCCGACCGCGAAGAAGGGCTCGTCGCCCATGCGATCGCGCATGTAGACGGCGCCGGAAAGCGGATCGTAGCGAATGGGCGTGCCTCCGGTCTCGCGGATGACGCAATCCCAGCGGCGGCCGGCGGCATCGCTCATGATGATCTCGGCGAGGCCCCGCGAGCGGGCGATCGCCCGCAGCACCGTGATCGGCGGCGCCGAGCCGACCGCGGCGCAGCCCTGGATCGCCGGCAGGAGCCGGATCAGATCGCGCGACCAGTCGGTGCGCTGCGCCAGCGGCACGGGCGCCGGCCCGCTGCCTGCCGCCGGTGCCTCATCAGCCGGATCGGCAACCGGCGCGGGCGTCGCGAGCACCTGCGGCAGCGTCGGCTCGGGCACTTGCGCCGGGGCCAGGAGGTCGCCCCGGATCCAGCCCCCATACGTCTCGCTCGCCCCCGGCAGGGTCGTCACCCGGTACCAGGTGTAGCGGCCCTCATCGACCGTCTCCCGCACCTCGAGGAGATCGCCCCCACGGGCGCCGGCGACGATATTGCCGCTCCGCACCTGGGGCTCCGAGCGGACATTGATCCGCGCATCAGCGGTCCCGAGCACCCGCGCATCCTCGCCCACCGCAATCGCCTGGGCCTGCGCCACGCCGATCAAGGGCGGGAACGGGACGAGCGCGGACATGCCCATCGTCAGGCCGACAACCAAGAAAAACGAAGCAAGAGCCCGCATAATTCCCCTTCGACGCGAAGTCAGGCCGTCCGCCAAGGCGTCGGCCAACCGGCTCCCGCCCGTCAATAGCCGCTATTTGGTCCGCAGTTCAAACATCATGCGCGAACGGTGGAATTCAAAGCCGCGCTCGCCCGCCCGGCGGCCGCGCTAGCCGGCCTCGCCGACCACCCGGGCGAGGATGGCGAGCGCCCTGTCGACGGCGTCCGCCGGCAGGTCGAGATGGGTCACGAAGCGCAGCCGCCCGGCCCCGACCTCGAGGCAGTGGAGGCCGCGCTCGCGCGCCGCCAGGACGATGCCGGCGGCCGGCCGGCCGGCCACCTCGGCGAAGACGATGTTCGAGCGCACCGCCTCGGGGTCGAGGCGGAACGGGCCGAGCCCGGCGAGGCCGAAGGCCAGCCGCCGGGCCGCCGCATGGTCATCGGCCAGGCGCTCGTAGTGGTGGTCGAGCGCGTGGAGCGCCGCCGCCGCCAGCACGCCGGCCTGCCGCATGCCGCCACCGAACAGGCCGCGAAATCGCCGGGCCTTGGCGACCAGCGCCTTGCGGCCGGCGAGCGCCGAGCCGACCGGCGCGCCCAGCCCCTTGGAGAAGCAGACACTCACCGTATCGAAGGGTGCGGCGAGCCGCGCCGGGCTGGCACCGGAAGCGAGCGCCGCGTTCCACAGCCGGGCCCCGTCGAGATGGAGCGCCAGCCCGCCCGCCCTGCCGGCCGCCGCGGTCGCCGCCAGAAGCTCCGGCGGCCAGACCGTGCCGCCGCCGGCATTGTGCGTGTTCTCGAGCGCCAGGAGGCGAGCCGGCGGATAGAGGCCATAGGCCGCGATGGCCGCCGGCCGGATGGCGCCCGTCACCGTCTCGGGCGCCAGGACCCCACCCGCGCCCGGCAGCGGCCGGAGCACGAGGCCGGAGAGGAGCGCGTAGGCGCCCCGCTCGAAGAGCGCGATATGCGCCGCCTCGTGCAGCAGCACCTCGTCGCCGGGCTCGGTCTGGCAACGCAGGGCGAGCTGGTTGCCCATCGTGCCGCTCGGCACGAAGAGGGCGGCTTCCTTGCCGAGCAGATCGGCCGTCCGCTCCTCCAGCCGACGGACCGTCGGGTCCTCGCCATAGACGTCGTCGCCCACCTCGGCCTCGGCCATTGCCCGACGCATCGCCGGCGTGGGCCTCGTCAGCGTGTCGCTGCGCATATCGATCATGCGGACTTCCTTCCTCGCCAAAGGCCGTCAGCGGCCGAGCAGGCCACCGAGCGCATCGCGCAGCTGCTTCGCCGGGTCCCTGGCATCGCCGTCGCTGTCCTTCGGGCCACCGAGCACGCCCGGAAGCTGCTTCAGGGCGTCGCCGAGCGAGCCGGGCAGCTCGCCGCCGAACGCCTTCTGGAGGGCCTCGAGGCTGGCCGGATCGGCCGCGAGGCGGGTCACGGTCTCGGCCAGCGCGGCAGGATCGGTGATGTCGCCGGAGAGAGCGCCGCCGAGATCGAGCCTGACGGACGGGCTCGCCCAGGGACCCTCGATGACCAGGGGCACGCCGAGCTGGAGATCCGGGCTGCCGCTCGCATCCTGCCCTTCGAGGGTGGAGGCCACATGCGGCGTCAGGCGATAGTCGAGCGTTCTCGCCGGCAACGCCACCTGGCCGGCCCCCTCGATCCGCAGCACCGGCGCCCTCAGGCTCAAATCGTCGTTCTGGACGATGCCCTTCTCGATGGTGAACGTGCCGCCGGCCTCGGCGAAGTCGGTTCGCTGCGGCTGTCCCGCCGCCGATTCGACGCCGAGCGTCATCACCTGGCGGATCGTCGCCGCGATGTTGATGCCGAGAATGGCGCCGTCGCGCACCAGCAGCGCACCGTCACCGGCGAGGCTGTCGACCAGCGCGGCGACACTGTCGCCCTGGCCCTCGATCGCCAGCTTGAGGTTGCCGGTGCCTTCCAGATACTCGACGCCGGCCGCGCCCCGCAGCACCGGCAGGAGCTCGATCCCGGTGGCATCGAGCCTGGCATCGACCTTCAGGGGTGCTTGCGACGAGAGCGCGGCACCGCCGGTGGCGCTGCCGCCATAGAGGGCGAGCTCGGCGATCTCGATCGACGTGCGATCGATGCCCGCCTCGACGTGGAAGCGCCCGGGACCGGTCTCGAGCGTCGTCTCGCGCAGGGAGCTCATGACCAGCTCGAGGTCGAGATCGAGCGGCAGCGGCAAGGGCAGATCGAAGGGCTCGGTGGACCAGCCCTCCGGCTTGGCCGGGAGCGCGGCGGGCGGCTCGGCTGCCGGGGTCCCCGCACCGGGCCCGGCGGCCGCCGGCAGATAGGGCGCGAGATTTAGATCGCCGAGATCGAGCCGGCCGCTGAGCCGCGGCCGCCCGCCCAGCGCCAGATCGAGATCGCCCTGAACCAGGAGCTTGTCCACCTCGAGGCTCAGCGCGCGCAGGCCGAGCCCGTCCGGCGCCGTCTCGACATCGACCGTCAGCTTGGCGACCTCGAGACTGCCCGCCGGCAGCGCCACGGGCTGGCCGAGCCAGTCGAGCAGGGTCCGGGGCGCCATGTCGACCGAGACCGCGAGCACCGCCTTGCCGTCAGGCGAGACCTCGCCGTCGGCGACGGCGCCGAGGCCGGGGGCCGCGAGCTCGAGGTTCACCGGGCTCTGCTCGCCGGCGAGCAGGCTCGCCAGGTCGCCGATCCGGCCCTGGAGCGTGGCGCGCTCGCCGGCGCTCCGGGCGCCACCATCGATCACCAGCTCACCGGTCGCCGTGTCGGTGCGCGCAGCGAGCGCTATGTCGCTGAATTCCCGCCGTTCGCCCGTGCCGTGGTCGAGATAGGTGACGGCGCCATCGGTCAGGGCGATCTCGCCGATGCGGATCTCCGGCAGGCCGCCCCCGCCGCCGCCCTTGCCATCGCCATCGGCTTTTTCGGCCGTCTCGAGCTGCCAGCTCGGCACGCCCGTCGGGTCGACCTCGAGCGAGAGGACGGGCTTCTCGATGGCGAGGCGGACGATATCGAGCGTGCCGCCGAGATAGGACAGCGCATCGATGTCGACATCGACCAGCGCGATCCGCGCCAGATCCGGGTTCTCGGCCCAGCCCGGGTTGGCGAGGCGCACATCGGCGAGGCTGAGGGCGAAGGGCCGCCAGGGCCGGAAGGTCAAGGGCCCCTCGACCACGAAGTCGCGGCCGAGCGCCGCCGAGACTCGCTTCTCGAGCTCTACCTTGATCATGTCGCGGGGCAGGACGAAGGGCAGCGTCACCGCCACCACGACCAGGGCCACGACGACGAGCAGCACCGCCACCAGGATCTTGCGCAAGGTCTGTGGTCTCCTCTCCAGGGCCGTCGGTCTCAGGCGGCCAGCCTCTTCTCGCGGCGCAGCAACGGGAAGTCGGCGGCGGTGAGCGTCTCGCGCTCGAGCAGCAGCTCCGCGCCCCGGTCGAGATCGGCGCGCCGCTCGGTGATGATGCCGACCGCCCGCTCGAACGCCGCCTCGACCAGGCTGCGAATGGCGAGGTCGATCTCGCGTGCCGTGGCCTCGCTGTAGTTGCGCGGCCGGGCCACGGGCAGACCGGTCTCGCCGAGGAACGACTGGCGCTGCGGGTCGTACACGACCTGGGCCGTCGCTTCGTGCATCCCATAGCGCGTGACCATGTGCCGCGCGATGTCGCTGATCTTGTCGAGGTCGTCGGCGGCCCCGGTCGAGATCTCGCCGAAGACGACGTGCTCGGCGGCCCGGCCGCCCATCAGGACCGCCATCTTCTCGTTGAGCTCCTTCGTGGTCATCAAAAAGCGCTCCTCCTCCGGCCGCTGGATCGTGTAGCCGAGGGCGCCGATGCCGCGCGGGATGATCGAGACCTTGTGCACGGGGTCGGTCGTGGGCAGCGTCGCCGCGACCAGCGCGTGGCCCATCTCGTGATAGGCCACGACCTTGCGCTCGTGCGGGTGGAGCAGCCGCGAGCGCTTCTCGAGCCCGGCGACGATCCGCTCGATGGCGTTGTTGAAGTCCTCCATGGTCACCGCGTCGCCCTGCCGGCGGGTGGCGAGGAGCGCTGCCTCGTTGATCAGATTGGCGAGATCGGCGCCGGTGAAGCCGGGGGTGAGCGCCGCCACCTGCTCGAGCGAGACGTCCTTGCCCAGCTTCTTGATCCTCTTGATGTGCACCTGGAGGATCTGCAGCCGGCCGATCTTCTCCGGGCGATCGACCAGCACCTGCCGGTCGAAGCGGCCGGCACGGAGCAGGGCCGGGTCGAGGATCTCCGGCCGGTTGGTGGCGCCCAGCAGCACGATGCCCTCCGACGGGTCGAAGCCGTCGAGCTCGGCCAGGAGCTGGTTCAGCGTCTGCTCCTTCTCATCGTGGCCGCCACCGCCGAACTGGCCCGACATGCGGGCCCGGCCGAGCGCGTCGAGCTCGTCGATGAAGATGATGCAGGGCTTGGTCTTGCCGGCCTCCTGGAAGAGGTCGCGCACCCGGGCCGCCCCGACGCCGACGAACATCTCGACGAACTCGGAGCCGGAGATCGAGAAGAAGGGCACCCCCGCCTCGCCGGCCACCGCCCGGGCGAGCAGGGTCTTGCCGGTGCCGGGCGGGCCGACCAGGAGGATGCCCTTGGGGATGCGGGCGCCGAGCCGGCCATAGGTCTGCGGGTCCTTGAGGAAGTTGACGACCTCCTGCAGCTCCTCCTTCGCCTCGTCGACGCCGGCGACATCGGCGAAGCTCACCTTGGTGTCCTTCTCGACGTAGATCTTGGCCTTCGACTTGCCGACCTGCATCAGCCCGCCGAAGCCCTGCTTCTCGGCGAAGCGGCGGATCATGAAGACCCAGAAGCCGATCAGGAGCAGGATCGGGATGACCCAGGACAGAAGGTCGCGCAGGAACGTGCTCTCGATCACCCCGGCGAAATGCACGTCGTGCTTGGCCAGGAGATTGGCCATGTCGAGCTCGACCCGGGTGGTGCGGAAATACTGGGCGCCGGACTCGGTCGGCTTCTTCAGCTTGCCCTCGATGAAATTGCTCGAGACGCGGATCTCGTCGATGGCGTCCTTGTCGAGAAGCTGCTGGAACTGGCTGTAGGGGATCGTCTCGATCTCCTTCGAGGCCACCCACCAGCCCTGGAAGACCATCAGGAGGAGGAAGGCGAGCAGCGCGTAGCCCAGGTTGATCTGCTGCTTCTTGTCCATAGCCCGTCACTCCTGTTGGCCCGAGACGCTCCGACCTTGCCATGCCTGCCAGTTAAGCATTAACAGCCATCCGTCACCAGGGAGGGACGAGAATGTCGCTGGCGCTGTTCGATCTCAAGGGACGCCGGGCCTTGATCACCGGCTCCGGCCAGGGAATCGGGAATTCCATCGCGGAAGGCTTGGCCGCCGCCGGGGCGAGCGTCGTCCTGAATGGCCGTGACGCCGCCAAGCTCGAGGCCGCCAGGGCCCGCATCCTCGGCGCCACGGCGCATGCCTTCGACGTCACCGACCAGGCGGCGGTCACGGCGGCGATCGAGAGGATCGAGCGGGACGAGGGGCCGATCGACATCCTCGTCAACAATGCCGGCATCCAGCGCCGCGGCCCGCTCGAGGACATGCCGGCCGAAACCTGGCGCGAGGTCATGACCACCAACATCGATTCGGTCTTCTTCGTCGGCCAGGCGGTGGCAAGGAAGATGATCCCGCGCGGCCGGGGCAAGATCATCAACATCTGCTCGCTGACCAGCGAGGCGGCACGGCAGACCATCGCCCCCTACACGACCGCCAAGGGTGCCGTGCGCATGCTGACCAAAGGCATGTGCGCCGACTGGGCCCGGCACGGCCTGCAGATCAACGGCATCGGCCCCGGCTACTTCAAGACGCCCTTGAACAAGGCGCTGATCGAGGACCCGAAGTTCAACGCCTGGGTCGAGCAGCGCACCCCGGCCGGCCGCTGGGGCGAGCTCGAGGAGCTGCAGGGTGCCGCGATCTTCCTCGCCTCGGACGCCTCCCGCTTCGTCAACGGCCACATCCTCTACGTCGACGGCGGCCTGCTCGCGGTGATCTGATCCGGGATTTTAATTTGTCCTGACCCCGTTTCTGGCGCGGGGCCCGATCAGGGGACGGCCCGCGGCCAGGCGATGGCGAGGAGGCCGGCGGCGATCAGGCAGGCGGCGCCGGCGCGGTTGACGAGGCGCCGTGCCGCCGGCCGGCGGATCAGGCGGCGGGCGCTGGTGGCGAGCCAGGCGTAGGCGGCGGCGTTGAGGGTGGCGAGGAGGACGAAGGTGACCTCCATGAGGATCATCTGGCCGAGGAGCGGCCGGCTGGCATCGAGGAATTGCGGCAGGAAGGCGATGAAGAAGACGATGCTCTTGGGGTTGAGCGCGGTCACCAGCCAGGCATGGCCGAGCATGTGACGGCCGCTCACCTCGGGGGCCGCGACGTCGGGGCCGGCCGCCATCACCGGGGCGCGCCAGAGCCTGATGCCGAGATAGACGAGATAGGCCGCACCGGCGAGCTTGAGGCCGGTGAAGAGGGCGGCCGAGGTGGCGAGCAGGACGCCGAGGCCCATGAGCGAGGCGGTCATGGCGGTGAAGTCGCCCAAGGCCACGCCGGCCACGACCGCCGCGGCGGCCCGCCTCCCCTGCCCCAGCGCATAGGCGACGACGAGGAGCACGGTCGGGCCGGGAATGGC
>CAYMTA010000050.1:29502-30898 GCA_964393275.1 uncultured Geminicoccaceae bacterium | reverse complement strand
CGCTTGAACTGGTCCCAGTCGATCTGGCCGTGCCGGTCGAGGCTCTTCTCGATCTTCGGCAGGGGATACTTCAGGCCGGTGGCGCAGTTGAAGAGGACGGAGCGGTCGCTGGCCTCGATGCGGCCGTCCTTCAGGCTCTGCTTCCAGGCGGCGTAGGTGGCCGCCCCCTCGGGGCAGAGCAGGAAGCCCTCCTCGCCCGCCACCTCGTCGAGCCCCGCCTGGATGGCGTCGTCGTCGACGGCGATGGCGAAGCCGCCGCTCTCGCGGACGGCACGCAGGATGAGGAAGTCGCCCACGGCCTGCGGCACGCGGATGCCCGAGGCGATGGTGGCGGCGTTCTCCCAGCGGGGCGCATGCTCGACGCCGTCCTCGAAGGCCTTGACCATGGGAGCACAGCCGGTCGCCTGCACGGCCACCATGCGCGGGCGCTTCTGGCCGATGAAGCCGATCGCCTCGAGCTCGGCGAAGGCCTTCCACATGCCGATCAGGCCCGTGCCGCCGCCGGTCGGGTAGAAGATGACGTCGGGCAGCTCCCAGCCCAGCTGCTCGGCGAGCTCGAGCCCCATCGTCTTCTTGCCCTCGATCCGGTAGGGCTCCTTCAGGGTCGAGGTGTCGAACCAGCCGACCTTGTCCTGGCCGGCGCCGACGAGCTTGCCGCAATCGTCGATCAGCCCGTTGACCCGATAGACGTCCGCACCCTGCAGGGCCATCTCGCTGATGTTGGTCTCGGGCGTGTCGGCCGGGCAGAAGATGGTGGTCTTGATGCCGCAGTGGCTGGCATAGGCCGAGAGCGCCGCGCCGGCATTGCCGTTGGTCGGCATGGCCATGTGGGTGACGCCCAGCTCCCGCCCCATCGACACCGCCATGACGAGGCCGCGCGCCTTGAACGAGCCGGTCGGCAGGCGGCCCTCGTCCTTGACGATCAGGCTGCCGGTGGCGCCGTGCGCCCCGGCCAGCTTCGGCAGCTCGATCAGGGGGGTCGCGTTCTCGCCCAGGCTGACGATGCTCGAGGCCTGCCGCACCGGCAGGAGCTCGCGCCAGCGCCAGAGGTCCATGGGCCGCTCGGCGAGCTTCGCCTTGGTCAGGGCCCCCCTGACACCGCCCAGGTCGTAGCGGACCAGGAGCGGCTTGCCGGCCGCCGAAAGGTTGTGCAGGCGGTCGGCCTCGTAGCGCTCGCCGGTCATGCTGCATTCGAGGTGGGTGACGAAGGTCGGCCGATCCTCGGCGAGGTTGCGGTTGTCCTCGATCATGCTGGCTGCTTCCCTGGCAGGTGTCCCGGTTGACCGTCATGAAGCGCCGCCGCGGCGATTTGTCGAGTCGGCCGTGGCGGCACGGCGCGTCCCCGCCCGATGCCATGGGCCCGCCCGATGCCATGGGCCCGCCCGATGCCATGGGC
>CAYMTA010000050.1:0-29402 GCA_964393275.1 uncultured Geminicoccaceae bacterium | reverse complement strand
CCCGCCCGATGCCATGGGCCCGCCCGATGCCATGGGCCCGCCCGATGCCATGGGCATTGCCGCCTCTTCCCGCGTGGCGATACAAGTGCGGTCGACGCGCGTGCCGGCGGGCTCGATCCGCGGCGGGCACGTGGCCGGCCGCCGTCGATTCTGGACGGCGGCCTTGGACAGGAGAGCGCATTGCCCGAGGAGGCCGTCACCGTCGAGCGCCTGCATCGTCTGGAGACCGTGCGGGAGCGTGCCTGGATGCTGCTCGCCGCCGTCGAGCGCGGTCAGAGCGAGCATTTCAACCTGTCGCCGGAATCGGTGGCCACCGTGGGCCTGGCCCTGGCCTCGTCGATCCGCGACACCACGACCGATCTCCGGCCGCCTTTGGCGACCCTTTGGCCGCGCCTGCAGCGGGACCATCCGGCGGCGGTGACCGAGCTCGCGGCGAGCGTGGCCGGCCTCGACGGTCCGGGACGCGCCAAGGCAGGGGCCGACATGGCCCTTCTGGCGCTCGTCATCGCCCCGGGCGGGGCCGATTCGGGCACGGGCGAGCTCGCCCTCTTCTTCGCCGCCGGCGGCACGACCACCCGCCCGTCGGAGGGGCCGGCGCTCAACGCTCCCGGCCTGCGCCGCCTGCTGGCGGGCGACGCGGCCATGGCCCTGCCCGACGGGCTCCGGGCGGCCCTGCGGGACGCCAGCCTGCGCCAGCGTCTCGAGAGCCTGGCCACCGGCCTCGAGCAGGACCCGGAGACCTTCGGCCCCGACGGGCGGTTCGGCAATGTGCTCGACCGGCTGGCCGAGGCCGGCCGGGGCGGCGGCCTCGCGGCCCAGGCCCTGCTCGACCGACTGGCGCCGCTGCTCGATCCGGTCGCCGGCAGCACCGTCCGCATCGGCGGCACGATCGCCGGCGACATCTGGCGCCACCCCCTCGCCTGGGCCGATGATCGCAGCCGCGAGCTGGTGCCGTTCCACTGCCTCCTGCAGGCGCTCGTCCTGGACCTGATGGAGCCCCTGGCCGAGGCCGACATGCCGCTCACCGACCTCGAGGAGCTGACCGTGCCGGCGACCAGGGCCCTTGCCGCCGACATTCTGCACCTTGGCCTCGTCAGCCCGCGGCACGCCGCGGTGGCGCGGCTGCGCCATCCCCCGGGCTCCGACATCGTGGTCGAGCTCAGGGCGCTCTCGATCGCCCTCGCCGATCGATTGGTTGATCGTCTGCGGCAAGAGCTCAACCTCACCGTGCGCGACCTGCCGGCCGTCCGAATCGTGGGACCCTTGGCACAGTTGGCAGCCAATTGGCGTGATCCACCCGGTCCCGGCATTGCCATCACGGGCGGCTGCTTCTAACAGAGGTATCGGAATTCCGGCCGTTGGCGCGGTCGGCACCGTTGTCTCCTGGCCGGAATCGCTGATGCCCCAGTTGATCGTCGTCGACCACCCGCTGGTGCAGCACAAGCTGACGCTGATGCGTCGCAGCCACACCGCGACGGCGGAGTTCCGCCGGCTGGTGCGCGAGGTGGCGCTCCTGCTCGGCTACGAGATCACCCGCGACCTGCCGCTCGAGACCATCGGCATCGAGACCCCGCTCGAGCCGATGCAGGCGAGCACGCTCGCCGGCAAGAAGCTCTGCCTCGTCTCGATCCTGCGGGCCGGCAACGGGCTCCTGGACGGCATGCTCGACCTCGTGCCGTCGGCCCGGGTCGGCCATATCGGCCTCTATCGCGATCCGGCGACGCTGCAGCCGGTCGAGTACTACTACAAGGTGCCGGAGGATCTCGCCGAGCGGCCGGTGATCGTGGTCGATCCGATGCTGGCGACGGCGAACTCGGCGGTCGCCGCCATCGACCGGATCAAGCGGGACGGCGCCACCGACGTCAAGTTCGCCTGTCTGCTCGCGGCACCGGAGGGGGTCCGGCGCTTCCACGACGCGCATCCCGATGTGCCGATCTTCACTGCCGCCGTCGATCGCGGGCTCAACGATCACGGCTACATCCTGCCCGGCCTCGGCGATGCCGGCGATCGCATCTATGGCACCAAGTAGCCACCGGCCGTTGGGCTGCCCTACCCCCTGATGCCCGGCGCATGGTGAAGGAACGGCGTTAACCGAGATGAAACCGAATTCGTGGCATGCCAATCACCGGCTCTGCGGCTGCGCCTTTCCCTGGCAGCTGCCCCTGATGGAGTGGCGGATGCGACGTGGCTTCGCGGTTGAGATCGTCGAGGCGCGGCCCGGCAGCCTCGCCAGCCTCGCGGAATGGCTCGAGGCCAAAGGCTACGCGCTCACCCGGCTGGCGCCGGCGATGCTGGTCGGGCGGGCAGCGGCGTCGCAGCCGCGGGTCCGGCTGATCGAGGTGGACGCCGACCAGGCGGCGAGCCGCCTCGCCACCCTCAGCCGGCGGTCGCCCGACGATGGCGTCGCCATAGCGGCGGTCGCCGCCGAAGCCGAGGCGCTGTCGCTCAGCAAGGCCCTGGCGATCGGCGTCGACGACCTCCTGACCTATCCGTTCGACGAGGAGGAGCTCTGCATCCGGCTCGACGCGCTGCACCAGCTCGGCCGCGCCCGGGCGGCGCTGCGCGAGCGGGCGTCGACCTTCGCCCGCTTTCGGCCGCGGGGTCCCGCCACGGCCGCAGCCGCCACGCGACCGCGCCGCCGGCCGGCCGGCAGCGACCGGGCGCGCGTCCTGGTGATCGGCCCGGCGAGCCAGCACAAGGTGAAGATCGGCGAGGCGCTGGGCCAGGCGGCGCTCAACTTCGCGGACAATCTGGAGAAGGCCAAGGGGCCGATCTCGACCCGCGGCTTCGACATGATCGTGCTGCTCGGCACCAATGCCGCGGCCCGCCGCGACCTCCTGCGCTGGGCCGATCTCGGCAGCGACCACCCGCCGGTGACGCTCTTGGCCCTCGACCAGACCAGCCAGGACGAGCCCCTGGAGACGAAGCGGCGCCTCGCCCACCTGCCGGTGGCCGACCGGCTGGTGCTGCCGCAGCCGGCCGAGCTCGTCCGCTCACGCATGGATTTCTGGCTCGGCTTCGCGGCCCTGCAGCGCCGGCTTCTGGCGCCACCCGAGGACGAGCTTCTGGGCCTCTGCCACGATGCGCTGACCGGCCTCTTCAATCACGGCTTCTTCCTCGAGCATCTGCGCACGATCGAAGCCGGAGGGGTGCAGCGTGGCGGGCTGGTGTTCGTCGAGCTGATCAACGCGCCGAGGCTGAACGAGGCGGCCGGCCACGCCATGGTGAACCGCTATCTGGCCGCCCTCGGCCCGGCGCTGCGTCGCGACCTGCGGGCGGAGGATCTGGCAGCACATCTCGGCGCCGGCCGTTTCGCGGTCCTGCTCGACGACGTGACGGAGGGAGCCGCCACGCGGATCGGCCGCCGGCTCGAGCGCCTCCTGGCACGGGTGCCGCACGACCTGCCGATGACGCCGAGGCTCACCGCCCGCTCGGTCCAGCTCGAGGACGGTCTCACGCCGCTCCGCGCCCTGCACGAGGCGATGCGCTGGCGCCCGCAGCCACCGGCCGTCGCCGCCTGAGTGATCGCGCCGCCTGAGCGACGCCGGCCGTCGTAGCACGACCGGCGGAACATCGACGATTCTGCCACATCCCGCCCCGAGCGCATGGGCCGCGCCGGGCCCGAGGGTCGTCATGCGGGCAAATGCGGCGTGCCGTCACAAGCCGCGATCTCGATAACTGAGTCGACGTGAAAAGCAGATCGCCCATGCCGGGGGCATGGGCGATCCATTCGAAGCCGCAACCGAAAAGGGCCGGCCCGCCATGCGCGCGAAATCGGGCATCGCCCGATTTTGAGCGGACAGGCGCGGCCGCGCCGCGGCCGATCGAGGCCTACTGGCCGCCGAGCGCCTGGTCGGCCGCGTGCAGCTGCTCGAGGCAGGCCTGCTCGTTGTCCTCGGCCTGCGCCTTGACCGCCGCGTCCATGGCCTCCTTGGCCTTGGCCTGCATCTCGGCCGAGGCCCCGTCGAACTTGGCCTGGACGACCGGCATGTACTCGGCGCAGTTCTCGGCCTGCGCGAAGCTGGTCTGGGCACCGGCGACGGCGAAGACGGCGGCGAGGGCTGCCCCGGCGGGGAATTTCATCTTCATGGCGTGACTCCCATACGTTGCAACGGACGACCCCGGAACCTGCCGGCGCACCGGCGAGATCGCTCGCCGCAGTCTTGCCGGCCTCGGGCCGCTGTTCAAGCGATTTCGTTCTGCCACAAGCGCTTGCTCGCGAGCGTCGCGGCGAACGGGTGAGAGACGACGCCCAAGGGACGGCCGATCTCGCGCCCGGATGCGCTGGACTGCGTGCTCACGCAACTCAGGGCGCCCCGATCCGGCCGCGTCGCCTTGCCGCGGGATTCAGGGAAAGGCGAAGGAAGAAGGCGAAGCCGCCAAGGACCCGATCTCGGCCATCGGCGCCGAGAGCCCTGACCCCGCCTGCCGGCACCCCGCGCATGCGCGGGCCACCGGCCAAGGTCGAGGGTGGGTCCGGTCGCCAGCGACCAGACCCTGCCCTTTCGGCCTCGTGGTCGACCTACTGGCCGCCGAGCTCCTGGTCGGCCATGTGCAGATTCTCGAGGCAGGCCTGCTCGTTGTTCTCGCCCTGCGCCTTGAGCGCCGCATCCATGGCCTTCTGCGCCTTGGCCTGCATCTCGGCCGAGGCGCTGTCGAACTTGGCCTGGACGACCGGCATGTACTCGGCGCAGTTCTCGGCCTGCGCGAAGCTGGTCTGGGCACCGGCAACGGCGAGCACTGCCGCGAGCACGGCACCGCCGAGGATCTTCTTGTTCATCGTCTACTCCCATCGGTTGGTCCGGCCAATCGAGTGCCGCCGATCCCTCGGCTGCCGCCCGGGCCATGTCCGATACTGGCCGATCCGTCCTTCACACTCTAGAGCTTTTGCATCACGTCCCGAAATTTACTGTAAAAAGCGTCGCTGGCGCCCGCTCCTTCCGGGTGGCTTCGGGGAAGCTCTCGGCGAGGCGATCGAGATGACACTGCTGGTGGATCAGGGCCCTGCTCCGACCGGTCGACGGCGGCGGGTATATTTGGTCCACCATGCACGCCATCGCGGCAAAATGAAGCGTTCCGCCAGCCGCGGATGGGCAGATGCGCCTGCCGTCCTAATTCCGTTGGGCGGCTGGCACTGGAGCCGCCTCACCAGGAGATGTGATCAAGGATGTCCGGCGTATCGAAGAATTCAGCGGCCATGGCGAAGCTCATGGACCCGCGAGCCGCCTTTGCCGCCTGGCGGCTCTGGACGCAGGCCGCCGAGACCGGCATCCACGCCGCCATGACGATCCAGGCACGCCTCGCCATGATCGGCACGGCGATGCTGACAGGCAAGGACTATCCGATGGCCGAGAGCTGGCGGATGGTCTCGGAGAAGCAGCAGGCGGCCATGGATTCGACCCTCGCCGCCTGGCGCGCCAATCCCGCCTTCGCCACCGATCCGCGAACGGTCCTGCGCATGGCCACGGCCGGGTTGCGGCCGTACCGGAGCAAGACCAAAAGCAATGCGCGGCGGTTGAGCAAGTAGGCGGCCCGGCGGCCGAGGATGCGAATGAATTCTCGCCCGGCAGGCGCTAAGAGTCAGTCCGTGGATCCCCTTCGAGATACCGCCTGAGCGCATCGCTGACGACCGTGTTCAGGTTCGTGCCGTGGCGGCGGGCGTGCAGCATGGCGCGGCGGTGGAGCTCCCGTCCCGGGCGGACGTTGAAGCTGCCCTTGAGCGGGACGTCGGGCTCACGGCCGGTTTCCGCGCAGAGGTCGAGATAGTCGTCGACCGCGTCCTGGAACGCCCGTTTCAGGCTCTTGGCGTCCGCGCCCTCATAAGTGACGAGATCGCGGATGAATTCCAGCCGACCATGCAGCACCTCGTCCTCGTCGCTGTAGTCGATCGAGCCGAGATAGCCCTTGTGCTCGAGCAGCGTGGTCATATGAGATCTTCCTCGATCAGCACCTGCAGGACGTCATCGATCACGTACATCTTCACGATATTGCCAGGGTGCGGCTGGTGCAGCGCGATTGCCGGCGCGGTTGGATGGACGAAACGCCGCCGCGATCCACCCGTCCTGCCGGCCCTGGCGTCGGCGTAACCGAGGCCGTCGAGCAAACGCACGAGCTCGTCCCAGGTAAAATCCCTCGGCCGTGACTTGAGCCGCACGACAAGCTTGTCGTGCCGGCTCATGCCATCGGAGCATCGTTGATCCACACGCTCGCATATAGGCAGGTCTGCTCGGCATTTGCAACTAAATTCGGTCGCAAACCAAGTGCCTCACCATCCCACGAACACGTCCTCGAGCGAAAGCCTTCAACGGGCTCTGCAGAGCAGCCGCCCGCCCTTACGTCATGTACTGGCCGCCGTTCGGGGAGATCGTCGAGCCCGTCAGGAAGCCCGCGTCGTCGCTGGCGAGGAAGACGACGCAGCGGGCGATCTCCTCGGGCTCGCCGAGGCGGCCGACGGGGATCTGCGGGATGATGCGCTCGTTCAGCACCTTCTCGTCGATGGCGCGGACCATCTCGGTGCCAATATAGCCCGGGCAGATGGCGTTGACGGTGATGCCGACCCGGGCACCTTCCTGCGCCAGGGCGCGGGTGAAGCCGATGTCGCCGGCCTTGGCGGCCGAGTAGTTGGACTGGCCGGCCTGGCCCTTCTGGCCGTTGACCGAGCTGATCTGGATGATCCGGCCGAACTTGCGCTCGCGCATGCCGGGCCAGACCGGGTGGGTCATGTTGAAGACGCCGCTGAGGTTGGTCGAGATGACCTCGTGCCACTGCTCGGGCGTCATGCGGTGGAACATGGCATCGCGGGTGATGCCGGCATTGTTGACCAGCACCTCGACCGGGCCGAGCTCGGCCTCGACCTTCTTGATGCCGGCGACGCAGGCGTCGTACTCGGCCACGCTCCACTTGAAGACGGGAATGCCGGTCTCGGCCTTGAACTTCTTCGCCGCCTCGTCATTGCCGGCGTAGTTGGCGGCGACCTTGTAGCCGGCCTCCTTGAGCGCCACCGAAATCGCCGCGCCGATGCCGCGGCTGCCGCCCGTCACCAATGCAACTCGTGCCATGTCGTTCTCTCCCTTGGTTGCCATCGAAGCATCGGCCGACCGCGTTGGCCTCGGCTCAGCCTCGTTCACGAGGCCAGAATGTCAAGCCGGGCGGCGGGTTTCCACCGCCGCCCGGCTCGTTGACGCTATCCGGCTCAGTCGCGGGCCACGCACATGGCGATGCCCATGCCGCCGCCGATGCAGAGCGTGGCGAGGCCCTTCTTGGCGTCGCGCTTCTGCATCTCGTGCAGCAGCGAGACCAGCACGCGGGCCCCCGAGGCACCGATCGGGTGGCCGAGGGCGATGGCCCCGCCATTGACGTTGATCTTGTCCGTGTCCCAGCCGAGCTCGCGGTTGACGGCGATGGCCTGGGCGGCGAAGGCCTCGTTGGCCTCGATCAGATCGAGGTCGTCGACGGTCCAGCCGGCCTTCTCGAGCGCCTTCCTCGAGGCCGGGATGGGGCCGGTGCCCATGATCGAGGGATCGACGCCGGCCTGCGCCCAGGAGGCGATGCGGGCGAGCGGCTTCAGGCCACGCTTCTTCGCTTCCTCGGCGCTCATCAGGACGACGGCGGCGGCGCCGTCATTGATGCCGGATGCATTGCCGGCGGTCACCGTGCCGTCCTTGCTGAAGGCCGGGCGCAGCTTGGCCATGCCCTCGGCGGTGGCGCCGAAGCGCGGGAACTCGTCTGTGTCGAAGGTGACGTCGCCCTTCCGGCTCTTGATGGTGACCGGGATGATCTCGTCCTTGAACTTGCCGGCCTTGATCGCCGCCTCGGCCTTGTTCTGCGAGGCGACGGCGAACTTGTCCTGGTCTTCCCGGGTGATCTGCCACTTCTGGGCGATGTTCTCGGCCGTGGTGCCCATGTGGTAGCCCTGGAAGGCGTCCATCAGGCCGTCGCGCAGCATGGTGTCCATGAACTCCACGCTGCCCATCTTCTGGCCGTTCCTGAGATGGGCCACGTGCGGCGCCTGGCTCATGCTCTCCTGGCCGCCGGCGACGACGATGCTGCTGTCGCCGTTCTCGATCGCCTGGGCACCCAGCGCCACCGACTTCAGGCCGGAGCCGCAGAGGATGTTGACGCCATAGGCCGGCACCTCGACCGGCACGCCGGCATTGACCGAGGCCTGGCGGGCCGGGTTCTGGCCCTGGCCTGCCGTCAGGATCTGGCCGAGGATCACCTCGGAGACCTCTTCCGGCTTCACCTTGGCGCGCTCGAGCACGGCGCTGATCGCGGTCTGGCCCAGATAATGCGCCGGCACGCTGCTGAGCCCGCCGTTGAAGCTGCCGACCGCGGTCCTGCCCGCGGCAACGATGACGACGTCGGTCATGCTGGTCGTTCCCCCATTTGCTTGCTGTCCGGCCCGGATCGCCCAGGGTCCCCGGATGATCCAAAGCCAGTGCGGCCGAGCCTGCCCCGTGGCCGGCGGCCGCGCTGTCCGGTTGGTGCCTTATACTAGCCCTCGAGGCGGACGACGACCCACAACCTGACATTGCAGCCATTCGCCGCAACTGCCCCTCATGCCGGCCCGGCCGATGCCTCGAGCCCATCGATGACGGCGCGGTCGTAGCCCTGGCTCGCCTGGTAGAGCTGGCGGCTGTAGGGGTGCTCGAGCCGGCCTTCCGCCAGAGCGTCGCCGGCGACGCTCTCGACGATTCGCCCCTTGCGCATGATGGCGAGGCGGTCGCAGAGATGGGCGACCACGCCCAGATCGTGGCTGACGAAGAGGTAGGTCAGGCCGCGCCGGCGGCGAAGCTCGTTCAGGAGGTTGATGATCTCGGCCTGGATCGAGACGTCGAGGGCCGAGGTCGGCTCGTCGAGCAGCAGAAGCTCGGGCTCGAGGATCAGGGCCCGGGCGATCGCCACCCTCTGGCGCTGGCCGCCCGAGAGCTGGTGCGGGAAGCGGTAGCGGAACTCTGTCCCGAGCCGCACCTCGTCGAGGGCCCGGGCGATCCGCGCATCCGCGTCGCCGAGGCGGTGGATGGCCAGAGGCTCGCGCAGCGTGGCATCGATGGTCCGCCTCGGGTGGAGCGAGCCGAAGGGGTCCTGGAAGACCATCTGCACCCGCTTGTAGAAGGCGAGCGGCGGCTTCCTGGGCAGGTCCTCGCCGGCGATCCGCACCCGGCCCCGCCAGCTCGGGTTGAGGCCGGAAAGGGCGCGGAGGATGGTCGACTTGCCCGAGCCGCTCTCGCCGACGAGGCCGAAGCTGCTTCTCGCCGGCACGGCGAAGCTCACCCCCTGGACCGCCTCGACCCTGGCCCTGCCGCTGCCGAAGGTGACGTCGAGCCCTTCGACCTCGATCATCATCGGGATCATGAAGCATCCAGCCACGCGGGATCGCGGACCATGACCGACAGGGGATGGCCGCGCTTCTCGGGCCTGGGCAGGCAGCCGAGCAGGCCCTGCGTGTAGGGGTGCCGCGCCTCGCCCAGATGGCGGGCCTGGAGCTCCTCGACGACGCGGCCGCCATACATGACCAGCACCCGGTCGCAGAAGGTGGCGACCAGCTCGAGATCGTGGCTGATCAGGATGAGGCCCATGCCGCGCGCCTCGACCAGCCGGTCCATGATCGCCAGCACCTGGAGCTGGATGGTGACGTCGAGGGCCGAGGTGGGCTCGTCGGCGATCAGGACGTCGGGATCGGGGATCAGCATCATGGCGATCATCGCCCGCTGCCCCATGCCGCCCGAGAGCTCGTGCGGGTAGGCGTCGAGGACGCGTGGGGCGTCGTCGATGCGCACCGCCTCCAGCATGGCGAGCGCCGCGGCGCGGGCCTCCGCCCTGCCCAGCCCCTTCTTCAGCCGGGCCGCCTCGACGAGCTGCTGGCCCACGGTCATCACCGGGTTCAGCGAATATTTGGGGTCCTGCATGATCATCGACATGCCGGATCCCCGCACCGCCCGCCAGGTCCGCCGGCTGGCCCGGCGGAGGTCGATGCCGGCGAAGCGAAGGGTCTTGGCCCGCACCTCGGCCGCGGCGCTGGTGAGCCCCAGGATGGCGCGGCCGGTCTGCGACTTGCCCGAGCCGGATTCGCCGACGATGCCGAGCTTCTCGCGGCCGAGCTGGAAGGAGACGCCGCGCACGGCCTGCACCAGGCCCTTCACCGTGCGATAGGTGACGTGCAGATCCTCGACCTCGAGCAGCGGTGCGTCGGGGTCCCGCGCCGTGGTCACCGGTCGCTCCGCGGATCGAGCACGTCGCGCAGCCCGTCGCCCAGGAGATTGAAGCCGAGGCTGACGATGAAGATGGCGAGACCCGGCATGGTCGCCACCCACCACTGGTCGAGGAGGTAGTGGCGGCCGGTCGAGATCATGGCCCCCCATTCGGGCAAGGGCGGCTGGGCGCCGAGGCCGAGAAAGCCCAGGCCCGCGGCGGTCAGGATGATGCCGGCCATGTCGAGCGTCAGGCGGACGATCACCGAGGAGAGGCACATCGGCACGACGTGGCGGCCGATGATCCGCAAGGGCCCCGCCCCCTGGATGCGGGCCGCCGCGATGTAGTCGGCCTGGCGGATGGTCAGGGTCTCGGCCCGCGCCATGCGGGCATAGGGTGGCCAGGCGGTGAAGGCGATGGCGATGATCGCGTTCTCGATGCCGGGCCCGAGTGCCGCGACGAAGGCGAGCGCCAGGATGAGGCGGGGGAAGGCCAGGAAGATGTCGGTCGTGCGCATCAAGATGGTGTCGACCCAGCCGCCGAGATAGCCGGCGATGGTGCCGACGGCGAGGCCCACCGGGCCGACGATGATCACCACGAGGGCGACGACATAGAGGGTCAGGCGCGAGCCGAAGACGATGCGCGAGTAGATGTCGCGGCCGAGCTCGTCGGTGCCGAGCCAGTGCGCCGCCGAGGGTGCCTGCAGCCGGTCGGTCAGGCTCTGGGCGGTCGGCGAATGGGTGGCGAGCCAGGGGGCGAAGGCCGCGACCAGGAGCAGGGTGACGACGATCACCAGGCCCAGCATGGCGAGAGGGTTGGCGGCGAGCTGGCGCCAGCCCTGGTAGGCGCGGCCGGCCTGCGCCTGCAAAGGCGAGGTCGGGGTGTCGGTCAGCAGCCACCGGCGCCAGCCCGGGCGGTCGAGCTCGGCCGCCATCAGCGCGCCCTCCCCATCATCGGGCACGGGGATCGAGGGTTCGGTACAGCACATCGGACAGGAGATTGATGCCGATGAAGACGCAGCCGACGACGATGGTGCCGCCGAGCACGGCGTTCATGTCGGCGTTGAGCAGCGAGTTGGTGATGTAGAGCCCGAGCCCCGGCCAGGCGAAGATGATCTCGGTCAGGACCGAGCCCTCGAGCAGGTTGGCGTAGGAGAGGGCGATCACGGTGACCAGCGGGACGGCGGTGTTGCCCAGGGCGTGGCGCCAGATGACGCGCAGCTCGGAGAGGCCCTTGACCCGGGCGGTCAGGATGTATTCCTGGCGAAGCTGCTCGAGCATCAGGCTCCTGGTCATGCGGCTGATATAGGCGAGGCTGAAATAGCCCAGGATCGAGGCCGGCAGGATCAGATGCGAGAGGGCGTTCCGCCAGACCTGCCAGTCGCGGGCGAGGGCCGCGTCGACCAGGAGCACGCCGGTCACCGAGGGCACGAGGTCGTCGTAGAAGACGTCGAGCCGGCCGGGACCCGGAACCCATTCGAGCCTCGCATAGAAGACCAGGAGGCCGACGAGGCCGAGCCAGAAGATCGGCACGGAGTAGCCGATCAGGCCCAGAAAGCGGATCACCTGGTCCGGCCAGCGGCCCTGGTTGACGGCGGCCAGCACCCCCATCGGCACGCCGATGAGGACACCGATGACCGTCGCCACGGTGGCGAGCTCGAGGGTCGCTGGAAAGACCCGGAGGATGTCGGCCAGCACCGGCCGGGCGGTCAGGACGCTCTGGCCGAAATCGCCCTGGAGGACGCGCCCGAGATAGTGCCAGAACTGCTGCCAGAGCGGCAGGTCGAGGCCCATTTCGATCCTGACCCTGGCATAGACGGCGGGCGAGGCGCGGTCGCCCACGGCGGCGAGCACCGGGTCGACCGGCACCACCCGGCCGATCAGGAAGGTGACCACGAGCAGGCCGAGAAAGGTCAGGGCCAGGGTCGCGAGGAACCGCAGGAGGGCGCCGGCCGGCCTCAGCATGGCTGGCCCGCCGGCACCCCCGACCCGAGCGTCACGCTCAGTTCTTGGTGATCTTCCAGTAGCGGTTGTCGTCGAAGCTCGGCCCCCAGATCGCACCCTCGACGTTCGCACGCTCGGCGATCGTCTCGATCTCCTGGAACATGATGACGAAGGGCGAGGTCTTCTGGTGGATCCGCTGGAGCTCGCGATACATCTCGGCGCGCTTCGCCGGGTCGCGCTCGAGCACCGCGGCGTCGGTCATCGCCGTCAGCTCGGGAATGTCCCAGGCATTGCGCCAGGCGAGCGGCTTCGCCTGGGCGTCGTCCGAGTTGTCCGGGTTGCGGGCGAAGGTGTCGGCGTTGGTGTGCGGGTCCTGGTAGTCCGGTCCCCACTGGCCGATATAGATGTCGTGGTTGCGCGCCCGGTACTTGGTCAGCGTCTGCGCGCCGTCGCCCGGGATGAGCTCGAGGTCGATGCCCGCCTCCGCCCAGGTTGCCTGGATCGCCTGCGCGATCTCGGTGGTCGGCGAGTTGCTGCGCACGTCCATGGTGATCTTGAAGCCGTCCGGCAGGCCCGCCTCGGCCAGGAGCTCCTTCGCCCGCGCGACGTCGAGCGAATAGGGCTTGTCCTCGATGGCGCCGAGGAAGCCCTTGGGCAGGAACGCCTGGTGCACCTCCTTGGTGCCCTTGACGATCGTGTCGGCGAGATCCTGGTAGGGGATCAGCCACTTGAGCGCCTCACGGACCTCGGGCTTGGCGAGGATCGGGTTTTTCTGGTTCAGGCCGAGATAGAAGATCGCCCCTTTCGGCACCGCCTGGACCACGATATCCGGATTGCCCTCGATCGTCCTCAGCTGGTCGGGGCCGAGATTGCGGGCGATGTCCACGTCGCCCTTCTCGATCAGCAATTGCTGGGTCGCGGGCTCGGGAATGTGCCGGATGATCACGCGTGTCATCCCCGGCGCACCCATCCAGTAAGCCGGGTTGGCGTCGAGGGTCAGGCTCTCGTTGGGCTTCCAGGCGCGCAGCACGAAGGGGCCGGAGCCGGCGGAATTGGTCTTCAGCCAGTTGTAGCCGAGGTCGCCGTCGACCTCGTGATCGAGCACCAGCGACTTGTCGACGACCGAGCCGACGCCGGAGGTCAGGCAGTAGAGGAGGAAGGTCGGGGCATAGGCCTTGTCGACCTCGATCGTCACCTCCATGGGCCCGGTGGCCCGGATCTTCTCCTCGACATTGTCGGCGGTGAAGCCGAACTGGCCGAGGATGAAGGCCGGCGACTTGTCGAGCTTGACGACGCGCTGCAGCGAGAAGGCGACGTCCTCGGCGGTGAGCTTGTTGCCGGAGGCGAAGGTGATGCCGTCCCTGATCTTGAAGACGTAGGTCTTGCCGTCCTCGGAGACCTCCCAGCTCTCGGCCACATGGCCCTGGATGTCCTCGACATTGTCGACCGGGTAGGTGATCAGCCGGTCATAGACCTGGGCACCGTACTCGGCACCGGAGAACTCGAAGATCTCGGCCGGGTCGAGCGTGATGATGTCGTCGATCGCCATGGCCTGGACGAGCACGTCCGGCGGTGTCGCGGCCTCGCTCGACGGGCCGGGCGCGGCCAGCGCCAGGGCGGTGCCGAGCAGCAGGGCCAGGGTCAGACGCTTCATGAAACCTACCTCCTTTGATCGGCGCGCTTCTTGTCCTTCGGATCGACCAGCGCCTGGATTCGTCCCGAAGGTGAAAGATTCCACGCGCGAAGGCAATCCCGGTGAGTGCTGGCTTCCTCAGTCCTCGACCAGGGACCACTCGTCCGTCGGGGCGAAGGCGGTGGTCGCCTCGGCGATGGCGGCCGTCTCGTCGCCGAGATCGGCCTCGTAGACGTCGCCGAGCTGGTTGACCATGAAGCTCATGATGCCCGAGCTGCCGTAGTCGGCGGGCCAGGCGAGAAGGCCGAAGCCGGCGATCATCCGGCCGTTGATCAGGTATTCGTAGGCGCCGCCCAGGGCATCGTCGGTCTGCGCCTTCAGGATCTTGAACCGGTAGCCGTAATAGGGCTCGCCGCCCTGGCGATAGGCGAGATAGTCGGCCTCGCTGGTGGCGAGCGGGGCGAGCGGGCTCGGCTCCTCGCCGGCCGCGGACGGCCAGAAGAGGCCGTCATGCTCGCCCGGCGTGCTGTTCAGGCGCTGGGCGAACTCCGGCACGCCGTCGCCGTTGCGGTCGACCGAGCCATAGAGAAGCTGCGCCTCGACATAGGCGCGGGCCGCGGCGATGGCGGCGAGCTCGTTCTCGCCGATTCGCCTGTCGATGATCTCCTCGAGCCCGGCCGCCGTGTCGAAGACCCAGCCATCGTCCTCCTGCACCAGCGGGATCGGCATCGGCCAGCCGGCCCGCCCGAGCAGCACATCGAACGTGCCGGGCGCGTCGCCCGGGGCCAGGGTCATCGCCTCGGCGGCGGCGTTGCGCAGGGCGGCCATGGTCTGCCTGGCGCTCGCCGGATCGGCGCCGATCAGCTCGTCCTTGTGCTCGTCACCGAGGAGGTCGAGAAGAGCCTGGCCGTCGGGGGCGGCGAGCGCCGCGCCGAACGCCGCGAGCGCCTCCTCGGGTGCCGCGAAGCTCGGCTGGTCGGCCGCTGCCGGTCCGGCCAGGACAAGGCCGCCAGCCAGGGCAGCGGCAACCGCAATCATGCGAAACTCGTTCATGGATCTGCTCCTCAGCCCCTGCCACGCCTGCCGCCGCCGCCGCGACTCTTCTTGCCGCGATCCGATTTGGCCTGCGCCTGCCTCTTGCCGCCCTTTGGCGCCAGGGCCTGGCGCTGGCCACCGGATTTGGCCGCCGCCTGACGCTGCCCGCCGCCTTGCTGCGCCGTCTGCCTGCCGCCGGACCTTTGCGCCTTCCTCTCGCGGCTCTGCTTGCCGCGCTGCGCATCCTTCTTGGTCTGGCTCGGCCGCTTGATGTCGGCGACCGCCCCCTTCCCCTGCTTCGGCGCCTTGACCGCCTTGGTGCCGCGCTGCTGCCTCTGCTCGACCTTGGCCGGGCGATCAGGGTCGCGCTGCGGCAGGCTGATGTCGCGCTTCTGGCCCGGCTGGCGCTTGGCCGTGTCGCGCCCGGGCAGAGCCGCCACGTCACGGCTGCGGTCACGCCGCCCTGCTTCCTGGCCGCGATCGCGACGGTCGCGCAGCTCCGCGTCGACGCGGTTGCGCTGGTCCTGGTCGAGGCGATTGCGGTCGCCGCTGCCGCCGACGACGATCGTGCTGTCCTCGATGTTGATGTCGTTGCGCCGGTTGTTGCCGCCATCGTTGTCATTGTCGTCGTCGAAGATGGCGTAGCCGAGCAGGCCGCCCACGGCGGCGCCGCCGAGGAAGGTCGCGGCCGTCCCCCAGCCCGAGCTCGCCGGCGGCGCATAGGCGACGGGCGGCGGCGGCGCCGCGTAGACCGGCGGCTGGGCGTAGGTCGGCCCGACCGGCTCGGCGTAGCTCGAGGCATAGGCGTCGGGCGAAGCCGCGGCGACATCTCCCGACCCCTCGACATATCCGGCCTCGGCGGCCACCTCGGGCTCGGCAGCCGTCCCGGCGGTGGCCGCCTCGTCCGTCGCCACAGGCGCCGCCTCCTCGACGACCTCGGCCTCCGCCTCCTCGGCCACCCCGGCGACCTCGGCCTCGCCCGAGGATGCCGCCTCGGCGGCGCCGGCGTCCCTGGTCTCTTCCGTCGCCGCCTCGCCCACCGTCTCGAGCGAGCCGAGCAGGGCGAAGCCGTCATATTGGGGGATCGAGATCTGGTCCGGCGCTGCCGGCCGGATCTCGACGATGCCTTCGGTGACGACCACGTCCTGGACCTCGTTGGAGGCGAGGACACCCATGGCGTAGGCGCCCTGGCGGAGATCCTGGATCGCGTCCTGGACATCCTCGAGTCGGTCGTAGACCGCGTCGCCCATCGCCTGGGTCCAGTCGAGATGTTCGTTCATCAGGGCAAGCAGCGACGGATAGCCCAGAAGGGCGGTGACCGCCGGATCCCAGTCCGCCGAGGGCTCGAGCGTCTGGTCCGCCTCGTAGCGCTCGATGAACCGGTCGGCCTGGACGACGTCGACCGGGAACATCGCCGCCTGCAGGACGACGGCGAGGAGCGGGTCCGGATAGAGGGCGACGGGTGCGACCAGCGCCCTCACCTCGTCCGCGACGACGAGGGTCTCGGATGCGGGGGCGGCCGCCTCCTGGGCGACGGCCCGAAGCGGCAGGGTGAGCGCCAGCGCTGCCGCGATGCAGAGCCAGAGGCCGGGAAGTCGGTGCTTGGGTCGACTCGCGGGCATGTTCACCTCTCTCACCGCATCAGGCTCTCGTCGGTCTCGCGCCACGTGCAGCGCTCGGCCACGATCGGCGCCACGTTCGGGTTGCCGGCGCCCCGCGCGATCAGGGCGCCAACCCGCTCGTCCGGCCCGTAGCCGGTATGGGCGCCGAGCGGGTTGGCGACGTCGCCGAGGCCGAGGAAGGAATTCACCGTGGCGACGTTGATCGTGACGTTGGTGATGCTCGGGCACAAGCGCGATTCGATGTACTTGTCGGCGAACTGGTCCGGCACCGGGTAGCTCATCAGGTCGTTCGGGTCGGAGAAGGCGATGATCTGGGTCTTGTTGAAGAATCGCCCGGCCTTCGTGGCGTTCGGCCCGCAATAGGCGTCCGTCTGCCCGACCACCTGCTGGCCCTCGCGGCCGGCCTCGAGCAGCGGCAGCTGGTTCGACAGCATGAAGACCTGGATATCGCGCCGCGCGAAATCGTCGGCGACCCGCCTGATCGCCGGATCGGCCGTGACCGGCAGCTGGGTCAGCGCCTGCATGGCGTCGAGGGTCGCCCGGCTGCCCAGGCTGTGGGTGACGATGACGAACTCGTCCAGCGTGACCCGATCGCCGAATCCGGCGAGCTCCGGGCCGCAGGAGGTGTTCTCGGTGAGCTCGGAGAGCTCGCTCCAGCTTCGCGACACCATCCAGCAGATCGCCTGGGTGACCGACATCAGGATCGGCTCGCGCTTCTTGCCGGCATAGGCCAGGGGATCGGGTGCGATGTCGTTGACGAAGGTCCGCATCGCCTGATTCACGGCGGCCCGGCGCAGCACGTAGTCCTGCTCCTTGTCGAAGGCGAGCAGGTCCTTGTCGGGCTGGGTGATCGGCGACCAGGTCAGCTCGTAGAAGAGGAGGTCGCGCCGGCGCGCGTTGTCGGCGAGCCGGGTCACGTTGATCTCGCCCAGATCCTGGCCCGGAAAGTCGGGATGCGCGATGACGATCCGCTTCGGCCGGGGTGCCCTGATCTCCAGGCCGAGCGAGGTCGCCAGATTCTGGCGGAGCGCCGTGCCGTGGCCGGGCTTGTGGGTGCCGATGCCGTGCACGTAGAGCACCTTGACCTCGGGCCGGCCGGTGCCGCCCTCCTCGAACGGCGGCAGCGCATCCTGGGCCACGAGGAAGGGCTCGATGCCGGCGAACGGCCGGCCCTCCACCTCGCAGGCCCGGGTGTCCTCGCCGGGCTCGCTCGAGCGCTCCAGGACAGCCTGCGTGACCCCTCGCCCGAAGCTCTCGCAGCCGGCGAGGCCGAGGACGGCGAAGAGCGCCAGGACGGCCGTCGCTCGGCCAGATTCCAGCCGCATGTCGGTCAAGGCTCTTCTCACAGGAGCAGCAGCTTCTTCGCAATCTTCCAGAGATCGGCGAAGGGCAGCCGGGTGGCGCCGGCCAGCACCAGCGGCAGGAGGGCCGCCCCCGCCACCGGCAGCAGCGCCTCGCGGCTGAACGCCATGGTGCCGAGCTTCTTGGCCGCGGTGTATGTCGGGGTCGGGTTGGGAATCTCGGCCACGGCGACGG
This sequence comes from uncultured Geminicoccaceae bacterium, assembly GCA_964393275.1. Taxonomy (GTDB): domain Bacteria; phylum Pseudomonadota; class Alphaproteobacteria; order Geminicoccales; family Geminicoccaceae; genus SLRI01. Next base: position 11,442 of record CAYMTA010000050.1, on the reverse strand, counting down.
CATCGGCATCCGTCGCCGCGGCGAGGTTCGAGCCCAGGGTCGCCCGCTCGGCGGCGCGGAAGTGGCGGGTCGCCGCCGCGCTCGAGGCCAGCAGCGCCTGCTGCTTGAGCCGGCCGAGCGGCGGCGTGAACGTGAGCAGCGGCACGCCGAAGAGCAGCAGCACGATGATCAGCCAGGCACCCATGACATAGCCGTAGCTGTCGAGCTCCAGAGCGTCGTGCTGGAAGGCCTTGGCGATCGCGGCGGCGAGCACGCAGCTCATGGCGAAGACCAGGGCGGCGAAGGCATTCGGGTACTGGCCGATGAAGGCGAGGCCGCCGAGCCCGTCGGGATGGGTGACGACCAGCCGCAGCTCGAGCTTCGACAGCTCGCGCAGGAGCAGCGCCCAGACGAGGTGACGCCAGAGCCAGCGCAGCAGCAGGAACCAGAAGAGCGGGCTGCTGACGAGGACCGTCCACCAGCCGGCCGCCGTCAGGCGCGCCGCCTCGGGGGCACCCTGGACCAGCCATGAATCGGTCTGGCCGCCGAGAAGCAGCCAGGTGCCGGCGAGCGTGAGGACATAGGCGAGCACGATGCAGACGAACTCGGCCAAAGACAGGTCGCGGCGCCGCAGCGCCCGGTCCACCGAGCCGGCCGCGGCCGCCAAGGCCGAGGGTGCCAGAAGCGGTGTCGCGGCGAACTGGCGCAGCTGGACCTTCAGCCGCTCCTCGACCATGCGCTCCATCAGCACGAAGACGGCGACCGCCAGCACGAACCGCGCCCAGGCGCCCCAGTCGAGCAGGAGCGGTCGCAGGGCCAGTGGACCCCAGGCGTGCCCGGCGGCGAGGCTCAGAGCGAGCGGCACGCCGAAGGTCAGCCCGACCAGGATCAGCGCCCGGCGGGGTGCCGCGGCCGCGGTCTCGCGCAAGAGGCCGAGCCGCCTCTCGAGCGCGTTGAACGGGCCGCCGGCAGCGAGGTCGAACCGCTCGACCGAGGCCGCGAGCCGGCGACCGTCATCGACCGGTGGCGGCTGCGCGAGAGAAGGCTCGGCCATGGCGATCCCGCAAGGTCGTCTGCTCTACCGAGCGTAGATGGCGGCCAGGGTCCATGTCCAGCCGGAGCTCGCGACGACGCCAGCGTCGGGTCCGCGGGTCACTGGGGCTTCTCATAGAGCGGGGCGAAGAGCGTCCAGAGGGTGAGCTGGTCCGGCAGGCCATTCTCCGGCAGCTTCGATTGCGCCTGGAAGGCGCGAAACGCGGCGGAGGTGCCGGGGCCGAAGGCGCCGTCCACCGTCGACGTGTAGAGACCGAGGGCAGCCAGCCTTTCCTGGGCCTGCGCGAGCGAGGTCTTGTACAGCTGAATCGGCTTGCCATCCGGAACCGGAATCTGCACGACCTCGCTCTTCTTCGCCAGCCGGGTAGGCGCCGTCACCCTTATCAGGCGCGAGACGGCGGCATAGAGCATCTCGTCCTTGGCCGTGTCGCAGTGATTGTGCACGAGCTCCATGATCAGCTCGGTGCTCTGCCAGGGAAACAGCTCGAACACGCCATCCATCTGGTCGTTCAGCGCGGTGACCAGGCCATCGATCCAGCCGCCCGCCAGGTACATCCCGCGCTCGTCCTGGTTCTTCACGACCTCGAGATACTGGGCGCAGGTCCAGGCACCGGCGCCGCGCAAGCGAAAAACACCGTCGACCGCCGCGTGCAGCGGGCGATCCACGAAGGTCGCGCCCGCCAGGAACGCCGCCCCCACGGCCGAATATGCCAGGAGTCTCTTTCGCATCCACGCTTCTCCGGTTTTCCGACGACCCAGATAATCGGCGCGAAGGATATGGCAAGGCCGGTCGAAGGCTCAATCGCCCGCCAGAAACTCCGCGTGGATTTCGAGTGTCACCTCGCTGCCGATCGCCGGGGCGAGGCTGGTCAGGCCGAAGGCGGTCCGGTCGATCACCGCCGAGGCGGCGAAGCCCAGCGTGAAGCGGCCGGTGACGAAATTGGTCGCACCGCCATTGAAGACGACATCGAGGGTCAAAGGCAGCGTGACGCCGCGGAGCGTGAGGTCGCCGACCACCTCGCCGGTTCTCTCGCCGGTGACGGTGATGCTCCGGCTGACGAAGCGGGCTTCGGGATAGGCCTCCGCGTCGAGCCAGGACGCACCCGTGAGCGTGTCGGCGAAGCCGGGCAGATGGGTGTCGATGCTGCCGGTCTCCACCTCGACCTCGAGGACCGAGGCCTCCGGGTGCGCCGGGTCGAAGTCGAGGGTCGCGTCGTAGCGGTCGAAACGGCCGACGAAGGTCGAGTAGCCCAGATGGTCGACCTTCCAGAGAATGGTCGAATGCTCGGGATCGAGCCGGTAGGCGCCGGGTCGGAGCTCGGCGAGGTCGACGGTCTGATGATGCGCCGGGATCAGCCAGCCACAGCCGCCGAGCGACGGCAGGAGAACCAAGAGGCAGGCGGTGACCGGGCGCATCGGCATCGTCCCCATCAGGCGCTCTCGGGCCTCGCCACCGCCATGATGCTCACCCTGGTGATCCCGTCTCTCAGAAAGCCGAGCAGGCGGGCGGCGGCGCGCGAGAGGTCGATGACGCGGTCGGCGATGAAGGGGCCCCGATCGTTGATCACCACCTCGACCTGGCGGCCGTTGTCGAGATTGACCACCGTGACCTCCGTGCCGAACGGCAGGTCCGGATGGGCCGCCGTCAGCGCCTCGGGATCAAAGGGCTCGCCGCTCGCGGTCGGCCGGCCGGCGAAGGCATCGCCATACCAGGATGCCTCACCGACCTCCGCCGGAGGCGGCGCCGGCAGGGCCGCGCGGGCGATCGCCGGATGCCGGTCGCCCGGGGCCGTCAGGGGCTTGGCGGTCGGGCTCGCCCGGGCCGTCGGCTCGGTCGGCAGGGAGGAAAGGCTGTCCGGCGCCGTGGCGCAGCCGGCGAGCAGCGCCAGGAGGGCCAGCGGCACCAGTCGCGCGCAGGAGGTGGAACGGCGGGTGACCATGCGTGCGTTTCCTCGTGCTTGCCGCGGCCAGGCCTTGCTCGCGGCAGGATCGGGCTGACGATGGCGCTTGTGGCCGTTTGGACGCAACGGCCTGCCATCACCTGAATATCCTTACCCGCGTATGATCTAGCCGATCGCGGTTAACCTCCGCCTAAGCTCCGCCCTTTTTTTGCCGCTCAGTGGATCTCCGGCTCCGGCAGGCGCTCGGTGCCGGCCAGGAAATCGAAGTCGCAGCCATCGTGCGCCTGCTGGATGTGGGCCGCGAACATGCGCTCGTAACCTCTGGCCACGACCGGCTTCGGCCGCCATGCCTCGCGTCTTGCGTCAAGCTCGGCCTCGGGCACGTCGAGGTGGATCCTGCGGGCCGCCACATCGACCTCGATCACGTCGCCGCTCCGCACCAAAGCGAGCGTGCCGCCGATCGCGGCCTCGGGCGAGACGTGCAGGATGCACGCCCCGTAGGACGTGCCGGACATCCGCGCGTCCGAGATGCGCAGCATGTCGCGCACGCCCTCCCGCAGCAGCTTTTTCGGGATCGGCAGCATGCCCCATTCCGGCATGCCCGGCCCGCCGATCGGCCCCGAATTCTTGAGCACCAGGACCGAATCGGCGGTGACGTCGAGCTCATCCGTGTCGATCCGGGCCGCCATGTCGTTGTAGTCCTCGAAGACGACGGCCGGCCCTCGATGCTTCAGGAGCCTCGGGTCGGCGGCGGACGGCTTCATCACACAGCCATCCGGGGCGAGGTTGCCCTTGAGAATGGCCGCCGCCTCCTTGCTCACCGGGTTGTCCATGGAATGGATGACGTCCTCGAGATGAACCTTCGCCCCGTCGATGTTCTCGCCGAGGGTGCGGCCGTTGACGGTCAGGCAGTCGAGCGAGAGCTCCCTTTCGAGCTGCTTCAGGAGTGCTTTGATGCCGCCGGCGTAGTAGAAGTCCTCCATCAGGTACTTGCCGGAAGGCTTGACATTGGCGAGCACCGGGATCTCGCGGGCCAGCTCGTCGAAGCGCTCGACCGTCAGCGGAATGCCGGCGCGGCGCGCCATGGCGACCACATGGATCATGGCGTTGGTCGATCCGCCCATGGCGAGGTGGCAGCGGATCGCGTTGTCGACCGCCTCGGCGGTCATGAAGTCGGAGGGCTTCAGGTCGTCCCAGACCATCTCGACGATGCGCCGCCCGCAGGCCGCCGACATGCGCGGGTGATTGCTGTCCGGGGCCGGAATCGAGGAGGCGCCCGGCAGGCTCCAGCCCATCGTCTCGGCGATCGCCGTCATGGTCGACGCCGTGCCCATGGTCATGCAGGTCCCGGCGCTCCGGGCGATGCCGTTCTCGATCTCCTCCCAGTCGTCGGGCGTGATGTTGCCGGCCTTGAGCTCGGCCCAGTACTTCCAGACATCCGAGCCCGAGCCCAGGATCTTACCGTGCCAGTTGCCGCGCAGCATCGGCCCCGCCGGCAGGAAGATCGCCGGCACGTCCATCGAGATCGCCCCCATGACGAGGCCGGGCGTGGTCTTGTCGCAGCCGCCCATCAAGACCGCCCCGTCGATCGGGTGCGAGCGCAGCAGCTCCTCGGTCTCCATGGCGAGAAAGTTGCGGTAGAGCATGGTGGTCGGCTTGACCATCGGCTCGGCCAAGGAGATCGCCGGCAGCTCGAGGGGAAAGCCGCCCGCCTGCCAGACGCCCCGCTTCACGTCCTCCACCCGCTCCTTGAAGTGGGTGTGGCAGTGGGCGATGTCGGACCAGGTGTTGATGATGCCGATCACCGGCTTGCCGGTGTAGTCCGCCTGATCGTAGCCGATCTGCTTGATCCGCGAGCGATGCCCGAAGGCGCGCAGATCCTGCACCCCGAACCAGCGATGCGAGCGCAGCTCCTCGGGCTTCTTCCTGGTCATCCGGCCTCTCCTCTGTTCGTCCGCCGAAAGCTAGCATCGGCCGGCGCCGCGTGCCATGCCGAGCGAGGCCGGCCGGCTGCAACCGGCATGGCAGGCCTTCCCGACGCGGCGCCCAGCGGCTAAAGCGGGGACCGGAAATCTGCGCAAAGGGGAGGATCACATGACCGAGCGGACCAGCGAGTACGAGATCATCGAGCCGGCTTTCGCCAACCTGATCGGCGGCAACATGCGGCTGCGCCAGCTCTGGACCGGTGCCGCCTGGACCGAGGGGCCGGTCTATTTCAGGGACGGTGACTTCCTCCTCTTCTCGGACATCCCCAACAACCGGATCATGCGCTTCGTCCCCGACCCGAGCGGGCTCGACGGCACGGTCAGCGTCTACCGCCAGCCGTCCTTCAACACCAATGGTCACACCCGCGACCGCGAGGGGCGGCTGATCTCATGCAGCCACGGTGCCCGCTGCGTCTTCCGCACCGAGCTCGACGGCAAGGTCACGACGCTCGTGGACAGCTTCGAGGGCAAGCGGCTGAACTCGCCCAACGACGTCGTGGTCAAGTCCGACGGCACGATCTGGTTCACCGATCCCTCCTACGGCATCCTCTCCGATCTCGAGGGCCACAAGGGCGACCCCGAATATGGCGGCTGCCACGTCTTCCGCCTCGATCCGAAGGACGGCAGCCTGACTGCCGTCTGCACCGACTTCGTCAAGCCCAACGGCCTCGCCTTCTCGCCGGACGAGAAGCTGCTCTACATCGCCGACACCGGCGCCAGCCACGACCCGCAAGGGCCACGACACATCCGCAAGTTCACCGTCAAGGACGACAGCACGCTCGCCGGCGGCGAGGTCTTCGCCGTCTGCGACAACGGGCTCTTCGACGGCTTTCGCTGCGACACCGACGGGCGGATCTGGTCGTCCGCCGCGGACGGGGTGCACTGCTTCGATCCGGCCGGCACGCTGATCGGCAAGATCCGCGTGCCCGAGGTCGTGGCCAATGTCTGCTTCGGCGGTGCGAAGCGCAACCGGCTCTACATCTGCGGCACCACCTCGCTCTACGCCGTCTACACCCACGTCAACGGCGCCCAGACGCCTTGAGAGGGCCTGCCGGGCGGGCGGACCCTGGCAGTTGAGCTACTACCTCTCGAAGCTCGCCTGGCTCGTGCTGATGCCGAGCAACTTCCTCGGCCTCCTGCTCCTCCTGGGCGTGGTGCTGCGCCGCTGGTGGCTGGTCCGGGTCGTGGTCGCCCTCCTGGTGCTGGTCGTCGCGGTGCCGGTCGGCCTCTGGCTCCATCTGCCGCTGGAGGACCGCTTCGCCCGTCCGGCGGTGATGCCGGAGCGGGTGGACGGGATCATCGTCCTCGGCGGCGCTCAGGAGCAGCAGGTCACGACCGGCCGGGGCGTGCTGGCGCTCGAGCGAAGCGGCGAGCGGCTGATCGAGGGGGTGGCGCTCGCCCTCCGCTACCCGGAGGCGCGCCTGGTCTTCAGCGGCCGGACCGGCGTGCCGGGCGGGGTCGGCGGCAGCGAGCAGATCGTGAACGAGCTGTTCATCGACCTCATGGGCTTCGACCAGAGCCGCGTCACCTACGAGGACCGGTCGCGCAACACCTGGGAGAACGCGCTCTTCACCAAGGAGGTCGTCGATCCGCGGCCGGACGAGGTCTGGCTCCTGGTGACCTCCGCGGCGCACATGCCGCGCTCGATGGGCATCTTCCAGCGGCTGGGCTGGCAGGTGGTGCCCTGGCCGGTCGACTACCGGACACAAGGCGGCCTGCGCTGGCCCTTGAATTTCTCGGCGGCGGCCCGGCTCGACGAGCTCGACCTCATCGCGCGCGAATGGCTGGGCCTCCTCGCCTACCGCCTCATGGGCCGCACCAGCGCCCTCTTCCCCGGCCCCTGACCCGCCCGGGGGGAGCCCGCCTCCGAGTCCTCGGAAGGGGGCACCTCCCTCCGAAGGGGGACACCTCCCTCCCCCGCGCTCGTGTTCCCCGCGCCCAGCGGCTTCGTTCCGGGGCCTCGAGCCGCTGGTGAAATCGCGGGGCTTGTCAGGCCCGCGTCACGGCTTACCCTCCAGATCACAATTGTCCAGGGAGACACGCGATGACGACCAACCGCCGCTCGGCGCTCATGGGTGCCGCCGCCATCACCGTCGCCGCCCTGTGCGGCGCGCCTGCGAGCGCGCAGGAGCAGTCCTACATCCTGACCACGGCGACCACCGGCGGCACCTACTACCCGGTGGGCGTGGCGCTCGCCACGCTCGTCAAGGTCAAGCTGCAGGCCGCCGACGGCATCGACATGTCGGCGATCAGCTCGGCGGGCTCCGGCGAGAACATCAAGCTGATGCGCGAGGGCCAGGCCCAGTTCGGCATCCTCCAGGGCCTCTACGGCCGCTACGCCGCGAAGGGCTCCGGCCCGCTCGAGGGCGAGGGCAAGCAGGAATGGCTGCGCTCGATCTCGATGCTGTGGCAGAACGTCGAGCATTTCATCGTCACCGAGGCCTTCGCGCCAACCGGAACCATCGACGATCTGCAGGGGATGGCCGGCCAGCCCTTCTCGATCGGGGCGAAGAACTCGGGCACCGAGGGCTCGGGCCGCGAGATCCTGATGGGCCTCGGCATCGACCCGGAGAGCATGGACCTCGTCTACCAGGGCTACGGACCGACGGCCGAGGGCCTGCAGAATGGCACCATCGTCGGCGCCAACATGCCGGGCGGCGTGCCGGTCTCGGCCGTGACCCAGGCCTTCGCGGCCCGCGACGACCTCGTGATCCTCGACTTCACGGCCGAGCAGATCGACCGCGCGAACGGTGGCGACGAGCTCTGGACCGCCTACACCATTGAGGCGGGGAGCTATCCCGGCCAGGACAAGGACGCCAACACCATCGCCCAGCCGAACTTCCTCGCCGTGCATGCCGACATCGACGAGGAGGCGGTCTACAAGATCACCAAGACCATGTTCGAGAACCTGGGCTTTTTGCAGAACATCCACCCCGCGACCCAGGCCATGTCGCTCGAGGCCGCCCTGGCTGGCCTGCCCGCACCGCTCCATCCGGGCGCCGTTCGCTACTACCAGGAGGTCGGCGTCGAGATCCCGGCCCGCCTGATGCCGAACTGAAGGTGACGGCGGCCGCCCGACCCTGATGGCCGAGAAGCTGGACGAGGCCGGCGAGCTGACCGCGCCGACGCGCGCGGGCACCGGCCCCGTCCACGCCCGCCTAGTCCTCGCCCTCTCGGTCCTGATCTCTCTCTTCCACATCTATGCCAACAGCGTCGGCCGGCTCGACGACCTCCTCTTCACCTCCATGCACTGGGGCGGCTTCGCGCTCCTCTGCGCCCTGCTCTACCCCTTGCGGCCGGGCGGCGGCCGCCTCGTCCTCTGCATCGATCTCGGGCTCGGGCTGCTCGCCATGGTCGCCGCCATCTACGTCAACTGGGCGTTCGATGCGATCTACGACCGGGGCGTCAGGTTCATCTGGTCGGACTGGGTCATGGCCTTCGTCGCCATCGCGCTCGCCCTCGAGATGGCGCGGCGCACGGCCGGGCTGTTCATCCCCTGCCTCGCGGTTCTCGCCCTCGCCTATCTCGCCGGCGGCGGCGCCTACGTCCCCGGCATGTTCAAGTTCCCGGGGCTGACGCTCGAGACCACGCTCTTTCGGGCCTATGTCGAGCTCGGCGGCATGTTCGGCCCGATCGCCCGGATCAGCGCCACCTTCGTCTTCATGTTCGTGCTGTTCGGCGCCTTCCTCGTCCGCTCCGGGGCGGGCGCCTTCGTCATCGACCTCGCCCGCGCCGTTGCCGGCCGGGTGGTCGGCGGCCCCGGCTTCGTTGCGGTCCTTGGCTCGGCGCTCACCGGCACGGTCACCGGCTCGGCCGTGGCCAACACCGTCTCGACCGGCGTGATCACAATCCCGCTCATGAAGAAGGCGGGCTTCCCGGCGAAGTTCGCCGCCGGGGTCGAGGCCTCGGCCTCGACCGGCGGTCAGCTCATGCCGCCCATCATGGGGGCCGGCGCCTTCGTCATGGCGACCTACACCCAGATCTCCTATCTCACCATCGTCGCCGTCTCGGTCCTGCCGGCCATCCTCTATTTCTTCTCGGTCGCCGTCTGGGTCCGGATCGAGGCGAAGAAGCACCACATCACCGGCATCGACGAGGACACGCCCAGGGCGCTCGACATCCTCAAGCGCGGCGGCATCAGCTTCCTGATCCCGATGGCCGTGCTGATCGTCATGCTGCTCCAGGGCTTCACGCCGACCTACGCCGCGGCCTTCTCCATCCTCGCGGTGATCGGCTCGTCCTGGCTGACCAGGACCCCGATGGGGCCGCTCGCCATCATCGACGCCCTGGCGCTCGGCGCCCGCAACATGGTGATGACCGCCATGCTGCTGGTCTCGGTCGGGCTGATCGTCATGGTCGTCGAGACCACCGGCATCGGCAACACGCTCTCGCTGATGCTGGCGAGCTGGGCCGACGGCAACCTGATGATCGCCCTCGTGCTGGTCGCCCTCGCGTCGCTCGTGCTCGGCATGGGCCTGCCGGTGACGGCGGCCTACATCGTGCTCGCGACCCTCTCCGCCCCGGCCCTCTACCAGATGATGAACGACGCCGCGATCGTCGACATGATCACCCGGGGCACGCTGCCCCAGGCGGCGCAGGCGGTCTTCATGCTGGCCGACCCGGAAGCCCTGGCCAGGCTGCAGGGGCCGCTGCCGGCGGCGGAGGCGGCCGCCCTCTACGCCCTGGTGCCGGCCGACTTCTCGCGCACCCTCTACCAGCAGGCGCTCGATCCGGCGCTGCTGACGACCACCCTGCTCTCGGCGCACATGATCATCTTCTGGCTGAGCCAGGACAGCAACGTGACGCCGCCGGTCTGCCTCACCGCCTTCGCCGCCGCCGCCATCGCCAAGACGCCGCCCATGGCGACGGGCCTCACCGCCTGGCGGATCGCCAAGGGGCTCTACATCGTGCCCATCCTGTTCGCCTACACGCCCTATCTCTCGGGCGACTGGCCCCTGGCGCTCGAGATCACCTTCTTCGCCGCCTTCGGCATCTACGCGCTCGCCGTCGGCTTCGAGGGCCACGGCGAGCAGCCGATCCCGCTCTGGCTCCGCCCGGTCATCTTCGCCATCGGCGTCTTCCTCATCTGGCCGACCGGCCGCCTCTCCCAGATCGCCGCCGTGGTGGCGCTCATCGCCGTCATGGTCCTGGCGGCCAGGCTGGCGCCGAAGCGGGCGCCGGCGCGGACCGGGTAGCCGACCGCCGCGACGAGGCCCGCGGCGCGGCGACGCCGGGTCAATGGCCAGCCGGCGACGAATCCGGGTCGGGCAGCACGAAGAGCCTCGCACCCGGCAGGCTGGCGAGCAGGTCCACGGCCTTGGCGCGGTCCTCGGTGAAGACCTCTCTCGTTGAATGCACGAGCCGATAGCAAGGCCGCTCTTCCGCTGGCTCGGCAACCGGCGACTGCCGGCTCGAACCGCCCCTGCTCATCGACCTGGTGACCATCCGCTCCATCCGTCTCTCCCGTTTCCGACCGGGCCGGATCCACGTTCGTGGCCTGCGACGGACGGAACCTTGCGAGAATCCGGGCCTGTAAACGGCTCGCGCCCCCGAAGGTTTCCTTCTTCGTTGTCCGGGAGGATGGGTGCCATGGAGACGGCCCCTTTCTCGAAATACCAGGATGTCCTACTCTCCTCGATATCGGCAGGAGCAGCACCCATGAGCCGCAATACGTCGGTGACCCTCGGCGAGCACTTCATCGGCTCCGTGGAAGGCCAGGTCGCCGAAGGCCGTTTCAGCTCCGCGAGCGAGGTGGTCCGCGCCGGGCTTCGCCTGCTCGAGGAGCATGAATTGAAGGTGCAGGCGCTGCGCGAGGCGCTCATCGAAGGCGAGGAAAGCGGCCCGGCTCGAACTTTCGATCGCGACGCCTTCTTCGAGCGCATGCATGGGCGTGCTGCCCAAGGTGAGTGACTGCCGGCTTAGCCCCAGGGCCGAAGCCGATCTCGCCGATATCTGGCGCTACACCGCTCTTCGCTGGTCGGCTCCACAAGCCGACATTTGCATCGAGGGGATGGACTGGGTGTTGTCCGCATCCTCAACGAGCGGATGAACGTCGAAGCTTGCCTCGACGACTTCGGCTGGTTATTTCCGCTACTTGCGCAAGAAGAGGACGGGGACGCCGCCCATTTCGACCTTTCGGCGACGGTCCACGCCGCCACCGACGCCCTCCCTGTTGCATCGGATGCAACAGTCTCCTTGGGTTGTTGCGCATGGCGCAACACAGTTATGACCAATGTTGCATCGGATGCATCAATCGCCGCTCGGGTTGTTGCATCGGGTGCAACATTTTCCCGGGTTGATGCATCGGATGCACCAGATTTCGACGAACGAACCCGGGAAAACGACGAACGAACCCGGGAACGGGGCCACCAAAACCCCGGAATCGACGAACGAACCCAGCCGCTGGCGAACGAACCCGCCAACCGTCAAGCCCTTGGAATGAAAAAGGTTTCGGGCGCCTTCGACCCTCGATCGGGATAGGGGGAAGCCTTGCGGCTCCCCCCTCCCACACCACCGGGCATACG
>CAYMTA010000049.1:0-31085 GCA_964393275.1 uncultured Geminicoccaceae bacterium | reverse complement strand
TATCTCAGCAGAACAAAGCGCGAATCGGTAGGGCGGGGCTGACCGGACGGTTACGGACCAGCGGCGGGGCTTTCGGCGGAGCCGATTGGCAGTTGTCCTGCCATCGTGCGGATGGTCGGCAGTGATGTTCCCGGTCCAGCATTCGGGAATCCAAGCATGAAGGCCGCCCGGCGTTGCGTGGAGGGTGCCCCATGTCCCGTTGGGATGCGCCGAAGATCGAATGACGTTCGGAGCTCTTTTCGGGCGGAGCCGGGCGCTGGTTTCTCCCGTGGCGCTACGTCAGGGAGCCTGGCCGACGGCTTCGGCGTCAGCGCAGGTAGTCCGCGAGGGAGAGCGAGCTGATGCGGCTGATGGTCAGGTAGGCAGCTTCGATCGCGGCTTGATCCTTTGCCAGGCTGGTCATGGCGCTGGAGAGATCGGTATCCTCGATCCGGCTCACCGTCTCGGCGAGATAGGCAGCGGTCGCCCGATGCGTTTCGGTGATCGTCTCGATGCGCGTCGCGCGGGCTCCCAGATCGCCGCGCAGGCCGGTGAGGCTCGAGACGGAAGCGCCGAGGGCGTCGACGGAGGCCTGCAGACTCGCCGTGTCGCCGGCCAGGTGCGCCTCCTTCACAAGGGCGAGCACGTTCATGAGATCGAAGGCATCCGTGGCCGGTATGCCATAGGGCACTTCCACGCCCTCGGCGGCGCGGACTGCGAGCCGAACGTCGTCGCCACGGTAGATGTCGGCGAGATCCGCTGGTCCGTTGATGGTGGCAGGCAGCTCGACCGGTGCCGTATCCGTCCGGCTCCCGGCGAAAAGGTAGCGATCGCCGAGGCGCTTGTTCAACTGCGCCGCGACCTCCTGCAACATTGAATCAATCTCGCTGTCGAGCGGCACGTCGCCGCCGAGCGATGGATCCAGACGTTGGATCAAGAGGGTGCGCGCGCGCTCGGCAATGTCCAGGACATTGCCGAGCGCGGTGTCCATGGTGGCGATCCGGTCCGTCGTCGTCGTGTTGGTCGAAACGAACGCGGCGGCGCGGCGCTGGCTGTCCCGCGCATGCAGCAAAAGGCCGGTATCGCCGGCGATCTCCGAGTAGCGCTGCGCGCGCTTGCCGGTGGCAATGGCGATCTGCGTCTCGCGCATGCGATTCTGGGTGCCCTGCAGATGGCTGTTCAGCCGATTGCTCTGGGCAACGTCACCGGTCCTGCCGATCATCAGGGGCCCCCAGTCTATCGTGTCATGTTGACGAGCTCGCCGAACAGCTCATTGGTGATCGAGATCAGGCGGGCCGAGACGCTGTAGGCCTGCTGGTAGAGGACCAGCTTGCTCATTTCCTCGTCGAGATTGACGCCGGAAATCGATCCCTGGCGGAAGCGCAGATCCTCGACCATCGCCCGATCGGCAGCCTCGCGTTGCGTCGCCTGTGCTGATTGCGAGGCGACGAGCGAGGTGAGGTCGCTGAGATACCCGCCTACCGTGCTGCTGCTCGCCGGCAGGCCGCCTCGAGCGGCGCCCCGCACCTCCCGCTCGAGCGCTCCGGCCAAGGCCTGAAGCCCTCGCTTGTCGCCGGCGCCACCGACGGTCGGCACTGGCCCGCTGCGGTCGAGCTTGACGTTGGCGAGACGCTGGCTGTCGGCGATGATATCGCTCCGCACGGCCTGGTCGGTGGGGCGCTGGCCCGTCGACACGATGAGATCGTTCAGCCCGAAATAGTGCGCGAAGCCGTAGGACCAACCGCGATCGGGCACGCCTGCTGGCGTGATGCTGCTGTCGCCCTCCTCCCAGGCGAGCCGATAGGCGCCACCGGTGCCATCGACGCCGAGGGTCACCTGCAGGCTGCCATCGGCCGGATCGAGGGCCGCCGTGCCCGTGCCGGCGAGCTGGGCATTGATCTGTGTCACGACGTCAGCCGGTGTGCCGGCTGTGGCCAGATCGATCGTGATGTCTGCGGCGACCGCTCCGGCCCTGTCGAAGACCACGAGCGATGCCGTCCCGGAACGGGTCGCGGTCGCGTAGTCGCTGAAGTCCTGGCGTGTGCCATCAACCCGCGTCGGCAACGGGTGTGGCATCGCCGCGTTGTGCGCGGCGTTGAGGGCGAAGGTCAGCATGCGCGCGGTTTCGTCGAGCTGATCGCCGAGCTCGGGGAGGACACGGTCTCGGACCTCGAGCAGCCCCTGCAGGGCGCCACCATGCAAGGGCGAGGAGATCCGCAGATCCGCCTCCGAGATCGCCGGATCGCTGGCAGCAAGCGCCTGCAGCTCGGGGGTCAGCGCCGCGCGCCGCCCGCCAGTGACCAGGACCTCGCCTGTCGCCACATCGAAGGGTTGTCCGGTTGCCGGGTCCACCTGATTGGGCAGGAACGTGCGGATCGCGCCGAACTGCGTCGTCTCTGAAACACTGGATGAGGGCATGTAGTGAAGCAGGCTGGGTGCGGTATCGAGCAACGCATGGCCGCCTGAGGTGTAAACCGCGATCGTCCCGTTGTCCTTTTGATAGATCGAGATGTCGATCTTCTCGGCCAATTGCTCCAGCACCTGGTCGCGTCGGTCGGCCAGATCGGGCGTGCCGCCAGTGCGGGCGATCTCCCGGTTCAGCGTGTGCAGCTCCTCGAGCTGGCCGTTGATCGCCTGCACGGTCCGGTCGATCTCGCGGTCGGCGTCGGCGCGCAGTTGCTGCACCGTCGTCTGATCCTGCGAGATTTGTCGAAGCGTGTCCTGGATCTCGCCGACCGCCGACGTGCGCAAGGCTCGCGATTCGGGCTCGTTGGCGAGCTGCTCGAGCCCCGCGGTCAACTTGCCCAGTTGCGCCGCAAGGCCTCGCTCGGCATCACCCGGCGAGCCGAAGAGCCCTAGCTCAATCCGCCCGTAGGCTTCGCCGAGCTTGGCGCTCATTGCCAACGAGCTGGTCTGGCGCCGCAATTCGCTGCCGAGAAACTGATCGACCACCCGGCTGGTGTCGGCCGACCGCACACCCTGGGATTGGCCATCCAGGATATTCGTCGCCTGATTGATCTGCTTTCGCGTGTAGCCTTCGGTATTTGCGTTGGCGACATTGTTCGCCGTGACCGAAAGCGCGCGTTGGGCGACCGACAGGCCGGAAAGCGCGGTGCTCAGGGTGGCGCTGAGACTCATCGCAGGGGACCTCGCCGATTTGTCCTGGCCGACACTCCTCAGATATCGCGGCTGAAGGCGACGGGGAGCACCTTGGCTGGTTCCTGGCGTTGCCCTCCGGTCGCGGCGTAGCCATGACCTTGTCCGACGGTCCGCAGGCTGTCGCCGAGGATTCTAACGACACCTTCCATCACGCCGCGTGCGGTCTCGAGCGCCCGCACATTGGAGGTGATCGTGGATTGCAGCTCGCGGGTGGCTGTGGCGAAGGTCTCGCGGACGTCATCGTCGAGCGCCGCGAAAAGCTCCGGCGACCCGCGCAGGCGACGCACCTCGGCGGCATAGGAATCGACGAGCGCCGCCTTCTCGGGCTGCAGGTCGGCCAGAGGAGCGAGCTGCATGGACCGCAGCGCCTGGGCCTCGCGTGCCAGGACGTGTTGCAGGCGGCGGATGATCGTGAGCGAGATGCTGATCCGGTCGAACGATGTCATGCGTCCATCTCCTGCATCCTCAGCATCTCGCGCATCACGGCGTCGGCGATACCGATGCCGCCGCTGCGGCTGACGAGGCGTCCGTATTCCTGTTGCAGCATATCGGCGAAGGCATCCCCGTCACTCTGATCAAGCGGGCCGCCGCCGCCCAAGCCATGCGTCAGGGCCTGGAGCGCCTGGGCCAGAAAGACCGACTCGAACTCCTCGGCGGTCTCCCGCAAGCGATCGTCCTGATGGTCGCCAGGCGACGGTCGCACGGCTGCCGACGTGCCGGGCATTCGCCCGGCGGATTGAAGCAATTCGTTGGCGGGCATCATCACCTCGATTCGATCTCGGCCTGCAGGGCGCCGGCTGCCTTGATGGCTTGAATGATGCTGATCATGTCGCGCGGACCGACACCCAGGGCATTGAGGCCGTCCACCAGATCGTCGAGCGTCACCCCGGTCTCGAGCACTGCGAGCTTCCGGTCGGAGCTGTCGTCGACCTCGATCGCCGTGCGCGGCACTTCCGCGGTTTCACCCAGGCTGAAGGGTTCCGGCTGGACGACTTCCGGGGTCTCGGTGATCCGAACGGTCAGGTTGCCCTGGGCCACGGCGACCCGGTCGATGCGCACGTTCTCGCCAATGACGATGATGCCGGCGCTCTCGTCGATCACGATCCGCGCGGGGCTGTCGGGCTGCACGCGGAGCTGCTCGATCTCGGTCAGCAATGCCGCCGTCCTGCCGCGATAGGCGGCCGGCACTGGCAGGACGACCGTCGCCGGATCGATTGCCTCGGCGGCGGCTTGAGCGAGATGGCCATTGATGGCCGCGGCGATGCGGCGGGCAGTCGTGAAGTCGGGATTGCGGAGCGCCACCTGCACCTGGCTCAGGTCATCCAGCGCAAATTCCACCTCGCGCTCGACGATTGCGCCATTGGGAATCCTTCCGGTCGTCGGCACGCCCCGGGTGACCTGCTCCGCCTGACCTGTGGCCTCGAAGGCGCCGCTGGCCAAGGCGCCTTGTGCGACCGCGTAGACCTCGCCATCGGCGCCGAGCAGAGGCGTGACGAGCAGGGTGCCGCCGATCAAGGACTTGGCGTCACCCATGGCGCTCGCCGAGATGTCCATCCGCGAGCCCTGGCGGGCGAAGGGCGGCAGGGTTGCCGTGACCATGACCGCCGCAACGTTGCGCGTATTGAGACTCTTGCCCCGTGTGCTCACTCCCAGTCGCTCGAGCATGGCCACGAGGCTTTCCTCGGTGAAATTGGAGTTGCGCAGCGAATCGCCAGTGCCGTTGAGACCGACCACGAGTCCGTAGCCCACCAGCATGTTCTCGCGCACACCCTCGAAGCTCGTGATGTCCTTGATCCGCACCTGCGCGCAAGCGCCGCCGGCTCCGACCAGCCAGATGACTCCGATCAGGAGAGCGGCGAGGCGTGAAATGATGGCGAGTTGCGGAAACATGCTGCTCCGTGAAAGCGATCTGTGGATCAACTCGACAGGGCTAATGCAAATCGCTTGCCAGACTTCAGGCACCTGCAAAACCGTCCATGATGACGGATGAAACATGAAGCTCATAGCAAAATCTGCCGACCGCTCGGCAATTTCTGCCGATCATGGATGGCCAATATCGAGTGACTTCAATGAAATATTAACCATTCCATGAAAAAGCTGACAGGAATTAGGAGAGCATGTACATGAGGATCGGGCAGAGCTTCGGGCCAGTCGGTGCCAGTCGGCGCCGGGAAGCTGGTCGGGTTGTCGATGGCGGTGGCTTCGCGGAACGTATCGGCGCCGGAAGGACGCCACGCTCGACGGGGATCTCAACTCTGGCACCTCTGGCGACGCTTGGCGCCATGCTGGCGGTTCAGGCAGCGGAAGATCCGCTTTTCAGTCGTCGTCGTGCACGGGAGCGTGGCGACCGGATGCTCGATGTTCTCGAGGAGCTTCGGTCGGCCATGCTCGCTGGTCCGCTTTCCCATGGTCAACTCGTCGATCTCCAGAAGCTGCTGGCCGAGCGGCGCGATCCGTCCAACGATGCCGCACTCGAGGCGATGATCGACGAGATCGAATTGCGGGCAGCCGTGGAGCTGGCGAAGATCGAGCGACGGGACGTTTGAGGGAGAGGAGATATTAACCGACAGGTGGGCTCTGCGCGGGGCAGGTCGTGCACCTCACTCCGATCGGCGAGAACCAGGCGCTATAGCCACGTCATCGAGATCGGGACCGTGCACGGATTGCGCGCAGCGCGGCGCATGCGCCGCCATAGCCATTGTCGATATTGACGGTCACCACGCCGGGGGCACAGCTCGCAAGCGCGGAGTCCAGGGCGACACGCCCTTGAGCGGACACGCCGTACCCGACCGATGTCGGCACGGCGATGATCAGACCGCCGACCAGACCGCCGAGCACACTGAAGAGCGCGCCTTCCATGCCGGCGACGGCGACCACCACTGGGAACGTGTCGAGCGCTTCACGCACATTGACCAGCCTCCACAGGCCGGCGACACCCACATCCGCGAACCGAACCGATCCTTCGCCGTGAAAAGCCAGCGTTCGTTCGACCTCGGCAATAACTGGCAGGTCGGATGCGCCCGCCGCAACGATTGCAATCCGAGGAGATTTCTCGGGCGTTCTCGTTGTGCCGAGAATGGCGGTGCGGGAGACAGGGTCGTAGTCGAGCCGCCCGCGCAAGGCGGCTGGCAGGCTTGCGTATTGCTCCTCGGCCAGCCGGGTGAAAAGGCTGGGCGCATGCCCGCGAGCCTCGGCGATTCGCGCGATCTGACCCACCGACTTGCCTGCGCAGAAGACGGCCTCGGGGAGCCCGATCCGCCGTTCACGGTCGTGGTCCTCGAGAACATCCTGGGTCATCAGACGGTCCGCCGCTGTCGGCCGCGCAAAATGCATGGCGGGAAGGTCGCGCTGCTTGCACCGTCGAGCTCATCAATGGTCGCCATCGCCGCCAGGGTCACCGGCATGCTTGTCTCGATACGGCTCGAAGCTCCAGGCGAAGCCGGCAGCACTGACGAGCCGAAGGCACGGCGGCCGTGATCGAGTGGGCCAGGACCGTCTGCTCGGCCATGTCTCGACGTCCCGTATTCAACGCCTTCGCGCTGTCCACGGCACCGTCGTGGCGACTTGGCCTGGCCATCTTGGGCATGTTCAGCACGGTGTGCTCACCACGGCTCCGTTCGTCCCAGGCGTCGACGCAACCCCTCCCGATCGTCCGCGCTCGTGGCCCGCTCGGCCAGAGCATCCGCTTCGATCTTGAGCGTCCTCCGACCACCCGGCCTGACCACTTCCTTTGCCCGCAGTCCGTCGCGCAGGGTCGTCGTTCTCGGGAGCACGCTTCTCTGGACGAGCTCGTGGCGCAGGCCGATGGTCGTCGTCTGCGTGAAGCAGGCATCGATGGCGCGGCTCAGCGCCGCGGGCTCCGTCAGGATCTGCACCGCGTTCCCGATTCGCCCCTTCTTGCCGAAGACCGGCCAGGCGACAATGTCCAGGACGCCATCGATAGCCCGGATCGCATCGAGCCCAATGGCCAGGTCCTCGCCCGTCTGGTCGTCGACCTCGAAGCGGATCAGGGCCACGCGCTCGACACTGCCCGCATCCACCATTGGCTCGAACAGCAAGGCGCGGAGCTGATTGGCTCGATCGGGCAGCCGACGGGTGCCGAACCCGGCGCCGGTGGCGAGGAGTCTCGTCGATGCCGGTACGGTTCGGCTCGGCTCCATGTGCGCGAGTATGGCCGCACCGGTCGGCGTCACCCGCTCGCCGGCCACACCATCGTCAACGAAGCGAAAGCCGCGCAACAGTTGCGCTGTCGCCGGTGCTGGCACCGGCAAGGCGCCATGCGCGCTCTCGATCGTTCCCCCACCGAGCGGCAAGGGTCCGATCGAGCTGCTCGAGATGCCGAGCGATTCGATAAGGCCGGCCGCGAGGCTGAGATCGATCAGGGTGTCCCAGGAAGCCAGCTCATGAAAATGCACCTCCGCCACGGTCAGCCCATGCACGGCGGCTTCGGCTTCGGCCAGCCGCCCGAGCATGTCGAGGGTCCGGGCACGCACCGGCGCCGGCAGGGACGAGGCGGTCACGAGTGCCAGCAACGCCGTTGCGCCGATTGCCGGTGCCGGCGCCTCGCCGGTTATGGCCAGGCGGCTGCCGGCGAAGCCCCGGTCCGTTGCCGGCTCGCGTCGCACTCGAATGGTCGCAGGCAGGCCGATCGCGTGGAGCAGGCTCGCCGGATCGAAGTCGGGGGCGAGATCGAGCAGTGCGGCCGCGAACATGTCGCCGGCAATCCCGCCGACCGGGTCGAGATGAAGATGCCGTTCGCCATCAGGCGACATGGCGCGGCACGACGTAGGGGCCTTCGGGCACGAAAGCGACAGCGGGATCGCCATGGCGCGCCATGCTCTCGGCGATGGCGATGCCCACGTCGTCGACCCGCTCGACCCCGGTGAGCCCGAACGTCGCCTGGTCCAGGCCATCCGTGAACAGCCGGACCCGGCCGACCCGCATCGGCTTCAGCTGCATCTGCGTCTGCCATTCGTCGATGTCGGCATGCGGCTTGGCCGCAATGCTATCCCAGAAGCCGTCAGGCCCCAGCTCGACGAGCCGCCGCTGGGCCTCGACGTAGTGCCTGGATCCCATGCCTTCTGAGCAGGCGGAAACGATGATCAGGTCGCCGCCGGGTGCCAGGATGTCCAGCGGGCCGACCATGCCTTTCACCGTCTGGTAATAGGTCTTGTCGAGGGGATAGCCGGCGGAGCTGGTCACGACGGTCTTGAACCGACGCTTCAGCTCGACCTCGGCATAGCGCCGGATGAAGCTCACGGCCACGAGGTGGCTCTGGACGATCTCGCCAAATGTGACGCAGGCCAGCCGCCGCTGGTCGTCGATCACCGTGTTGAGCGCCATCGCACCACCGAGCAGCCCGACGATCTCCAATTGCTCCTCATGCAGCGGATTGCCGTCGAGAATGCAGTTCGCCGCCCTGGGATGGGACATGAAGGCCGAGTTGTGAAAGGTCGTGATGGTCTCGGCATGGGCGATGCCGGGTGCTATCACCTTCCGGCCACCGCTGTAGCCGGCCATGAAGTGCGGCTCGACGAGGCCCGTCGCGATCTTGAGATCCGCCTCGACCAGGCGTCGGTCGAGCCTGACCACCGTGCCTCGACCCTTGGTCCGGCCGAGATCGACATGGTCGGCGTCGCATGTGGCGAAATGATTGGCGACGCGCACCGTCTCGAGCACCCAGGGATCGCCGACGAGCTCGACCAGCTCCTCACCTTCGTTCGGCCGGTGCAGGCCGGTCGCGACGACCACGTCGATGCCATCCCGAGGCACGCCCGCAGCGAGCAGTGTCTCGATCAGCGGCCGCAGAAAGAGATGATTGGGAACCGGCCGGGTGATGTCGCAGATCAGAATACAAGCCGAGCGCTTGCCGCGCGCGTGCTCGAGCAGTGGCGGCATGCCGATCGGCTGTTCCAGACTGGCGAGCACCGCGCCCCGCGGGTCGTCGAGCACGGGCATCGGATGCTTCTCGACGAGATGGGCTTGGCAGTTGGCCGGCGGATCGACGGCAAGTCGGCCCTTGCCATAGAGCAGGTGGATGGTCATGGGGCCTCCTGTGGGAGCACCCTTCATTCTTAGCGCTCTTGGCGAATGCCGCCTAGGTTTGCGGTGCGAGACGTGGCGATCCAGCCATTCTTCGGGCTCGCAGGCGACGGGGCGATCCGGAAGTCGGCCGCGCTGGCGGGCGGCAGTTGCACATGCGCGGGCGATCCTGCATGTCGTGAACAGGCCCGCTTGGCGGAACAGGTAGACGCAAGGGACTTAAAATCCCTGGCTTTCGGGCGTGCCGGTTCGAGTCCGGCAGCGGGCACCAAGGTGCAGGCTCAGCCGGGTCGCGAGATCGCGTCTATCTTGGCCGCCATGATGAAGTCGTTCTCGTGCAGCCCGGCGATCTTGTGCGTCTGCAGCGTGATGGTGGCATAGCCCCAGCCGAGGCAGATGTCGGGATGGTGGCCTTCGACTTCGGCAATTGCCCCGACCTTGTCGACGAAATCCAGGGCCATCTTGAAGTTGGCAAAGCGAAAGCGTCGCTCGATGCGCCTTGCGCCATCGACGCTTTGCCAGTCGGGCAAAGACGTCAGATAGGCTTCGACATCATCGGCACCCAAAGGGGCGACGCCGCCGCGACAGGGCGTGCAACTGCGGTGACGCATCTCCGTCGACATTTCCACCTCCCGACGTCCGGCCAATCACGAGGAGCTCAGTTTCGCTTCGCTCTATTGGGCGGCGCTGATGGCGGGCCGCGGAGAGGAATGGCAGGCTCCCTCTCCGCGCTCCACTCGCACTGTGCCGGCGTGCTCCCCCGAGACCGGCCCGTGCATATTCCCCGATCCGATGAGCAAGAGAACGAAGGAACCCTGGCAATCTGCCCGTTCACACGGACGACGCATTGACCTGGGTCAAGGTCGGGGTCGCGTGGTGGCTCCTTGGGTCGGCACTAGACCTGGATGTAGATGTGATTGGGCTGCTGGGCCACGTCCGCGGCCGTGATGGTGAGCTCGGCGACCCTGCCGGTCTCCGTGATGGTGTAGGTGGCACCGCCGCCCGGCGCTATGAGCGTCATCCCCGGGCCCGCCGTGATCAGGATATCGGCCGCCGCCACCTTGACGAGCTTGACGGTCGCCGCCTGCTGGCCGAGTGGCACGAGGCCGGTCGGGATCATGACTGTCGTGCTGGCCGCCCCGCTGCTGACCCGAACGAGCTTGCCCATGTGGCTGGCGGGCAGGCCGTCGGCGAGACTCGACGTCCAATGCACGGGATGCACGAACGTGTCCTCGACGTCAGGCGCCAGGTGGTGGAGGTAGACCTGATTGTCGGGGAAGATGACCACCTCGGCCATCTGGAACTGCCTGGCGATCCAGTTGCGCCCATTGATGGTCCGCAGATTGACGCCAGAGCCACCAGCGAAGAACACGCCGCCGCTGCCCTGACGAACAACCCAGAGGCGGCGGGCACCGACGCCACTGGGAACCAGGCCGGCCGGGATGGTGATGGTCCGACTGGCGCCGTTGTTGACGCGGAGAACCTTGCCAAAATCGTTGGCGGAAAGCGTCCAGTCGTTGTTCAACTCACGCTGCGGCACGGCACCCCGCTGGACGGCCACCGGCGAGTACTCGCCGTTGTTCAGCCTGCAGTAGATGCCGGGTCCGAGATAACGCTCACCCGTCGTGGGCAATGCGCCCGCGTCGGTGGCGTAGTGCATCAAGCCATTGATCGGGCGCGGCGGCTCGCTGGTCCGCGGGCTCAGATACAAGGGGTCGTTGATCTGAACGCGCGCAAGCTCGCCGCGGCTGTCTCCCTGTCCATTTCCGAGCTCGAGGCGCACGTCGTCGAGCGACTGCGCCGCATCGTCCGGATCCGCCATGCCAGCGCTCACCGGCCGCGTGATCTTGGCCGACTGCTTGGATGACAGCTCGACCAGAAGGCCGCGATAGGGTCGGCTCTGGGCGGCATGACCGTCGGCATCGGCCTGCGCGGCGCCCTTGTGGTCACCGGTGATCAGGAGGACGTCCTTGTCGTGCGAGCGCAACTGAATGGATGGCTCGCTCGACCGGTTGAAGAGCCAGGCGCCGGTGAGGAAAGCGTCGCCATCCTGGCAACGCCCGCCATCGCCCGCGTAGCCACCCGTGCGGAGTGGCGCCACATTGTCGCAGCCGATGAAGTTTCGCTGGATGACCGAGCGCGGGAAGAGGGCATTGCTGTCGCGGTAGTTGGTGGTGCACCAATGCGCGATGCAGCCGATATAGGTATTGGCGACGCACGCACCTGTGGTGCCTCCAGCGTTCTCCGAATATTCCTCGAAGGCGGTCGCGACCACCTCGACGTCGCAGTCGACCTGGGTGATGCGGGCGGCGTTCCAGAGCTTGATGCCGACCGAGCCGGCCAGCGGCGTGAGGCCGCCGCCACCGGCCGGAGCGTTCACCTGAATGCGCTTCAGGATCATGTTGTTGATCATGCGGCCCCGATCGGCCGAATGTCCGTCGATCAGCACACCCGTGGTGTTGGCGGCGCCGAGCTTGATCGACAGCTCGGAAACCAGGCTGTCGCCGTAGTTGACGCCGGGCTTCTGTGCCCGCCAGCGCAAGCCGCTGGCATTCAACTGATGTCTGGTGCCGCCACCGTAACCGGCGTTGATGCGGTTCACGACGCATTCGTTGGCATCGACCATGTCGATGCACCAGCTTGCCGCCGAACCGCCGAAAAAGTTCACGTCGTCGATCCGAAACTCGTGACCGATGGCCTGGATGCCGCCTTGGCTCATCCGGATCGTGAGGCCGCGCACCGAGGAGCGGCACCAATCGTCGGCGCTGCTCGGATCGATTGCAAAGGCGCCCGCATTGCGCTGGAACACCAGTGCCAGGGGACCTTCGGCGACAAGCGTCGTGGCCTCCCGCCCGGCCCCGGCGATGGAGCGCCCCGGCTTCACCTGGATGGCGGTGGCGAGCCGATAGCGTCCAGCCGGGACGTGCACGGCGAAATGGGCATTCAGTGCCGCTTCGAAGGCCGGTGCGTCGTTCGCCACGCCATCTCCGACGGCGCCGAAGTCCCTGACCGAGACCGCGTCCGAAAGCTTGTCGGAGATTTGGCGATCGATGGCACCATTGCCCGGCATCCTGGCCGGGAGGCTGGCAATGGTGGCGTGGCGGGTCAGGTTGCCGCTCGCCGTGGAGACGACGATCCGATCCTGCGCGGTCAGCGTCGCGGCCGGCGGCAACTCATGGATCTGCTTGCTCGTCATCGGTTGCCTTCCGTCGTGAGGTTGAAGCCGGCTTCGGTGATGATCGGCTCGCTCGTATCGGTGACCAGAAGCGCTGCCGGGCCGGCAGGCGGCGGCAATGCGATGGTCGCGGCTCGGGTGGCTCGGACCAGGCGCAAGCCGCGCGCCGTGGGTGCCAGCGACATGGTCATCTCAACGGCGGCCGATGACGTAGGCGACGCAATCCTCCGCCTCGGCGATGAAGGCCACATGCCGCTCGCTGCGGCGCAGGGGCACGTCGACGTAGATGCCGGGATAGAGAAACGGGCTGGCATTGCGATCGGCCGTCACGGTGGCGTCACCGATCTCGAACCGGCAGGGGCCGGTCGCGATCAGCGTGACCAGTTGGAGGCCGTCCTCCAGCGCCGTGGGAGTTCGTACCGAGCTGCTCGCGACCGCGACCTTCTGGGTGCCGAGGGAATCGAACCCCAGCACAGGCAGCGGGTTGCCGTTGTCGTCGACAGGCAGAAGCAGGCTCATGGCGCTCTCCATTGCGCAGGTGGGCCGATGGCGGCAGGGTGGGCGTATGCATGTGACCATACTAGGATAAAAAGCCTATGTCAATGCCAAGGCTGTCCCGTTCGGCCCAAACAACAATTCGCTTTCGCTGCGCCCCCTGCCTCTGACATATTCAGGCGGAGCAGGACGCATCGGATCATATGCACGCCAGTCGCCGACTATTGATCTACAGTCACGACAGCTTTGGCCTCGGCCATCTTCGCCGCTGCCGGGCGATCGCGCACGACCTCGTCGATCGCTTCCCCCAGCTTTCCGTCCTGATTCTCTCTGGATCGCCGATCATCGGCAGCTTCGATTTCAAGTCGCGGGTCGATTTCGTTCGGGTGCCGGGGGTCATCAAGCTCAAGAACGGCGACTACACGTCGCTGAAGCTGAACATCAACCTGGGCAAGACGCTGGAGATCCGGCAATCGATCATCGCGCACACGGCAAGCATTTTCGATCCGGACGTTTTCCTGGTCGACAAGGAGCCGCTCGGCTTGCGCGGGGAGGTCGAGGAAACGCTCGACCTGCTGACCCGGCGCGGCCGACGCTGCGTGCTCGGCCTCCGCGACGTCATGGACGAGCCCCAGTCTCTCTATCAGGAGTGGGAGCGAAAGGGTGTCTACCCGGCACTCGACCGCTACTATCACGACATCTGGGTTTATGGCGTGCCCGAGATGTTCGACCCGATCAATGAGATTCCCGGCATGCGGCGCGTGGCGGGCCGGATCAGCTTCACCGGCTACATCGAGCGTCAGGCGACGGAGACCGACCGTCTCGCCCCCGGCTTGCAGTTGCCCGACCGGCCGTACATTCTGGTCACGACCGGCGGCGGCGGCGATGGTGCGGGACTGATCGACTGGGTGCTGCGCGCCTATGAGGCTGATGCGACCATTCCCTATCCGGCCCAGTTGGTCTTCGGTCCCTTCATGCACCTCGAGCAGCGGCGTCAGTTCCAGGAGCGTGTCGACCGGTTGTCGAACGTGTTCGCCACGACCTTCGAATCGAACCTCGAGGCACTTTACGAGCGGGCTGTCGGCGTCGTCGCCATGGGCGGCTACAACACGTTCTGCGAGATTCTGTCCTTCAACAAGCCGGCACTTCTCGTGCCGCGGACCGAGCCCCGGCAGGAGCAGGTGATCCGCGCCGAGCGGGCCGCGAGGCTCGGCCTCGTCCGCATGCTGCTCCAGGACAACCGCCTGCCGCCCGAGCCAATGGCCACCTCGTTGCATGCCATCGCCAGCTGGCCACGCCCCAGCGCGGCGTTGCGCAAGAGCCTGCTCGGCGGCCTCGATCGGATTGCCGAGCTCTGCGCGCCGTTCATCGATCCCGAACGGCGCCGGGTGCGCTCCGCCTGAACGGCATGGATGTCAGCATCGCCGTCGTCGTCAAGGGCTACCCGAGGCTCTCGGAAACGTTCATCTCCCAGGAACTGCTGGCCCTCGAGCGGGCGGGCCTGAAGCTTCTCATCGTCTCGCTCCGCCATCCGACCGATCCGGCGCAGCATCCAATCCATGCGGAGATCCGGGCACCCGTCATCTATCTGCCGGAGTACCTGTATCAGGAGCCAGTCCGCGTCATTGGCGGCCTGCTGCACGCATTTTGGCATCGGCGCCTGGGCCGAATCGCCAGGCTCATCCTCCCCGATCTGCGACGCGACCCGACGCCCAATCGTCTGCGACGGTTGGGCCAGGCTCTGGTGCTGGCGCGCGAGCTGCCGCCGGATATAACCTGCCTCTATGCGCACTATCTCCACACGCCGACCTCGGTGGCGCGGTATGCAGCGCGCCTGCTCGCCTTGCCATTTGCCATTTCCGCCCATGCCAAGGATATCTGGACGACGCCGGATTGTGAGAAGCGCGAGAAGCTCGCCGACGCCGCCTGGGTGACGACCTGCACCGAAATGGGCTTCGACCATCTGCGTTCCTTGAGTCCGCAAGTGCGGCTGCTCCATTTGCCTCACGGAGTCGACCTCGACCGCCTGCCCTCGCCGCCAAAGCGCACGCAGGCCACAGGCCTCACCGCGGATCAGCCGGTCGAGCTCGTAACCGTCGCCCGCGCCGTCGAGAAGAAGGGTCTCGACACGCTGCTCGAGGCGCTGGCGAGGCTTCCTCCCGGGATGCATTGGCGCTGGCGGCATATCGGCGCCGGTCCGCTGCTGCCGCGCCTGCGGCAACAGGCAGGAGAGCTCGGCCTCGGCGATCGCATCGAATGGCTCGGTGCCATGCCGTTTGATGCCGTGGTCAGCGCATTGGCCCGCGCGGATGTCTTCTGCCTCGCGCCGCGCACGGCGGCGGATGGGGATCGTGATGGCATCCCGAACGTCGTGGCGGAGGCCATGGCGCAAGCTCTGCCGGTCGTTTCGACCAGGGGAGGGGCCGTCGCCGAGCTGGTCGAAGACGGTCGGACGGGATTTTTGATGCCCGACGGGAATCCGGCAGCCCTGGCCGCGGCCATCGCGCGCCTCGCGGCAGAGCCCGCGCTGCGGCATGCCTTCGGGACAGCCGGCCGTGAGGTTGTCGAAAGCCGCTTTGCCGCCGGTCCCATGCAAAAGCACATTGCCCGTGAGCTTAGGGTGCTGGCCAGCGGCAACGGGCCAAGTCCATGCGCGTAGCCTATTATGCGCCGCTGAAGCCGGTCGATCACCCGATCCCTTCGGGAGACCGGCGCATGGCGCGCGCCTTTCTGGCTGTGCTCGGGGCACTGGGCCATGTCGTCGAGATCGCCTCCTCCCTGCGCAGCTACGATGGCCTGGGCGATCTCGACCGTCAGGTGGCGATCCGGCACGCGGCCGAGGTCGAGGTGGCGCAACTGATCGACGTTTGGAAGTCAGCAATCAGGCCGGTTCCCGACCTCTGGTTCACCTATCACGCCTACCACAAGGCCCCGGACTGGCTCGGCCCGGCCGTCGCCGGTGCCCTGGGTATTCCCTATGTCGTCGCCGAGGCGTCCGTGGCCGGCAAGCAGGCGGGCGGCGCATGGGATCTCGGCCACCGGGCAACGATCGACGGAATCAATGCGGCAGCGAAGGTGCTGGCGTTGACCCGCGTCGATGCGGTCGACCTCGCGCGATGGCTTCAGGATTACCAAAAGCTGGTCCTTTTCCCGCCGTTTCTGGCGCAACCCATGGAGCGGCCGTCCGACCTCGAGGCAGCCCGCCGGGACCTCGCAGGCGCCTTGGGGCTGGCGATGGAGCCGGTCTGGCTGGTGACCCTCGCCATGATGCGCAACGACATCAAGACCGAGTCCTACCGGCTGCTGGGCCGGGCGCTCGCGGCCATGCGCAGCGATGATTGGCGCCTGCTCGTCATCGGCGACGGTGACAACGCGGCCGAGGTGCGTGCGCTGCTGTCGCGGGCCGCTGGTGGTCGCGTGCGGTTTCTGGGCCAGCTCGGCGGCAAGGCGGTGGCCGCGACCCTCGGCGCCTCCGATGTCTTGGTCTGGCCGGCGCTCCGGGAAGCCTACGGCATGGCAATTCTCGAGGCTCTGGCGCTCGGTCTGCCCGTCGTCGCTTGCGACGAGGGCGGGGTCTCGGATCTCGTCGAGCACGAGGGCAACGGGCTGCTCGCCAATGATCGATCGGCGGCCGAGCTGGCGGCGCATCTGGATCGGCTCGTCGGTGATCAGGCCCTTCGATCCCGACTCGCCGCCAGGGCATTGGCAAGGTTCGAGGAACGGCACAGCCCGGGTGCCGCTGCAGCGAGAATGGCGGGAATTCTGGCCGAGGCCATGAAGTCCGAGCGAGGATCGCCGTGCGCCTGATCGTGCTTCGTCACGGCCGAACGGCGTGGAACCTGCAGGGGCGCTTGCAGGGGCGGGCCGATATCGAGCTCGATCGGTTCGGCGAGCAAGAGGTTGCCGCCTGGTGCTGTCCCGTCGCCTGGCGTGATTTTTCCTGTTGGGTCAGCCCGCTGCGCCGTGCCGCGCAGACCGCGGCGTTGCTCGGCTACAAGTCGGTCCGGGTCGCACCCGAGCTGATCGAGATGGACTGGGGCACCTTCGAAGGTCGCCGGCTTGTCGATCTTCGGGCCGAGCTCGGCGCTGACCTTGCAGCGAACGAAGCGCGCGGGCTCGATTTTCGACCCCCGGGAGGCGAGAGCCCACGTGACGTCGTGGCACGGCTGGTTCCCTGGCTCCGGTGTCGTGCCGGAGACGGTCAAGATGCACTCGCGATCGCCCACAAGGGAGTGCGGCGTGCCCTCCTGGCGATGGCGAGCGGCTGGGACATGCTGGGACCGCCACCGCTGAAGGTCGGCAACGAGGCAGCCCTGGTGCTCGAGCTCGACCCTTCCGGGGCGCTGGAGCTGGTCGGTGACGTGGCGCTCGGCCACTGCCATGCATGAGACATCGGCAACCGCGAAGCGCGATGTCCGCTTGTGGTGGCGGGACGACGATGCCGGTCGAACGGCGCCGACATTGGCACCCCTGCTCCGCCTCTCGCGGGTCGGCGCCCGACCGATTGGTCTCGCGGTCGTGCCTGCCTGGCTCGAAGAGGCGACGATTGATTTGATTCGCGGCGAACCGAGCGCGGAGGTGCTGCAGCATGGCTGGGCCCATGCGAACCATGCGATGGCGGGCGAGAAGACCATCGAGCTCGGCGGCACGGCGGCAACCAGCGCCTGCCTCGATCTGCTGCTGGCGGGAGGCGCGCGGCTGGACGCGGCCTTCGGGGCGGCGTTCCTGCCGGTTCTCGTGCCGCCCTGGAATCGGATCGCCGACCGGGTGCTGGAGCGGCTCGAGGAGGTCGGCTATATCGGTCTCTCGACCTTCTCCAGTGATTGCCGGGGCACCGCCGTCGGGCTCGTTCACATCAATACGCATGTGGACATCATCGACTGGCGCGGCGATCGCCGGATGAAGCCGCTTGATACGCTGATCGCCGAGGTGGATCATCTCCTCGCGCAAGACGGTTTCACGCTCATCGGTATTCTGTCACATCATCTCGTCATGTCGGTCGACGATGTGGCCCGGCTCGGGCAATTCTTCCGGGCGCTCGAAGCAAGGCATCGCTGCTTATGGGTTGCGCCGCGGACGTTGTTCGACGATTCCGGAAGGCTTTTCGATGAACCCGCTGATCGCCGTTCGTGACCTGCATGTAAGCTTCGCCGCCGACGAGGGGACGGTCGAAGCGGTCCGCGGCGTGTCCTTCGACATCGCCGCCAACCGCACGACGGCGATCGTTGGTGAAAGCGGGTCGGGCAAGACTGTCGTGTCGCATGCGATTCTCGGCATCCTGCCGAAATCGGCGCGCATCAGTGGCGGCTCGATCCTGTTCGACGATCCGCAGTTGCCGGGTGAGCCACGCGACCTCGCCAAAATGGATCCCGACGGCCGTGAGAGGCGGAAGATACGCGGTGGCCGGATATCCATCATCTTCCAGGAACCGATGAGCTCGCTCTCGCCGCTGCACACCATCGGCAACCAGATCGGCGAGGCCTATCGACTGCACATCGAGGACGATGACGAGGCCGCGCGGCGCGCCACGATCGAGGTCCTCGAGAAAGTCGGCTTCCCGCGCGCCGACCGGGCGTTCAGCACCTACACCTTCGAGCTCTCGGGGGGGCTGCGCCAGCGGGCGATGATCGCCATGGCGTTGATCTGCCGCCCGGCGCTGCTGATCGCCGACGAGCCGACGACGGCCCTGGATGTCACGATCCAGGCCCAGATTCTCAAGCTCATCGATGATCTCAAGGCCGAGCTCGGCATGGCGGTCCTGTTCATCACCCATGACCTGGGCGTGGTGGCCAACGTCGCCGACGAGGTGGTCGTGATGTATCGCGGTCGCGTCATGGAGAAGGGATCGAAGAGGGAGTTGATTCGTTCGCCACGCCATCCGTACCTGCAGGCTCTCTTGCAGGCGGTGCCGACGATCGGCATGGACCCACAGATGCGGCTCCAGTCGATCAGCGATGTCGAGGCGAATGGCCGTGGCGAGATTGCTCACCATGCGCCGCACCGGCCGACGAGCGACTGGCTGCTGCGCGTCGAGGGTCTGCGCAAGACCTTCGTCGGTCGGCGCACCGGCCTGCTCAGCGCGGAACGCCGGCTCGTGAAGGCGGTCGACGATGTCTCGTTCACTGTCCATCGGCGAGAGTGCCTGGCGCTGGTCGGCGAGAGCGGCTGCGGCAAGACGACGGTCAGCAAGCTGATCATGCGCGGCCTGACGCCGGACGATGGGCGTATCCTGTTTCATGACAGCGGCGCCGAAATCGACGTCCTCGCACTCGACCATGCGGCGCTGCTCGAGCTCAGAAGGAAGATCCAGTACATCTTCCAGGATCCCTTCGGCTCGCTCAATCCACGCATGACCGTCGAGGAGATCGTGGCGGAGCCGCTCCTGATCCATGGCATCGGCGACGCCGCGAGCCGCGCCGCCCGGGTGGCGACGCTGCTCGATGCCGTTGGCCTGAACAAGCGCCATTCGAGACGCTATCCACACAGCTTCTCCGGCGGACAGAGACAGCGCATCGGCATCGCCCGGGCCCTGGCCCTCGAGCCCAGCCTCCTGCTCTGCGACGAGCCGGTCTCGGCACTCGATGTTTCGGTTCAGGCGCAGATTCTCAACCTGCTCAAGGATCTTCAGGCGGAGCTCGGCCTGACATACCTCTTCATCTCGCACAATCTCGCGGTCGTCCGGTATCTCGCTCATCGCGTCGCGGTGATGTGCGCCGGCCGGATCGTCGAGTTGGCCGATACCGACAGCCTCTTCGATGATCCTCAGCACCCCTATACGAAGGCCCTGCTGGCCGCGGTGCCGGAGCCGGATCTCGACCACCCGCTCGACTTCGCGGCCCTGCTCGCCGGCCGCGCCTCGGAGCCGACCGCGTGGCCCGATCCTTACCGGCTGGACGGCCAGTCCGGAACGCTGATACCTTGTGGCCTCAGTCATTTCGTACGGGTGAACGAATGAACAACTCGGGCGCTTCGCTGGCGGGTTCGATCGGCGCACTCCTGGCGCTGCTGGCTATGCCGCAGCTCGCGGCGGCAGGGCCACCCGAGCAACCGCAGGTTGCCGAGATGACCGAGCTCGGCAAGCAGGGTGGCGACATGCGGATGCTGGTCAGCCGGACGCGCGACACGCGCCTCCTCTATGTCTACGGCTTCGCCCGTCTCGTCGCCTACACGCCGGACCTCGAGCTCAAGGCGGACATCCTCGACGACTTCACCGTCGAAGAGGGGCGCATTTTCACGTTCAAGCTGCGCAAGGGGCACCTCTGGTCCGACGGACAGCCGTTCACGACGGAGGACCTGCGCTTCTATTGGGAGGACATGGCGCTGAACGAGGCGCTCTCACCGGTGGGACCGCCGATCCAGATGGTGGTGGACGGCGAGCTGCCGGTGGTGGAGGTCATCGATGATCTGACCATCCGCTACACGTGGTCGAAGCCCAATCCGTTCTTCCTGCCGGAGATCGCGGCCGCGTCGCCGCTCTTCATTTATGCGCCGGCCCACTACCTCAAGCCCTTCCACGAGAAATATGCCGATCCCGAGGAGCTGGCCCGGCTGGTGCGCGAGGACAATGCTCGCGACTGGGCGCAATTGTTCCAGCGCCGGGAGCGCATGAGCCAGTTCGACAATCCGGACCTGCCGACGCTGCAGCCATGGCGCCTCGTCACGCCCGGGCCTGCCGAGCGCTTCATCGCCGAGCGCAATCCCAATTTCCACCGCGTCGACGCCAACGGGGTGCAGCTGCCCTACGTCGATCGCATCATTCTCGACGTGGTCGACGGTCGGCTCATTCCGATCAAGACAGGTGCCGGTGATTCGGATCTGCAGTCGCGCGGGCTGGCCTTTCGCGACTACACGTTCCTGAAGGAAAGCGAGCCGCGCAGCGGGCTCGAGATACGCCTCTGGCCGGAAGCGCGAGGTGCGCATCTCGCCCTCTACCCCAATCTCAATGCGGCCGATCCCGTCTGGCGCGAGCTTTTTCGAGATGTCCGTTTTCGCAAGGCGCTCTCGCTCGCGATCGACCGGGAGGCCATGTCCCAGTATCTCTTCTACGGTCTCGCGACTCCGGCGAACAACACGATCCTCGCGGACAGTCCCCTCTATTCGCCGGAAGTTGCCGCGGCCTGTCTCGGCCACGAGCCGGACAAGGCCAATGCCCTGCTCGATGAAATTGGCCTCGACCAGCGCGATGCCCGTGGAGCGCGTCTCCTGCCCGACGGTCGGCCCCTCGAGCTCGTCGTCGAGACGGCCGGGGAGGACAGCGAGCAGGCCGATGTCCTGGAGCTTGTCCGTGACGATTTCGCCAAGATCGGCTTTATCATCCACACGCGGCCGGCCGAACGCGAGGTGCTGCGCAACCGGATCTTCTCGGGCGAGGCGTTGATGACGATCTGGTACGGGATCGAGAACGGCATCCCGACCGCGGACATGAGCCCCAAGGAATTCGCGCCGACCAACCAGTATGACCAACCACAATGGCCGATGTGGGGGCAGTACTACGAGACCAAGGGCGAAGCCGGCGAGGCGCCGGACGATCCGGCCGCGGCCCGCCTGCTCGAGCTGTTTCACGATTGGCAACTTGCCAGCGACACCTCCGGCCGGGCCGACGTCTGGCGGGAGATGCTCGATCTCTATGCCGAGCAGTGCTACACGGTCGGTCTCATTGCCAATGTCCAGCAGCCGATCGCCGTTCGGACCACCCTGCGCAATGTGCCGGTGACGGCGACGTACAACTGGCAGCCGCAGGGCCAGATCGGCATCTATCGACCCGATACGTTCTGGTACGCCGATTAGCCGGCGTCCAGCTTGCGCAGCCAGAGGCTGCTTTCGATGGCGCCCGGCAAGAGCGGCAAGCCGGCGATGCAGGTCGAGGCAAGCGCCTCTGGCATGTGGCGGACCACGAACGCGCTGGCGAACTGAACCTCGTAGCCGCCACCCGACAGCAGCGCCGCGACCAGCGATTGCTCGTTGTAGCCTCGCCAACTCCACTCTGCCGGATAGGCGTGCGGCAGGAAGATGTCGTGGAAATGGATGTTCGTGCCCGGTCGAAGGCGGGGCAGGATGCCATTCACCAGCCTGTCGACATCGCTGCCCGGCACGGCGATATGGCTCGAGTCGATGAACAGGAGGTCGGCATCGGCCATCGTCGCCAGCTCGCCGCCGCCCAGATTGTTCATGGTCGCCTCGACGTGCTCCACCGCAAGGCCCGCCAGGCGGGCGCGTGGCGCCGGATCGATGCAGATGTGGCGTGTCGCGGCACCCGAGTCCTGCGCGGCGCGCGCCATGATCCGGGTCGAATGCCCGCACCCGACCTCGACGATGAGGCCGGGCCGGCTCTGGCGGACCATTGCGTAGGCCGCGCAGGCATCCAGCCGGGGAAACCAGTCCTGCTCGAAACGCGGGGCCGGGGCCGCGCCTCCGAACCGGGCGAAGTCCGCGGCATGGCTTTGGATAGCTTCCAGAAAGCGGCGGAAGCGTGCGCTGGCGGCACTGAAAATCGGGGCAATCGCCGGATAGTCACACGGCGACGTCTCCGCCGCATATCGATAGGGGATGAAGTAGCCCGCCCGGCCGCTCACGGTCGCAGCATCAGGCCTTCGGCAGCCACCAGCGACCCCGGACGCTGTCGTGCCATCTTGCGGGCGATGTCGTCGAGAAAGGCGTCGTCGTGCTCGGGGTCGTGATGGAACGCCACGAGACGGCCGGCCTTCGCCGCGTCGCAGAGCCGGATGCCCTCCTGCCAGGTCGAGTGGCCCCAGCCGACATAGCGCGGGTACTCTTCGTCGGTGTAGGTGCAGTCGTAGGCGACGATGTCGCTGCCGCGGATGAACTCGACGATCCGCTCGTCGAGGGTCCCGATGCGATGCTCCACGTCCGTCACGATGCACATCACGCGGCCGTCAAACTCGATGCGGTAGCCGGTCGCACCACCCGGGTGGTTCAGGCCAAGCGTGCGAAGAACGACACCGGGGTAGGGCGTGAAGACTTCGCCGGGCATGAAATCATGGAAGCATACGCAGGCATGCATGATGCCCAACGGCACTGGAAACAGCGGCGGCTGCATGAGCTGCACCAGAACCTGCTGCAGCGTGGCGCCGTGCGCGCGCAGGTGCCCGGCCCAGAACTCGAACCGGTTGTCGCGGCTGTAGGCCGGCTTGAAGAACGGCAGGCCGGCAATGTGATCGATGTGGGTGTGAGTGAAGAACAGATGGGCGGCACTGTGGTCGCCGGTTGCCACGAGGTGATTGCCGAGCAGGCGAAGCCCGGTGCCGGCATCGAAAATCAAACGGTTGTCGCCGCACTTGACCTCGATGCAGGAGGTGTTGCCGCCGTAGCGGATCATCGGCTCCTGCGGACAGGCGACCGTGCCGCGCACGCCCCAAAAACGCATGGTGAATGGGGTCGACGTCATCGCCATCGCCGTGGACCCTGCAGGATCGCTGGCGCGAGACCCATTTGGCCGGCGACGCGGCACCTGCATGAACGATTCGAATCAACGGCGTTCATAGAGAAAATACCGGTCAG
Source organism: uncultured Geminicoccaceae bacterium (assembly GCA_964393275.1). Lineage (GTDB taxonomy): Bacteria > Pseudomonadota > Alphaproteobacteria > Geminicoccales > Geminicoccaceae > SLRI01. The sequence goes on along the minus strand of CAYMTA010000049.1, from coordinate 7,717 downwards.
TGGGCACATCCGCTGGTGCGGCGACCGGATTCAGCGAGGTGGAGGAGAGGGGCTGATCGCTGACGATCATTCCGCCCCGGGTGAGGAACTGCGGCAGCAGCAGCGACAGGGACGCGGCGACACGACGATTGCGCTCGGGATCACCAGTGCCGATGTCGCTGTGCACGAGAGCGACCCGTCCGGCCCACTGGCTGGCGACCTCCGGCAGCACCGTTTCCAGATCGCCGACGACCAGATCGTCCGCTGAGGGCACGCAGCCGGGATGTGGTTGTGGATCGCGCTCGAAAACGATGATCCGCCGGTCGGGCAATGAATGCCTCATGTGGTCGTACGTTCGCCCGTTGCCGAGGCCGAGCTCGAACACCATGCCGGGAATCCCGGCAATCGACCGAGCCGCGGTGTCGAGGCAAGCGCGTTGGGCCTCCAGCCGTCGGATGAAGCTATCGAGACGGCTCATCCCCCTGGCCCAACCCGCCTCGTCATGCCATCGCCCTTCGCACCGCTCTCACCTGATCCCACGATCCGCCGTAGCGATCTGTGACGTCCATCACATTCGATGTCCAGGATAGACGTGCCGCTCAGGCGATACCGCGTCAAAACTTCTCCGTATAGCGCAGGCCGACGCCGAGCGCCGGCCCGGCGTCGGCCGCATGACCCGGCTCGTGCTGGAACACCAGCCACCCGGCAACGGCGCTCGTCGACTGAAGCATGCGCTGATAGGCGAGCTCGAGCCTGATCTCGCGACCATTCGGCGTAGCATCGGCACGCTCCTGGCTGCGCTCGACCGTGCCGTCGAGCGCGCGGCCCGTCGGCATGTCGACCATCACCGAAGCCGAGCTGACCCGCAGCGGCTGGCCGAGCACAACGCCCAGCCGATCCGCATCGGCGAAGACGCTTTCGGCAACGGCGCCGAGGGCGAACGCGTCCGAGGTCACGGTGCTCCAGTCGCTCAGCATGCCTCCCTGGTCATCGAGCATGGAGATGCCCATCGTCGCTTGCAGGAAGAGCTGGACAGCGTTCACTGGCCGGTAGGTGAACCGAGCCGTGCCGAGATGCGACCGCGCCCCGTCGTCGAAGGCGAACGCACCACTGGCCGAGCTGCCGAGGAGGGAGGCGGACTCGTCGACATAGGCGTATCCGAAGTGCAGGGAGACCTGCTTGCCCAATTTCTGATCGGCGCCGAGAGAGAAGAGGCGCCCTTCATGCCCGGTGTGCTCGGCTCCGGGCGTGGACATATCCTCGCTGTCCAGGAGGCCGAAGGTGACTTCGGTCGAATCGCCCACCGCAAGGTGCCAAGCCCCCCCGGTGCCCTTGGCGAGAAGGCCGTCGACCGGTGCCAGCATGGTCTGGGCGTCGAGAAAAAGGTCGTTCGTCGAGGCGCTTGTCGCGCTCGAGTCGACACTCGAAGGCGTCAGGCCGACGCCAAATCGCACATCGCCCGCCGGCAAATCGTCGGACCGGAGCATCAGCTGGTCGAGCTCCTGGGTCATTTGACCGTCCGGCTCGGTCAGCGCGGCACGCATCGAGCCCGGCACCGGTCGATCCTGCACCTCGCTCAGACGGAGCCCGGCCACGAGGCCGCTTGGCGCCAGGGCATCAAGGGGCAGGTCTCGGGTAAGGCTTACATTCTGCAGGCGACCGGCGAAATCGACCCTGCCGTCCTGGCCCCGGATCGACTGCCTGAAGTCCGCCCGGTACGGACGATCATAGGCGTCCAGAACCATGCCGTTGGCCAGGGCGGCGCTGCCGCTCAAGGCATCGCCGAACGCGGCTCCCAGCTGCACGCTGGAGCTCGCGACATCGAACTTGGGCCCGGCAATCGTGTCGCCGCCCGCCACCTGCTGCCGCCCGACGGGTGCCAACGCACGATCCAGATTGACGAGGCCACTGCCGTACACCTGGTCGCGGCCACGGGCACCCAGGTCATCGGCGGTCGCGAGCAGGATCTCCCCGACCTCGCGCATCGACAGGGAAGGAAAGGCGCTCTTGAGGACCGCCGCAGCACCGGCGACGTGCGGCGCCGCCATCGACGTGCCGGTGAGACGCCGATAGCCGCCGTCGCGCCAGGTGCTGTAGATGTTCACGCCGGGCGCCACGAGGTAGCGGGACTCTGCATCGCCGGCCCGGTTGCTCTGACCGTAGATCGCGCCGTTCTTGTCGACGGCGCCGACCACGAGCATGCCACCCGCGAGCCCGGGCTCGCTGGCGAGGGTGCCTGGCTGCAGCGGCTCGCCCGCACCCGAGTTGCCAGCGGCGACCACGACCAGGGCGCCGCCCTTGACCGCGGCCTCGAGAGCGGAACGATAGGCACCGTTGACGGCGCTATCCTTGCCGATGCTCAGATTGACGATATTGGCGCCGTGGGTGCGGGCATAGTTGAGAGCCGAGGCCACGTCGTCGTCGTAATAGCCGCAACCGGGCGTCGAGCAGACATTGCTGTCCCGCAAATCCGCCCGGATCGCCAGAAGCGAGGCGGAGGGTGCCACCCCGCGCATGCCCCTGCCGTCTGCGTTCGCCGCGATAATGCCTGCTACATGGCTGCCGTGGCCGCTCTTGTCGTCCAACGTGCCGCGACTGCCGGTCACGATGTCGATGCTGTTCGCGGTGTCGATGCGTCCGGCGAACTCGGGGTGGCTGACGGAGATCCCGGAGTCGATGACGGCGACCTTGACGCCATTGCCGCGGGCGCCGGCGCTGTAGGCCGTATCCGCGCCGATTTGCGCAATACCGTAATTGGCGGCGGTTTCGGCGGCATTGGTGGTTGGAACGGTGACCGGGCCAGCCGGCGGTGGGGCCGGCACCACGGGCGGCTTCGAGATGACCGGGCCGGCGCTCGATCCGCCACCAGAGCCGCCCCCGCCGCCGCTGCAAGCGGCCAGAAGCAGCACGGCGCCGGTCAAGGCCTTGCGTGGAAGCGAGGGCCGCCGCAGAGTTGCCTCTGCAGCCACCCGGCCACGCCTCTCTTTTGGTTGCCGCGTCCCGCTACGCATGTCGTTCCCTCGCGAGGCTTTTTCGCTGATGATAGTTAACGGCAAACTGGAGCCCGTAAAGCGCCGCGTATGTCCGCGGCGCAGTATGCTATTCGCCTGACGCATGGCGGCGCACATCGCACCCTGCGCGCCGCGCTCTCGAGGCCGCCGCTGACAGCGGCTCAGTGGCGAACGTCGACAACGAGCTTGCCCGTGGCCTGACGACGGCGCAGCCGCTCGATGGCCTCCGACGTCCGTGCCAAGGGAAGAACCTCCGAGACCAGCGGCCGGATGCGCCCGGCTTCATGCCAGTCGAAGAGCTGGCGGAAGGCGGCGCGCAACCGCTCCGGATCGCGCTTTCGATAGCTGCCCCAATAGAACCCGAGCACGGCGGCATTCTTGACGAGAAGAATGTTGGCCGGGACCTGGGGAACATCGCTCGAGGCGAAGCCGATCACGACGATCCGCCCTTCCCAGGCGATCGCACGCAACGAAGCCTTGAAAAGGGCGCCGCCGACCGGATCGAACACCACATCGACACCGGCACCGTTGGTCAAGGCGCGCAGCCGCTCGACGAGGTCCGGGACATCGCTGTCGATGACATGATCGGCGCCGTGCGCGGTGGCGATCGCCAGCCGTTCCGGCCCCCGTGCCGTGGCGATCACCACGGCCCCCAGCGCCTTGCCGCATTCGACGGCAGCCGAGCCCACGCCGCCCGCGGCACCGTGCACCAGGAGCACCTCGCCCTTGGTCAGCCCGGCTCGCCAGACCAGGGCGCCGAACGCCGTGCCGTAGGCGATGGCGAGCCCGGCCGCGATGATCGGATCGAACCCTTCCGGCAGCGGGACCACGTCGTCCGCGCGCGCTATGACCTGCTCGGCGAAGCCGCCGTGATCGACGAGGGCGAGGACGGGCTGGCCGCATTCCAGCCCCTTGACCCCCACGCCGACCTTGTCGATGCGGCCGGCCACCTCGAGGCCGGGGACGAAGGGCAGGGCCGGCCGCTCCTGGTAGCGCCCCTCGAGCATGAGGGCGTCGGCGAAGTTCACCCCGGCGGCGTCGACGACGATCCGGACCTGGCAGGCGCCGGCTTCCGGCGCCGGCAAATCCACGAGCTCGAGACTGGCAGGTCCCTTGAGCTCTCGGGTGATGACAGCGCGCATGCTGGCTCTCGACCGACTTTCTCTTGCGAGGCTTGACTGGGAGAGTTTCTGGATACGCGGGCCGGGCGGCGCCCGGCGCACGTGGCTGGCACAAACGCCATTCCGGCGCTATCTGCAAGCCCATGTGTAACGAGCTCGCGCGCGGCTATTTCGCCATCGGTGCCGAGGGCATCTCCAAGACCATGAATCTCGGCAATCTCGTCCGCTCCGCCAATGCGTTCGGCGCCAGCTTCGTCTTTCTGGTCGGCGTCGAGGCATCCCTGCGCCGGGCGAAATCGGATACGTCGAACGCCCAGTTGCAGGTGCCGGTCTACGACGTGCCCGACGTCGCCGCGTTGCGCCTGCCCCGCAAGTGCCGGCTGGTCGGCGTCGAGCTGGTCGACGAAGCCGTGGCGCTGCCGAGCTTTCGCCATCCACTCCAGGCCGCCTATGTGTTCGGGCCGGAGCGCGGCAGCCTGAGCCGGCCCATGCTGGCGCGCTGCGATCACGTGGTCCGCATCCCGACCCGCTTCTGCGTCAATGTCGCGGTGGCCGGCGCGATCGTCATGTATGACCGGATGGTGTCGCTCGGCCGCTTCGCCGAGCGGCCGGTTCGCTCGGGGGGGCCGGAGGTGCCGGCCGGTGCCGGGGAAGGATGATGGCCGCTACGGACTTCCGTGATCGGGCAGCGCGGGCTATGTAGCTTGCGGAGTATTGCTCAACGACCGCAAGGGAGCCCATGTCCAGGCAATTCGTGATCGTCGCCGGTCTCCTGGCGCTGCTTTCGCTCGGTTGCGACGCTTATGCCCAGTCCCCGCAGTTCCTGGGCAATTTTCGCGACTGGTATCTCTATGCCTACGACGATTCCGGGGGCAAGACCTGCTACGTCGCGAGCAAGCCGACGAAGGAGGAGGGCAACTACCGGCGCCGGGGCCCGGCTGCCGTGCTCGTGGCCCGCCTGCCGATCGCCGGGGCGGGCGAGCAGGTGAGCGTCCAGCCCGGCTACGGCTTCAAGCCGGGCAGCACGGTGGAGATTCGGATCGGCAAGCGGCAATGGGATTTCTTCACCCAGGGCGAGCATGCCTGGGCCAACACCGACGACGAGGACAAGCAGGTGATCGCGGCCATGAAGGACGGCAGCGACATGACGGTGCGCGGCACCTCGAAGCTGGACACCTACTCGCTCGACACCTTCTCGCTGCTCGGCTTCACGGCCGCCCTCGAGGCGCTGCGCGATGCCTGCCCGAACTGACCCGTTGCCGATGTCCGACGAAGCGGCCAGGAGCACCGGCACGCCCCTGCCGAAGCCCCTGGCCGACGATGGCAGGCCCAGCCTCATCGGCCTGGACGTGGCCAGCCTGACCAGGGCGATCGACGGCCTCGGGGTGGTGCCCGACCGGCAGTCGGCGCTCCGCGCCCGCCAGCTCTTGCACTGGCTCTATCACCGGGGTGTCGCTGACTTCGCCTCGATGTCCACCCTGCCCAAGGCCCTGCGGCAGGCTCTGGCCGAGGCGTGGTCGGCCGCCCGGCCCAGCATCACGACCAGCCAGACGGCGGCCGATGGCACCCGGAAGTGGCTCCTTCGCTTCGCCGACGGGCAGGAGGTCGAGACGGTCTTCATTCCCGAGGAGGATCGAGGGGCGCTCTGCGTCTCGACCCAGGTCGGCTGCACCCTGACCTGCTCCTTCTGCCACACCGGCACCATGCCGCTCGTGCGCAACCTGACCGCCGCCGAGATCGTGGCCCAGCTCCTCGTGGCGCGCGACGCGCTCCGCGAATGGCCGACGGCGAGGGAAGGGCGGCTCTTCACCAACATCGTGGTGATGGGCATGGGCGAGCCGCTCTTCAACTACGACAATATCGCGGCGGCGCTGCGCCTCGCCATGGACGAGACCGGCCTCGCGATCTCGCGCCGCCGCATCACGCTGTCGACCTCCGGCGTCGTGCCGCGCATCGTCCAGTGCGGCCGGGAGCTCGAGGTCGGCCTCGCGGTCTCGCTGCACGCGGTGCGCGACGAGCTGCGCGACGAGCTGGTGCCGTTGAACAGGAAGTGGAACATCGCCGCCCTGCTCGAGGCCTGCCGAAGCTACCCGGCGCGGCGGCCGATCACCTTCGAGTACGTCATGCTGCAGGGCATCAACGACAGCGACGCCGATGCAAGGGAGCTCGTCCGCCTGCTCGACGGCCTCTCCGCCAAGGTCAACCTGATCCCCTTCAATCCCTGGCCCGGCGCACCCTACGCGTGCTCCTCGAACAACCGGATTCGCGCCTTCGCCGCGATCGTCGAGGCGGCCGGCTATGCCTCGCCGGTGCGCACGCCGCGCGGCCGCGACATTCTCGCGGCTTGCGGCCAGTTGAAGACGGCAAGCGAGCGGCAGCGTCGGCAGCGAGCCGCCGCGTGAAGCGCCTGATCGTCGGCTTTCTCGCGATCGTCGGCGCGCTGGCGCTCATGGTGCTGGTCGCCGCCATCGCCGGCGGCATCTGGTTCGCCCGGCAGCTCATCGCCGAGCCGGCCTTGCCCGAGCGCATGGTCCTGACGCTCGATCTGGGCGAGCCGCTGGTCGAGGCGGCCGCGAGCGACCCTCTGGCGAGGCTGAGCCTCGAGCAGCCGCTGGAGGTGGCCGAGCTGGTCCTCGCCCTCGAGCGCGCGAGCACGGATCCCCGGGTGCATGGCCTCGTCGCCCGGCTGGATGCCACCGATCACGGCCTGGCCGTCGCCCAGGAAATCCGGGCGGCGGTCGGCCGGTTTCGCGAGCAGGGGCGGTTCGCGCGAGCCTGGGCCGACAGCTTCGGCGAGCTCGGCCCGGCCAACGAGGGCTACCTCATCGCCACCGCCTTCGACGACATCCGGCTGCAGCCGGGTGGCATGGTGGGCCTGACCGGCTTCCTCGCGGAGATCCCGTTCATCCGCCCGCTGCTCGAGCGCCTCGGCATCGAGGGCGAGGTGATCCGCCGCTCCGCCTTCAAGACCGCCTTCGACAGCTTCGTCGAGGACGGGCTGACCCCGGCCAACGCCTTGATGATGAACGACCTCCTGGATCAGCTCCATGCCCTCCTGGTCGACGGCATCGCCGGATCCCGGCGGATGGCGCCGGGCAAGGTCGAGCGGCTGATCGATGCCGGGCCCTTCACCAGCGACGCGGCGCTCGAGGAAGGTCTCGTCGACGGCCTGGCCTTCCAGGACGAGGTGCTCGACCGGGCGCTGGCGGAGGCCGGTCCGGATGCCGAGGCGGTCAGCCTCGCCGACTATGCGAGATACGGTCCAGATGACCCGGAGGATGTGCCCGCGACGGTCGCCCTGATCGTCGCCCAGGGCGCCATCCAGCGCGGCTCGGCCGGCTTCGACAGCTTCATCGGCGGCGACGACCTGGCCGAGCAGCTCGCCCAGGCGCGCGAGGATGACGGGATCGACGCCGTGATCCTGCGCCTCGACACCGGCGGCGGCTCGGCGGTCGCGTCCGAGACCATCGGCCACGAGGTCGAGCGGCTGCGCGAGGCGGGCAAGCCGATCATCGTCTCGATGGGCAATGCCGCGGCCTCGGGCGGCTACTGGATCGCCATGGGCGCCTCCTACATCGTGGCCGAGCCGGCGACGCTCACCGGCTC
>CAYMTA010000048.1:0-31416 GCA_964393275.1 uncultured Geminicoccaceae bacterium | reverse complement strand
CCGGGCAGCACGGCCGAGATCAGCTTCCTCGGCGATGTCGCGCGCGAGGGGCGGGTGCGCTTCGTCGCCCGCCAGGCGAACGCGGCGACCCGCACCTTTTCGGTCGAGATCGAGCTCCCCAACCCGGATCGGCGGATCCCAGCCGGCATCAGCGCCACCGTCGCGATCGATCTCGAGCCGGTCCCGGCGCATGCGGTGTCGCCCGGCATCCTGGTCCTCGACGACCAGGGCGTGCTCGGCGTCAAGTCGGTCGGCGAGGACGGCACCGTCCGCTTCCACCCGGCCGAGATCGTCCGCGCCGTCGGCGATGTCGTCTGGCTCGCCGGGCTGCCCTCGACCATCGACCTGATCACCGTGGGCCAGGGCTTCGTCACCCAGGGCCAGGTGGTCGAGGCCGTGCCCGAGGCCGAGGTCGCGGCCCTGGTGGCCGGCAGGGCGGACGGGCCCGGGTCCGCGAGCGCGCCATGAACGCCCTCATCGCCCTGACCTTCGAGCGCACCCGCGCGGTCCTCCTGATCCTCGCCCTGCTGCTCGTCGCCGGACTCGTCGCCTACGAGACGATCCCGAAGGAGGCCGAGCCCGACATCCAGATCCCGGTCGTCTACGTCTCGCTGCCCTACGAGGGCATCTCCGCCTTCGATGCCGAGCGGCTGCTGGCCCGGCCGGTCGAGAAGGAGCTGCAGGGACTCGAGGGGGTCAAGGAGATCAAGTCGGTCTCGACCCAGGGCCGCGCCACCGTCACCATCGAGTTCGACACCGGGGTCGACATCGACCAGGCGCTGATCGATGTGCGCGACAAGGTCGACCGCGCCAAGGCCGAGCTGCCGGCCGGTGCCGACGAGCCCCGGGTCCAGGAGATCAACCTCGCCCTCTTCCCGGTCCTCGTCGTCACCCTCTCGGGCGACCTGCCGGAGCGCGAGCTGCTGCGCCTCGCCCGCGATCTCCAGGACAGGATCGAGGCCCTGCGCAACGTCCTCGACGTCGAGATCGCCGGCGAGCGGGAGGAGCTGCTCGAGGTGATCGTCGATCCGCTCACAGTCGAGAGCTACGGGCTCGAGCTCGAATCGGTGGTGCGCGCCGTCGATCGCAACAACCAGCTCGTCGCGGCCGGCGCCCTCGATGCCGGCGGCGGCCGCTTCAACCTCGAGCTGCCCGGCGTCTTCGAGACCTACGAGGACCTGATGCGCCTGCCGATCAAGGTCGATGGCGAGGCGGTCGTGCGGCTCGGCGACGTCGCCTCGGTGCGGCGCACCTTCAAGGACCCGGTCGGCTTCGCCCGCGTCGACGGCCGCCCGGCCCTGGCGCTCGAGGTCAGCAAGCGCATCGGCGCCAACATCATCGACACCATCGCCGCGGTCCGCGCCACGGTCGAGACGGCCAGGGCCAACTGGCCGGCCGCGGTCGAGGTCGGCTACACCCAGGACAAGTCGGACAATGTCCGCTCGATGCTGACCGACCTGCAGAACAACGTGCTGGCCGCCGTGCTGCTGGTCATGATCGTGGTGGTCGCGGCCCTGGGCCTCCGCTCGGCGCTGCTCGTCGGATTCGCGGTGCCGGGATCGTTCCTGACCGGCATCCTGGTGCTCGGCCTCTTCGGCCTCACCATCAACATGATCGTGCTCTTCGGGCTGATCCTCGCCGTCGGCATGCTGGTCGACGGGGCGATCGTCGTGGCCGAGCTCGCCGACCGCAAGATGTCCGAGGGCATGGCCAAGGGCCCCGCCTACCGGCTCGCCGCCGAGCGCATGGCGACCCCGATCATGTCGGCCACGCTCACCACCCTCGCCGCCTTCCTGCCGCTGCTCTTCTGGCCGGGCGTCGTCGGCGACTTCATGAAATACCTGCCGATCACCCTGCTCGCCACCCTCTCGGCCTCGCTGATCATGGCGCTGGTCTTCGTGCCGGCGCTGGGCTCGATCTTCGGCAAGGCGACCGCCACCGACCCCGCCACCATGAAGCTGCTCAACGCCAGCGAGGGCGGCGATCTCGGCGACCTCTCCGGGGCCACGGGCTTATACGTCCGCGTGCTCGGCCGCCTGCTCCGCCGCCCGTCGCTCGTGGCGCTGGCGGCGGCCGTGATCGCGATCGGCGCCTACGCGGCCTATGGCACGTTCGGCCGCGGCATCGAGTTCTTCCCCGAGGTCGAGCCCGAGCGCGCCCAGCTCATGGTCCATGCCAGGGGCGACCACTCGGTCCGCGAGCGCGACGCCCTGGTCCAGGAGGTCGAGCAGCGCATCCGGGGCATCGACGGCATCGCCCAGGTCTACGCCCGCTCCGCCCTCAACTTCCGCGGCGACGGCATCGACGACGACGTGATCGGCATCATTCAGCTCGACTTCGAGCCCTGGCAGACCCGGCGCAAGGCGGTCGACATCTTCGCCGATATCCAGGAGCGGACCCAGGGGCTCGCCGGCATCCATGTCGAGGAGCGCGAGGAGGAGGCCGGCCCGCCCGTCGGCAAGCCGATCCAGATCGAGATCGGCTCGACCCAGCCCGCCCTGCTGCCGCACGTGGTCGAGGCCGTCCGCGACCATGTGAACGGCATGGCGGGCCTGCGCGAGGTGACCGACAGCCGGCCCATCCCCGGCATCGAATGGCAGATGCGGGTCGACCGCGAGCGGGCCGGCCGGCTCGGCACCGACATCGCCACCATCGGCGCCCACGTCCAGCTCGTCAGCAACGGCGTGCTGCTCGGCACCTACCGCCCCGACGACGCCGACGACGAGGTCGACATCCGCGCCCGCTTCCCGGCAGCCTACCGCAATCTCGGCCAGCTCGACCGGCTGATCGTCAATACCGCGAAGGGCACCGTGCCGGTCTCGAGCTTCGTCACGCTCAAGGCGGAGCCGCGCACCGGCGATCTCACCCGCATCGACGGCAAGCGCGTCTACACGGTCAGCGCCGACGTCGATCCCGGCGTCCTCGCCGACGACAAGGTCCAGGAGATCCGGGCCTGGCTCGGCACCCAGGATTTCGATCCCGCCGTCTCGGTCGTCTTCAAGGGCCAGGACGAGGAGCAGCGGGACGCCCAGGCCTTCCTCACCAAGGCCTTCGGCGTCGCCCTCTTCCTCATCGCCATCATCCTGGTCTTCCAGTTCAACAGCTTCTACCAGACCGCCCTGATCCTCTCGGCCGTGGTCTTCTCGACCGTCGGCGTGCTGCTCGGCCTGCTCGTGACGGACCAGCCCTTCGGCATCGTCATGTCGGGGATCGGCGTGATCGCCTTGGCCGGCATCGTCGTGAACAACAACATCGTCCTGATCGACACCTACAACGAGCTCAGAAGACGGGGCCTCGACGTCAGGGAAGCCATCCTGCGCACCAGCGCCCAGCGCCTCAGGCCGGTCATGCTCACCACCATCACCACCATTCTCGGCCTCATGCCGATGGTGCTGAAGGCCAATGTCGACCTCTTCGACCGAACCATCACGATCGGCGGCCCGTCCGCCGACTGGTGGGCCCAGCTCGCCACCGCCGTCGCCGGCGGCCTCGCCTTCGCCACCCTGCTGACCCTGGCCCTGACCCCCTGCCTCCTCATGCTCCGCCAGACCACCGCCGACACCTGGCAAGCCGCCCGCCGCCGCCTGAGCGCCAGGCGCCAGCGCCACGGCACGGCATCCCGTGGCGGCCTCCATGGGGCACCGGCGGAGTAGAGGTCGCGTCACCCGAAAAGTATCCAGGTACGACATCAAGGCGCTCTTGCGCCAGATGCCGTTGACATTTGTCAACGGACAAGCGATACAAGGGCCGAGGATGACCCGCAGGCGACATCCGAACAAGGAGATCGAGGCCGCGATCCGCGCGGCCGAGTCGCGGGGATGGAGGGTGCGGCTATCATCGGGCCATGCCTGGGGACGCCTCTTGTGCCCGCACAGCAATCGGGACGGTTGTCAGATCTCCATCTGGAGCACGCCGCGCAATGCGCAGGATCACGCGGATGCGATCATGCGGGCGGTGAACCGTTGCCCCGACTGTCACGAGGAATGAGCGATATGGAAAAGTACAGCTTCACACTCATCGTGTCGGGTTTCGACCACGAGGCGGACGGCTTCGAGGACGCGCTCTTCGAGGCCGGCTGCGATGACGCCACCGTGTCGGTACAGAGGGGACTTCTCCTTCTGGACTTCCAGCGCGAGGCGACCGGCCTCGCCAAGGCCTTGAAGTCGGCGATCGCCGATGTCCAAAAGGCTGGCGGGGTCGTCATCCACGTCGAGCCCGACACCCTCGTGAGCTCCTCCGACATCGCGGCTCGAGCCGCCATGACCCGGCAGGCGGTGCACAACTGGATTGCCGGAAAGCGCGGCGAGGGGTTTCCGCCGCCGGTGGCGCGGGTGACGTCCGATCATCCTCTCTGGGACTGGGCCATGGTGGCGGACTGGCTCTGCCGAAGGGAGATGCTGCCCCGCAGGGAGCGGCATGCGGCGAAGATCGTCAGAGGCGTCAACCTTCGCCTCGGGCGTGGCGCCAGGGAGCAGCGGTCCGCGGCCTGACGCCGACCCGGCGGGGTGCGTTGACGCGGGCGCGGCTCCGCCGCTAGCCTGCGGCGCAAGGTGAGGCACCTGGGGAGAAGGCCGTCGGCATGGACGAGCTCGGGCTGACCGGCATCTTTCTCTTCGTCCTCTTCCTGCTGCTCGGCTCCGGGGTCTGGGTCGCCCTCGCCCTGCTCGGCGTGGCGCTGGTCGGGATGGAGCTCTTCACCACGCGGCCGGCCGGCGACGCCATGATCACGACGATCTGGACCGGCGCCTCGTCCTGGACCCTGACCGCCCTGCCGCTGTTCATCTGGATGGGCGAGATCCTCTTTCGCACCCGCCTGTCGGAGGACATGTTCAAGGGCCTCGCCCCCTGGCTCGCCAACTGGCCGGGCCGGCTCCTGCACACCAACGTCGTCGGCTGCACCGTCTTCGCCGCGGTCTCGGGCAGCTCGGCCGCGACCATGACCACGGTCGGCAAGATGTCGATCCCGGAGCTGAGGAAGCGCGGCTATCCCGAGGAGATGATCATCGGCACGCTGGCCGGCTCGGGCACGCTCGGGCTGATGATCCCGCCGTCCTTGATCCTCATCGTCTACGGGGTGACCATCAACGAATCGATCAGCCGCCTGTTCATCGCCGGCATCTTCCCCGGGCTCACGGTGGCCGCCCTCTTCATGGGCTATGTCGTGGTCTGGTCCTGGCTCCACCCGGACCGCATCCCGGGCGGCGAGGCGCCGATCCCGTTCATGACGAAGCTCCGCTCGAGCGGCGGGCTCCTGCCGATCGCCGGCCTGATCCTCGCCGTCCTCGGCGCCATCTATGCCGGGCTCGCCACCGCCACCGAGGCGGCCAGCTTCGGCGTGGTCGGCGCCCTGCTCCTCGCCCTCCTGCAGGGCTCGCTCACCTTCGAGAGCTTCAAGGAGAGCCTGATGGGGGCGGTCCGCACCTCCTGCATGATCGCCTTCATCCTGATGGGGGCCGCCTTCCTCTCGCTCTCGATGGGCTTCACCGGCCTGCCCCGGGCGCTGGCCGAGTGGATCGCCACCCTCCAGCTCTCGCCCCTGATGCTGATCGCGGCGCTCACCCTCTTCTACATCGTCATCGGCTGCTTTCTCGACGGCATCAGCGCCGTGGTGCTGACCATGGCCGTGGTCGAGCCCATGGTCAGGACCGCCGGGATCGACATGATCTGGTTCGGCATCTTCATCGTCGTCGTGGTCGAGATGGCGCAGATCACCCCGCCGGTCGGCTTCAACCTCTTCGTCATGCAGGGCATCACCGGCCACCACATCCTCTACGTGGCGCGCACCGCCCTGCCGTTCTTCCTCCTCCTCGTCGTCATGGTCGGCCTGCTCGTGGCCTTCCCCGGGCTCGCCACCTGGCTGCCCGAGCAGATGCGCCAGACCGCCCAGGGCTGATCGGAAGCCCTTGCCGGCGGCCACCGCCTGCCCCACCTTGGCCGCCATGAGCGCCTCGCCCCGCCCCTTCGACCGTGTCCGGCATCGCCAACACCGGCGCCGCTTCACGGGCGGTCCCGATTTCCTCAGGCGTGCCATCGAGGAGCGGCTGCTCGACCGGCTCGACGACATCAAGAGGCCCCTCGGCCGCGTGCTCGTGCTGGGGTCGCAGGATGGCGGCCTCGCCGGCGCCCTTCGCCGGCGGCCCGGCGTCGAGCGGGTCGTCACAGCCGACGAGCTGCCACCGGCCGATGTCCTGCTCGACGAGGAGCTGCTGCCGTTTCGGGCAGAGAGCTTCCAGACGGTCTTGAGCGCGATGAGCCTGCACTGGGTCAACGACCTGCCCGGCCTGCTCGCCCAGATCCGCCAGTGCCTCACACCCGACGGCCTCCTCCTCGCGGCCTTCCCCGGCGGCGAGACGCTGCACGAGCTGCGCGCCGCGCTGCTCTCGGCCGAGCTCGAGGTCACGGGCGGCGCCGGCCTTCGCCTCCTGCCGATGATCGACGTGCGCGACGCCGGAGCCCTCCTGCAGCGCGCCGGCTTCGCCCTGCCGGTCGCCGATGTCGAGCGGCTCACCGTGCGCTATTCGGAGCCGCTTCGCCTGCTCCTCGATTTGCGCGCCATGGGCGAGGCGCAGGCGCTGGGCGAGGGGGCCAGGAGCCCGCTCACGGCATCCGTCCTCGACCGCCTCGATGCGATCCTGCGCCAACGTTTCGCCGATCCGGACGGCAAGGTGCGCGCCAGCTTCGACATCGTCTCGATGACCGGCTGGAAGCCGCACGCGAGCCAGCCCAAGCCGCTCCGCCGGGGCTCCGGCGAGGTCAGCCTCGCCAAGGCGCTCGGCGTGCCGCTCGAGGTCGTTCAGGGCAGGGCGAAGAAAGAGTAGACGGGTTCAGAAGCTCTCGATGCGCGGCAGCTCGCGCTGCGGCGCCGTCCGCTGCTTGCCCTGGTCGAGCTGGCGCGCCAGCCTCTGGCATTCGGCCGCGGCTTTCGCGTTGCCATGGCGCGGCTCCGGGCGGAGGTCGTAGTAGACGACCTCGGGGCCGCGATCGGGGCGCGAGTCGACGAAGAGATCGAGGCTGCAGCCGGCGAAGGCATAGCGCCAGTACTGCACGTTGCCCTCGACCCGCACCAGCGCCGGCTCGCCGAAGACGCCACGCAGGTCGCTGGAATCCATGCCCACGAGCTGCACGTTCGACGCCAGGTCGGGCACGGGCGAGGGCGGCGGCAGGCCGCGCCAGGCGGGCGGCGGTGCCAGATAGGCGTCGATCGGCAGGGGCTCCGGCCCGCCGCCGCAGGCCGCCAGCGCCACCATGGCGACTCCCAGGGAAAGCAGGCCGGCAGCGTGCCGCACCGATCGAGCCATCGCCGCTACTTGTCGTCGATCATCGAGATGGTGCCGGAAATCCGGCCGCCGCGCTCGATCTCGAGCTCGCCGTAGCGCACCGTGCCCTTGACCTGGCCGGTGGCGCGGATCAGGAGGCGATTGCGCACGGTCAGCTCACCCTCGTAGAGGCCGCTGATCTCGGCGTCCTCGACCGAGGCCTTGCCGTTGGTGAACCGGCCGCTCTCGGCGATCTCGATCGCCCGGGTCTCGTTCAGGGTGACCTGCACGCTGCCCTCGACGATCAGCCGGTCGCACGAGGTGATCTCGCCCGAGAGGCTGATCCCCTGGCCGACCATGAGCCGCTTGCCGCCGGCCTCGGCTCTCGCCTCCGGCGTGGTGGCGGGCGCCGACGTGCTCGCAGGCTCGACGCCCCGGCGCGGCAGCTCGGGCTGCTGCGGCAGCGGCTTCGTCTCGGCGGCGGGCCGCAAAGGCGACGTGTCGGCGCGGGTCTCGCCGACCGGAGTCGACTCGTTGTCTTTTCTGCGAAACATCGAAGGTTCCTGCGTGCTGCGGTTCTGGACGCGCCCACTACCGTGACGGGCAACGGTGGAGCCGATCGCCTGAAGGCTCAACCGAAATTGTTCCTCGGAAGATCGCGAGGATTAGACCCGCCGCAGGCGGGAAGTCAAATTGAAAGGAACCGCCGATAGACACCGGAAGGGCTCTTTCAATCGTTCTCGGATGAGCTGGTGACTTCGCGCCACGCCACGGCCCCGGCGCCGCACCGACAGGTCGGACTGGACGCAGGCGTCCGACCTGCTAAACGGGCGACGGCTCGAGGAACGGGAGACACGAGGCACATGGAAGTGGCTGTGGCGGAAGGCCGAAAGCTCGACGTGCTCGGCATCGGCAACGCGATCGTCGACGTGCTGAGCCACGCCGACGGATCGCTGCTCACCGAGCTCGGGCTCGAGAAGGGGGCGATGACGCTCGTCGACGAGGCGCGCTCCGAGTTCCTCTATCGCCGCATGGGCCCGGGCCGCGAGGTCTCGGGCGGCAGCTGCGCCAACACCATCGCCGCGATCGCCTCCCTGGGCGGCAGCGGCGCCTTCATCGGCCGGGTCCGCGACGATGCCCTCGGGCGCATCTTCGCCCACGACATCCGCGCCGCCGGCGTGCGCTTCGACGCCTCGCCCCAGCTCCATGGCCCCGCCACCGCGCGCTGCCTGATCTTCGTCACCGAGGATGCGCAGCGCACGATGCAGACCTATCTCGGCGCCTGCGTCGATCTCGGACCCGAGGACGTCGAGGAGGAGCTCGTCCGGCGAGCCCAGATCACCTATTTCGAAGGCTATCTCTACGACAAGCCCGCCGCCAAGGCCGCCTGCCTGAAGGCGGCCGACATCTGCCACGAGGCCGGCAACAAGCTGGCGCTGACGCTGAGCGACGCCTTCTGCGTCGAGCGCTGGCGCGGCGAGTTCAAGCAGCTCGTCGAGGAGCGCGTCGACATCCTTTTCGCCAACGAGAGCGAGATCAAGAGCCTCTACGAGGTCGACACGTTCGACGCGGCGCTCCAGCAAGTGCGCCGCCATGTCGGCTTCGCCGCCCTGACCCGCGGCCCCAAGGGCTCGGTCGTGGTCAGGGGCGACGAGGTGCACATCATCGACGCCGTTCCGCCGGCGCGGCTGGTCGACACCACCGGCGCCGGCGACCTCTACGCCGCCGGCTTCCTGCGCGGGCTCACGGCCGGTCTCGACCTCGCCACCTGCGGCCGCCTCGGCTCGGCCGCCGCGTCGCTGATCATCGCCCAATACGGTGCCCGCGCCGACGCGCCCCTGAGCGGGCTCCTCGCCGAGGTGAGCGGCTGAACGGCCACACCTCGCAGCGGAACGGCACGACAGGCAACAACCATTGGTTGAACTCGATCCTCGCCTGTCCTAGCTGAAAGGCTCCGCCGCGTCCTGGGCAGTTCTGGGACGTTGGCGAGCAACGACGCACGCGCGAGGCACCCGCTCATGAGCACCCCCGAGCTCGTCTGTGAACTCAACGAACTCTGGGCCTCCGAGGGCCGGCCGTTCCGCCTCGGCAAGCACGGCATCGGCCAGCTCTGGGCGGTCCGCGGTGCCCGGGGCGAGGCGGGCCAGCCGCTCCTCTTCATCGTCGGCCGCGAGGAGCGGGCGGTGGCCCAGGCCCATGCCTGGGCCAATCGCGCCGCCACGGCCGGGGCAAGCACCGTCCCGGCGCCCTTGGCGGCCCGGGCCGCCGGCCGGCTACCGGCGATCGGCGTTCACGAAATAGGACGGGAACAGGATGTCGGCGCGGCCGGACAGCAGGACCGCCCGATCGATCTGGCTGCGGCCGAGGCCCGGCTGCCCGCCTTCCGCCATGGCGTAGCGGACGAGCGCGTCGCGCTCGCGCTGGTTCCGCTCGAGCCTCGCGAGCAGGCGGGCCGGCAGGTGGAACAGCACCCGGGCGAGGCGGCCGGCGAAGCCCTCCACCGGCCGGGCCGGGGACGACGGGACGGGCCGGCCGAGAGCGGCGGCAGAGGCATTGCCGAGATCGAGCGACATGGAAGCAGGTCCTGCAGCGAGTGGTCCGATGGCCCGCATATGGGCGCGCCCAAGGCCGCCGCAACGGCGCCGGAGAGACACCTTCCGGAGGTTCCGCGGCGACGCCTGTCGATTTAAGGTTTTCTCTGATTTATCAACTGGATAGACACCAGCCGGCAGGGCCGGCCAGGCCTGCCGGAATTGCATGCCTGCCAACGAAAAAGAACGGGGCCCGAGGGCCCCGCTCCAACCCCTCTCCTGGTCCCGCTCAGGCCGCCTGCGCGAGCGCCTGGTCGAGGTCGGCGATGATGTCGTCGACCGTCTCGATGCCGACCGAAAGGCGGATGACATCGGGCCCGGCGCCCGCCGCGGTCTGCTGCTCGGGCGTGAGCTGGCGGTGCGTCGTCGAGGACGGATGGATGATCAGGGAGCGCGTGTCGCCGATATTGGCGACGTGGCTGAGCATCTGGCAGCCGTTCACCACCTTGACCCCCATCTCGTAGCCGCCCTTGACGCCGAAGGTGAAGAGGGCGCCGAGGCCCCTCGGGCAGTACTTGTCGACCAGCGGTGTCCGATTCTGCGGCAGCCGCGAGTAGGAGACCCAGCTCACCTGCGGGTGGTCGGCGAGCCAGGCCGCGACCTTGTCGGCATTGGCGACGTGCCGGTCCATCCGCAAGGGCAGCGTCTCCACCCCCTGCAGGATCAGGAAAGCGTTCATGGGTGCGAGGCAGGGCCCCATGTCGCGCAGCCCGATCGCCTTGTTGCGCACGGTCATGGCGAAGGCGCCGAAGGTCTCGTGGAAGCGCAGGCCGTGATAGGCGGCGCAGGGCTCGGTCAGCTGCGGGAACTTGTCCGAGGCGGACCAGTCGAACTTGCCCCCCTCGACGATGATGCCGCCGATCGAGTTGCCCTGCCCGCCGATATATTTGGTCAGCGAGTGGACGACGACGTCCGCACCCCACTCGAACGGTCGGCAGAAATAGGGTGTCGGGCAGGTGTTGTCGACGACCAGCGGAATCCCCGCGTCGTGCGCGATCTTCGCGATCGCCTCGATGTCGGGGACGATGCCGTCCGGATTGGAGGCGCTCTCGATGAACAGCGCCTTGGTCCTGGCATCGATCGCCTGGCGGAACTTCTCCGGCTCGCGCGGGTCGACATAGGAAACCTTCCAGCCGAACTGCGGGAAGGTCTGGTTCATCTGGCTGATCGAGCCGCCATACATCTTGGACGACGAGACGATGTTGTCGCCCGGGCTCATCAGGTTGAGGAAGGTCAAGAACTGCGCCGAATGGCCGGACGCCGTGGCGCAGGCGGCGATGCCGCCCTCGAGCGCCGCCACCCGCTCCTCCAGCACCGAGACCGTCGGGTTGGTCAGCCTGGAGTAGATATTGCCGAACTGCTGCAGGTTGAACAGCGATGCCGCATGGTCGACATCGTCGAAGACGAAGGACGTCGTCTGATAGATCGGCGTCGCCCGGGCGCCCGTCGTCGGGTCCGGCGAGGCGCCGGCATGGATCGCCAGGGTCTCGAAGCCGTATTTCTGTTGGTCGCTCATCGCTCTGCTCTTCCTCCAGGGTGCGTCCCTTGACCCGTTCCTATAGCCGGGTCGGGGATGACGCAAAGTGGCTATCGTCACACTGCCGATCCGGCAGGGCCCTTTCGGCAGCGCTGAAACAGGGGTGACGACGGCCGGTGCCGTGGGCATGCTGCCAGAAGAGGGCGCGTCGGGCGATCTCGAAGATGCGGGCGCCGGCCCGTGCACGCAGGCCCCGGCAGGCGCCTCGGGCAATTTGCCCGGCCGAAGGTCTTGCGGTCGTCGGGCTTCCCTGCGTACCAGATGCCGCGTGCAGATGACGTCGGACGCACGGCCGGCGATCATGTCGGGACGAGCTGTGCTAGACAGGAAAGGCGTCAGCGGCATGCCTCGATGCCGTGTTCCTTGCCCTCGGGAGTGACAGGTAGCCCACGATGTCCCCGACCATGACCGACCAGATGCCGCGCGTGATCCTCGACGAGCTGAAAGCACTCGCCGTGCATCAGCTCGGCGAGGAGGGCGCCGCCAGGGAGCTGGTCGAGCGGGTGCTCGCCGAGCATCCGGACCTCGCCGCCGACGCCGTCGGGGCACCCTCGCCGGCCGAGCGGCTGCAGGCGGTCGACAAGCTGTTCGGCCGCGTGCGCTGGGCGGTCCGCGAGCAGGTGGCCGGCGCATCGCGACCTGCCGCCAGCCCGCTTCCCGGCCAGCCTCCCGCCCCATCCGCGCATGCCGCCCCGGCCCCGGACAAGGCCAAATGCGCGCCCTGGGCGCCGTCGTCGCCTCCCCCGCCACCGGCACCCGCCACCCCGCGCTCGATGGCCGTGCCGCCGGCGCCGACGATGCCCAAGCTCGAGCCGCCGCGCACCTTCATTCCGACCGTCGTGCCGCCGCTCGAGCTCGACGTTCCCGAGCCCGCGGACCACGGGCCCGCGGACGATGGACCAGCGGACGGCGAGCCCGCGAGGAGCGAGCCGGCGCCGGTCGCATCGGCCGGGCGGCCCCGGCCCGAGGTCGAGGCGATCCCGGCCGACCCGCCGGCACCCGTTCTGCGGGGTCTCCGCCCGCCCGATCCCCGACCCGAGCCGCCCCGCTTCGAGCCGCCGCCCCTGCCCGCCTCGCCGCGGCCCATGATGCGGCCACGCCCGGCACCGCTGGCCGAGCCTTCGACCCAGGACCTCCCGGCACCGGGAATGCTGCCGCGCCACGAGCCGCCGCCGCTGCAGTTCGAGATCATCGACGACCTCTACGGGATCGAGGCCAAGTCGCGCCGGCGCCGCCGTTGGCTCATCGCCCTGGCAGGCCTCGCGATTGCGGCCGGCGCCGCCTGGATCATCGTGGCGAGCGATCTGCCCCACCGGGTCCAGGGGTGGACGCAGGGCTGGGAATGGCCCGGCCTGCCGTCCTGGACCAGCACGGCCGATGCGCCCTCGACCGAGCCGGCTGCCTTGCCGCCGCTCGAGTCCCTGCAGCTCGCGACCCCTGACACCGGTTCGGACCAGCCGGAAGCGGCGGCGGCCAATGGCACCCGGCGCATCCTCAGGCTCGATCCGCCGCCCGAGCCGGCCGCCGGACCCACCGCCGATCCGGCGGCCGATACCGCCACGGCCGGCGACGAAACGGTCCGCGTCTTCATCCACTACGACGCCGACGCCGCGAGCGCCAGCGACGCCGCGGCGGCGCTCTACGCCCGCCTGACGGCCGCCTCCGCCTACGCCACGGTCGTGCTCCGCGACGTGCCCTACGCCATCGGCAGCCACCGCATCCGCTATTATTTCCCGGAGGACCGGCCGGCGGCGGCGGCCCTTGCCGAGCAGCTCGGCAGCCCGCCGGCCAGCGACTGGCAGCTGCAGGATTTCAGCTTCTACCGCCCGCAGCCCGCGCGCGGCACGCTCGAGGTCTTCGTCCCGACCGGCTGATCGCTCAGGTCAGCCGACCCTTCGTCGACTGGAGCTGCCGCGCCACGCCGCGCTTGGCCGAGAGCATGCCCCGATTGACCCCGAGCCAGCCGATCTCGCCGAAGAGCCGCCCGTGCTCGATCTTCGGGCAGCGATCCATGACCACGTCCAGCCCGGCCGCGCGCGCCCGCGCCGCCGCCGCGTCGTGGCGCACGCCGAGCTGCATCCAGATCACCTTCGCCCCGATCGCGATCGCCGCCTCGACCAGCGGCGGCACCTCCTCCGAGCGGCGAAAGATCTGCACCATGTCCGGCCGCTCGGGCAGGCTTTCGAGATCGGGATAGGCGGTCCGCCCCTGGATCTTCTGGCCGGCATGGCGCGGGTTCACCGGGTCGACCTCGAAGCCCTTCTTCAGGAGATAGAGCATGGCGAAATAGGAGGGCCGCATCTCGCTCGCCGAGGCGCCCACCATGGCGATCCGCTTCACCGTCACGAGGATGCGGCGAATCTCGGCGTCATCGTAGACCAGGGACTCCGCCATCGGGCTCAGGCTCTCATGCCGGCACCGCCAGCAGCGGCCGGTTGGCCTGCCGCAGCACCGCCTCGGTGGTCGAGCCCCTGAGCGCGTCGAGAAAGCCGTGGCGGCCTTCGGTCGTCATGACCAGGAGATCGGCGTCCGTCTCGTCCGCCAGTGCGACGATCGTGTCGACCACCGGCCCGTCCCGGCGATGGCGCTCGAGACGCTGGGCCAGCCAGGCGGCAACGGGCGGCTCGGGTGCCGAGGCCTGCGGGCCGACATGCAGGAGATGCAGCGTCGCGGCCTGCGCGTCGAGCAGCTCGACCAGCCGGGTGGCGGCGTCCAGGGCCGGTTCCGGATCGGGCATGCGGTCGACCGGGATCAGGATATTCGCGAGCCGGAGCGCCCCCGTCCGGGCATCGACGAAGCCGCGCGCCGCGTGCGGCAGATAGAGGGTCGGAAGATTGGTGCGCCGGGCGATCGCCTCGGCGATCGAGCCCCTGAGCCAGCGCGGCAGGCCGTCCCGCGCATGGGTCGCCAGCACCACGAGGTCGCAGCCGTGCCGGTCGATGTAGCCGGCGAGGCTTTCGACCGTGTCGCCACCGCCGAGATCGGCCTTGGTCACGCGGATGCCGAGCGCCTCCTCGACGCCCGCCGCCGCAACCCCAAGATCGAGCAGCCCCCAGCCCGCCAGCGTGTCGCGCACGCCCGGAAAGGCCTCGAGCCGCGCCGCGTCCTCGAGCTCGGGCCCGGCATTGTGGACCACGGCGAAGCGCCCCCGGGCCGCCACGGCGAGCCTGAGCCCGTGCGCGAAGGCGGCCCGTCCGGCCTCGCCGAGATCGGTCGGGTGAACGATGCTGGAGAAGTGGCCGGTGGTCCTGGTCATCGCGGGCTTCATGCCTTCTCCTGGCCGGGCCAGACCGGCGGGCGCTTGGCGACGAAGGCCTCGAGACCCGCGCCGAAGGCGTCGCCGAGCGCGTTCTCGACGATCACGTCGGTGGTCAGCGCATAGGCCTCGGACATCGGCAGCTCGAGCTGCCGGTAGAAGGCGCGCTTGCCCAGGGCCAGCACGTCGCTCGGCTTGTCGAGCAGCCGGGCCAGGAGCGCCTCGGTCGCGGCGGCGAGCCCGTCCTTCGGCACCACCTCGTTGACGAGGCCGAGGCGCAACGCCTCAGCCGCGTCGATGAAGTCGCCGGTGAGCAGCATCTCCAAGGCCGCCTTGCGCGGCACGTTCCTGGACAGCGCCACCATCGGCGTCGAGCAGAAGAGGCCGAACTTGACGCCCGAGGTGGCGAACCGGCTGATGTCGCTGCAGATCGCGAGGTCGCAGGCGGCGACGAGCTGGCAGCCGGCCGCCGTGGCGATGCCGTCCACCTCGGCGATCACCGGCTGCGGCAGATCCCTGATCTTCAGCATCATGGCCGAGCAGTGGCTGAACAGGCGATGGATCGCCTCGGCCCGCCGATCCTGGCCGATCTCCTTGAGGTCATGGCCGGCCGAGAAGGCCTTGCCGTGCCCCGCCAGCACCACGACCCTGGCCGTCCCCGACCGGCCGATCCGCTCGAACGCGCCATGCAGCGCGTCGAGCAGCGCGAAATTCAGGCTGTTGAAGGCCTGGGGCCGGTTCAGCGTGAGCCGGACCACGCCGCCATCCTCATGCTCGATCAGGATCGGCTCGTCGCCGTTCCGCATGCCCCGTCTCCTCCTTGCTGCCGCATGGAAGCTACCCGCAAAGAGCGTCGCGGGCACCTGCCAATTCGCGCCGATCCGGAGAGTCTAGGCCGATTGCCGGCCGTCGCCAGCCGGCGACACGATCCCCGCCTCGGTGACCACGACATCCATCGGAATGTCGTGCCACTGCGGATAGATCGTCGAAATCGCCGCGAACCCGTAGCCGACACCGAGCACGCGCGGCCGCGGGTCGCGGGCCGCCAGGGTGCGGTCGTAGAAGCCGCCGCCATAGCCCAGCCGATAGCAGGCGGCATCGAAGCCGATCACCGGCGCGATCACCACGTCCGGCACGACGGCCGGCGCGTCCTCCAGCGGCACGGGAATGTTCCACACCCCCCGCGTCAGGCGGTCGCCCGGCGCCCAGGCGCGAAAGATCAAGGGCTGCCCCCTGGCGACCACCACGGGCAGGCCCACCTGCCCGCCCCGTCCGGCGATCGACCTCATGAGCGGCCGCAAATCGGGCTCCGCCTTGAACGGCCAGTAGGCACCGATCACCAGCCCCTCGACCGCGCCGATGGCCGCCTCGAGCCCGGCCATGATCCGCTCGTCATGCGGCCGGCGCTCCTCCGCCCGAAGCGCCATCCGCTGCCCCGTCAGCCGCTCGCGCTCGGCCTTGCGCCAGCGCTTCAGATCGGCCTCCTGCCCCGGGTCACCCAAGGGTGGCGGGAAGAGGTAATTGGGGTCCAGCTCGTGCATGAAGCAGGGCGGCGACGCGAAGCTGCCGAGCTCGTCGTCCTCGCCCTGGTTCATGCCGGCACCCCCGGCAGCATCACCTCCGCGTCCGGCCGCCGCAGCCGCTCGCCCTGCCGCGGCAGGCCGCCATTCTCGATGGCGATGCCGAGCTCCAGACTGGCGGCGATGCGCTGCGAGCGCTCGATGAAGAACGCCGCCGCCGCGGGCGGGCAGACCTCGCGGGCGGTGGCCGCGAACAGCTCGAGCCAGCGGTCGAAATGCCGGCCATCCACCGGCAGCCGCGCATGGCGGGCCATCGGCTGGCCGTGATAGGTGCCGGTCATCAGCGCCACCGACGCCCAGAAGCTGCACATCCGCCCGAGATGCGGCTCCCAGTCGGCGATCCGCTCCTCGAACACCGGCCCGAGCATCGGATCCTGGCGCACCTCGGCATAGAAAGCCCGAACCAGCCGGTCGATCATCGCCTCGTCGATGCCGGTCCGCTCGACGATCTCCGCCACCACCGCCGCCCGCCGTCCCGCCTGCTCCATGCCCGCCTCGGCTCCCGCGTTGAATTGGTATTCAAAATACCTTTTTAGCGAGCGCCTGGGCAAGATCAAAAAGAGAGATGGCCGAAGCGGCCTGGGAGTCTAGAAGGAAGCCCGTCCCCGCAAGCCCGGCCGCGCGACGCGGCCCGCCAAAGGGTTCGGCACGAGAACGCCAAGAAGGGAATTGCCGCCACCATGATCCACGAGATGCGCATCTATCACTGCGTGCCGGGCAAGCTGCCCGCGCTCCTCGACCGCTTCGAGACGGTCACCCTGAAGATCTGGGAACGCCACGGCATCCGCCAGGCCGGCTTCTGGACCACCCTCATCGGCGAGACCAACCAGTCCCTGGTCTACCTTCTCGCCTGGGAATCCCTCGCCGAGCGCGAGCAGAAATGGAACGCCTTCACCGCCGACCCCGAATGGCTGGCCAAACGCGCCGAAACCGAAACCAACGGCCCCCTCCTCACCCATGTCAGCAACCAGATCCTCCAGCCGACCTCGTTCTCGTCGGTCCGGTAGGAGAAGAAAAGCAAGATGGCGGGGTGGGATGGTCTCGACAGCGGTGTAAGGGTAAAAGCGAGGAGCTTTGCTTCGTGCCACCGGTGACATCAGGGAGGAGCGATCATGGGAATTTTTGATCGAAGGATGGGCATGGCGCTGCTGCTGTGCACGTCGCTTGGTTCCGTGGCCGTCGCGCAAGACGTCAACGACGCCCCCTTGACCGAGAGCTGGGCGCCGACCGAGTGGGGGGCCGACGACTCGGCCGGTTCCGTCAATCGCATCACGCCGGAGCTGGTGCTGGCGGCGGTGGGCCTGGTCAAGGAAGGCAAGGTTGCGACCCTGGGCAAGATTTATGCGGGCGATGCACCGGCCTTCGGCTCGCGCGGCTGGCGGATGGTCATGCCGGGCCTGCCGACCGGCGGCCCGTTCGGCTCCCATCAGCTCGTCTACAACGACGAATATCTGGCCACCGAGATCGGCCAGATCGGTACGCAGTTCGATGGCCCGGGTCATATCGGCGTCATCACCTCCGAGGGCCTCTTCTTCTACAATGGCCGATTGCTCGACAAGGACCCCGCCATCGACGCCTACGGCCTCGGCCCGCTCGGCGTCGAGCATGTCGCCGAGAAGGGCTTCGTCTGCCGCGGCGTGCTGCTGGATGCCGTCGCCTATCGTGGCGGCCGATTGCCGGTTCCGACCGGGGCGGCCGGCGATCCAGGCATCATTACCGACGGGGACATCGAGGCGATGGTCGAGGCGCAGGGCATCGATCCCATTGCCGAGGGCGATTGCGTCTTCCTGCATACCGGGCACGGCGATATCTGGCACCCGAGGGACTGGGACGACTTCGATGCCGCCGAGAAGTCGAAGCGCACGGCCGAGTTCAATGCGGGCGAGCCCGGCTTCGGCATCTCGGCCTGCGAGTATCTCGCCGAGCGCAAGATCATGCTGACCGGCGCCGACACCTGGGCCACCGAAGCCGTGCCCGGCGAGAATGCCGACAAGCCGTTCGAGTGCCACATGCAATTGCAGACGCGCCGCGGCATCTGGAACATCGAGAACCTCGACCTGACCCAGTTGGTCGAGGATCAGGCGCATGAGTTCCTGTTCGTCTGGGCACCGCTGAAGATGAAGGGGGCTACGGGCTCGCCAGGCAATCCGATGGCGATCTACTGACCGGTCGGCCAGGCGGGAAGGATTGCCTTCTCGTCCGGCCCTCCATTGCATCAGGGCACTTCCTGATCGGCCCCCCGGCGCGGCGATAGCCGGCACGCCGGACGCCTTCGTCATCGCCCGACCCTTCCTGCTCGACAACGTCGACAGCCTGGGACGGAAGGCAGCCTCGAGCCGCACGCACGGACGCCCCATGGCCTTGCTCTGCCATGGGGCGTTGTCGCCAGGGGGCGCCGGCCGGTCGCCGGTTGCGTGGGCCGGCGCTCCGCGGGGCTATTGAACGACCGCGGCGGGCTCGGCCACGGCGGCCTCGGTGGTGGGCGTGAGGTCGGCCGGGTCGAGATTGGCCAGGACCTTGGCGCAGAGATCGGCGGATTGACGCGCCGCCTTGTCCTTGCTCGGCATCACCGCCCAGCCGCCGTCCTCGATGAACTGGCGCTGCTTGTAGGAGCTCTTGATCGCCTGGAACGTGGCGAGCTGG
The DNA here is from genome assembly GCA_964393275.1 of uncultured Geminicoccaceae bacterium. Taxonomy (GTDB): domain Bacteria; phylum Pseudomonadota; class Alphaproteobacteria; order Geminicoccales; family Geminicoccaceae; genus SLRI01. Next base: position 12,553 of record CAYMTA010000048.1, on the reverse strand, counting down.
GCCGAGGCATCGCCGGCGTCCAGGAACTTCTCGACACAGATCACCGAGGCCAGCTCGTAGCGCGACGAGGCGCCTGCTTCCTCGGCCATCTGCTTGGCCGTGCCGCCGGTGACCCAGCCGCCCCAGGTGAAGCCCAGGACGAGAGTGGCCGCGACGGAGCCGACACAGGCCCAGACCAGCACCGCCTTCGACGGCTGCACCGCACTCCAGCGCTGTGAAACAGTTGCCTTTTCGAGTTTTGACATGAGGTTTCCTTCCTGCCATCAAGTAGACGCGGAAGATTCCTAAAAGTCAATTCATCAATATGATTTTTTTGAAAATGGAAATATGTCAACAATTTCAACGCGCTGAATGATCATTCTACATGATCTCGGGACTACGCTTTTTTTACCTTCTCCGCCGCCACCCCGACCGTCATCCATGCGAACGCACCGGACGGGTCGACGGCGAGGCCGCATGTCGAATCAGCTCGGCGTGGCGGGGGCCGGGGCGGCGCCCGTTTCCCCTGCGGCCTGGCGGCAGGCCGGCGGGGCGAGGTCTTTCAGGAAGCGGTCACCCGGCTGCTCGACCCGCGCGGATCATCGGCATGCCTCGAAAGCAGATCGAGGCCGTCGAGGAAGTCGGTGCTCCGGCCGCCTCGGGCGGGCACCACGCAGCCCGTTCTGCGGCCGGTTTCGTTCTCGGACGCGGTCGAGGGATGGTGCACGGCGACGTCCGCGCCCGGCGCCGGGGCGATGAAGCCGAGGGTGCAGGCGCCGACCGGGCCATAGTCGTCGAGGACGCAGCCCGGATCGCCCGGAACCTCGAAATCGTCGATCAGGATGACGAAGTCGCGGGCGAGGCCGGCGATGGCCGCGATCTCCTCCTTCACAGCGCGAGTTCATCGAGCCTGGCGGTCTGGCCGTTCATGGCCGACCCTCAGGGATAAAAATACGTCCGGCTGTTGCTGGGGAACTCGAGCGACGCCGCGAGGGCCGGCGGCAGCGCTTCCAAAGCCTTGCCGAGCTTCTCGCGCCAGCGCCTCAGGGTCAGATCCATGGCTGCCCAATGCCAATCGGCGTTGGCTCGGCCGCCGGCCTCGGCGGCCTGGACCCTCTTCTTCGGCCCGCTCCGCCCGGCGGGCAGGCAGCGCTGGCGCCGCCTCGCACGCCGTCGCCGCTGGCTACTCGCGCCAGTAGTCGTTGGCGGCGGCGACGGTCGCGAAATAGGCCGCGACCACGCCCGACACATCGATCAGGGCGCTCGGGTCGTGCGCATAGACCGGGCGGAGGTGATGCAGCATCTCGACGTCCGGCTGCGTGGTCTTCACCGCCTTGCGCGCCATCGAGATGGCCAGATCGAAGCCCTTCTCCGGCGTCTCGGTGATCAGGGTGGGCAACCACGAGGGGGTCGCCTCCTGCGCCATCGCCGGCGCGCTGGCGACCAGGCAGGCGGCTAGGGCGAGCGGGGCGAGCAATTGGCGGATCATCGCTGGTTCCTTTCCTGGATGGGCGGCGGGCAAGCGGCTGGACGATCGTGGGTCGAGCGCGGCACCTCGACCAGGCGGCGCTGTCTTGCCTGCGACCGGCCATGCACGAGCCAAGTCCTCCGAAGGGTCCGGCACGCCGGACGAGCGGCACCGCTCCATCGCGGTCGCGGGCAGCTTGATGCATCTTCCTGTCTAGGGGCTTCGAGCGGCCGTGTAAACCGGGCGGAGGCCGGGCCTCCAGCGCCCTTTTCCATACCCGCCGCGGGACGGCGGGACGGAACGTCCGTCCGGGTCACCAGGCCGGCGGAATGCCGCACGCGAGCGATCGATCGCTCAGGCGGCGCGGCGCTTGGCATCGAAGAGCGCCGAGAACTGGTTGAGCACGGTGCCGCCGAGCTGCTCGGGGTCGGAGATGGTGACGGCCCGGCGGTAGTAGCGGGTCACGTCGTGGCCGATGCCGATGGCCAGGAGCTCGACCTCGGAGCGGGTCTCGATCCAGTCGATCACCTCGCGCAGGTGCTTCTCGAGGTAGTTGCCGGGATTGGCCGAGAGGGTGCTGTCGTCGACCGGGGCGCCATCCGAGATGACCATGAGGATGCGCCGCTGCTCGACCCGGGCCAGGAGCCGCTCGTGCGCCCAGAGGATCGCCTCGCCGTCGATGTTCTCCTTGAGCAGCCCCTCGCGCAGCATCAGGCCGAGATTGGGCCGGGCCCGCCGCCAGGGCGCGTCGGCCGGCTTGTAGACGATGTGCCGGAGATCGTTGAGCCGGCCGGGCGCGGCGGGCTTGCCGGCCCGCAGCCAGGCCTCGCGCGCCTGCCCGCCCTTCCAGGCGCGGGTGGTGAACCCCAGGATCTCGACCTTGACGCCGCAGCGCTCGAGCGTGCGGGCGAGGATGTCCGCGGTCATCGCGGCAACCGCGATCGGCCGGCCGCGCATCGAGCCCGAGTTGTCGATCAGCAAGGTCACCACCGTGTCCCGGAACTCGGTCTCCTTCTCCATCTTGTAGGAAAGGCCGAGCGTCGGGTTGACGACGATCCGCGCCAGCCGGGCCGCGTCCAGGATGCCCTCTTCCAGGTCGAAATCCCAGGAGCGCTGCTGCTGCGCCATGAGCTTGCGCTGCAGCCGGTTGGCGATCCGCCCGATCATGCCCTCGAAGCGGCTGAGGCTGGCGTCGAGCTGGGTCCGCAGCCGGGCGAGCTCGGCGGAGCCGCAGAGCTCGGCCACCCCCACCACCTCGTCGAACTGGGTGGTGAAGACGCGATAGGCGAGCCGGTCGAGACCCGGCGGCAGCTCCTTCGGCCGGTTGGTGCGCGGATCCTCGCCCGCCTCCTCCTCGGCCCCGGACTGCAGCTCGTCGTCGCTCGCCGCCGCCTCCTCGGCCATCAGGTCCTCGGGCGAGCGGTCCTCGGCGCTGTCCTGCGCCTCGGCCCGCTGCGGCTCGTCGCCGCCCTCGTCGTCCTGGTCCGACGAGGGCTCGCTCGGCCCCTCGTCGCCGTCCTCCTCATCGCTGTCCTCGCTCTCGCTGTCGGGCTCGGGCTCCTCGACCAGGGCCTCGCTCAGGCCGAGATCGGTCATCAGCTCGCGCACCCGGCGGGCGAAGGCGTCCTGGCTCGCCGCCTTGGCGTCGAGCTCCGGCAGCACCGCCTCGACCTTGCCGTCGAGCCAGTCCCGCCACGCGCCGAGCTGGCGGGTCTGCGCCGGATTCAGCCGGTAGCCCTGCAGCCGCTCGCGCATGTAGAGCTCGACGATCTCCGCAACATTCGCATCGCCCGGCGCACCGCCCGGCGCACCGCCGCCCGCCGCCTCGCCGGCGGCGCTGGGCCCGCTGCGCTGGCGGAACACGGCCTCGAGATTGGCCCGCACGCCGGCCATGTCGCGGCCACCGACCAGCTCGACCCGGAGCTGCTCGAGGCCGTCGAACAGCATGGTCGCGAGCTCGCCCTCCGGCACCAGGCGACGGTGCAGCTCGCCGTCGTGGAAGCGTCGCCGCAGCGCCTGGCTGTCGGCCTCGCCCCGCACCCTCGCGATCTCGCCGACCGGCAGGTCCTGGCGCGGCGGGCTGATGCGGATGACCTCGCCCGCTCCGGCGGGGGCCCGGCGATTGCCCGCCCGCAGCACCACCTCGAGCTTGGGCTCCTCGGCGATCGCCCGGGCCGTGGCCGCGAGGGCCTGCTCGAATCCGTCCAGGCGCTCCTTCAACGCCGCTCCATCCACTTGCGCTCCCGGCCGCTCAGGCGACCAGGAGATTGGCCGCCGATTCCGGCAGCTCCTTGCCGAAGCACCGCTGGTAGTACTCGGCGATGATCGCGCGCTCGGCCTCGTCGCACTTGTTCAGGAAGGTCACCCGGAACGCGAAGCCGACATCGCCGAAGATCTCGGTGTTCTCGGCCCAGGTGATCACGGTGCGCGGCGACATCACGGTCGAGATGTCGCCGTTGACGAAGCCGGCCCGGCTCAGATCGGCGAGGCGGACCATGCTGGCGATGGTCTTGCGGCCCTCGCCCGTGTCGTAGCGCGGGCACTTGGCGAGGACAATGCGGCACTCGTCGTCATGCGACAGGTAGTTGAGCTGCACGACGATGCTCCAGCGGTCCATCTGGCCCTGGTTGATCTGCTGGGTGCCGTGATAGAGCCCCGACGTGTCGCCGAGCCCGACCGTGTTGGCCGTGGCGAACAGGCGGAAGCTGGGATGCGGCCTGAGGATCTTGTTCTGGTCGAGCAGGGTCATCCGGCCCTGCGCCTCGAGCACGCGCTGGATGACGAACATCACGTCGGGCCGGCCGGCATCGTACTCGTCGAACACCAGGGCCACCGGATGCTGCAGCGACCAGGGCAGGATGCCCTCGCGATACTCGGTGACCTGCTGGCCGTCCTTCAGGACGATCGCGTCCTTGCCGATCAGGTCGATGCGGCTGATGTGGCTGTCGAGATTGACCCGCACGCATGGCCAGTTCAGCCGAGCCGCGACCTGCTCGATATGGGTCGACTTGCCGGTGCCGTGATAGCCCTGGATCATCACCCGCCGGTTGTGGACGAAGCCGGCCAGGATGGCGAGGGTGGTCGGCCGGTCGAACTGGTAGGTCGCATCGATGTCCGGCACATAGTCGGTGCGCACGCCGAAGGCGCCCACCCGCATGTCGGCATCGATGCCGAACGTCTCCTGGACATCGACCTCGCGATCCGGCCGCTCGGGCAACCCGAGCTCGCCTTGCGTGTCGATGACTGAACCCTCCCGCGGCAACGTCCTCTCCTCCAGGCTGGCTTTGGGGATGCCGGCTTCCGGCGTGCTGGCTCCAGGCGTGTCGACTTTCCGGGCGGCGAGCCGTGGCGCACGCGCGGTATATGGCGTTCACCGCCTGCCCAGCGCAAGACCGTTCGCACCGTGCCCCGCCCGGACACCGCAAGATGGAGCGGTGCCGCGGCCGGTCAACGGTGCAGCTGGTGGTCGACGAGATAGGTGTAGGCCGCGTTGATCGCCTTCAGCCGCTCCTCCCTGTCCCGGTCGCCGCCGTGCCGATCGGGATGGTGTCGCTTCACCAGCGTCTTGTAGCGGCTCTTGAGCTCGACCAGGGTGAAGCCGGGCTCGAGGTCCAGCACCGCCATCATCCTGAGCGCCTCGCCCTGCGCCGGCGCCCGGTCGCGGCCCTTGCCGCCCGCGGCGGGCCCGCCATCCGCGAAGAAGCCGAAAGGATCGTGAAACGGCCCCTGGGGCCCGGCGCCTGCCCCACCGAAACGCCAGCTCGGCCGGTGCCAGGTGAAATCCGCCCGCCGATGCGCCTCGATCTCGTCCTCGTTCATGCCGGCGAAATAGTTCCAGCTCTGGTTGTAGTCGCGGACATGGGCGAGGCAGAGCCAGAGGAACGTGCGCAGCGCCCGCGGCGACCGCGGCGCCGGGAAATCGCCACGCTCGGCGCAGCCCGGCCACTCGCAGCACCGTCCCGGCGGCGCGTCCGACGCACCGAGCCCGACGACCGCATCCGGCCCGAGCGGGCGTCGCGTCTTGCGGCCTACATCCATCCGCACCCTGCCATCCCTGGAAGCCGACCCGACATCGGCGAGCCGCAACCGGCCCCCGCCCCATCCGGGCAAGGAGCAGCCGCGACGGCCGATGACCAGACTATGGTCAGTCGATGGCCGGCCGACAAGACGGGAGCGGCGTGGCCGGATCGGAGCCCCTGCCCATCGACCGCGCCGACGGCGTCGCCGACCCGGCAGGCGGCCACCGCCGCCAGCCCCCCTGCCGCCGGCCGGGATCGCCGGTCATTTCGCGTCGATTCCGGGGATGCCGAGATCCGCCAGGTCGTTGGCGCTCGCCAGCGCCCGGGCGAGGCTGCAGATGGCCTCCTGATGCTTGCGGCTCGGCAGCGAGATGAAGTTGCGGGCGAGATCGAGCAGCATCCGCTGCTGCGGCGTCGGCTTGAAGTCCCTGTCGCTGTCCATGCCCTCGAAGAAATAGCTGACGTCGACGCCGAGCGCATGGGCGATGGTGTAGAGGCGGCCGGCCGCGATGCGGTTGATGCCCTTCTCGTACTTGTGCGCCTGCTGGTAGGTGACGCCGATCAGCTCGGCCATCTGCTGCTGCGTCAGGCCCAGCATGATCCGCCGTTCGCGCATCCTGGCGCCGACATGGCGATCCACGTCCTGGGCTCTGGACCGGCCCGGGCCGGCCTGCTTGAGGGGCTTCGCCTTGATCGTCGCCATCATTCCATGTCTCCGCCTGAGAGATGCCGGCGGGATGCCGGCCCGGGTCCGACGGCAATCCGTCTCCCGCGATCCTTCGATGGTTATCGGACGACGGTTAAGTTCCGGTTAATTCTTCGAGCATAGCTGTCGTTCCAGGCGAAAGTCGCATTGGAAATGGTTTCAAGCGTACGATGCTGCTTCTCCTTCTGGTTTGGGGCCCGCTTTACCGGCAGCCCCCGCGCCGCTACGTTGGGCTCGTCTGTTCACCATCCGCCGTGGCCGGCGGCAGCGCAGCAGCGGAGATGCCAGGACATGTCAGGCCCGAAGCCAGGCCCGAGGCTGGGGCGCGTCGGCACCGAGCTCGAGCGGCGGCTGCGCGCCAGCCTCGCACCCTCGCGGCTCCTGGTGCGGGACGATTCCGCCGACCATATCGGCCATGCCGGCCACCGCCCGGAGGGCGAGACGCATTTCCATGTCGAGGTGGCGAGCGACGGCTTCGCCGGCCGGTCCCGCCTCGAGCGGCAGCGCATGGTCTACGCGGCGGTCGGCGATCTCATGGCCGGCCGCATCCACGCCCTGACCATCCGTGCCCTGGCCCCGGACGAGATGGCCGAAGCGACGACTCCGGGCTGACGGTCAGCCCGCCTTCTCGCGCTCGATCCCGTCCAGGATGAGCTGCTTCGCCTCGTCGGCATCGCCCCAGCCGATCGCCCTGACCCACTTGTTGGGCTCGAGATCCTTGTAGTGCGAGAAGAAGTGGGCGATCCGCTGCAGATCGATCTCGGGCACGTCGCGATAGCTCAGGACCTTGCGGTTCACCGGCGTGATGTGATCGGTCGGCTTCGCCAGGATCTTCTCGTCCATGCCCGCCTCGTCCTCCATCTTGAAGACGCCGATCGGGTTGACCCGGAGCACCACGCCCGGCTGCACCGGCATGCGGCCGATGACCATCACGTCGATCGGGTCGCCGTCTTCCGCCAGCGTGTGCGGGATGAACCCGTAATTGCAGGGGTAGAACATGGTCGTGTAGAGGTAGCGGTCGACGAAGATCGCGCCGCTCTCCTTGTCCAGCTCGTACTTGATCGGATCCGCGCGCAGCGGCACCTCGATGACGACGTTGAACTCGTGCGGCGGGTTGGCGCCGATCGACAGCTTCTTGTAGTCCATTTCGCATTCCTCGAATGAGAGGGTCGGGCCTTCAGGGCCAGGCGACGACCGGTGGCAGCGACATCAGTATGGCCTCGGGATTGCCCCCGGTCTTCAGGCCGAACTGGGTGCCCCGGTCATAGAGCAGATTGAACTCGACATAGCGACCGCGGCGGACGAGCTGGTGCGACCGCTCCTCCGCCGTCCAGCCGCGATCCATGTGCCGTGCCACGAGCCGGGGATAGATGTCGAGGAAGCTCTCGCCGACCGCGCGCGTGAAGGCGAAATGCCGCTCGAAGTCGTCCTCGAGATAGTCGTAGAAGATGCCGCCGACGCCGCGCGCCTCGCCGCGGTGCGGGATGAAGAAATAATCGTCCGCCCACTTCTTGAAGCGGGCGTAGGCGCCATCGTCGAGACCGGCGCAGGCGCGCTCGAGGGCGGCGTGGAAGTCGCGCGTGTCGGCCTCGATCGCATAGATCGGGTTGAGATCGGCGCCGCCGCCGAACCAGGACCTCGTCGTCCGGATGTGCCGCGTGTTCATGTGCGCCGGCGGCACGTGCGGGTTGCGCGGATGGGCGACGAGCGAGATGCCGGTCGCCCAGAAGCGGGGGTCCTCGGCGGCACCCGGGATCTGGCCCCGGAATTCCGGCGCGAACGTGCCGAAGACGGTCGAGACATTGACGCCGATCTTCTCGAGCACGCGCCCGCGCATCAGCCCCATGACGCCGCCGCCGCCGGCCTCCCGCCGCCAGGGCTCGAGGGCGAACCGGCCGGGCGGCCGATCGGCGGCATCGGGCCCCGCATAACGGTCCTCGAGGGCCTCGAACGCGGCGACGAGCCGGTCGCGCAGCTCGATGAACCAGGCCTCGGCGGCCCCCCTCTCACGCTCGACCGTCACCATCCACCCCCTCTTCCAGCCCATCCACGCCCGCACCGTCTCCGGCCCCGGGCCACGCATCGAGCTGGCGCAGCGCCTCGGCCAGGCCGATCGCCCCGGCCGTGGCGAGATTGAGCGAGCGGAGACCGGAGCCGATCGGAATTCGCACCTCGGCGGCGCATGCGGCGCGGAGCGCCGCGCTCGCCCCCCGGCTCTCGCTGCCGAGCACCAGGACGTCGCGCGGCCCAAACGCGAAACGGTGATAGGCGGTCCTGGCCCCGGCGCTCAAGAGGACGAGACGGCGCGCCTCGGCCGAGGCGCAGGCCAGGAAGGCCGAAAGATCGGCATGACGCCGCCAGGCCACGTGCCGGGCATAGTCCATGGCCGCCCGCCGGATGCGACGCTCGTCGAGCGGAAAGCCGCAGGGCTCGATCACCTCGAGGGCCACGCCGAGGCACGCGCCGAGACGGAGCATGGCCCCGAAGTTGCCGGGCTGGTCCGGCTCGAATAGCGCCAGGCGCAGGTGCCCCTCCCTGGTCACGACATGATCATCGGCATGGGCAAGGGGCATGGGAAACAGGACGTGGGCATGGGATGGCACCCCTCGCGGCCGCTCGCCGGGCCGCCCGGCACGCCGCCCGGCGAAGCCCGCCGCGCGCCGATTTCGTGCTCACGAGCATGGCGGCATTGCGCTCGGCTGCACAGCCGTTTATGCGACCTTCCGTCGCTTGGCGCTGTGGGACCGCCCTCATATCCTCGCCACCGGCGTGGTCCCTCATGGTGGCGGCGCTGCAGGCCGCGCCTGTTTCGTTCGCTCGTGCGATCCGCCGCGGCGTGGTCCGCGGGCCTGGATCGATCGGAAGGTTGGATGCCATGGCAGATACCGCAAACCTGAGCGCCGAGGGCGAAACCCGTCGCGACTTCCTCGCGATCGTCGCCTGGTCGGGGCTCGGGATCGGCACCGCCGCGGCGCTCTGGCCCATGGTCTACAGCATGAATCCCTCGGCCGACGTGCTCGCCCTGTCGACGACCACCGTCGATCTCTCGAACATCGAGGAGGGCATGGGGATCACCGTGATGTGGCGCGGCTCGCCGGTCTTCGTCAGGCATCGGACACCCGAGGAGATCAACGAGGCCGAGGACGTCGACATCAGCACGCTGCGCGACCCGGAGGCGGATTCGGCCCGCGTGGAGAAGCCGGAGTGGCTCGTGGTGAGCGGCGTTTGCACCCATCTCGGCTGCGTGCCGCTCGGCAACAAGCCGACCGATCCGCGGGGCGAGTACGGCGGCTGGTTCTGCCCCTGCCACGGCTCGGTGTTCGACACCTCGGGCCGCATCCGCCACGGGCCGGCGCCGACCAACCTGCCGGTCCCGCCCTACGTCTTCGAATCCGACACGACCATTCTCATCGGCTGATGGCCGGGGCATCTCCGTCGCGGGCGACATGCAGGCCGGGCGGGCGAGACAACCCTTTCTCCAGGGACGGAACATGAGCACAGAAACGGCCAAGCCCGTCTTCAAGAATGGGATCGCCCGATGGATCGACGACCGCCTGCCGCTCCTGAGCTGGGCGCAGGCGGAGTTCGTCGACTACCCGGCCCCGAAGAACCTGAACTACTGGTGGAACTTCGGCTCGCTCGCCGGGATCATGCTGATGCTGCAGATCCTGACCGGCATCTTCCTGGCGATGCACTACACGCCGCACACCGCCATGGCGTTCGACAGCGTCGAGCACATCATGCGCGACGTGAACTACGGCTGGCTCTTGCGCTACGCGCATTCCAACGGTGGCTCGATGTTCTTCATCGTCGTCTACATCCACATGTTCCGCGGCCTCTACTACGGCTCCTACAAGGCGCCGCGCGAGCTTCTGTGGATGCTCGGCGTCGTCATCCTGCTTTTGATGATGATGACCGCCTTCATGGGCTACGTGCTGCCCTGGGGGCAGATGAGCTTCTGGGGGGCCAAGGTCATCACCAACCTCTTCTCGGCGGTGCCGATCTTCGGCGATACCATCGTCACCTGGCTCTGGGGCGGGTTCACGGTCGGCAACCCGACCCTCAACCGGTTCTTCGCCCTGCACTACCTGATGCCGTTCGTGATCTTCGCCGTGGTGTTCCTGCACATCCTGGCGCTGCACCAGTTCGGCTCGAACAACCCCGTGGGCATCGACATCACCAAGAAGGACAAGATCCCCTTCCATCCCTACTACACCATCAAGGATGCGTTCGGGCTCTGCATCTTCCTGCTGGTCTATGCCGCCTTCGTCTTCTTCGCGCCGGACTCGCTCGGCCACCCGGACAACTACATCCCGGCCAATCCCCTGGTGACCCCGCCGCATATCGTGCCGGAATGGTACTTCCTGCCGTTCTACGCGATCCTGCGCGCCATCACCTTCGACATCCTCTGGATCATCCCGGCCAAGCTCGGCGGCGTGATCGCGATGTTCGGCTCGATCGCGGTGCTCTTCCTCCTGCCTTGGCTCGACACCTCGAGGGTCAGGAGCGCGCGGTTCCGGCCGATCTACAAATGGCTCTTCTGGGTCTTCGTGGTCGACTGCATCATCCTGGGCTATGTCGGCGCCAACCCGCCGGAAGGCTGGCTGCCGACCATCGGGCTGCTCGCCACGCTCTATTATTTCGCCCACTTCCTGATCATCCTGCCGCTGCTCGGCAAGCTGGAGCGCCCGCTGCCGCTGCCGGACAGCATCAACAAGCCGGTGCTGACCTCGGCCGGCGCCGTATCAGCTCAGCCGGCGGAGTAGACGATGCGTCACATGCTCGAAAGATCCGTAGGCGGGATGGCCTTCGCGCTGGCTCTGGCGACCGGTGCCATCGCCGCCGAGGCGCCGGCGCCCTTGTCCATCGACTGGCCCCAGCAGGGTGTCTTCGGCACCTTCGACCGGTCCGCCGTGCAGCGCGGCTTTCAGGTCTTCAGCGGCGTCTGCTCGAGCTGCCACAGCGTGAAGTACCTGGCGTTCCGCAACCTGGAGGCGCTCGGCTACAACGACGACGAGGTCGCGGCGATCGCCGCCGAGCACGAGGTCACCGATGGGCCCGACGAGTCCGGCGACATGTTCGAGCGGCCGGCGGTGGCCTCCGATCACATGCCCGGGCCGTTTGCCAACGAGGAGGCGGCCCGTGCCGCCAATGGCGGGGCCCTGCCGCCCGACCTCTCGCTGATCGTCAAGGCCAGGGCCGGTGGCGCCGACTACCTCTACAGCCTGCTCGTCGGCTACGAGGAGCCGCCGGAAGGCGTCGAGGTGCCGGCCGGCATGAACTACAATGCCTATTTCCCCGGCCACCAGATCGCCATGGCGCAGCCCCTCTACGAGGACTCGGTGGAGTACCAGGACGGGACGCAGGCCACCATCCCGCAGATGGCCTCCGACGTCACCCAGTTCCTCGCCTGGGTGGCGGAGCCGACCATGGAGCAGCGCAAGGTGACCGGCATCACCGCCATGCTCTTCCTCCTCGTCCTGGCGATCCTCTTCTACGCCTACAAGCGGCGGCTCTGGGCCGACATTCACTGAGCGGCTGATCGCCCGGGCGGGTGACCGCCGGGCTCAGTGGATGCTCCATTCCGCCTGGGCGTGGCGATAGCGGTTCGGGCCGATCAGCTCCTTGCGGCCGACATTCACGGCGTGCAGCCGGCCCTCGATATTGCCGACCCAGAAATCGAGGAACTTGTGCAGCTCCGGGAACTTCGGGGCGATGTCGTAGTGCTGCCAGATGAAGGACTGGAGGATGCCGGGATGGTCCGGCAGGTGGTAGATGATCTCGGCGGTCGTCAGGCGGTAGCCCTGGAGCTGAAGCTCGAGAGGCGAAGGTCCGTTCCGCATGGGGCTCGATCCCTGATAGCGTGGCTGACCTCCTCATTTGGTAGCCGGAATCTCTTTCCGTCAAGTAAACACGGCGCAAAAAAGTACGCCAATTCAGTATGTTAGCAGCAAGCCAGGCCTGCTGCTGACAAAATTGTCGCAGCTCCCCTTGCAGGACGCTGGGCGCCCCCTACCTACGGGCTGCACGGTTTGGCACTCACCGAGCGTGAGTGCTAACAACAATTTCGACCATCGGGAGTCAGACGACAATGAAGTTCAGGCCTTTGCACGACCGCGTCGTGGTGCGGCGCCTCGAGGAGGAGCAGAAGACCGCCGGCGGGATCATCATCCCCGACACCGCCAAGGAAAAGCCGATGCAGGGCGAGATCCTGGCCGTTGGCCCGGGTGCCCGCAACGACAAGGGCGAGATCACCCCGCTCGACGTCAAGGCTGGTGACCGCGTGCTGTTCGGCAAGTGGTCCGGCACCGAGGTCAAGATCGATGGCGAGGAGCTGTTGATCATGAAGGAAAGCGACATCATGGGCATCATCGAGGGCGG
>CAYMTA010000047.1:0-31611 GCA_964393275.1 uncultured Geminicoccaceae bacterium | reverse complement strand
TGCTCACTGCCAAGCTCATGAAATGCCCCATAAACTTCTCGGACAGGCTCTTAGGCAATCAGCACGGCGCGAAAATCGTTAACGTTGGTCAGCGTCGGGCCGGTGACGACCTGCTGGTCGAGCGCCGCGAAGAAGCCGTGGCCGTCATTCCTCACCAGGTGCGCCTTGGCGGTGATGCCGAGCGCCGCCGCCTTGGCCAGGGTCGCGTCGTCGATCCACGCACCGGCCACCTCGGCGGCACCGTCGACCCCGTCCGTATCGGCCGCAATGGCGCTGACGCCGGCGAGACCGTCGAGGGCCACGGCCAGGGCCAGGAGAAATTCGACATTCCGCCCGCCGCAGCCGACACCCCTGACGGTGACCGTCGTCTCGCCGCCCGACAGCAGCACGCAGGGGCGGGGGCAGGGCTGGCCGTGACGGACCACCTGCTTGGCGATGCCGGCCATCACCTTGGCGACCTCGCGGCTCTCGCCCTCCAGGCTGTCGCCGAGGATCAAGGGCGTGATGCCGGCAGCCCGCGCCACCCCGGCCGCCGCCTCGAGCGAGGCCTGGGGGGTGGCGATCATGACCGTCTCGCTTCGGCCGAGGCGCGGGTCGCCCGGCTTGACGCTCTCGGAGGCGGGATCGTCGAGATGGCGGCGCACCCGGGGGGCGAGCTCGATCCCGTACTTCGCGACGATGGCGAGCGCGTCCTCGCTCGTGGTCGGATCCGCCACGGTTGGCCCCGACGCGATCACGGCCGGATCGTCGCCCGGCACGTCCGAGATCATCAGCGCCACCAGCCGGGCGGGATAGGCAGCTGCCGCCAGCCGGCCGCCTTTGATGGCGGAGAGATGCTTGCGGACACAGTTCATCTCGTCGATCGAGGCGCCCGAGCGCAAGAGCGCCCGGCTGACCGCCTGCTTGTCCTCGAGGCCGAGGCCCGGCGCCGGCAGGGCCAGGAGCGACGAGCCGCCGCCCGAGATCAGCGCCAGGACGAGGTCATTGCCTGTCAGATTGCCGACCATGGCGAGGATGCGCGCCGCCGCCGCCTCGCCGGCCGCGTCCGGCACCGGATGCGCCGCCTCGACGATCTCGATGCGCTCGCAGGGCACGGCATGGCCGTAGCGGGTGACGACGAGGCCTTCGAGCGGCCCCGGCCAGTGCTGCTCGACCGTCCGGGCCATGGCGGCGCTCGCCTTGCCGGCGCCGATCACGATCGTCCGGCCCTTGCCCGGCCGCGGCAAATGCGCCGGCACGGTGCGCTCCGGCATGGCGGCCAGGACCGCCGCGTCGAACATCGCCCGCAGGAGCTCGCGTGGCCCGGGCTGATCCATGCCGACCTCCACCTCACCCGCAGGCAACCCCAGAAAACGACAAAGCCGGGACGGGGCCCGGCTTTCGTCGACAGTCCAGGAGCCGGCTTCAGCCCTGGCGGGCCTTGAAGCGCGGGTCCTTCTTGTTGATGATGTAGACGCGCCCCTTGCGCCGGACGAGCCGGCAATCCTTGTGGCGCGTCCGCGCCGTCTTCAGTGAGTTGCGGACCTTCATCGTCGTCTCCGAATGGATCTTGGCGCGCTCAGGCCTTGCGGCGGAAGCTCTGGAAGCGCCGGTTGAACTTCTCCACCTGGCCGCGCTCGCGCAACTGCATCGAGCCACCCGTCCAGGCGGGATGCGACTTCGGATCGACGTCGAGCGTCATGGTGTCGCCTTCGGCACCCCAGGTGGAGCGCGTCTTGAAGGTCGAGCCGTCGGTCATCACCACGTTGATCTCGTGGTAAGCCGGGTGGATATCCTTTTTCACGGGAACTTTCCTCTAAGCCAAGCCGCCGGTATATAGCGGTGCCGCGCGGCGAACTCAAGCCTTCGCCGGCGATCCATGGTGCGATCCTGCCGTCGCACCCGAAAGGGCGGGCTGCCTGCCGCGCCCGGCTTCGAGGAGCACCGCATGTCACGGGCAGCCGCCCCGGTTTCCCATGCCCTGGATCGGACGAAGAGCCGCGACCTTCGCCAGCTCCGCCGCCTCGCAGCCTATCTCACGCCCTATCGCTGGCGGGTCCTGGGTGCCCTGCTGGCCCTCGTGGTCGCCGCCGCCGCCGTGCTCTCCCTCGGCATCGGGCTTCGCTACCTGATCGACAGCGGCTTCGGCGCCGGCCGGGAGCAGGCGCTGGACCACGCCCTGCGCGCCTCGATGGTGGTCATCCTGGCGCTGGCCGTCGCCACCTACATGCGCTCCTACCTCGTGACCTGGCTCGGCGAGCGCGTCGTCGCCGAGCTTCGCACCGAGGTCTATCGCCACATCATCCGCATGCCGCCCGGCTTCTTCGAGACCACGCGCACCGGCGAGGTGCTGTCGCGGCTGACGACCGACACGACCGTCGTGCAGACGGTGATCGGCTCGACCGTGACCCAGGCGCTGCGCAACATCCTGCTCACGATCGGCGGCGTCGGCCTGCTGGTCTACAGCAACCCGAAGCTCACCGGGCTCGTCCTCCTGGTCGTGCCCATGGTCATCGTGCCGATCGTCGTCTTCGGCCGCCTCGTCCGCCGCCTGTCGCGCGCCGCCCAGGACCGGCTCGCCGACGTCAGCGGCCGGGCCGAGGAAACCGTCAACGCCGTCCGCACCGTCCAGGCCTTCGCCCAGGAGGAGCGGGAATCGAAGGTCTTCGCCGCCGCCAGCGAGGCCGCCTTCGAGGCCGCGGCGACCCGGGCCAAGGCCCGCTCGATGCTCGCCGCCGTGGTCATCACCCTGGTCTTCGGCGCCATCGTCGCCGTCCTCTGGATGGGCGGCCGGGACGTCCTCGCCGGCCGCATCACGGCGGGCGAGCTGTCGGCCTTCGTCTTCTTCGCGACCGTGGTGGCGAGTGCCGTGGGCGGGCTCTCGGACATCGTCGGCGACCTGCAGCGCGCCGCCGGCGCCACCGAGCGGCTGTTCGAGCTGCTCGACTGCGAGCCCGCGATCAAGGCACCGGCGAACCCGTTGCCGCTGCCGCCCAGGACGGTCGGCGAGGTGCGCTTCGAGCAGGTCTCCTTCGCCTACCCGGCGCAGCCCGAGAGGGTCGTCCTTGGCGGCCTCGACCTTCTGGTCCGGCCCGGCGAGAGCGTCGCCCTGGTCGGCCCGTCCGGCGCCGGCAAGACCAGCATCTTCCAGCTCCTGATGCGCTTCTACGACCCGCAGGCCGGGCGCATCCTCCTGGACGGCCAGCCGATCGACCAGCTCGAGCCCGCCGCCTACCGGGCCCGTCTCGGCTTCGTGCCGCAGGAGCCGGTGATCTTCTCGGGCGATGCCTGGACCAATATACGCTACGGCCGGCCCGACGCGCCGGATGCCGACGTCCTCGCCGCCGCCGAGGCGGCCGCGGCGCGCGGCTTCCTCGAGGCCCTGCCCGAAGGCTTCGCCACCTTCCTCGGCGAGAAGGGCGTCCGGCTCTCCGGCGGGCAGCGCCAGCGGATCGCCATCGCCCGCGCCATCCTGCGCAATCCCGCCCTGCTCCTGCTCGACGAGGCGACCAGCGCCCTCGACGCCGAAAGCGAGTTCGCCGTCCAGCAGGCGCTCGACAACCTGATGCGCAGCCGCACCAGCATCGTCATCGCCCACCGCCTCGCCACCGTCCTGAAGGCCGACCGGATCCTGGTCATGGAGGAAGGCCGGATCGTCGACGCCGGCACGCATCGCGAGCTGATCGGCCGGGGCGGGCTCTACGCGCGCCTCGCCGACCTGCAGTTCAGCCAGGGCGAGGCCGCCTGACCCGAGGCGCCCAAAAAGCTCAGTCGCCGATCACGTCCTCGGCATAGGCGAAGAGCGCCGGCGTGCCGCCCGTGTGGACGAAGACCACGGTGTCGGCGGCGGTGAGCCGGCCGGCGCGGACGTGGTCGATCAGCCCGGCCATCGCCTTCGAGCTGTAGACGGGATCGAGAATGATGCCCTCGGTCTGCGCGACCAAGGCCAGCGCCTCCCGTGCCGCGTCCGTAACCACGCCGTAGCGCGGCCCGATATAGGCATCCGAGCTTTCGATCGCCGCGGGTTCGATCGTGGTCTCCAGCCCCAGGCGGCGGGCCGTCGCCGTGGCGATCCGGGCGATGTCCCAGGCGCGATCGGACTGCCACTTGATGGGTGCTATGCTGCGGAGCGCCAGCCGGCGGCCGAGCAGCTCGAAGCCGAGCGCCAGCCCGGCCGGCGTCATGTTCGCACCCGAGAGATAGAGGTGGCTCGGGGCGAGGCCCGCCCGGTCGAGCTGCTCGTCCAGCTCGACTGCGGCCCGCACATAGCCGAGCGCGCCGGTGACGAGGTTCCCGGTCGCCATGGGCCCGACGATGTAGGGCTTCTTGCCGGCCGCCCGCAGCTCCGCCGCCTTCGCCTCGAGCAGCGGCTGGACCTCCTCGAGGCTCTCGAGATCGACCACGTCGACCTTCGCCCCCATCAGCCGGTAGAGCAGGAAATTGCCCTGCAGCTTCGGCCCCTTCTCGCCGTGCAGCAGCACGAGATGCATGTCGAGCCCGAGCTTTTTCGCCGCCGCCGTCATCTGCCGGCACCAGTTCGACTGCGTGTAGGCGCTGCCGATCACCGTATCCGCACCCTCCGCCAGGATGTCGGCGAAGACGTACTCGAGCTGGCGGGTCTTGTTGCCGCCGAAGGCGAGCCCGGTCAGGTCGTCCCGCTTGATCCAGATCTCCGGCCCACCCAGCGCAGCGCTCAGCCGCGGCGCCGCCTCGAGCGGCGTCGGCAGATGCGCCAGCGGCACACGCGGGATGGCGTCGAGGCGGGCGAGAAGGTCGTCACGCGTCAAGGCTCAGGCCTCCAGGGTTATGCCGCAGCTTGGCGAAAGCGTCGCACGGATGCTCCAGGGCCGGCAAGGCCAGGCACCGCCCGGCCCCGGTGCCCGAGCGATACCGGTTCTCTCTCGACGTTTCGTATCGTAGACAAGCCTCGCCTGGTTACCAAGAATGCGCGCGGCCGCGCAGTCCGGCGGCGCCAGCGGGAGCCGAAGCCTTGTTCGATCTGATCCTCAAAGGTGGCCACGTCCTCGATCCGGGCCGGAATGTCGACCGGCGTGCCGATGTCGCCTTCGCCAAGGGGCGCATCGCCGCCCTCGACGACGACATCCCGGCCGAGCGCGGCCAGAGCGTGGTCGATGTCGGCGGCCGCCTCGTCACGCCCGGGCTGATCGACCTGCACACCCACGTCTACTGGGGCGGCACCTCGCTCGGCGTCGATGCCGACAAGCTCGCCCGGCGCAGCGGCACCACGACCTTCGTCGATGCCGGCAGCGCCGGGCCCGGCAACTTTCCGGGCTTTCGCCACCACGTCATCGAGCGCTCCAGGGTCCGCATCCTCGCCTACATGAACATCTCGTTCGCCGGCATCTTCGGATTCTCGAAGAACGTCATGGTCGGCGAGAACCTCGACATCCGCCTCTGCAACCCGCGCGAGGTGGTGGCCGTCGCCCGCGAGCACATCGATCATCTCGTCGGCGTCAAGGTCCGGGTCGGCCAGGTGACCAGCGGCAGCAACGGCGCCGGCCCGTTCAACGCCGCTCTCGATGCGGCCGACAAGCTGCACATGCCGCTGATGACCCATCTCGACCAGCCGCCGCCCGGCCGCCACGAGGTCGTCGAGCACATGCGCCGGGGCGACGTCCTCACCCACTGCTTCAAGCCGTTCCCCAACGCGCCGATCGACGGCCACCGCCAGATCCGCGCCGACATGCTGTCCGCCCGCAAGCGCGGCGTCGTCTTCGACATCGGCCACGGCATGGGCTCGCTCGCCTTCGAGACGGCGACCGCCATGCTGGAGCAGGGCTTCCTTCCGGACACGATCTCGAGCGACGTGCACACGCTCTGCGTCCACGGGCCGGCCTTCGATCTCCTGGCCACGCTCTCAAAGTTCCTGGCCCTCGGCATGCGGCTCGACGACGTGGTCCGCGCCGCCACCACGCATCCCGCCGCCGCCATCGGCCGCGACGATCTCGGCAGCCTCGCCCCCGGTGCCATCGGCGACGCCACCGTGCTCGAGCGCCGCCCCGGCCGCCATGTCCACACCGACAGCCTGGGCGAGACCATCACCGCCGACGAGCATCTCGTCTGCACCGGCATCGTCACCGGCGGCTCCTGGTGGCCGAGCGAGGAGACCGCCACGTGAGCCCGCACAGCCCCAATGCCGCCCTGGTCGGCCAGCCCGGCTCGAGGCTCCTGCTCGACACCCCGGCCCTGGTGCTCGACCTCGACGCCTTCGAGCGGAATCTCCGCACCGTGCACGACCGCGCCAGGGCGCGCGGCATCGCCCTTCGCCCGCACGCCAAGACGCACAAATCCTCGGCCGTCGGCCGGGCGCAGCTGGCGGCGGGTGCGATCGGGCTCTGCTGCGCCAAGCTCGGCGAGGCCGAGGCTCTGGCCGCCTGCGGGCTCGATGGGCTCCTGATCACCGCCCCCGTCACCAGCCGGGCCAAGGTCCAGCGCCTTCTGGCCCTGAACGCGCGCCTCGCCGATCTTGCCGTCGTCGTCGACGATCCGGACAACGTCGCCGAGCTCGCCGCCGCCACGGCCGATGCCGCGAAGGTCCTGAAGCTGGTGATCGACGTCGATGTCGGCACGCACCGCTTCGGCGTCACCGGCCCCGACGAGGCGCTCGCCCTGGCGGCCGCCATCCAGGAGGCAAGGGGCCTCGCGCTGGTCGGCGTCCAGGGCTATGCCGGCCACACCCAGGCGATCCCGTCTTACGCCGAGCGGCGGGCGGCCTCGGGCCAGGCGCTGGCCATGCTCGCCCAGGTTCGTGACGCCTTGGTCGAGCACGGCCATTCCTGCCCGATCGTCACCGGCAGCGGCACCGGCACGCACGATTTCGATCACGAGTTCGGCCTCTTCACCGACCTGCAGGTCGGCTCGTACATCTTCTCCGACGTGATCTACAATTCGATCGAGCTCGGCTCGGATGGCGACCGGCCGGTAGCCCCGGCGCTGTTCGTCGCCAGCCGCGTGGTCAGCCGCCAGCACCAGGGCCACGCCACGATCGACGCCGGCTCCAAGAGCTTCTCGATGGACGGGCCGATGCCGGTCCAGTGGCAGGGCCCGACGCCGGGCTCGACCTACGGCCGGTTCGGCGACGAGTTCGGCCGCCTCGACCTCACCGGGGCGACGCGGCCGGTCGAGCTCGGCGAGCTCACCACCTGGGTCGTGCCGCATTGTGACCCGACCCTCAACCTCTTCGACTGGTACCACTGCGTGCGCGGCGACGACCTCGTCGATATCTGGGCGATCGAGGCGCGTGGCCGCGCCGACTGAGCCGCTCCCCTCGCCGCGGCCGGCGCGCGCCCGCCTCGGCCGGGCGCTGCGCGCGATCCGCCGCAATCTCGGCCTCAGTCTCGCCGAGGTGGCGCTGCGCACCAAGGTCAGCGTCTCGACCCTGTCGAAGGTCGAGAACAGCCAGATGTCGCTGACCTTACGACAAGCTGGTCCAGCTCAGCCAAGGGCTCGAGGTCGACATCAGCGCCTTCTTCGAGGCGTCTCCCGCGGCCGAGGCAATCGGCAACGGGCAGGTGACGGCCCGGCGCAGCATCACCCGGCCGGGCGAGGAGATGCTGGTCGAGACGCCCAACTACGACTACCGCTACCTTTGCACCGACCTGTCGCAGAAGGCGATGGTGCCGATCCTGATCACCATCCGCGCCCGCTCCCTGGTCGACTTCAGCCAGCTCAGCCGGCACTCGGGCGAGGAGTTCATCTACGTCCTGCGCGGCCCGGTCGAGGTGCATACCGAGCACTACGCGCCGACCCGCCTGGAAGAGGGCGACGCGCTCTACATCGACAGCACCATGGCGCACGCCTCGCTGGCGATCGGCGAGACGGACGCCCTCGTGCTCAATGTCTGCCATAGCCCGAGCGCCGGCCACCTGCAGGCTCTGGTCGACCTCGCCCGCGCCGCGGCCGAGGCGCTGCACGACCGGCCGCCGGCGATCGAGCCGGCGGCCGCCGCGAAGCCGCCGAAGCCCTAGAGTCGCGCCTCGATCGCCGACACGTCGACGGCGGTGTAGTCGTCGCCGAGCGCGAAGCCCTCGGCCGCCGCCTCCACCGCGGCGCCGTCGAAGTCGTTGGCGGCCGGCACCCACTGGTTGGTGCAGACATCGTTGGCGACGATCGGCTTCGAGACCTGGCCGATCTCGAGCAGGAGATCGAAGAAGAACTGCCACTGCGCCATGTCGTGCCAGCCCCAGCCGTCGCGCTGGTCCCAGGGGCCGCGATAGACCTTGGCGAGCTGCATCATCGATTCCGTGGCGACCTCGGGGGTGAGGGTCGAGGCGAGGCCCGGGAACTGCTCCATGACGATCTGGGTCGCCGCCCGGGGATTCAGGTGGCCGAACTCCATGCCCATGGCCCAGCCGCGCAGATAGGCCTCGTAGAGCCCGGCCTTGGCCGCGTCCTCGGCATCCGAGCTGCGGACGATGAACGTGTTGGCCGGCAGCCTGGAGAAATCGTACGGCAGCAGGTAGTCGAACACGAGCCCCTGGCCGGTCCATTGCGCGCGCAGGCCCTCCCAGGAGAGCGCCACGTCGCCCTGGCCCTGCAGCAGCGCCTGGCCCCAGAGATTGCCGGCCTCGGCATATTCGACGCTCGAAGGATCGACGCCGAGCTGGGCGAGCTCCGGGTCGACGATGGCCTTCCAGCCGATCGAGCCCAAAAGGATGGTCTTGCCGGCGAGATCCTTCGGATCGGCCGGCTTCTCGCCCGGGCGGAAGGCGAAGCTGAAGACGTCGTAGGCGCCCATGTGGAAGACCGAGGTGATCGGCATGCCCTGCTCGAGCCCGAGCGAGAAGACGCCGGGCGAGGGATAGCCCATGTCCGACTGGTTCTGGTCGACCAGCTTGATGGTCGCCGTCGCCTCCATCGGCCCCGGCTCCAGCGTCGTCTCGATGTCGCCGAACCAGCCGTGCTTCTTGGCCACCCAGTAGGGGTAGTCGTCGAGCACCTCGATCGTGCCGCGCGGGCTGACCCAGCGGACGGTGCCGCTCGCGGCCTGCGCCCGGCCCGGGGCGAAGCCCGCCGACCCGAGCCCGAGAGCCGCCACCGTGCCGCCCGTCGCCGAAAGGAACCGCCGCCTCGGAAGCCTCAGCATCCCTGTCTCTCCCTTGCTCGGGCGATCAGCTTTCCCAGCTCGCCCATTTCTTGCCGACCCAGTAGAAGAACACATAGATCGAGATGCCGATGATCGCGAGCACGAGGATGCAGGCGAAGAACTGCGGCATCTGGATCAGCGACGAGTAGTAGGTCAACCGATTGCCGAGCCCGAACGAGCCGCCGACCATCTCGGCACCCACGGCGGTCAGAAGGCCGAAGATCGAGCCGATCATCAGCCCGACGACGACCATCGGCATCGCCATGGGGATGCGGATCTTCATGAAGATCTGCAGGGTCGAGGCGCCGAAGCTGCGGGCAAGCGCGATCTTCGCGAGATCGGTGCGGCGAAAGCCGGTCGCGGCATTGATCATCACCATGGGCCCGGCGGCGAGCGTCACGGCGATGATGCGGGGCGTGAAGCCGAAGCCGAACTTGAGAATCAGAAGTGGCACCAAGGCCAGCATCGGCGTCGTCACGAGCAGGAGGATGTAGGGGGCCACGATCTTCTCGACCAGCGGGAACTGGGTGATCACGGCCGCGAGAACAAAGCCGATCGAGGCGCCGATCGAAAAGCCGACGAAAAGCTCGATCAGCGTGTAGCCGATATGCGGCCCGATATAGGGAAAGTCCGTGATCAGCGCCCAGACCACCTGGGACGGGGTGGGTGCTATGTAGGCCGGCACCTCGAACAGCCTGAGCAGAAGCTCGGCACCGCCGAAGACGATGATCGCGGTGACCAGGATCAGCGTCGCATCCCGGCCGCCCTTGAGGATCGACAGCGTCGAGGCGGCGCTCGACCAGTTGCCGACCCCACCAGCGCCGCCGCCGGCCCCGGCCTTCTCGAAGGTCGGGATCTTGTCCCGCAGCTCTCGATCGACGCTCGCCATGATGCGTTGCTGCTCCTAGGCCG
This sequence comes from uncultured Geminicoccaceae bacterium, assembly GCA_964393275.1. Classification (GTDB taxonomy): domain Bacteria; phylum Pseudomonadota; class Alphaproteobacteria; order Geminicoccales; family Geminicoccaceae; genus SLRI01. Next base: position 21,614 of record CAYMTA010000047.1, on the reverse strand, counting down.
CCTGGACCTGCGGCTTGTGATCGATCGAGCCCTTGATCTCACCGACCAGCTCGATGAAATGCGGCGCCATGAAGATCTCGAGCCCGCGCGGCCGCGGCAGGTCGATCTCGAAGATCCGTGCCAGCCGCCCGGGCCGGGCGCTCATCACGAAGACCCGGTCGGCGAGGAAGACCGCCTCGGCGATGTTGTGGGTGATGAAGACGACCGTCTTTCGCGTCTCCATCCAGATCTGCTGGATCAGCAGGTTCATCTCGTCCCGGGTGAAGGCATCGAGCGCTCCGAACGGCTCGTCCATCAAGAGCAGCGACGGATCGACCGAAAGGGCCCGGACGATCGAGGCGCGCTGCTGCATGCCGCCCGAAAGCTCGCGCGGCATCTTGCTCTCGAACCCGGCGAGGCCGACCTCGGCGAGCAGCGCGTCGATCCGCGCCCGGTCCGGCTTCTGCCCGCGGATCTCGAACGGCAGCTCGATGTTCTTGATGAGATTGCGCCAGGGCAGGAGATTGGCCTCCTGGAAGACCATGGCGATCTGCGGGTTGGGCTTCGTCACGGGCTTGCCGTCGAGACGGATCTCGCCGGACGAGAGACCGTGCAGCCCGGCCATCGCCCAGAGCAGCGTGGACTTGCCACAGCCCGAGGGGCCGAGCAGGCAGGCGAGCTCGCCCTCCTGCACCTCAATCGAGAAATCGTCGAGCGCGTGCACCTTGCCTGTGCCGGTATCGTAATATTTCGACGCGTTGGCGACCGCCAGCTTGGGCTGTCCGTTCCGGCTCAAGGCGCAGGCTCCTTTGCTCCCCGGCGCCAACGTCACCGAGCCCGCTCCATCCGTCAAGGTGGCCTGATCAGCACCTGACGCGCTGTGGCAGGATGGCGCCGCCCCGCTCGAGAGCGCTCGGGCCTTGCCGCCCGCCCGCCGGTGCGTAACATGGCGCCCAGCAACTGAGGGGGGGGACGTCATGGCGAAGCCGGTACGGGTGCTCGTTGTCGGGGTCGGCAACATGGGGGCGAGCCACGCCAAGGCCTATCACCGCAACCCGGGCTTCGAGCTGGTCGGCCTCGTCAGCCGCTCGATGGGCCCGTCGACCAGGCTGCCGGACGAGATCGCCGGCTACCCGCGCTTCAACGACTTCGAGCAGGCGCTGCGCGAGACCAGGCCCGACGCCGTCTCGATCAACACCTACCCCGACACCCATGCCGACCTCGCCATCCGCGCCATGGACGCCGGCTGCCACGTCTTCATGGAAAAGCCGATCGCCACCAACAACGCCGACGCCGAGCGCGTCGTCGCCAAGGCGAAGGAGAAGAACCGCAAGCTGGTGCTGGGCTACATCCTGCGCGTGCATCCGGCCTGGACGAAGTTCGTCGAGCTGGCGCAGGGGCTCGGCAAGCCTTTGGTCATGCGCATGAACCTCAACCAGCAATCCTCGGGGCCGGCCTGGGACTGGCACAAGGCCCTGATGGAGAGCCTGACCCCGATCGTCGATTGCGGCGTCCACTATGTCGACGTGATGTGCCAGATGACTCGGGCGAAGCCGGTGCGCGTCCACGGCATCGGGGCCAGGCTCAGCGCCGAGACCAAGGTGCAGAACTACGGCCACCTGCACGTCACCTTCGACGACGGCTCGGTCGGCTGGTACGAGGCCGGCTGGGGGCCGATGATGTCCGAGGTCGCCTATTTCGTGAAGGACGTCTGGGGCCCGAAGGGCTCCGCCTCCATCGCCTACAAGCCGCAGGAGGGGCAGAGCGAGGCCAGGGCCGACAAGGTCTCGGATTCGGCCGACATCGACCAGCACACCAAGACCAACGCCATCAAGCTGCACCACGGCGAGCTCGACGCGAACAACAACTTCACGAAGCCGGACGAGTGGATCTCGACCGAGGACGAGCCCGACCACCAGGAGCTCTGCGAGCGCGAGCAGGCGCTGTTCCTGGACGCCATCCTGAACGACACCGACCTCGCCGACAGCATGGCCGATGCGGTGAGCTCGCTGCGCATCGTCCTCGCCGCCCAGCAGAGCATCGACGAGGAGCGGGCGATCACGCTCTAGCGAAACGAGAGACCCATGCGCTACCAGATCCAGCCCGAGGACCGGATGCTCGTCGACGAGTTCCGGCAGAACCCCTACGGCCGCCACAGCCCCGGCCTGCTGCGCGTCCTCAATCGCATGCGCTGCGTCCCGCTCGACGGCAAGTACATCCTGGTCTGCACGAAGCCCTTCAAGGAATGGAAGCTCGCCATCCACGGCGACCGCAAGCGGCCGATCGAGATCCTCCACGACCACGTCTTCAAGAGCCGGGAAGAGGCGGAATGGGCGGTCTTCAAGCTGCGCTGGAAGGCGCTCACCGGCGAGGATCTCAACTGATGCTGGAGCTCATCGGCTATGCCGACAAATTCAGCGTGGCGCCGGGCGAGGTGATCGAGTTCAAGGTCAGCGCCTTCAAGGGCCAGCGCTTTCGGGCCGAGATCGTTCGCCTGATCCACGGCGACGCCAATCCCGAGGGCCCCGGCTACAAATACGCCGCCGTGCCATCGCCGATCGAGGGCGAGTACGAGGGCCGAAACCAGCCGATCCGTGCCGGCTCCTTTGGCGTCGTCCCGCATCACCCCGCCTTCGCCGCCCTCGGGAGCTTCACGCTCATGGCCATGGTCTGGCCGACCACGCCGGCCAAGGGCCGCCAGGCGATCCTGGCCCTGGGCGAGGATCTGGTCCTGGCCATCGGCGACAAGGGCGGGCTCGTCGGCCGCATCGGCAGGACCACGCTCGAGAGCAAGGCACCGCTCCACGAGCGCCACTGGTACCTGGCGGCGCTCACCTTCGACGCCGCGACCGGCATCGCGACCCTGGTCCAGCGGCCGCTTCTGGCCTATCCCGGCGGCGCCGACACCGCCATGGTCAGCGCCACGGCGACGAGCCCCGACCTCGCCGCCGCCGAGCTTTTGATCGCCGCCGAGGGCAGCCCCCGCAAGAGCCACCTGAACGGCAAGATCGACAGCCCGCGCCTCCTCGCGCGCGCCCTGCCGCCGGAGCGCCTCGAGGCCCTCCTCGTCCGCCCGCTGCCGGCCGATCTCCTCCCCGACCTCGTCTTCGCCTTCGACTTCGCATTAGGCACCCGCACGACCCGCATCCACGACACGGGCCCGCACAGGCTCGAGGGCCAACTCGAGCACCTGCCGGCCCGGGCGATGAAGGGCTGGTGCTGGAGTGGCGAGGAGATGTGCTGGTGGCGCAAGCCCGAGCACTATGGCGCCATCCATTTCCATGCCGACGACCTCTTCGACGCCGGCTGGTCCACCGATTTCGCCTTCACCGTGCCGGACGATCTCCGCTCCGGCGTCTATGCCGCGCATGTCTGGTGCGGCGATGCCGAGGACGGCACGCAGGAGGACCTGATCCCCTTCTTCGTCCGCCCGCCACGTGGTGATCGCAACCGGCCGAAGCTCGCCTTCCTCGCACCGACCGCCGCCTACATGGCCTACGCCAACGACCAGAACCACATCAGAAGCGAGGCGACCGAGATGGTCATCGGCCGGCTGGTCACCTACCAGCCGTCCGACATCTTCCTCTATGACCATCCCGAACTCGGCCTCTCGCTCTACGACAGCCACGCCGACGGCAGCGGTGTGTGCTACTCCTCGCGCCACCGCCCGATCCTCAACATGCGGCCGAAATACAGCTCCTGGCTCGGCGCCACCGGCTCCGGCCTCTGGCAGTTCAACGCCGACCTGCACATCACCGACTGGCTCGAGAGCCACATGCAGGTCGAGTTCGACCTCGTCACCGACGAGGACCTGCATGAAGAGGGCCTGGCGCTGCTCGAGCCCTACGACGTGGTGATCACCGGGACCCACCCGGAATACCACTCGACCCGCATGTGGGACGCGATGCGCGCCTGGATCGACCGGGGCGGCCGGCTCATGTACGTCGCCGCCAATGGCTGGTACTGGCGCATCGCCTTCCACGACGCGCTCGATGGCGTGATCGAGGTGCGCCGGGCCGAGGACGGCATCCGCACCTGGGAGGCCGACCCGGGCGAGTACCACCACAGCTTCACCGGCGAGTATGGCGGCCTTTGGCGCCGGCAGGGCCGGCCGCCGCAGGCGCTGCTCGGCATCGGCTTCATGGCCCAGGGCTTCGACATCTGCTCGTACTACAGGCGGCAGCCGGACAGCCACGACCCGCGCGCCGCCTTCGTCTTCGAGGGCGTCGAGGGCGACATCATCGGCGATTTCGGCCTGATCGGCGGCGGTGCCGCCGGGCTCGAGCTGGACGCCATCCGCCACGACCTCGGCACGCCGCCGCACACCCTGGTCCTCGCCAGCTCCGAGGCACACAGCGACGTCATCATGCTGGTCAACGAGGAGTTCGGCGTCGTCCCCCCCAACCTCAAGGGCTCCGAGCACCCGAACGTGCGCGCCGACATGACCTTCTTCGACACCGCGGCCGGTGGCGCCGTCTTCGCCACCGGCTCGATCGCGTGGTGCGGCAGCCTCTCCTGGAACGGCTACGACAACAACGTCTCGAGGATCACGGGCAACGTGCTGCGACGGTTCCTCGATCCGACGCCGTTCAGTTGACCGTCAGCGAGCGGCCCTCCGGTATCCGGTAGCTGTCGAACCAGGGCCTGATCCGCTCGAACGCCGCGCTGGCGGCGAAGACGTCCGCGTCGGCGTGGCGCCGGCCGATGATCTGCAGGCCCACCGGCAGGTTGCCAGGCGCCAGCCCGGCCGGGATCGAGGCCGCGGGATGGCCGCTGAAGTTGATGAAGTAGGTCATGCACCAGCCGATCAGCCGCTCGACCGGCTCGCCGTTGATCTCGGCCGGGCCGAGCGTGTTGCCGTCGCCGCCGTTCTTGACCGGCAATGCCGCCAAAGTCGGCGAAAGGATCAGGTCGTGGCTGTCGAGCACGCCCTGGATCGCGTCGTTGATCTCGGTGCGGACGATCTGGCTCTGCAGCTGCTCCGGCACCGTGGCCCGGTAGCTGTAGTCCAGCCAGCGCAGGAACTCGGGCGGGAAGTCGTCACGGTGGTCGCCCAGGAGATCGACGCCGGCCGCCTTGAACGTCTCGAAGGCGTTGACGCTGAGCGGCGTGATCAGCTTGCACCAGAGATCGGCGAGCTCGAGGTGATGGCGCTTGATGCCGAAATCCACCTCCTCGACGACCGCACCCGCGGCCTCGAAGGCGCGCAGCGCCTCCCGGCAGGTCTCGACGATCACGGGCTCGACCGGAAAGACGCCGAAATTCGGGGTCCAGGCGATGCGCATCCCCTGGATCGAGCGGCGGGTGGCGCCGAGGTAATCGACCACGTCCGGCAGCGAGAAGGGATCGCGGCTGTCGAACCCGGCGAGCGCCGTCATCGCCAGGGCCGCGTCCTCGACCGTGCGGGCCAGGGGCCCCTCGTGGATGAAGCAGCCGGCCGGGGTGAAGGCGTCGGGGCGCGAGTTGAGCGGCACCCGGCCGAAGCCGGCCTTGTAGCCGAAGATGCCGGACCAGGACGCCGGGATGCGGATCGACCCGCCGCCATCCGTGCCCTCGGCGACGGGCACCAGGCCATCGCCGACCGCGGCAGCGCTGCCGCCCGAGGAGCCGCCGGGGTTGCGGCTCGTGTCGAAGGGGTTGCCCGTCGGGCCGAAGAGATAATTGTCGCACACCCCGCGAAAGCCCATGATCGGGCTGTTGCACTTGCCGACCAGGATCGCACCGGCCCGCTCCATCCGCTCGACATAGGGGCAGGTCAGGTCGGGCCGCCAGTCCTTCATCGCCCGAACCCCGCCGAGCGTCGTGGGCCAGCCCGGCTTGAAGTCGAAGAGGTCCTTCATCGCCGTCGGCACGCCGTGCAGCGGGCCCAGGGCAGCGCCCGACATGACCGCCTGCTCGGCCTTTTTCGCCGCCGCCCGCGCCCCCTCGAAGTCGGTGAACACGAAGGCATTCAGGCTCGGGTTGCGCGCCTCGATCCGGGCGATGGTCGCGTCCATCACCTCGACCGGCGACACCCGGCGGGCCCTGACCTCCGCCGCGATCTCGCTCGCCGATCTCCAGACGAATGGCTCCGTTGCCGACATGTGCTCCTCCTCCCGAACAAATGATTCGCGGCGGATCGTGCCGCAGGATGTCGCCGCGCACAAGCCGGCATCCAAGGCGGCCGGGCCGCCCTGACCCTCGACCCCTCAGGAAGGGTCGACGGCGGCCATCTGGGCCCGGCGCCAGCGCGCGGCGGAGAGGTGGACGAGTGGGTTGGCGGTCATGCCGTGGGCGATGACGCTGAGCAGGATCGTGCAGGCGATCGTCGCCTCGATCGTCTCGAGATGCGGCAGCCCGGTATCGAGGATGAGCAACGCGAAGACGATGCTGGCGAGGCCGCGCGGCCCGAACCAGCCGACGAACAGCCGGTCGCGCGGCGCCAGCGTCGCGCCCATGAGGCTGAGATAGACGGGCAGCATCCGCACGACCGTCAGGCTGAGCAGCGCATAGGCCAGGATCGGCAGCGTGATCCGGTCGATCGCCTGCCAGACGATGGTCGCCCCGAACACCACCCAGGTGAGGAGCGCCAGACCGTCGCCCACGGTCTCGGCCCCGCGCAGGAGCTCGTGGTGGCGAGGGTAGCGGAGGTTGAAGACGAGGCCGCCCACGAAGCAGGCGATGAAGCCGCTGCCGCCCAACGCCTGCGCCGCCGTGAAGCAGCCGGTCGCGAGCGCCACGAGCGCCACGTCCCGCCAGCCGGGCGCGATCCAGTGCCGTGCCGCCGCGATGCGCAGGAGCGGGGCGGCCAGGGCCGCCAGCGCCGCGCCGGTGACCAGGCCGATGCCCAGCTCCCCGACCACGACCTCGAGCACATGCGCCACCGGCAGACCCTCGATCTTCGTGCCGATGGCGATGCCGACGAGCAGGACGACGATCGGCACGGCGATGCCGTCATTCAGCCCGCTCTCGACATTGAGCGTCTGGCGCAGGTCGGCGGGCACCAGGGCGTTGGCCACCACCGGTGCGCCGAGCGCTGCGTCGGTCGGCGCCAGGATGGCCGCGAGCAGCGCCATCTCGAGCAGGCCCATGCCGGGAAAGAGCAGGCCAGCCACCAGCATGCCGAAGAGGATCGCCAAGGGCAGGCCGATCAGCAGAAGCCGCTCGGGCAGGCCGAGGCGCCGGCGTATCCGGGCGAGGTCCGCCTTGGCGGCGTCGCTGAACAGCACCATGGCGAGCGTCAGCTCCGCCAGCAGGCGCAGCCCCTCCGCGGTCACCTCGAGCGACAGCACATCGAGCCCGCCCGGACCCAGAAGATAGCCGGCGGCGACGAACACGATCGGGCCGCTCAGCCACGTCCGCTCGACCCGCCCCGACACCAGCACGTAGAGAAAGCCGATCAGCGCGAGCAGCGCCGCGTTCGCATACATCAGGGCGCCGTCATCCGCAGCCCGGTCCCGACCGGCAACCGGCGGCGCCGAGCCGGCCTCAGGCCGGCGACAGCACGTGGATCGTGCGGTCGGCCAGCAGATCCTTCACCCGCTCGCCATAGCGCTGCATGTGCGGTGCCGCCGCATGCGCCTGCAACGCCGCGAGGCTCGCCCACTTCTCCACCACGACGAACGTGTCCGCACCAAACGGCGTCTGGATCGGCCCCGCACCCGGGGTGTCCACCGTCGCCTCGTAGACGAGGCAGCCATCCTCGGCATGCACCGCCGGCACATTGGCCTTGAACGCCGCCAAGAGCTCCGCCCGCTTGCCCGGCTTCGCCTCGATCACCGCCACCACATGAACCGGTTCCACGACATCTCCCCCTCTTGCCGGCCCCGACATGGAACCGCCGGAAAGCTACCCACCACCGGCAGGGCCGTCCAGCAGCGAAGGAAAGTGGGGAAAGGAAAGGGACGGGGAGGCACGGCCTCCCCGTCGGCCCCTCCGGTTTTTTGAGGGAGGAAATATGGTTGGAGGGCTTGCTTGATCTGGCGCATGGCGTGGACGACGCGGACGACCTCGATGCCTTCGCGATTCTCGCGACAGAGAACGAGGTATCGGCGAACAGGAAAGATGCGGACACCCTTGGCCATGTCTGGCCGCAAAGGGCCCAGCCGCGGGCTCGCTGCCAGGAGGCGCAGCTTCTCGTCGATCGAATCGAGAAAGCGATCGGCAGCGGTTGGATTCTCGGTGGCGATCCAGAGCCAGATGTCGATCAAATCCTGCCGTGCGCGCGGCGTTCGCGCACGTCGCGGCATCAGCGCTGGCCGGCTTGCTCCTCCAGGAGGCGGGCCCGCCGCGCCGCGCGCTTGACCTCCGCCATGTCGAGCGCCTCGGCCTCGCCACTGTCGAGGCCCTCCCGCCAAAGCCGCCGCAGGACCTCCGGATCGCTCTCCAGCGCGCGCTGCTCACGCCAGCGGTTCAGCGCGTCGGCAACGACATCGCTCGCCGAAGCGTAGGCACCGCTCGCGACCGCGTCCTCCACCTGAAGCGCATAGCGGGCTCGAGGGTGACGCTCAGGCTCTTCGCTGCTGCCATCGAGACGCCTCCGGGCTGAATATCGACAAGCCTATCCCGTCGCGCTGGCAGTTGCCACCACGTCGGTGCGGTGTAGTGTCGGGCGACAGAGGTTGAAAGAGGAGGTGCCAGCTCGAGCCCGAAAGGTCAAAAAGGCACGTGTCTCCCTGCCCATCTATGTGGCGCGAGCGGTGGCGTGAGGCGCGTGGCGGGGGCGGAAGCTGCCGCTCGTCGTGGCCGGCGCCAACCGCCTGTCACTGATATGATGTCTCAAGCGTGGGGTGCAGTCCGTTAGAGCCTGTCCGAAAAGTTTGTGATTGATATCAGCTGGTTGCAAGTCGCCTGACGAGGAGCCGGACGATTGCGACGGCGGCCATTGCGGTGCTGGTTTCGATCAGCTTCTCGACATCCTTGGCGAGCCGGCGGTTGCGGCCGAGCCAGGAGCCTCGGGGACACCTCCCTTTTTAACCATTCTTGCCGACGCGCGGGTCCTCCCATCACCGGTGGAATGGTTAAAAAGGGAGGTGTCCCCAGTGCACCTAAAAAGGGAGGTGTCCCCAGTGCACCATAGCTCATCAAGACGTGGTGTTAGGCATTGGTGCGCCCCTTACGGTATCAGGGACAGGAGCGCTTGGGCCGCCATTGCTTGGTTTCTAGGTCTATAGCCTGTCGTCGAGACTCGGCCAGCGTCAACGTCAGCTGATCGAAGAACTCCTGATCCTTTACGCCGTTGCCGTGGTGCGCGAGTTGCACCCAGCGATAGGCTTCCTCGCGATCGAAAGGCAGACCATTCGTGCCGTGCGCAAAGCTTCGAGCAATCTCCGCTTGAGCCGTTGCATCACCGCATTCGGCCTCGGCGATTAGGTGATCGACGCGAGCGAGCGATTCCGGGCTTCCCGCAAAAACAACCCACTCGGCGCGGCCGGCCGGAGGATAGATGACTTCGAGAAGGCTCTCGCCAAGGATCCTGGTTTGGTCCTCGGCAGCCTTCTCGGCGAGCGCCTTCTTTGAGCCTCGGGGACACCTCCCTTTTTAACCATTCTTGCCGACGCGCGGGTCCTCCCATCACCGGTGGAATGGTTAAAAAGGGAGGTGTCCCCAGTGCACCCCAAGGTACTCTTCTACCGTTCAAATCGACTCGTTTGTCATGATGAGACGGCGAACGGTGTCAATCTGGTCGCCCTTCCCCTCCCGGACCGCCTGCAGGCGCGACCACATCCCGGCGGTGCTGCCGAACGCCCTGACCAGCCGTAGCGCCATTTCGGGGGATACGCCGCCGCGCTCGTTGACGGGGTGGTCGACGGTCTGGCGGGTGACGCCGAGGGCTTCGGCGGCATCACCGATGGTCAGGCCCTGGGCCTCGATGCAGTCCTGGCGGACGACGCGACCGAGGTGCGGCGGGGTCTTCATGGGCGCTTCGACGGGCAGGCTCTTGTCGCTCATGGTCAGAATTCCTAATCGTGGTCGATCAGCTCGACATCGAGGGCCCCGCCGTTCTCGAAGCGGAAGACGATCCGCCGGTTGGGACCACGGGGGACAGCTCCCTTTTCAACTTCTGCTCGTGAAGCTCGCGGTACCCTCATGAGCCCGCCACCGCTGTTGCGCCCGATGCAACATCCGCCTTGGGTTGTTGCGCATAACGCATCAATATTATGACCAATGTTGCATCGGATGCATCAATCACGGCTCGGGTTGTTGCATCGGATGCAACAATTTCCCGGGTTGGTGCATCCGATGCATCAATTCTGGACGAACGAACCCGGGAAAAAGACGATCGAACCCACCGAATCGACGATCGAACCCGAGGATTCGGCGAACGAACCCAACCCCGGGCAGACGAACCCGACGCGCCGCAACATCTTCGGGCAAAAGCCATTTTTCCCGTCCGCCGCGGCCACGCCGCCGGACGAGCGAACCCAGCTCCCGGAATTGCCGAACGAACCGAAGCCGCCCTTGCCTCCGCGGCCGCTCTGTGATAGGAATACTATCCAACAACGTTCACCGCGGCCGGGCGGCCGCTCTCACGTCTCTCGCTCCGCCTCCGTGTCCTCGCTCTCGCTGCCCCTTGCGGCCAGGAACTTGCCGACCGGGACGAGCTCCGGGATGTGCTCGCAGAAGGCGCGGATGGTGACCAGCAGGGGAACGGCCAGCAGCATGCCCATCACCGACCAGAGCCAAGCCCAGAAGGTGATCGAGAGGAAGATCACGACGGTGTTCATCTCGAGCCGGCGGCCGACGAAATAGGGGGTCACGAACTGGCCCTCGATCGCGGTCAAGGCGAAATAGGCGAGGCTGGGCAGGAGGGCCGTGCCCGGGTCGTCGAAGGTCAAGAGGCCCACGACCAGCGCCGCGGCGACGCCGGTCAGGGCGCCGAGATAGGGCACGTAGTTGAGCGAGAAGGCGATCACCCCGAAGAGCGCCGGATTCGGCATGCCGAGCAGCGCCATGGCGATGCCGATGGCGACCCCGAGGCCGGCATTGATGGCGGTGATGGTGAAGAGGTAGCGCGAGAGCTTGCGCTCGATGTCGTGGGCGATGCGCATCGCCTGGCGCTTGTCCTTGAAGGTCGGCAGGACGTTGACGATCTTCTCGTTGATCATGTCGCCCGACGCCAGGAGGAAGAGCAGCAGCACCAGCGTCAGCACGGTCTGCGCCAGATAGGCCGGCGCCACCCAGGCCAGATTGGTGAACATGCCGGGCTCCTTGACCACCACCTCCTGCACGTCCGGGTCGGTGCCGCCCGAGGTGACCTCGTCGACGGTCTGGCTGGCCTCGAGCACCGCCTTGGCCCCGCCGAACAGGCTGCGCGTCTTCCATTCGAGCTCGCGCGCGATCTGTGGCGCATCCTCGATCCAGCCCTGCACCGGCCCGGCGAGCAGGAAGAGCCCCGAGCCGAGCATCGCCACCAGGCTGCCGACGATCAGGAAGGCCGAGACCTCGGGCGGGACGCCCCGCCGCTCGAGGAAGCGCCGCACCGGGCTGAACACCAGGGCCAGGAGGAAGCCGAGCACGACCGGCATCAGGAAGTCACGCGCATAGGCGATGCCGGCGATCAGGAGGAGCAGGAAGATGCCGATCACCGCCCAGCGCGGCACCGACTGGGTCGCGAGCCGAACCACCGGCCGCTCCTCGCCGCCGGCCACCGGCATCGGCGCGTCCGTCTCATGATCGGCCACGGCACGTTCCTTCTCGTCTCGACGTTGGATCTCGGCTCGAGGCCGGGCGGCCCCCCATTCCGGCCGAGGCACGAAACCGCCCGCGACGCCGAGGGGTTCCCGCTACGGCCAGGAGGGCTTCGGTTTCCTTCATGGCGCGGGCCATCGCCGGCGGCTGGAGCCCATCGGCAACATCCCGCCGGCCGAAGCCGAGGAACGCTACTACGCCATGCGGCAAGAGCCAGCCATGACGGTGTGACTCAAACGAAACGGCCTCCGGCAAACCCGGGGTGGTTCTCTCGGGCGCGGAGCGACGGGCGGTGATCGACGACGTGCTGGAGCGCACGCGCCTCGCCGACTTCAGGAAGACCCTGCCGCGCCAGCTTTCGGGCGGCATGAAGCAGCGGGTCGCCATCGCCCGGGCCCTCGCCGTCCGCCCCGCCGTCATGCTGATGGACGAGCCGCTCTCCGCCCTCGACAGTCAGACCCGCGAGCTCCTGCTCGACGACCTCCTGGAGCTCTGGCTGCGCGAGCGGTTCTCGGCCTGCTACGTCACCCACAACCTCGCCGAGGCGGTCCGGCTCGGGCATCGGATCCTCGTCCTGTCGCGCCGCCCCGGGCGGGTACGCGAGCTGATCCGCATCGACATCCCGCTCGCCGAGCGCGCCCGACCGACGCCCGAGCTCGTCCGGCTGCGGCAGGAGCTGTGGCAGCTCCTGCGCGACGAGGCGCTGGCGGCCGACCGCGAGCTTGCCGATGCGCATTGAGCAGGCCAGGGACGGCGACGACGTCCGGCCCGTGCCCTTTCGCGGCGGCGGCTTTCGCCACCGCCCGCTGGGCTATCTCTCGCCCCTCGTCTTCATCGGCCTCATCGCCCTTTGGGAGATGGGCTCAGGCACCGGCTGGATCAGCTCGATCGCCCTGCCGGCCCCCTCCGCCGCGTTAGCGGCCTTCGTCGATCTGGTCCAGGCCGGCACGCTCTGGCAGCATTTGCGGGCGAGCCTCTTCCGCCTCCTCGCGGGCTGGACCCTGGGGACGGCGCTCGGCATCGGCGTCGGTCTCGGCAGCGGCCTCTTCTCGGTGCTTCGCGCCGGCCTGGCACCCGTCGTCGCCGCCCTCTTCCCGGTGCCGAAGATCGCTCTTCTGCCGCTCTTCATCGTCTGGTTCGGCATCGGCGAGGGCTCGAAGGTGGCGACCATCCTCTTCGGCGCCTTCTTCCCGACGGTGATCGCCACCTATAGCGGCGTCGACAATGTCGACCGCGGCCTGATCCGCATGGGCCAGTCCTTCGGCCTCGCCTGGACCTCGATCGTCCGCAAGATCATCCTGCCGGGCGCCCTGCCGGCCATCCTCGCCGGCTTTCGCATCTCGGTCTCGATCTCGATCGTGCTCCTGGTCGCGGCCGAGATGATCGGCGCCCGCTACGGCATCGGCGCCTACATCCTGACCGCCGGCGCCCTCTTCGCGGTCGAGCAGCTCATCACCGGCGTCGCCATGCTCTCGGTCCTGGGCCTCGCCATAAGCTGGCTGATCGGCCGGGCGGAGAAGCGCTTCCTCGACTGGCGCGGCCGAGCGCTTCCAGGGCGACCGCATACGTCGCCAGCCGGCGGGCGATCGGTGCTCACGTAGCCCGCTACGCTGCGCGCCGATCACCTTGGCATTCCTCGTCCTCGGCCACTCTGAGAATGCTCCCGAGGCTCACCCGACGACTCGCAACGCCTGGCCTTCCGCCATGACCTTCTCGAGGAAGCGGTCGGTATCGCCCAGGGTATCCGCATAGCCGCGAAAGGGCCGGGCGAGGCTCATCAGGGCGCCGTTGTGGCCGACGCCCTCGTAGCGGACCACCTCCACGGCAACGCCGGCCGCGCGCAGCTCCGCGGCCAGCCGGTCGGCATTGCCCGGCACGACGATCTCGTCCGCCGCGCCGGTCATGAGGATCATCGGCGGTGCCGTCGCGTCCACCCGGTTGATCGGCTGCGTCGCCGCCAGATCGGTTGCCGACCCGAAGGCATTCCTGGTCGAATCGACCCGCAGCGGCAGGAAGTCGTAGGGCCCCGAGATGCCGGCGACGGCGCCGATCGACGCCCGGTCGTAGCCGGCGGCAAGGGCGATCTCCGGCGCCAGCGCGAGCATCACCGCGTTGTAGGCCCCGGCCGAATGGCCGGCGACGAAGGTCCAGCCGGGATCGCCGCCATAAGCCGGTGCCGCCTCCCGAAAGGCGGCGAGCGCCATGCCGCAATCGACGAGGAAATCCGGATAGCGCGCCTCGGGCACCAGCCGGTAGTCCGCCACCGCCGTCACATAGCCCTGGGCGGCGAAGGCCCGCCCGGCGAAGCGGTAGTCCGACTTCCGCCCGCTCCGCCAGCCCCCGCCATAAATGAAGAGCAGCAATGGCAGCGGCCCGCCGGCGGCCGCCTCGCCGGTCGGCACGTAGATGTCGAAGCGCTGGCGCGGCAGCCTTCCATAGGCCAAGCCCTCCGCCGCCAGCTCGGACTGCGCGTCCTTCGGCACCAGCGTGTCGAGCACCGTGACCGGCCGGCAGGCGGCGATCAGGGGGGCCAGGAGCGGCAGGCGCGCGATGGTGCGGCGGTCGAGCAAGAGGTCTTCTCCGTGCCGTGCCGGGCGGCCCGGTCTGACTGGAAATAGGCGCCTTTCCATTCCCGGCCAGTGCCGGGGTGCCAGGGCATCCGGCGTCGGCGGGCGTGGCCCGCCGTCAGGTCGCGAGCGAGCGGCAGGTCGACCGCGAGAACGTCCGCCCATGGCCGGCGAGTGCGGGTGGGAACGAGACCGGTGCATTCGGGGCGCAGAGACCGGCGAGCCAGAGGAGGTCGTAAACGAGAGAGACGATGATGGGCACGAAGGCCGGCAGGGTCGAAAGGAGAGGCGGGCCCGATCGAGGAGCACGCCGGCCCCGGGCAGCGAAGGCATCGGCGCAGGCATCCTGAGGCTGGCCCAGCCGATGCCCAGCCCCCACGGGCCGGCGGACAGGTGAACGAGAGCGCAATCATCCACGGTCGCGAGGGTCGGCGCCGGCGTGCTCCGTCCTGCCCCGGCTCCGTTGGCTCGTCGGCACGAGCAAGCCGAACGCCATCTCCATCAGGACGGCGGAGAGCGATATCCCGATGATGGCGGAAGGGGCTAGTTGCAGGGGCTGCCGCTCGTCTCGAGGCGAACGTGGGCCTCTGGCCCGGTCACGCGGACCGGGGCTCTCATCCACCGACAGCCGACGCCATGGCCCGGCCATGCGTGGCAGGCGCCTTTCCGGGGCGCGCCCCACCGCTGGTCGCCGGCTCGTTCACCGGGCTCGGGCTCTTGGCCGCAACGGTCGCCTGCCCGATCCGGATCGCCGCCAGGCCCGCCGCCTTTTCGGCCCCTGCCAGCGGCAGCTCAGGTGCCGGCGAGGCGGCGCTTGAGGACGGCGAGGATGGGGGCCGTGAGCAGGCGGAGATCGTCGGCCTGGGGCAGGAGAGCGTCCCGGACGGCGACGCCGAAGGCTCGGCGATAGGCCATGAGAAAGCCGGCCAGGGTCGCCGCCTGGGCGAGCGCCATGGCCAGGGCGGCGCCGACGAGGCCATGGCTCGAGGCCAGGGCGAAGGCGAGCAGGGCCGCCGTCAGGGTGCCGGCGACGAAGACCAGCGCACCCAGCTTTTCCTCGCCCTGCGACGAGAGGCCAGGGAAGAGCATCATGCCGTAGCAGCCGGCGAGGGCGCCCATGACCATGAGGCGGAAGGCATCGGTGGCGCCGGCATAGGCAGGGCCGAGGGCCAGCGCCAGCAACGGCTCGGCGAAGACCAGGATGACGCCGGTGACCAGCGCCATGAGAGCGCCCACGAGACGGGTCAGGCGCAGCGTGTCCGCCACGGCGGCCGCCCGCTCGCCGGTGCGGCGGACACCGTGGCTGAAGATCACCATGCCGACGGCGGTGGCGATCTCGGCGACCATCTCGGCGAGGCGCAGAAGGCCGAAATACACTCCCAGCTCGTCGGCGCTCAGGAGGCCGCCGACGATCCAGACCCCGACCCGGCCGAGCATGATCATGGCGATGATGCCGGCGGCGAAGCCGAGGCCGCGGCGAAAGAGGCCAAGGGCGATGGCGGGTGCCCGAAAATCCGCCACCCCCAGGCGGGGGGCCACGTCGGCCAGCACGACCAGGGCCCCGACCAGATAGGAAAGCAGCAAGAGCCAGACGATCGACCCGAGGCCGAGCCAGCCCGTGGCGGCGAGGCCGGCGGTGCCCAGCAGCAGCACGGCGCGCGAGGCGAGCTCGGAGCGGTTGAGCGCCGCGATCCGGCCACGGCCGAGGAAGATGCCCTGCCAGGTCCGCATGAACAGGGCCGGGGCGGCGACGAGAGCGGCTGTCCAGAGCAGGGCCGTGTCGTCGAGCAGGCCGGCGAGGCTGATCGCCAGGTGCATGGCGAGCACGGCGGCGCTGCCCAGCACCAGCCAGATCAGCACGAGCTGGGCGAGGATCCGGGCCTCGTCGCGGCCTTCGCCGATGGCCGCGGCGGTGGCCTGGCGCAGCCCCAGATCGGCGATCACCGAGAGCATGAGCACCGAGGCGACGATGTAGCCATAGGCGCCGAACTCGGCCGGCGTCAGGCTCCGTGCCAGGATCAGGAAGACGACGAAATTGGCGGCGCGCATGGTGAGCCGCGTCGCCACGACCCGGCACGCATCGAGCAGCATCGTGGGGTGCATGGACCCGCCCAGTGGTTCGACCCGTCGCCCGCCGATCGGGCGACCCGGTCACACTGGCAGCAACGCCTTAAATAACGCTTAATGGCCGGCCGAAACGGTTCCCCCGGGGCGCCGTCAGGCGGCCTCGAGGCCTTCGTGCGCCGGCACCAGGAGGCGGGCCTCGCCGACCAGCACGTCCTTGCCACCGACCCGGCAGACCGTGTCCATGGTGACCCGGCGCTTGTCGCGCTCGATCTCGCGGACGGTGACGTGGGCGCGCACCGTCTCGCCGGCCCTGACCGGGACCAGGAACTTCATCGACTGGCTGAGATAGACGCAGCCCGGCCCGGGCAGCTTGGTGCCGAGCGCCGTCGAGATGAGGCTCGCGGTCAGCATGCCGTGCGCGATGCGGCCCTTGAACGCGGTGCCGCAGGCGAATTCCTCGTTCAGGTGGACCGGGTTGGTGTCGCCGGAAACCCCGGCATACATCAGGATGTCAGCGTCCGTGATGGTCTTGGCGAACGAGGCCGTCATGCCGACCTCGATCTGTTCCAGAGCGTAACCATAGTCGGACATGGGGTCTTTCCTTTTCGGCCCGCCATTCCGTGACGGCGGGCGGTTGGTCCTGCCGAACCGGGGCCGGCTGGATCGCTCGTGCGTTGCAGCATGCCGATGCGGCTCTGCAGCATCAAGAGTCAATCCAGGCTGCGGCGCAACTCATTGAAGCCGATCTCGGTTAAGAACCCGTTGACGATGCCGCTCCGGCGTTGAACATCAGGCTTGGCCAAAGGAGGCAGGATGCAGGCGCTCGAGGCGATACTCACCAGGGTCACGGTTCCGCCGGCGCGGATGGCGCCGCCCGGCCCGGACGACGCGGCGCTGCGCCGCATGCTGGCGGCAGCCGCGGCAGCGCCGGATCATGGCAAGCTGCGGCCCTGGCGCTTCCTCGTCGTCCGGGGGGACGGACGGGAGCGGCTGGGCGAGCTCTTCGCGGCGGGCGTGCAGGCGGCGCGGGCCGATGTCAGCCCGGGCGAGATCGAGAAGCAGCGGACGGCACCCTTGCGCGCACCCTTGATCCTGATCGCCATCAGCCGGGCCGACCCGCGCCATCCGAAGATCCCCTCCTGGGAGCAGGAGGCGTCGGCGGCCTGCGCGGTGCAGAACCTGCTGCTCGCGGCCCATGCCATGGGCTTCGCCGCCAAGTGGGCCACGGGTGGTCCGGCCGCGGCGCCGGCGGTCGGCACGGGCCTCGGGCTGGGTTCAGGCGAGCGCATCATCGGCATCATCTATCTCGGCAGCCCGCTCGAGCGCCAGAAGCTGCCGCCCCGCCCGGCACCGGAGGCAATCGCCGGGAATTGGCCTTGAGGCCCGGGTCGGGGCTTCTTCTGGCGGCCTCCTGCCTGCTCGGCGCCTGCGAGGCCGGGCCGACCATGGAGGAGCTGCGGGCCGGCGACATCGCCGCCTGCTCGGCCGCCGGCTTCGAGGCCGGCAGCGACGCGGAAGGCCTCTGCCTGCTCCTGCAGCAGACCAACCGCCGGCTCGACGGGCTGGAGCGGCGGCTGAGCTTCCTCGAGCTCGACGTGCGAAGCTGGCGGGGCCTCGGCCGTTGCGGGGTTGGCTCGTGCTGAGCTCGTGGCCGTCAGAGCGCCGGCAGGAGATGACGCAGGATCGCCGCCGAGCCCGCGGCCGTCTCCTCGACGAAGCGGCCGAAATCGAAATGCGATTCGGCGCCGGCGAGATCGGAAAGGGCGCGGATCACGAGATGCGGCAGAGCGAAGGCCCAGGCGACCTGGCCGATCGCACCACCCTCCATCTCGATCGCCCGGCCGCCGAGCTCCTGAAAGAGGCGCTTTCTGGTGACCTCGCAATTGAGGAACTGGTCGCCGGTGAGGATCGTGCCGAAGGTGATCGAGGGCGGCTGGCCGGTGCCGCCGGCGGCCGGCGAGAGCGGTGGCAGGGCGAAGCCCTCGAGCCTCTGGCGGATGCGCAGGAGCAGCATCTGCGGCACCTCGTAGCCGAGCTGGTCGGTCGGGTTGAAGAAGGGCACGTGGCCCGCCTGGTAGGTGTGGATCCGCTCGCCCTGGAGCACGCCGGCATCGTGCTGCAGCGTGCGCTCGCCGATGACGATGTCGCCGACCGCCAAGGCGGGGTCGAGCCCGCCGGCGACACCGGAGAAGATCAGCATCCGGCAGGCGAAGCGGTCGGCGAGCAGGGTTGCGGTCAGCGCCGCGTTGACCTTGCCGACGCCGCCGCCGACCAGCACCACGGCTTTGCCGTCGAGCGTGCCGGACAGGAAATCGAGGCCGGCATGGCTGTGCCGCTCGGCCTCGTCCAAGGCCGCCGCGAGGTGGCCGAGCTCTTGGGGAATCGCGCAGATGATGCCGATGCTCATCTTCCCTCCTCGTTGACGGCCCCCTTCGAGGGCGGCGAAGGTGCCGGCCTGACACCCGCCGGCCTAGCGGTAGCGAAAGGACCCGAAGCATGCAACGCGCGATCACCGGGCTCGACCATCTGATCGTCGGCGTCCGCGATCTCGAGGCGGCACGTGGCGCCTGGGCGCGCCTCGGGTTCAACTCGACCCCGCGCGGCCGGCATGTCGGCTGGGCGACCGCCAACTACTGCATCATGTTCGAGGCGGACTACCTGGAATTGCTCGGCATCGTCGATCCGGCCGCCTTCACCAACGGGCTCGACGAGCGGCTGGCCGAAGGCGAGGGGCTCATGGGCGTGGCCCTCGGCTCGGCCGACGCGGCGCTCACCGCCCTGGCCTGGCGCGCCGCCGGCCTCGGCTCGGCGCGAACCGCCGACCTCGCCCGGCTGCTCGAGGATGGCGACCCGCCGACGGAGCTCCGCTTCGCCAACGTGATGCTGGATCCGGATGAGCGGGCAGGGCTCGGCGTCTTCGCTTGCCAGCATCTGACGCCCGAGCCGATGCGCCGGCCGGCCTGGCTGCGGCATCCCAATGGCGCTTCGGGGATCGCCGGGCTGACGGTCGTGGCCCCGGATATCGAGCCGATACGGGCCACGGCCGAGCGGCTGGTCGGTAGTGCGGCGATGAGTCGCACAGACGGGCTCTGGACCATCCAGACCGGCACGGCGCCGATCGTGCTCTGCCGGTCGGAGGACGCGCTGCTCCTGCATCCCGACTGGGAGCCGCCCACGACGGCCGGGCCGGCGATCCGGCAGATCCTGGAGATCGGGGTGGCCGATCCCGAGGCGACGGCCCGTTTCCTCGATCTGCAGGACGTGCCGCATCGCCGGGGCTCGGGCGGGACGGTGCTCGTCGAGCCGTGCCATGCGACCGGAGTCCATCTCGTCTTCACCGCCTGACCCCCACCCGGCGAGCATTTCACAACTGCCGGCGAGTATTCGCGGCCGGGCCCGGGGGTGCCGGCATCGCAAGTATTTTAGCTGAATCGAAATCAATTCTGGGTAGAACAGATTGAGGGTTTTTGTTACGTTCCAGGTTAACGGGGCGTGATCGGGTTAAGGGCCTGTTAACCGAGCTTCCGGCAACATCCATCGATCGTGCCTGTCTGGTGACCGACGCCGGAGCCTCTCGTCTTTCGAGCGCTTTGGCGCCGTCTGGCCGCCGCGACGCCGTCGCGGCCGCCGTCCTCGAGCTGGAGTGGGTTCCATGGCCTCGATACTCAGGGATGCCGACATCGTGCCGACCAGGCCGCATCTGCCCGCGGCCCTTCGCTTCCTGGCGGCGTTGCCGTCATCGCCGTTCGACTATCTCCTGCTTTTGCGCTTCGCGCTGCTCAACATCCTGGGAGCGGCCCTGCTGGGCGCTGCCTGGCTGAACGGCCTTCTGACCCCGGTCTTCTCCGCCGATTCGACCGGTCTCGTCATCCTGATCGCCGTCACGTTCCTCGCCGGCCTCGCCCTCTGCGGCCGTCGCATCCTGCAGACCAGCATCGAGCTCAATGCGGTCCGCAATGAGCAGCCGCGGCAGGGCTCCAAGGTCAGGGCCCATCTCGATCGGGCCCTGGCGACCGATGCGCAGGGTCGCGCCAATCTCGCCGCCGCCCTCAAGCTCAAGCTCGCGACCCGGATCGCCCCGGTTCGGCACATCGCCAACAGCCTCGTGCTGCTCGGCCTGATCGGCACGGTGCTGGGCTTCATCATCGCCCTCTCCGGGGTCGATCCCGACCTCGCCGCCGATATCGGCGCTGTCGGCCCGATGGTCTCGACCCTGATCGAGGGCATGGCCGTGGCCCTCTACACGACCCTCGCCGGATCGGTGCTAAGCGTCTGGCTGATGATCAACTACAGGCTTCTCGAATCCGGTGTCGTCCATCTGCTGACCCAGGTGGTCGAGCGTGGCGAGGCGCAGCATGGGCGGGCTTGAGCCGTTCGAGGAGGACGAGACGGGGACGGTCTTTCGCGACGTCATCCTCCTCGCCCTCGCCGGGTTCGTCGCCATCGTGGTGATGATCCTGCCGCATCTGAACCCGCCCGACGCCCGCACGGCCGACGCGATGGAGCCGCCCGGCAACGTCGTCGTCGAGGTGCGCTGGCCGGACGGCCTCGACACGGATGTCGATCTCTGGGTCCAGGCCCCGGTCGACATCCCCGTCGGCTACTCGAACAAGGGCGGGGCGGTCTTCAACCTGCTGCGCGACGATCTCGGCAAGCGCGCCGATGCCACCGGGCTGAACTACGAGGTGAGCTACTCGCGCGGCATCCTGCCCGGCGAGTACACGGTCAACGTCCATCTCTACCGCAATCCAGGGCGCACCCTGCCGGTGCCGGTCACCGTCGTCACCAGCGTCAAGAAAAGCGTCGAGGAATCCGCGCGGCAGATCCTCGCGAGCAAGATCGACCTCACCCGCGAGGGCCAGGAGATCACCGCCTACCGGTTCCGGCTCGACGACCAGGGCGACCTGGTGCCGGGCAGCGTCCACAACCTCCAGCGCCCCTTGCGCAACTGGAAGAAACGATGACCGACCTCTCGGGCTTCTTCATCGTGGCGGCATTCCTGGCCTTCGTCCTGGCGACGCACGGCATCTGGGCGCCGCGTCGGCTGGGCGTGAAGATCTCGGCGGTGATCACGACGGCCCTCTTCCTGCCGCTCGCCTACGCCGCGACGGCCACGCTGCTGAGCAAGCCCAAGCCGGTGCATCTCGAATGGTGGCTGGCGCAGGCCGACGAGGCGACGGTGCTCGGCAGCTCGATGCGCGAGGGTGACGGCATCTATCTCTGGTTGCAGTTGGCCGAGCTGGTCGAGCCGCGCGCCTACGTCCTGCCCTGGGATCGAAAGCTCGCGCAGGAGCTGCAGGAGGCGCTGCGCCAGGCCGAGGAGAACGGCAG
>CAYMTA010000046.1:0-31676 GCA_964393275.1 uncultured Geminicoccaceae bacterium | reverse complement strand
CGCCGCACCCCTGGCCCGCCCGCCGGCCGCGGCCGCGGCGGGCGCCGGCGCGGCCACCGGCGCCGCCGGGTTGTAGCCCGTGCTCGCCGTGGCCTGGCTCTGGCAGGCCGTCTGATCCGCCGTCACCTGCTCGGCCGTCTGGCCCTGGTTGGGGACGATGGTCGATTGCGCCAAGGCGGTGGCGGCGCCACCCAAAAGGCAGCAGCCGAGCATGGCAGCAAGGCGGACCAAGGAAGCACGGCGCATCGACATATCTCATTCTCCAGGCCTTCGCGGGCAATGCCCGCGAACCGGTTGCTGCGAATGCCCTGCCTTTAGCAGGCCGCGGCCACAACGGAGAAGAGCGAACTCGCGACCGTGCCTCAGACCAGCGCATCCTCCCGCTTGCCCATCGCCGTGAACAGCACGGCGAGCGGCAGGAAGGTCAGGAGGATGAGCACGGCGCCGAGCGCCGAGGCGAGGCCGAAATTGCCGTTGACCACCTCGTTGAAGATTTCGATGCTGACGGTCACCGTCCTGCCCGACTGCAGGATGAGGGTGGCGCTCAGCTCGCGGATGGTGTTCGACCAGGTGAGCAGGACACCCGACAGGATGGCGACCGACAGGAGCGGCACGGTGACCATGAGGAAGGTCAGGGCCGGGCCGGCGCCGAGATTGATCGACGCCTCCTCGGTGTCCCTGGAAAGCTGCTGCAGCATGCCCACGGACGAGCGGACCGAGAAGGGCAGGCGGCGGATGAAGTAGGCCAGGATGAGGATCAGCGCCGTGCCGGTCATGGCGAAGGGCGGGTTGTGGTAGGTGACCACGAGGCCGACGCCCAGGACGATCCCCGGCACCGCGAACGAGAACATGATGATCGTGTCGAGGAGGCTGCTGATCCGGCCCGGCCGGCGGACGATGACATAGCCGATCATGGTGCCGAAGACCGCGCAGAGGAAGGTCGCCATCGAGGTGAAGAAGATGGTGTTCCAGAGCGGCCGCGCGATGGTGCCCATGACCCGGCGGTAGTTGTCGAGGGTGACTTCCGCGAGGAGGACGGGGCCGTTGGCCTTGAGGAACGACGAGACGATGATGTTGGCGAGCGGCAGCAGGGCAAGGGCGACCAGCGTGTAGACGAAGAGCGCTGCCATTAGGCGCTTGCCCAACGGTTGCTCTTGCAGGGTCAACGGGCGCACCGCCGCCGTTCCGAACGCATGGCGCGACGCGTACCAGCGCTGCAGCAGCAGGGCCGAGGTCGTGACCACGAGCAGCAGCACGGAGAGGGTGCTCGCCAGCACCGGCCGGCCGCCGAAATCATTGACGAACTCGCCATAGATCAGGACCGGCAGCACGCGAAAGCGCTCGCCCAGAATGATCGGCGTGCCGAGATCGGTGAAGCAGGCGATGAAGACCAAAAGCGCCCCGGTCGAGATCGAGGGCACCAGCAGCGGGGCGATCACCTTCCTGAAGGTTTCGAATTCGCTCGAGCCGAGATTGCGGGCGGCATCCTCGATGCTCTGGTCGATCGACTTGAGCCCGGACGACACGAGCAGGAAGACGAACGGGAAATAGTTCAGGGTGAAGACGAAGATGATGCCCTGCGCCCCGTAGATCGAGGGCAGCGGAATGCCGTAATCGGCCAGGGTCGTCGTGACGAGGCCGTTGCGGCCGAGCAGGATGATCCAGGAATAGGCGCCGATGAAAGGCGGCGAGACGAAGATCAGCACCACGGCGGCCCGGATGAAGCCGCGCATCCAGATGTGGAAGCGGCTGACGAAGTAGGCGGCCGGCACGCCGACCAGGACGGCGAGCACGGTGGCGCTGATGCTGACGATGAAGCTGTTGACCAGGGTGCGGTAGTAATAGGGCTCCGAGAAGAACATCTGGTAGTGCTGGAGCACGCCCGCCGCGTCCGCCCCGCCCGAGAAGCTGAGGCCGATGATGTTGAAGACCGGCAGCAGCAGGAGGGCCGCCGTCAGGAACAGCACGAGCGCGGTGACCATCGGCCAGAAGCCGAGGAGCCGGCGGGCCGCCAGCATCGCCCCGGTCATAGCGCGCGGCTCATGGCGCGCGGCTCATGGCGCCCGGCTCATGGCGCCCGGCTCATGGCGTGGTCGGCTCGAAGAGGCGGACCGCGTGGGCCGGGATCTCCAGGCGATAGCGTTCGCCGAGCACCGGGATGGCGCCGCCGGTGCGCCGCTGGACCGCGACGTGGACCGGGACGGCAGCGCCGACATCGACGACGAAGCGCAGCGTGCCGCCCAGGAACTGCGTGTCAACCAGCCGGCCGAGCAGGCCCGGCCGCTCGTCGTCGCCCGCCGGCTCCAGCTCGACGTCCTGCGGGCGGAAAGCCACCGTGCAGCTCTGGCCGGCAAGCAGGCCCGGGGCGGTACGGTCGGCCGCCAGCAGCCCGTTCTCGCCGAGCGCCACCCTGGCCGTGCCATGGGCCAGCTCGACCACCTGGCCCGGCAGCATGTTGCACTCACCGACGAAGCCGGCGACGAAGCGCGTTTCGGGCGCATTGTAGATGTCGAGCGGTGTCGCGATCTGCTCGACCCGGCCGTGGCTCATCACCGCGACCCGGTCGGACATCAAAAGCGCTTCCTCCTGGTCATGGGTCACGTAGATCGTGGTGATCCCGACCTGGCGCTGCAGGCTGCGGATCTCGGCGCGTAGATGCACCCGCATCGACGTGTCGAGATTCGACAGAGGCTCGTCCATCAGGAGGACGTCGGGCTGGATGACCATGGCACGGGCCAGGACCACCCGCTGCTGCTGGCCGCCCGAGAGCTCGCGCGGGCGCCGGTTCCTGAGCGCCGCGAGCTGGATCAGCTCGAGCATGCGGCCGACCCGCTCGTCGATCTCGGCTTTGGGCAGGCGCCGGGCCCGCAGGCCATAGGCGATGTTGTCGAACACCGAGAGGTGCGGGAAGATCGCGTAGTTCTGGAAGACCATGCCGGTGTTGCGGCGATGCGCCGGCACGTCGTCGATCGGCTTTCGGTCGAAGCGCACGGTGCCGGAGGTCTGGCGCAGGAAGCCCGCGATGATGCGGAGCAGGGTGGTCTTGCCGCAGCCGCTGGAGCCGAGCAGCGTGAAGAACTCGCCCTTGGCGATGTCGATCGTGACGTCGTCGACGGCCGTCGTCTCGCCGAAGCGCCTGGTCACCCTGTCGATGGAGACGGAGGTCGTCATGGATGCACGCCGGCCTCGGCTACAGGAACAGGATGATGAGGACGCGAAGCGACGGCAGCACCCGAGGCGGCGTCGGCGCGCCGCCCCGGGTCGATGCTACTGCTGCGTCTTGATGATGATCTGCTGCATCCGGGCCAGGATCTCGTCCCGGTTGGCGCTCGCCCATTCGCTGTCGTAGTCGATCACGTTGATCGAGCTCAACGGCTGCATCTGCGGATGCGTGGCCACACCGATGCGCGTCGGCCGGCGGCCGGGAAAATTGGCGACCAGCGCCTCCTGGGCCTCCTCGGAGAGCAGGTAGTCGGCGAACAGGCGGGCCGCCTCTGGATGGGGCGCCGACTTGACGATGAACGTTCCCTCGGGCTGGGCCAGCGTGCCGTCCGCCGGGTAGACGATGCCGCCCGTGCCGGCCATCACGTAGTTGAACGCGGCCTCCTCGTAGGTGACGCCGACCGGATACTCGCCGCGTCCGACCTGCTGGAAGACGAGGCTCGATTTCAGCACGATGTTCATGTTCTCGGTCATGCGCTCGACCAGGTCCCAGGCCGCGTCGTCGCGGCCGTAGATCATCAGCCAGGTGCTGAGGGCGGCGAGCGCCGAGCTCGACTTCGACGGATCGGCGTGGACCACCTTGCCCTTCCATTTGGGATCGGCGAGGTCCTCCCAACGCTTGGGCGCCTCCTCGGCCGGCAGGATCTCCGAATTGTACATGATCACCATGAGGCTGGCGCCGAACGGGCTGTTGTAGCCCGTGGGGTCGAGCATGTTCGGCTCGATATTGGCGAGCTCCGGCGACTCGTAAGGATCGAACAGGTCCGGGGCCGAGGCGCCGGTGTCGGCGAAGCCGCCCCACATGATATCGGCGCTCGGCCGGTCCTTCTCGGCCCGGATGCGGTTTAGGAGCTCGCCGGTCCCGGCCTTCACCGTGGTGACGCTGACGCCGTATTTCTCGCCGAACGCCTGGGCGAAGAAGTCGACCATCTCCGACGGATGGGAGGCGTAGACGACCAGCTCGCCCTCGTGCGCGCCGCCCGCGGCCCGGGCCTCGGTGGCCGTCATCGCCCCGGTCGCCGCCAGGGCGGCCAGCATCGCCGATCCGAGCAGTCTCGTGATGAACCTTGGCATCAGTGCAGCGCCTCCCGTTCCGGTGCCGTCATGGTGGCCGATCGGTGACCGGCGGCGCAGCCTATGTGCGGCCTTCGACACCTGTCAATCGCCACGGACATTTGTCGAGGTGCCAGGGATTCGAGCCTTCGAAGGAATGACGCCCGCGGGTCGTTGCCTCGGCCATGGGCTTCGGCCATAGAGACGCGGGGTCGGGCAGGGAGGCGGCAATGAAGCATCGGGGCAAACGGAGTCTGGCCATGCCGGATTCGATCGTCGTCTCGTGATCGCCGGCGCCACGACCACG
Organism: uncultured Geminicoccaceae bacterium; assembly: GCA_964393275.1. GTDB lineage: Bacteria > Pseudomonadota > Alphaproteobacteria > Geminicoccales > Geminicoccaceae > SLRI01. Next base: position 27,094 of record CAYMTA010000046.1, on the reverse strand, counting down.
GGCAAAGCCCGGCTCCTCTCGCCCGGCCTGATCAAGGGCGTGGCCGTCGTCGTCATTCTCGTGGCGATCCTCGGCGTCCTCGCGATCGGTGCTCCCTTCTTCTTTCGCTTCAACAACTTCGTGAACATCCTGGTGCAGGCCTCCTCGCTCGGCCTGCTCGCCATGGCCATGGCGGTGGTCATGATCGGTGGCGGGATCGACCTCTCGCTGCCCGCCAACATGGCGTTCTCGGCCATCCTCGGCGGTCTCTGGATGGCCGGTGGCGGACATCCCGTGGTGGGCGTGCTCATCATGCTCGTCGCCGGTTCCGGCATCGGCCTCCTGAACGGCGTCGCGGTCGCCTATCTGAGGATGATCCCGTTCGTCGTGACGCTCGCCACCATGACCGCGGTCGGCGGGCTCAATGTCTGGCTCACCAACTCGATCAGCATCGCCGATTTCCCGGAGAGCTATTTCACGGCACTCCTTGCCAGGCCGGGCGGCGTGCCGGTCCCGGTGATCGTCACCGGCATCGCGGCACTCGTCGTCTCGGTGGTCGCCAGCGCCACGCTCTTCGGCCGCCGCCTCTATGCCGTCGGCATCAACCAGGCGGCGGCGCGCGTCGCCCGGGTGCCGGTCGCACGAACCATTCTCTCGAGCTACGTGCTGGCCGGCCTCCTGGCCGGGCTCACCGCCATGCTGCTCACCGCCCGGCTCGGCTCGGCCTCGGCCAACATGGGCACGGACAGCGTCGTCCTCGACATCGTCAGCGCCGCCGTGGTCGGCGGCATCAGCATCTATGGCGGGGTCGGCCGGCCGCTCGGCGCCCTCCTCGGCGCCATCTTCATCGTCGTCCTCGGCAACGGGCTCAACCTGCTCGGCGTCAGCTTCTATTCCGCCTTGATGATCAAGGGCGTCGTCATCATCGGCTTCGTCGCCCTCGACGGGCTCGCCCGGAGGCAGCAGTGAGCGGGCCGGTGGCGCTCGAGATGCGGGCGATCTCGAAGGCGTTCGCCGGCGTGCTCGCGGTCGACCAGGCCGATCTCACGGCGCGCGGCGGCGAGGCGGTGGCGCTGATGGGGGCCAATGGCGCCGGCAAGTCGACGCTCATGAACATCCTGGGCGGCGTGCTCGCAGCCGACGCCGGCAGCATCACCATCGACGGCGAGCCCGTCCAGCTCGCCCGGCCGGCGGACGCCGCCGCCCACGGCATCGCCTTCGTCCATCAGGAGCTGAACGTGCTGCCGACGATGACGGTGGCCGAGAACATCCATATCGACGACCTGCCCTGCCGGGGCGGCCTGATCGATCGTGCCGCCATGCAGGACGGCAGCCGCCGCCTGCTCGAGGATCTCGGCTGCCGCATCTCGCCGGAGCGCATCCTGGGCGAGCTCGGCACCGGCGACCGGCAGATGGTCGAGATCGCCCGCGCCATGCGCGCGCGGCCGCGGATCGTGATCCTCGACGAGCCGACCTCGTCCTTGACCCGCCACGAGAAGGGGCGGCTCTTCGCCGTCATCGAGAGGCTCAAGGCGGCCGGCACGGCCATCGTCTACATCACCCACTTCCTCGACGAGATCTTCACCATCTGCGAGCGCGTGGTCGTGATGCGCAACGGGCGGACCGTGGCGGCCTGCGGCATCGACGAGGTGCAGCCGGGCGACGTCGTCGCCTACATGCTGGGCGACCTCGAGGAGCAGGCGCGGCTCAAGCCGCCGGGTGCCGCCAGCGGCCCGGTCCTGCTCGAGGTCGAGGGGTTGTCGCGGGCACCCGTGCTCCAGGACATCGGCTTTCGTCTGCAGGCCGGCGAGGTGCTCGGCATCTGGGGGCTCCTGGGCGCCGGCCGGACGGAGCTTCTGCGCGCCCTGGTCGGCCTCGATCCGATCGATGGCGGCCGCTTGCGGGCGGCCGGCCCGGATGGTGCCCTAGCCGACGTGACCCCGGCCGAGCTGCAGCATCTTTGCGGCTTCGTCACCGAGGACCGGCGAGGCGAGGGGCTGCTCCTGCCACTCGGGGTCGACGCCAATCTGGCCCTGCCCAGCCTCGACCGGCTGGCGGGACGGCTCGGCCTGGTCGACCGCAAGCGCCAGACGAGCCTCGCCCGCTCGATGATCGAGCGCCTCCACATCAAGGTATCGGGGCCGAGGCAGGTGGTCGGCACGCTGTCCGGCGGCAACCAGCAGAAGGTGGTCTTCGGCCGCTGGCTCGCCACGTCGCCCCGGCTCTTCTTCCTCGACGAGCCGACCCGCGGCCTCGATGTCCACGCCAAGTCCGAGATCCTGACGCTCGCGGCCGACGTCGCCCGCGGCGGCGGTGCCGTGCTCGTGGTCTGCTCGGAGCTCGAGGATCTGATGCGGATCGTCGACCGCTATCTGGTCATGCGCCAGGGGCGGATCATCGGCGAGCTGCCGGGCACGGCCGACCGCCAGACCCTCCTGGAAAGCCTCGCCGCCGACGCCCCGACCGAAAGGCTGGCCTCGTGATCGCGCGCCCCGGCATCCTGCGGACCAACCCCGTCATGGGCTGGCTCCTGCGCAACGGCTTCGTCGTCGTGCTCGTGGCCATGGCGGCCTTCTTCACGCTCGCCACCAACAGCTTTGCCCGCTTCGACAACCTGATGGGCCTGCTCCATGCCATGGCGCCCGTCACGATCATCGCCTGCGGCATGGGGCTCGTCGTCATCGGCGGCAAGCTCGACATCTCGGTGGGCTCGATCGCCTTCCTCTCGATGTCGGCCGGCTCGCTCCTGATCACCGGCCAGGGCTGGCACCCGCTCCTGGCCTTCCTTCTGGTGCTGCTCATCGGTGCTGCCCTCGGCTGCCTCAACGGCTTCATCGTGGTCAAGATGAAGGTCAACGCGCTGATCGTGACGCTCGGCACCATGATCGCCTTTCGCGGCCTCGCGCTGCAATTGACCAACTCGCAGGTCATCGTCCTGCCTGACGAGCTTCGCCATTTCGGCAATTTCACCATCGGGCCCGTCTTCATCGACGTGCTGATGGCGCTCGCCGTCCTGCTGCTGGTCCACCTCCTGCACACGAGCACCCGCTTCGGTCGCCACGTCACGGCGATCGGCAACAGCGAGGTCGCGGCCCGGCGCATCGGCCTGCCGGTCGACCGCACGATCTTCGGCTGCTTCATCCTGAGCGGCGTCCTGGCGGCCCTTGGCGGCTTCCTCGCGGCCTGCCAGGTGGGGGCGGTCACGACTTTCCTCGGCCAGGACCTCGAGTTCACCGCGGTGGCCGTGGTCGTGGTCGGCGGCATCAGCCTCTTCGGCGGCATCGGCTCGATCCTGACCGGCGTGGCGCTCGGCGCACTGACCTTCGAGATGATCAGGAACGGCCTGAACCATCTCGGCGCCAACCCCTACTCGTATCGGCTCGTCGGCGGCGTCATGATCTTCATCGCGATGTATGCGGACGCGCTGAAGGCCGGCTTCAAGCGTCGCGGCTGAGGGTCGGCACCCCGAGCAGATCAACCGTCTCGAGCAGAGGAGAGAAAGATGAGGATGATCACCACCGGTGCGGCAATGGCCGCGCTGCTTCTTGCCGGCGCCATGGCGCTGCCGGCCGCGGCCCAGGATGTCGTCGTCGGCTTCTCCTGGAATTCCAAGACCCAGCCGCTCGAATCGGCGTGGGAGGACTACATGAAGTCGGAGGCAGAGCGCCAGGGGGCCGAAGCCGGCGTCAACATCACCTGGATCTTCAACGTCGCCGATGCCGATCCGACCAGACAGGCCGGCAATATCGAGGACCTGCTCACCCGCGGCGTCGACATCGTCGTCGCCCGGGCCGAGGATGGGGCGGCGATCGGCGCCTCGATCCGCGCCGCCCAGGCGCAGGGCGTGCCGTTCATCACCTTCGACCGCGCCTCGGCGACGGTGAAGCCGACGGCCCATGTCGGCGGCGACAGCTACGACCAGGCGGTGACCACCGCCGAGGCCTTCGTGGCTCTGCTCGAGGCCAAGGGCGTCCAGGGCAAATGCATCGAGCTGCAGGGGGCCCTGACCGATATCAACGCGGTCAATCGCTCGAAGGGCTGGGCCGATGTCACCGGCAAGAGCGGTGTCATCGAGACGATCGCGCAGGTGCCGACCGAATGGAACCCGGAGCTCTTCCGCTCCGGCCTCGCCAACGCGCTCCGCGCCAACCCGGAAGCCAACTGCCTCTTCGTCGCCTCCGACTTCGCCATCACCGCCGTGCAGGCAGCGCTCGAGGAGGCCGGCCGCTGGGCGCCGACCGGCGAGCCCGACCACATGTGGCTGGCGACCCAGGACCTTCTGCCGGGCGCCGTGCCGCTCATGGAGCAGGGCTATATCGACGTCTCGACCAGCTATGACGCCTTCGCCCATTCGAGCGAGCTGGTGCGCGTGATCATCGCCATCGCCAAGGGCGAGGACCCCGGCTGCGGCGAGGATGGCTGCCTCGCCAAGGGCCGCGTGGCGACGCCGGAGAACCTCGCGAGCCTCGATAACCTCTGGTCCAAGACGTACAAATAGGCGGCAGCTTCAGGTGGCGGCGGAGGTCCTCAGGGTGGCGCCGCCGCCGCCGGAGCCTCGAGGCGGGCATCGAGTCCGGCGAGGATGCGATGGGCCAGCGCCGCGTAGTCGCCGTCGAAATGGTGTCCGCCCGCCGTCTCGATCACCTCGATGCCGGAGGCCGCGAGCTTCGGGCAGACCGTGTCGTCCTCGTCCTTGCCGAAGAAGCATTGCACCAGCGCCGGCGGCAGCGCCTCGGCCGCCGGCAGGGTCGGCGTCGTGTCGGACGCGGCACCGCCGAGCCAGCCCGCGACCGTGATCTCCCACTGCGCGTCCCCTGCCAGCCCGAGCAGGGCGACCTCGACGACCCTGGCCTGCGTCGCCGGCGGCAACGCCGCGTAGGTCGCCGGCAGCACGTCGGCGCCGAAGGAATAGCCGATCAGGAGGACATGCCCGACCTGCCAGCGCCGGGTGTAGGTCTCGATGATGCCCGCGAGGTCGCGCGCCGTCTCCTCGGGGGTGCGCTGCGACCAGAAATAGCGGAGCGAGTCGAGCCCGACCGTCGGAATGCCCTCCGCCTGGAGCACCTCGGCGATCGAGCGGTCGAGGTCGCGCCAGCCCCCGTCGCCCGACAGCACCACCGCCAGCGTGTCGCGCGTCGCCTTCGCCGGCAGCTCGGTCAGGGGCAGGCCGGACGTGTCGGCCTCGAGCGCCGCAAGCGCCTTGTCGATGCCGTCGAGGAGGGCTGGACCCGGCCCCTTCGCCGCGTGCTCCAGCGCGAAGGTCGTTCCCTCGCCGGTCATCGCCAGGACCCGCGCCTGCCCGGCCGGGCCCGTCGCCTCGGATTCGATCACCGTGAGCGGTGCCGGAAGCGGCCCCTTGGGCAGGACATAGCGCTGGCCGGCCGGCGTGGACACGCGCTCTGCCGGCGTGCAGAGCGGTCGCGCCAGCCGCGAGCCGAGGTCCGGATCGACCGCGACCACGGCACCCAGCGTCGCCTCCGGGGTCTGCGCCAGAAGGTCGATCACGAGGGCACCGCCCGCCCCCTGTCCGGCGAGCACCGGCGCCCGGAACTGCGTGGCGCCTGTCTGGCGGCCGATCTCGTGGCCGATCCGCTCGAGGTCGTCGACGAGATAGAGACAATCGTCGCCCTCTTCGTCCAGCGCCTCCAGCGTGCGCGGCAGATCGACGGTGACGACGGCGGCACCGCCGAGGCGCAGCGCCCGGGCGATTCCGCGCTCCTCGCTGCCGATGCCGGCCGCCGGCGAGAAGAGGAAGACGACCGCGCTCGCCGGTCCGTCCGGCAGTGTTGTTTCGGCGTTGGCGAGCTTGCCGAGATCGACCGTGGCAGCCCGTGCCGCCGCCGGCATCAGCGTGGCGAGGACCGCGAAGGCCGCCGGAAGCGCCCAGGTGAACCGCCACATTCCCCCTTCTCCCTCAATCCGCCGCTGATGAGCCTCGCCGCATCCAGCAGGACGAGCGCCGGGCTGAGGCCGCCCGAGACCGCGAGATAGCGCGGCCGCCAGACCGGCTGGAACCCGGCCTTGAAGCCGCGCAGGCCCTTGAAGTTGTAGTGGCGGGCGCCGTGCTCGAACACGGCGTTGCCGATCCGGTGCCACATCGGCGCCACGTCGCTCGCCGAGAGGCCGGCCAGGGGCGCCATCCCGAGCGAGAACCATCGAACACCTTCGCCCTGAAAGTGCTCGATCAGCCGCAGGAACAGGAACTCCATGCTGACGCCCGGGATGTCGTCCAGATGGCGCATCAGGTCGAGCGATGCCTCCTCCTTCAGCGCCGTTTCCATCAAGGTCGCGAACGCGATGATCCGGCCCTCGAGGCGCAGCACCGCGATCCTCTGCCCGAGGATGTAGGGGCGAAAGAAGGCGCCGAGCGAGAACGCCTTCTCGCCCCCGCCCCGGGACCTGAGCCACTCGTTCGAGATGCGCTCGAGCTCGGGCACGACGGGCGGCAGGGCGGCGCGCTCGAGGATCGCCACCTCGAGCCCGTCCCGCCGGCCGCGCTTGAGCACGTAGCGCTGGTCCTTGCGGTCCGGCCCCTCGAGGCTGAAGCGGGTGAGATCGATTCGCGCCTCCTCGCCCAGCTTCAGGCAGACGAAGCCGGCGTCGGCATAGACCGACAGGCTCTCGGCCGGGACCTGGTAGAAGGCAGCCCGGCCACCCGAGCGGCGGGCGGTCTCGACGAAGCGCCAGACGAGCCCGGGCCAGAGGTCGCGCGGCCCGACCGGGTCGAAGAGCGCTATCCAGGAGCGGCCCTGGCGGCCGTACATGATGAAGCCCCGGCCGTCAGCCGAGAACATGAGGCTCTTGTCGCCGAGCTTGACGAGATTGGCTTCGACGGACGGCTGGTTCTCGACGATCAGGGCGGCCCGCGCCAGATCCTCCGGCGTCGGACGCTCGATCGTCTCGGGCACCGGCTTGAGCAGGGACCAGAAGCCGGCGATGCCGATCGCGAACGCGGCGCCGACGAGCGCCCTGAGCCCGCGGGGCGCCTCGCTCTCGACCTCGAACCGGGCCCAGCTGTCGAGGGCGAGGTCGGCGTGGTCGTAGACGAAGAGCAGGATGATGAGCGCGCTGACCAGCACAGCACCGATGGCCAGCGTCCATTGCAGCGTCAGGAACTGGTTCAGGATCGCGGCGGGCCGGGTGAAGCGGCGCCGCGAGGCCAGGAGAAGGAGCACGAAGAGGGTGAGCGTCGCCGCCTCGACGAGCGCCAGCGCCTTGGCGAGCGAGAGCAGGACGGCCGCCGCCGCGGCACCCATGGCCACGAGCCAGGCGCCATCCAGCCGGTACGCCAGGCCGCGCGCCGAGACCAGCAGCACGGCACCCAACACGCTCGCGAGAAAATGCGCGCCCTCGAGCAGCTGGAGCGGCAGGAAGCTCGAGAGCCAGGCGAGGTCCGCCGGGTTCGCGGGCGTCACCCCCGAGAAGACCAGCATCGTGCCCAGAACGAGGGCCAGGGCCGCCAGCGCCTGGGGGGCGAGGCCGGTGAAGGCGGTGGCGACCACCCGCGCCGCCGGGTTGCGGAAGAGCCGGCCGATCTCGGCCACGGCGATGGCGATGGCGGCGACGGCGACCGGCAGCGCCGAATAGATCACCCGGTAGAGGGCGAGTGCTGCGATGATCTCGGATGTCGGCGCATGGTCGCGAAGCGCGGCGAGAACGATGGCCTCGAAGACGCCGAGCCCCGCCGGAACATGGCTGAGGACGCCGAGGGCCACGGCCGCGGCGAAGATCGGAACGAAGGCCGGAAACCCGATTCCGCCGGACGGCAGGAGCACCCAGAGGACGCCCGCCGTCGCCACGATGTCGACCGCGGTCACCAGGATCTGGCGGAGCAGGATGGCACGGTCCGGAAGCCTGATCCGCCGCTCGCCGAGCCAGGGCAGGCGCAACGAGCGTCCGCCGAGGCTCATGAGCGCCAGCACGAGGACGAGGAGGACGCCGCCGAGCAGGCGGATGGGGCCGGGCTCCATGCCGACGACGCCCGCGATCTCCGGTGCAATGGCGAGAGCGCCAGCGGCGCCGATCACCGCGAGGCCCAGCCCGAACGAGATCGTCACGAAGGCGACCACGCCCGCGATCTCGGCCGGCGTCACCTTGAGCGGCAGATAGAAGCGCAGGCGCACGGCACCGCCGCTCAGGGGGCCGAAGCCGACCGACTGCGAGACCGCGAAAGCGGCGAAGGCACCCGGTGCCACCTCGCGCCAGCGCCTGGGGCTGCCGATCGCCCGAAACGCGTTCACGTCATAGAGCGTCAACGCCCCGAAGCTCGCCGCCGTCAGGAGGACCGCCGCCGCGATCCGCCATGGCGGGGTCGCCAGAACCGTGGCCCTGATCGACTGGTAGTCGACCTCGCCCGCGAAACGGGTCAGCACGAAAAGGGCGACGGCCACGAGGACGACGGCCGAAAGCAGAAGCGGCCACTGGCGCTGCCGGGTGGAGCCCGAGCCAGGGCGCTCCACCAGGCCCGGCCCGTCCGCCCGACCAGGTTCGGCAACGAACGTCAAGGCAGTCTCACCCTCGCTCTGCAAGCCCGGCACCAGTGGCGCCACCAGCCAAGATGTCCGCGCCGGGCCGCAAGGCAAGAGCCGCCGTGATGGCCGGTCGATCGGCGACGGGTCGCGTCAGGACAGGAGCCAGCCGCCGTCCACGTCGACGGTGGTGCCGGTGACGAAGTCGTTTTGCACGACGAAGACGATGGCCCCGGCCACCTCGTCGGCGGTGCCGGCCCGCGGGATCAGGTTGCCCGCCGTCCGCTTGCGATAGATCTCGTCGCGGTCCCTGGCATCCATCGGCACCATGGGCGTGTCGATCATGCCCGGCGAGACGACGTTGATGCGGCGTGGCGCCATTTCGACCGCGACCGCGCGGACCAGGGCCTCGACCGCGGCCCCGACCGAGCTCAGCGCAACCTGGCCCGGCAGGCATTTGCGCGATGGCGCCCCGCTAACCAGCACGATCGTGCCATCCTCGGTCAAATGCCGGGCACCGAAGCGCACGACATTGGCATAGCCCCAGAGCTTGTCGAAGGACGCCCGATAGCCCGCCATGTCCATCTCGAGGAACGGCCCGATCGCCCGCGCGCCACCGGTCGCGGCGCTGACCAGGATATCGAGGGGCGCCTGCTCCGCGAGCAGCGCCGCCACCGCCTCCTGATCGCGCACGTCGCACGTCGCGGTCCTGATGCCTTCGGGCAGCTTGCCCGCCTTCCCCGGATCACGGCTGACCGCCACCACCTCGGCCCCCAGCGCCGCCAGCTGCCTCGCCGTGGCGAGCCCAATGCCCGAGGTGCCACCGAACACCACCGCTTTCCTGCCCTCGACGTCCATCTTCCGACCTCTCCCCCTCGGCTCTCGCGATCGAAGCCCCAACAACGACCCGCCCCGGTGTCGCACCCGCGCTTGCCGGGAGCAAGGCCGTGTGCCGGGTGCGTGATCAGCAGGGGGAACCGGGCAGCCCACCCCCGCCGCCCAGGGGCCCGAGCCAGCCGCCGATCCGGGCGATCTCCTCGAGCTGGAACGCGGTGGGCGTCGCGGCCGGCGAGCGGACATGCACCTCCTCGAGGCCGAGCCTTCTCGCCAGGAAACGCTTGCCGACGGCGAGCTGGTGGGTCTGCAGGTGGCGGGTCATGAAGACGATCAGGGGCAGGATCTCCTGGTGGAGCCGCCCCGCCTCCGCCCTGGCCTCCGGCGTCCGCTGCTGCCAGGGCTGAGGCGGAGACCGCTCTCTCGGTCGATCGACGAGGCCGCCGCGGCAACCGGCCGCGACCAGTTCCCCGAGATGATCAGCCCGGTCGCAGGCATCGCCCGGCAAGCGGCTTTCCGCGCCAGCGGCCGTCCGTCCCGGATGGCTCTTGGCCTGCGCCTCGTGGAACTCTATCGTCGACCCCGGCTCGTGGGTCACCATGGCGGGCTCGATCGTCGGGCACCGCCATGCAAGAAGGGAGGCAGGGAGCATGATGGTTTTGAAAGCCTGGCCCGTTGCGCTGGGTCTCGCGGCCGCGCTCGCCGTCGGCCAGCCGGCATGGGCGGCCAAGGAGCTTCGGATTCTCTCCTGGGAAGGCTATGCCGACCCCGATTGGGTCGAGGCGTTCGAGCAGGAATACGACGCCGACGTCAGCGTCGTCTTCGTCGGCACCGACGACGAGATCTGGGCCAAGATCAAGGGCAGCGAAGGTCAGGACTTCGACATCTTCGCGATCAACACCGCCCAGCTCCAGCGCTATATCGATGCCGGCCTGACCACACCCTTCGACCTGGACAAGCTGCCCAACCAGAAGAGCGCGCTGCCACGCTTCCAGGACCTCACCAAGGTCACCGGCGTCATGCGCGACGGCAAGGTATACGCGATCCCCTATGCCTTCGATGCCATCGGCCTGATCTACGATGTCGAGAAGGTCGACCCGGCGCCGACCTCGATGGCGGCGCTGTGGGAGCCGCAGTACCAGGGGCGCGTCCTGGCCTACGACAATGGCGAGCATAACTTCTCGTTCACCGCCTTGCTCATGGGCATCGACGACCCGTTCCATCTGAGCGAGGAGCAGCTCCAGGAGATCAAGGCCAGGCTGATCGACCTCAAGCACAACGTGCTGACCTTCTACACCACCCCTGACGAGGCCCTGCAGCTCTACGAGAACAACGACGTGGCGCTGATCTGGGCGAATTACGGGCAGCAGCAGGTCAAGGCGATGCAGGATGCCGGTGCGCCGATCGCCTATGTCAACCCGAAGGAAGGTGCGCTCGCCTGGCTCGACACCTGGGCCTTGACCAGCGGGGTGCGCGACAAGGATCTGGCCGAGGCTTGGGTCAACTTCACCCTGCGGCCCGAGATCAGCGGCGCCTTGTCGGAGCGGACCGGGTTCGGCAACACCGTGACGCCGTTCGCCAGCGCAGAGGCCGACGACAAGCTGATCTGGCTGGAGGCGGTCGAGGACCCGACCCGCCGATCCGATCTCTGGAACGAGGTCAAGGCCACCCCGTAGCTCCGGTGGCAGGCTTCCTGGGGGAGGGCCCGTCAAAGCCACAGCCGATGGCGGTGACGGCCCCCCCGCTGGTCGAGCTGCGTGGCGTCGCCAAGCACTATGACGGCGTCCAGGTTCTCGACGACATCAACCTTGCGATCGACGACCAGGAGTTCATCACCGTGGTCGGCCCGAGCGGCTCGGGCAAGACCACGGTGCTGCGGCTGATCGGCGGCTTCACCGAGCCGAGTGCCGGAGCCGTGCTGCTCCAGGGCCAGGACATCACCACGGCACCGATCAACCGCCGGCCGTTCAACACGGTGTTCCAGGACTACGCGCTCTTTCCGCACCTGACCGCCGCCGAGAACATCGCCTACGGGCTGCGGGTGCGCGGCCGGCCCAGGGCGGAAATCCGAAGCGAGGTCGAAAGGGCGCTCACGCTCGTGGCGCTCGAGCCGTTCGGCGAGCGCTATCCGGCCCAGCTCTCCGGTGGCCAGCGCCAGCGGGTGGCGCTTGCCCGCGCCTTCATCTGCCGGCCGCGGCTGATCCTGCTCGACGAGCCCCTGGGCGCCCTGGACGCCGAGCTGCGACGGCAGATGCAGACCTTTCTCAAGCGCCTGCAAAGGGAGATCGAGATCGCCTTCCTGTTCGTCACCCACGACCAGGAGGAGGCGATCACCATGGCGGATCGGGTCTGCGTCATGAACAACGGCGTGATCGTCCAGATCGGCAGCCCGAAGGAGGTCTACTACCAGCCGGGGAGCGAATACGTCGCCCGCTTCTTCGGCGACAACAACATCCTGGACGGCGTGCTCCGGGACGATGCGTTAACGGCTTCGGGGTCATCCACGCGCCGGATCGCGACGCTGCTCGGCGATCTTTCCTGCGACGTCGGGCACCAGCCCGAGCTCGCCCCAATGACGGCCGGATCTCGGGTCAAGCTCGCGGTCCGGCCGGAGGTCATTCGCCTCATCGCGGCGGATGCCGATGCCGGCGTCGAGCCGGAGAACCGCCTCGAGGTGCTGGTTGCGGAGGTGAACTTCGCCGGGCCGACCTCGCAGATCGTGGTCCGGCCGATCGCCGCACCCGACCTCGCCTTGACCGTCAGGCTGCCGAGCCGGGCCGCGGGCATCGCCGCCGTGCCCGGCGCCGCGGCGGTGATCGCCTGGCAGGCCGGCGACGGCCGGCTCGTGCCCGCTTGACCGAAAGCCGGCCCCGCCCGGCGCCCGGCCGGCGTCATGGCCGGGTCGCCCTGGCCGTGCTCGCCTATGGCCTGCCGGTCGTGTTCATCGTTCTGCCGCTGGTCTCGTTCCTGGCCTACAGCCTGTTCCACGTCGAGGGCACCGAGATCGTCTTCGAGCCGACCTTGCGCAACTACGTCCGCTTCTTCGCGGACGAGATCTACCTGCCGATGTTCGTGCGCACGGCGGTCATGGCGCTCGAGGTCGCCCTGCTCACCATTCTTTTCGGCTATCCGGTGGCCTATCTCCTGGCCAGCCTGCGGGGCCGCCGCAAGTACATCGCCACGCTGCTGTTCGTGATCCCGCTCTTGATGAGCTACATCATCAAGATCTACGCGATCCATAGCATCCTCGGCAGCCGCGGCTTTCTCAACCGCATCCTGCTCTGGCTCGGCCTGATCGACGAGCCGCTGACGGTGCTGGTGTTCAATCTGAATGCGGTCCTGGTCACGCTCGCCATCATCCTGCTGCCGTTCGCGATCCTGCCGATCTTCATCGCGCTCGAGAAGATCCCGCGCAACCTGCTCGAGGCCTCGGCCGACCTCGGCGCCAGCCCGGCGCAGACCTTTCGCCGGGTCGTCCTGCCACTCAGCCTGCAGGGCACCATGGTCGGCGCCTCGTTCACCTTCATCCTCGCGATCGGTGATTTCGTGACCCCGCAAATGGTCGGCGGGCCGGCTGGATTCACCTTCGGCCGGATCATCTACAGCCAGTTCGGCATGGCCTTCAATTGGCCGTTCGGGGCAGCGCTCTCCGTCTTCCTGCTGCTGGCCGTCCTGGCGGCGATGGCGCTCGCCGCCAAGGTCGGCCGCGTGCCCGGCCAGACGCGGACCCGATGACCCAGCACTGGACGACGCGCATCGTGCTGCTCGCCATTGCCCTGGCCGTGCTCGTGGCACTCTACGGCCCGCTCTTCGTCGCCATCCTGTTCTCGTTCATCACCATGCGGCGCGGCGTGATCGAATGGGACAGCTTCTCGCTCGATGCCTATGTCCTGCTCCTGGACAACCAGAGCATCATCGAGGCGCTCGGCAACACCCTGATCGTGGCGGCCGCTGCGGTGGCGCTGGCCCTGGTCCTCGGGACCCTCTTCGCGTTCTACTACCAGGGTGCCCGCGGCCGGGCGCATGACCTGCTCCAGTTGATGATCTTCCTGCCCTTCCTGATGCCGCCGATCCTGACCGGCCTGTCCCTGCTGATCTTCTTTCGAGAGGCGCACATCGAGCGCTCGCTGCTCACCGTGGTGATCGGGCACACCCTGTTCGTCCTGGCGATCGTCTATCGGATCATCCTGGCCCGCCTGCAGACGCTGAGCCCCTCGATCATCGAGGCCTCGCTCGATCTCGGCGCCAGCCGGCTGCAGACCTTTCGCCTCGTGGTGCTGCCCAACATCGCGACCGCGATGATCTCGGCGGCGGTGCTGGCCCTGGCGCTGTCGTTCGACGAGACCCTGATCACGCTCCTGGTGACCGGCACCGACAACACGCTGCCGATCCGCCTCTGGGCGATGATGCGCCTCGGCTTCACCCCGGACATCAACGCCCTGGTGACCCTGATCCTGGCCGGCACCACGATCCTCTGCCTGCTCGTCGCCAGCTATTTCACGGTCGATCCCGAGCGCTGACCGCCGCGCTCCCCGCAGCCTCGATCAGAGCCAGAGGATCTCGCGGCGCAGGTCGTAGTCGTGGGCGAGCGGGCGCGACGGGCCCTCGTGGATGACCTGGCCGCGCTCGAGCACGTAGGCCCGGTCGGCGAGGTTGAGGACCAGATCGAGATTGTGGTCGACGATCAGGATGGCGACCTCGCGGCGGAGCCGGTCGAACACGTCGAACAGCTCCTCGGTGACCGCCGGCGACAGGCCCTCGAAGGGCTCGTCGAGGAGCAGGAGCCTGGTGTCGCCGACCAGGGCGCGGGCCACGGCCACCATCTGCTGCTCGCCGCCCGAGAGCCGGTCGGCGGCGGTGTCGAGCCGCGCGGCGAGGCGCGGGAAGAAGGCCAGGATGTCGTCATCCGTCCAGTGGGTGCCGGCGCCGGTGCGCCGCTTGAGCCGGCCTAGCTCGAGGTTGTGGCGCACGCTCATGCCCTGGAAGAGGGCCCGTTCCTGCGGCACGTAGCCGATGCCGCGCCGGGCGATCTCGGCCGACGGCAGCCCCGCCAGATCCTGGCCCTGCATGAGAAGCGTGCCGGCGGCCGGCGGGGCGATGCCGATCAGCGTCTTCAAAAAGGTCGACTTGCCGGCGCCGTTGCGGCCGAGGAGGGCCACGATCTCGCCCTTGTGCACGTCGAGGTCGACGTCCGTCAGCACATGGCTCTTGCCGTAATAGGTGTTGATGCCGCGAGCGCCCAAGAGGACCTCCGGCTCGGCGACGGACACCATCTCGCGGCCTGCCAGGGCCGCCGTGCCGGAGCCGATATAGACCTCCTGCACGCGCGAATCGCCGCGCACCTCCTCGACCGTGCCGTCGATCAGCACCTCGCCGTTGTTCATGACCGTCACGGCATCGGCGAGTTGGAACACCCGGTCGATGTCGTGCTCGACCAGGAGGACGGGGATGTCGGCGGAGATGCGCTTGATCAACCGGCCGATGCGCTCGCGCTCGGTGGCGGCGAGCCCGGCGAGCGGCTCGTCGAGCAGCAGCAGCCGCGGCTTCGAGGTCAGGGCAAGCCCCATGTCGACCAGACGCTGGCCGCCATAGGACAGCGTGCCGGCCGCCGCCTGCTCCATTCCCTCGACCCCGAGAAAGCCCAGGATCTCGGCCGTCTCCCGGTTGATCGCGGCAATGGCGTGAGCGTCGCGCCAGGGGCTGAAGCGGGCGGCGTGCGTCGCCTGCACGCCGAGGCGCAGATTCTCCTCCACGCTCAGGCCCGTGAACAGGTTGGTGATCTGGAACGAGCGGGCGAGGCCGCGCCGGCACACCTCGTTCGGCGCCAGGCCCTGGATCGCCTCGCCAGCCAGGAGCACCTTGCCCTCATCGGGCGGGAACATGCCCGAGACGACATTGAAGGCGGTCGTCTTGCCGGCGCCGTTCGGCCCGATCAGCGCGTGCAGCTTGCGCCGCGCGACGCTGAAGGTCGCCCCGCCGATGGCCTGGATGGCGCCGAAGCGCTTGGTGATGGCCTCGACCTCGAGGATCGGCCCGACGCCTTCGTCATGGCTGCTCAAGGCCGCGGGGAGGGGCCGCTCGGCCGCCTCTGCCCGGCCGGCCATGGCGGCGGCCGAGGCGGGCTTCCTGGTGAAGGGCTCGAGCAGCCGGCCGGCGACGCCCATCAGCCCGGTCGGCGAGAACATGATGAAGGCGACGAACAGGAAGCCGAAATAGAGCAGCCAGTCCGGCGTCCACATCGACAGGAACTCGCGGAACAGCACGTAGAACAGGGCGCCGAGGGCGGGCCCGAGGAAGCTGCGCATGCCGCCGATGATGACCATGGCGAGCAGGTCGCCGGAGAAGAAGACCGCCAGGGGATCGGCCGAGGCGAAGCGGTGATGGAAGACGAAGAGCACGCCGGCGAGCCCGGTGACCATGGCCGAGACGGTGAAGCAGACGACCTTGTAGGCGGTCGTCGAGTATCCCAGAAAGCGGGTCCGCTCCTCGTTCTCGCGAATGGCGACGAGCACGGTCCCGATGGGCGAGCGCACCAGGCGCTGCAGCACCGCGATCACGAGGAAGGCGACGATCGCCACGAGCGCGTAATAGGCGGCATCGCTGCGGTCGAGATCGATCCCGAGGAACGAGGTGCGGACGATGCCGCCGAGCCCGCTCTCGCCGCCGGTGAGCGCCGTCCAGCGATAGGCGATGGCGAAGGCGAGGGCGGCGAGCGCCAGGGTGATCAGGGAGAAATACACCCCTCGGCGACGCAGGATGAGCGGTCCGAGCAGCAGGGCCACGAGGCCGACGAAAATCACCGCCAGAACCGCCGGCAGCAGCATCTGGCCCGGGAAGAAATGGAGCTGGAACAAGGCGGCCGCATAGGCGCCGAGGCCGAGCCAGGCGCCATGCCCGAACGAGACCAGCCCCGTATAGCCGACGAGCAGGTTGAGCGCCATGGCGGCGATGGCGAGCACGACCACGTCGGTCGCCGAGCCGTAGGTGAGCCCGAGCTCGAAGAGGGCGAATGGCAGGGCGAGGAGCGCCAATGCCACGACGAGGAGATTGGCGTGGCGAGCGAGCATCACTCGAACCGGGCGATCCGCTCGCCGAACATCCCGCGCGGGCGGAGCAGGAGCACGGCCAGCATGAGCAGATACATCGAGGCCTCCGAGGCCGGGGGATAGTAGTAGACCGTGAGGCCGCGGACGATGCCGACGAGCGCCGCCGCCGCGACCACGCCCCAGAACGAGCCGAGCCCGCCGATCACGACGACGACGAAGGCCGGGATCAGAATCTCCGAGCCCATCGCCGGATGGACGCCCGTGATCGGCGCCATCAGCACGCCCGCAAGGCCGGCGAGCCCCATGGCGAGCGCCGCCACCGCGGTGAGATAGGGCGAGAGCGAGATGCCGAGCGCACCCACCATGTCCGGGTTCTGGACGCCGGCCCGGACGACGCGGCCGAAGGGCGTGCGCTGCAGCAGGAGCCAGAGCCCGGCCACGGCCAGGATCGCGACGACGAGGATGGCGAGGCGATAGCTCGAGAAGAGCATCTCGCCGAGCATGACCTGCCCGTGCAGGAAGGCCGGAATGGCGTACGGGATCGGCGTCGCCCCGAAGATCATGCGGAGCGCCTGCTCGATGATCATGGCGAGCCCGAAGGTCAAGAGCAGGCTCAGCATCGGATCGAGCCGGTAGAAGCGGCGAAAGAACACCCGCTCGGTCGCCATGCCGAGGAGTGCTACCAGGATCGGCGAGACGACGAAGGCGCCGAAGAAGCCGATCTGGCCGGTCAGGATGACGATCAGATAGGCGCCGATGGCATAGAACCCGCCATGCGCCAGGTTGACGATGCCGCCCAGGCTGAAGATGAGCGAGAGCCCGAGGGCGATCAGCAGGTAGTAGACGCCGACCAGCAGGCCGTTCAGCACCTGCTCGAGGACGAAGACCAGCTCAAGCGGCAAGGGTGGCCCTCACGTCGAAGGTGGGGGGAACAACGCCCCGCCCACCGGCTCCGGGCCGGCGGGCGGGCGACTCGGCCTAGAGCTCGCAGGCATTCTCCTCGGGGGTCGGCGCTATCGACTCCAGAGACTCGTCGGCCGGCGGGACGGCCGGGCCGAGCACCATCAGATCCCATTCACTCTTCACTTCATCCACCGGCCGCGCCGTCATCGTGTACATTTCCTGCATGAGCTGGTGGTCCCAGTCGCGGAAATAGCCCTCGCGCCCCTTCAGGATGTCGAGCTTCGGCTCCTTGCCGAAATGCTCGAGGAGGGCCGCCGTGTCGGTCGACTGCACCTCGTTCATCGCCGAGGCGAGGACCTTGGCGGCGACATAGTCGCCCCAGGCCTGGTTCTCCGGCGGCTTGCTGTATTGCCTGGTGAAGGCCTCGACGAAGTCGTGCGAGGCGGGAACATCCAGGTCGTGATGCCAGATGACCGGCCATTCGCCACCGAAATTGCCCTTGCCGGCGCCCCAGGCGACCGCGGTGTCGAAGCCGAAGCCGGCATAGGGGGTCTCCAGGCCGTACTCCGAGTACTGCTTGACGAAGTTGGTGATCTGGTTGCCGGCGAGGTTGGAGATGATCAGGTCCGGCTGGGCGCGCCGGATCTTCAGGATATAGGCGCTGAAGTCGGTGGAATCGGTCGGCACCAGATCCTCCCAGGCGACCTCGCCGCCATTGCCCTCGACGAACCGCTTGCCGACGCGGGAGAGGTCGTGGCCATAGGCGTAGTCCGCCGTGAGGAAATAGATCTTCTTGCCGTCGATCAGGCCGCGCTGCAGCAGCGCCGTGCCCACCGCCTTGACGTACTGCGTGTTGCAGGCCTCGACGTGGAACATGTAGCGGTTGCAGTCGCTGCCGCGCAGCGCATCCGAGTTGCAGCCGGTGTTGACGAACAGCTTCTGGTGGCGCTCGACCACCTGGGCGATGGCGAGGCCCGAGGCCGAGCTGATCTCGCCGATGATGCAGACGACGTTGTCCCGGGTGATGTAGCGCTCGGCCTTGGTCGAGGCGGTCGCCGGGTTGACGCTGTCCTCGAGCAGGAGCTCGATCTGGCGGCCCATGACGCCGCCGCCCGCGTTGATCTCCTCGACGGCGAGCTTGACCCCCATCTGCCCGTACTCGCCGAGCGGACCCAGAAAGCCCGTGAGCGGTGTCAGATGGCCGAAGCGCACGGTATCGGCCTGGGCCCTGACGATATGCGGCGCGCCGATGCCGCCGAGCAGGGTGGCGCCCCCGATGCCGGCGAGCAGTCGACGGCGGCTGGGATGGACAATCGACCGCACCATGCTTTCTCTCCCTCGTGTCGTTGCCGCGGTTTCCTGCAAGCACAGGTCGCGGCGTCATTGATTTGCATTCACGTCCACTGTCGTGCCGGGCAGTAGAGCCCCGTTCAGGGCACTTGTCCAGCAATGCACGGGCTCTCGCTGAAGGGCGTGGGCGAGGCATCGAGGGGCGAGGGCGAGCCCAACTTAGGTTTTATAACCTAGTCGAGCGCGCATGTCCAGCGGTCCCGGGTCCGTTCGGCAAACCCCGAGGCTGCGGGCGGGCGCACCCGAGAAAAGTGGACGCAGCCGGCGATTGCCGCGGGATTCGCGGTCGGGTTCGTTCGTCGAATTCCCGGGTTCGATCGTCGATTCGGCGGGTTCGTTCGTCGATTCCGTGGGTTCGTTCGCGACATGCTGTTGCATCGGATGCATCATTTCGCTGCCGATGTTGCGCTATCCGCAACATAAGCAGCGGTGATGTTGCACGGGACGCAACAGGGACGGGCAGGATGTTGCATCGGACGCAACAACCCAAGGCCGAATGTTGCATGGGATGCACCAACCCAAGCCCATTTCTCTCGCCAGAGCGCCGACCGGCGTGGCCCGGAACCGTCGGCGTTCCGTGACCATAAGCATCGGTGATGGCTGCATCGCCGCCCCGATCGAGCTTCGACGCCGCTGCGGTCGCGATTGTCGGCCTGGATGGTCGAGGTCGTCACGCGTCCCGAGCTTCCGCTTGCCATTGTCCGTCGTGAGGACATTGGAATAGTATCCCTCGATCCCACGGTGGGGAAACGGCCATGCTCACGTCGGCACGTCTGGCGTTCTTCGGCCTGCTGGTTTCCGCTGCGTTGAGCTGCTGCGTCGTGACCGGGGCGCAGGCCGAGACGCTTGCCGCCACCATGTACAGCGACGGCCGCTCGTGTCCTGCCGGCTGTGATGCGCATGTCGTCTTTCAGAAGCGGCTGAATGGCACGGCCCATGCCTTCCTGCCGCCGCTCGGCAACCGTGCGGATCCGGCACGTCATCCGTGCGTTGCTGGCCAGCCTTGCATGATTTGCTTCGATCGGACGGACGCGAGCTGCATATCGGTCATGTACCGTGGCAACGGTCCGCCGGATGGCAAGCTCGACTTCACCCCCGCGTTCTTCGAGGAATGGTGCCCGAAGGCGGAGAAGCCTGTGCCGCTGGTCACCGAATGCGCGATCATCGAACGTGCCCGGCGCCGCTACGAAGCACGGGTGAACTGCTTCGCCTCGCCGACGCACCCCGCCTGTCGGGACGTGATGGCGGCAGCGGCGGCCTCTCGGCAAGCCGACGAGCCGGAATACAAGCTGTGCGAGGAGATGGGCGTCAGGGCCTACAACCGCCAGCAGTCTGACAGCGCCAGGCATCGCTCTCTCAATGCCGGGTGTGGCTATTCCCAGAACACGCGGAAATGCAACAGCAACAATGTCTGCTGGCAGGTGCTGCTGCCGGGCGCCTGCAGCGCGGGCTCGTTCGTCGGTCGCGATGGCCTGGACTGCTGCACCGGCAGCGTCGCGGTTGCCGGCTACCTCGATCCGGAGTGCCGGCCCTTCTACCCCGAGAAGCCGTAATGGCAAGCGCCGGTGGCCAGCGCTCCGGACCATCCTTTGTTCCCGCAAGGTTGAATCCGCTAGGACGGATCACCTCCCGAGCCGGGCCACGGCCGCCAGCACCTCATCGGGGGGGCGCCAGCCGATGGTCACGACCTCGGGGCGGCCGGCCTCGAAGGCGAGGAGGGTGGGGTAGCCGGTGACGCCGAGCGCCGCCGTCTGCTGCCACTCGGCGGCGACGAGGCCAGCCGTCTCGGGTGCCTCGAACCCGGCGTCGAAAAGCTCGGGCGGGATGCCGAACTCGGCGACCGCGTCCCGGAGCAGGGCCTCGTCCGTGATGTCGTGGCCGAGCGCGTAGAAGCGCTCCTGCAGCCGCCCGAAGGCCGGCAGCGCCAGGGCCGGGAACCGCCCACGCACCACCTGCACGGCGCGGCAGGCGGGCTCGGTGTCGTAGACGAAGCCGTCGCGCTCGAAGAAGCCGAAATCGAAGGGCTGGCCGCTCGCCTCGGTGACGTGCCGCCAATGCTGGCGGACCTCGGCCTTGTCCTTGGCGCGCATCGGCCGCACCCGGTCGGCGCCCAGGCTGCCGAGGGCCAGCGTGACCCGGTGGCCGGCCTCGGTCAGCGCCCGCACGGCAGGTGCGAAGCCCCAGCACCAGGAGCACATTGGATTGGCAAAATAGAGCAGATCGAGGCTCAAGGGTTCTCTCCCGTTCTCACCGCATGACCCTGCCGGCGCCAGCGGTCCATGCCGCCGGCCAGCTGCACGGCGCGAAAGCCCCGCTCGCCCAGGAGCCGCACCGCCGGGATCGAGCGGTGCGCCGTCTTGCAGATGGCGACGATCGGCACCCGGCGGTCCAGATTCAAACGGGGCAGGGCGGCGGCCAGGTCTTGCACGGGAACGTGAACGGCGCCGACGATGTGGCCCCGGCGGTATTCGAAGCCGGTCCGCACATCCACGAGCAGCAGCCGATCGCCGCGAGCGAGGCTGGCTGCCAGGTCATCGGGGGACAGCTCGGCCACGCGGCCGAACGGCAACCAATCGAGCAGACGCATGGACTCCCGCTTTCGGGATGGGTGCGGCTCGATGGTCGGAGTGGCAGGATTTGAACCTGCGGCCCCCGCCTCCCGAAGACGGTGCTCTACCAGGCTGAGCTACACTCCGAGGCCGCGGCGAGAGATAGGCGAAAGCGCGAGGCCGCGCAAGCCGCCGCAGGCGCCTAATAGGCGCGGGCAATGGAGAAATCGACGATTTCCTCGAGCGCGTCCCGCCAGGCGGAGCGCCTGAAGACGTCGAGGCTGTCCCTTGCCCGCTGGCCGGAGGCGCGGGCCCGGGCCAACGTGGCGTCGAGCGTGCCGTGATGGGCGAGGAGCCACTGCGCCTCGGCGAGATCGCCCTCCCGCTGCCCGGCCGGCTCGCCGATGACCCGCTCCCAGAAATTCCGCTCGGCCGGGCTGCCAGCCGCATAGGCGAGCAGCACCGGCAGGCTCGCCTTGCCCTCGCGGAAATCGTCGCCGACGGTCTTGCCGAGCTGGGCCTCGCGCGCCGAGTAGTCGAGCGCGTCGTCGACGAGCTGGAAGGCGATGCCGAGCTCGTCGCCGAAGGTGGCGAGCGCCTCCTCCTCATCCGTGCCGCGCTCGGCGACGACGGCGCCGATGCGGCAGGCCGCCTGGAACAGGGCCGCGGTCTTGGCCCGGATGACGTCGTAGTAGGCGGCCTCGCTCGTGCCGACGTCGCCGGCGGTCATGAGCTGGGCGACCTCGCCCTCGGCGATGACGGCCGAGGCATTGGCGAGGATGTCGAGCACCCTGAGGTTGCCGTCGGCCACCATGAGCTGGAAGGCGCGGCTGAACAGGAAGTCGCCGACCAGCACCGGCGCCTTGTTGCCCCAGAGCGAGTTGGCGGTCGAGCGGCCGCGCCGCAGGTCGCTCTCGTCGACCACGTCGTCGTGCAGGAGGGTGGCCGTGTGGATGAACTCGACCGAGGTGGCGAGCGCTATGTGCCGCTCGCCGGCATAGCCGCAGAGCCTGGCCGAGAGGAGCGTCAGGATCGGCCGGATGCGCTTGCCGCCGGCCGCGATCAGATGGCGGGCGAGCTCGGGGATCAGGGTCACCTCGCTATGCAACCGCTCGAGGATGAGCCGGTTGACCGCCGCGAGGTCGTCCGCGACCAGTCGCTGGACCAGCGCCAGAGCAGGCTCGCCCGCTGGCCGCTGGCCGGAAGACAGATGCAAAGCGGTTCCCAAGGCGCACTCCAGGCATCGAGACGGCAGCCGCGGCCTTCCACATGGACCGCTTGCCACCGCCCGCGGCGCTAGCTACCACGCCAGCTTCGGCTCTGGCAAACCAGACACTTGCCTGCCCGGCTTCGACGGATGGTCGCATCTTGGTAGAATTGGCGCGCAGCAACGATCTCGTCCACCTGTCCTGGATCGAGGCGGTCATGCGGGACGCCGGGATCGCGACCCTGCTCGTCGACCAGCACACCAGCAGCATCGAGGGCAGCATCGGCGCCATACAGCGCCGCCTGCTCGTGGCCGAGGACGATCTGCCCCGCGCCCGCCGGCTCCTGGAGGAGGCCGCGGCCGACCTTGCGCCGCGCTCGTGACCAGGGACGACGGGGCCGACGAAGCCTGCACTTGCGACCGGTTCCTGGGCGGCCGGCTGACGATCCGCCAGCCACGGCGCGGCTATCGCGCCGCCATCGATCCGGTGCTGCTCGCCGCCGCCCTGCCGGCCGAGCCGGGCACCTCCGTGCTCGAGGCGGGCGCCGGCGTCGCGACGGCCGCCCTCTGCCTCGCCCGCAGGGTGCCGGGTGTCGCCATCATGGGCATCGAGATCGACCCGGCGATGGCCGCCCTGGCGCGGGCCAACGTGACGCTGAACTGCCTCGAGATGGCGATCACCATCGTCGAGGGGGATGTGCTGGCGCCGCCTTCCGCCCTGCGCAGCCGATCGTTCGATCGGGTGATGACCAACCCGCCCTTCCATCCGGCTGCGACGCCGGCGTCGCCCGATCTGGCGAAGGCGCTGGCGACGCGCGAGCGCGCGAGCCTGGCCGACTGGCTCGGCGCCTGCCTGCGGCGCTTGCGGCCCGGCGGTCGGCTGGCCCTGATCCAGCGCGCCGACCGGCTGCCCGAGCTGCTGGCCGCGCTCGAGGGACCGGCCGGCGGGATCGAGATCATCCCGCTCTGGCCGAAGGCCGGCCAGCCGGCGAAGCGGGTCCTGACCCGCTGCCGCAAGGGTGCGAAAGGACCGACCCGGCTCATGGCAGGGCTTGTCCTGCATGGCGATGATGGCAAGTACAGTGAGCTTGCCGAGGCGATCCTGCGCGATGGTGCCGACCTCGACAGCGTTCTGCAGCAAGGCCGAGGCGGCTAGCGTCCGCCCGGCGAGACCGAGAGGGACTTCGACCTTGCCCTGGCACTGGCCCGACCGGCTCTTTCACCGCCGCACGCCGATCCCCGTCGTTCGCCTGAGCGGGCTGATCGGCGCCGTGCCGTTTCGCGGCGGGCTGACGCTGCGGGCCATCGAGCCGGCCCTGGCCGCCGCCTTCGCCATGAAGCGGGCGCCGGTGGTGGCGCTCGCCATCAACAGCCCGGGCGGCTCGCCGGTCCAGTCGTCGCTGATCGCCCGCCGCATCCGCGACCTCGCCGCCGAGCACCAGAAGCCGGTGATCGCCTTCGTCGAGGACGTCGCCGCCTCGGGCGGCTACTGGCTGGCGCTCGCCGCCGACGAGATCCTGGTCGATCGATCCTCGATCGTCGGCTCCATCGGTGTCATCTCGGCGAGCTTCGGCCTCGCGGGCGCCATCCAGAAGCTCGGCATCGAGCGCCGCGTGCATGCGACCGGGCCGCGCAAGGCGCTGCTCGATCCGTTCCGGCCGGAAGAGCCGGGCGACCTCGAGGTGCTGGCGGAGCTGCATCGAGACATCCTCGCGAGCTTCAAGGCGCATGTCGAGGAGCGGCGGGGCGCGAAGCTCCGCCTGCCGGTCGAGGAGCTCTACTCGGGGCGGGTGTGGAGTGGCGTGAAGGCCGTCGAGCACGGGCTGGTCGACGCGCTCGGGGAGCTGCGCTCGACCCTGCGGGCGAGGCACGGCAAGAAGATCCGCATCCGTGTCGTCAATCAGGACCGGGGCTGGCTCCGGCGGCGCTTCGGCGGCGGCGGTGAAAGCCGCCTCGCGGCCCTGCTGCCGGAGCTTCTGGGCCAGCTCGACGCCGATCTCCTCTGGCGCCGCTACGGGCTCTGAGAGCCGGTCCGAGGCGGGCTTGCGGGAGACACCGCCGGCCGCCACCTGCTAGGAGACACTTCCAGGGCCGCCGGCCGCGGTGGCGACCCGCCTCCCATCCCCAGCCCCAATGGCATCGCAGCTCATGTTCGGTCTCTCGCTCTCGAAGCTGATCTTCACCGCCCTGGTGATCGTTGCCGTCTGGAAGGGCTGGAAGCTGATGGCGACGATCCGCGACAAGATCAGCGATCCGAAGGACTATGCCGAGGTCAAGCGCCCCGAGCCGCGGGCACGGCGCCGGCCCACGCCCGCCGAGACGCTCTACGAATGCCCGCATTGCGGCACCTACGTCCCGAACGGCACGATCTGCCGCTCCAAGGAGGACTGCGTCCTGAAGAAGCCCTGAGCGCCGCGACTCCAAGGCGCCGGCCGCTCTCTTGACCGGCCGGGCCGCCAGCGACTAGGTTCTGCACCGCAGCAAACCATCGGGTTGAAAAGCGACGTGGCCGCGCCGAGCTTCCAGGAGCTGATCCACAGGCTCCAGACCTATTGGGCGGGCCACGGCTGCCTGATCCTGCAGCCCTACGACATGGAGGTGGGGGCCGGGACGTTCCATCCGGCGACCACGCTGCGCGCCCTCGGCCCCGAGCCCTGGAAGGCGGCCTACGTCCAGCCCTCGCGGCGGCCGACCGACGGCCGCTACGGCCTCAACCCCAACCGGCTGCAGCACTATTACCAGTTCCAGGTGATCCTCAAGCCATCGCCCCTGGATCTGCAGGAGCTCTACCTCCAGAGCCTCTACGGTCTCGGCATCGACCCGGCGCTCCACGATCTCCGCTTCGTCGAGGACGACTGGGAGAGCCCGACGCTCGGTGCGTGGGGGCTGGGCTGGGAGGTCTGGTGCGACGGCATGGAGGTCAGCCAGTTCACCTATTTCCAGCAGATCGGCGGCATCGACTGCCGGCCGGTCTCGGGCGAGCTGACCTACGGCCTCGAGCGGCTGGCCATGCACGTGCAGCGGGTCGAGAACGTCTACGATCTCGATTTCAATGGTGCCGGCGCCACTTACGGCGATGTCTTCCTCCAGGCCGAAAGGGAGTACTCGACCTGGAACTTCGAGGTCGCCGACACGGACACGCTCTTTCGCCACTTCGCCGACGCCGAGGCCGAGTGCCAGCGCACGCTCGAGCGCAAGCTGGCCCTGCCGGCCTATGACCAGTGCCTGAAGGCGAGCCACACCTTCAATCTCCTCGATGCCCGCGGCGTGATCAGCGTCGCCGAGCGGCAGGCCTATATCGGCCGGGTCCGCGCCCTCGCCAAGGCCTGCGCCGAGGCCTGGCTGGCGAGCCGCGCCCATGGCTGAGCTGCTGCTGGAGCTTCTCTCGGAGGAGATCCCGGCGCGGATGCAGAGGCTCGCCGCCTCGGAGCTCGCGTCACGCCTCACAAGAGCGTTCGCCGAGGGCGGCATCGAGGGCAGGCTCGCGCACCAGCATGCGACCCCGCGGCGGCTCATGGTCGCGTTCGAGGCTTTGCCCGTCGTCTCGGCCGACCGGACCATCGAGCGGCGCGGACCCCGGATCGATGCGCCCGAGAAGGCGCGCCAGGGGTTCCTCAAGAGCCTGGGGTCGGCCGACTACACGCTCGGCGAGATCGAGGACAAGAAGGGCCGCTTCCTGGTCGCGAGCTTCGTCGAGCCGGGGCGGTCGACAGCCGGGATCGTGGCGGAAGCCGTCCCGGCCATCCTCGCGGGCTTCCCCTGGCCCAGGTCGATGCGCTGGGGCGACGGCGAGGCGCGCTGGGTGCGGCCCTTGCAGTCGATCCTCTGCCTCCTCGACGGCGAGGTCGTGCCATTCGCCTTCGCCGGAATCCATAGCGGCAGGCAGACCTTCGGCCATCGCTTCATGGCGCCCGACGCCGTCGTCGTGCGCGACCTCGACGACTACCGCGACCATCTGATCGCGGCCCGGGTGATGCTGGACGCCGCGGACCGGCGCCAGGTCATCGAGGCGAAAGCCAGGGACCTCGCCGGGAATGCCGGCTACCGGGTCCGGCCCGATCCCGTGCTGCTCGACGAGATCGCCGGCCTGGTCGAGTGGCCGGTGCCGCTTCTTGGCCGCATCGACGCGGCCTTCATGGCGCTGCCGGCCGAGGTGCTGGTCACCACCATGCGCACGAACCAGAAATACCTGGCGCTGGAGGAAGATGGCGGCGAGGACGGGGCAGGGCGGCTCGCCCCCGCTTTCGTCACCGTCGCCAATATCGAGGCGCCGGACGGCGGTGCCGCGATCGTCGCCGGCAACGAGCGGGTGCTCCGGGCGCGGCTCTGGGATGCCCGCTTCTTCTGGGAGCAGGACCGGAAGACACCGCTGGAGGCGCTGCTGCCCAGGCTCGACGCCATGGTCTTCCACTCCGAGCTCGGCTCGATGCGCGAGAAGGTCGAGCGGCTCGAGACGCTCGCCGTGCGGCTCGCCGATTCGATTCCAGATGCCGACCGGCTGCTCGTCGAGCGGGCGGCGCGGCTCGCCAAGGCGGATCTCGTCTCCGGCATGGTCGGCGAGTTCCCCGAGGTGCAGGGTGTGATGGGCGGCCACTACGCCAGGGCCCAGGGCGAGCCGGAGGAGGTGGCCCGGGCCATCGCCGAGCACTACCGGCCGCTCGGCCCGGGCGATGCGTGTCCCACGGCCCCGACCAGCCTGGCCCTGGCGCTCGCCGACAAGCTCGACACGCTCACCGGCTTCTTCGCCGCCGGCATCCG
>CAYMTA010000045.1:0-32078 GCA_964393275.1 uncultured Geminicoccaceae bacterium | reverse complement strand
TCGAACGCGCCGTTCAGCAGGAGCTGAAGCGACGTACCGTCAAGGTCCGCGTCTTCCCCAACAACGCATCGCTCCTGCGTCTCGTCACCGCTGTGCTCGTCGAAATCGACGAAACATGGCAGGCTTCAACGCAGCCATACGTCAACTGGAACACCCCGGATGCTTGATCGGGCCACCGGCGAATTTCCAGACATCAGGTTGCGCAATCCCTCCATTTTGAACTATTCGCGTCGCCGTGCTCAGATTTCCATCGGGAGCGGCAATGGTCAGAATAGCAAGGTGTCCCTCCCTCGGCCCCAACTTCCCTTATCCGCGTTCGGGCGAATCCCAGCCGCGCCAGGCGGGGCGGGAAAAAGCGTTCAGCCGGCCTCCAGCCCGAATCTTGCCACCACCACCGGCTGCGTCAGCCCGGCGTGGAGCGTCAGCAGGACGAGGCGGGCGTCGAGGCTGTCGCCGGCCTGGGTAGCGGCCTCGATGCGTGCCTCGACCGATTGCGTCAGGGCGGCGTCGGTCGCTTCGGTGAAGGCTTCGGGACCGACCATGCAATAGGCCAGAAGCTCGGCGGCCGCCGCGAAATCGTGTGGCTGCGGCTTGCCGATGGCCGCCTCGAGCTGGCGAAGCGTGGCGAGCTTCACCGCCTCCGGCACCAAGGCCGGGTGGAGATCGACGGCCCTGAGCGCCGCATCGAGCTGCCTGAGGCCCTCCGCCCTGCCGAATCGGCCGAGAAAGCCGAGCACCGCCCCGCCCGCCGGGTGACGGTGCCGGGCCTCAGCGGCGGGGGGCGGCGAGGGCCAGGGCGTCCTGGCGCTGGCGGGAGCGCTCGGTCGCGAGGCGCTCCTCCTCCTGCTCCTTCAGCCGCCTTTGATGCGCCTCGGCGCGCGCCCGGCGGCGAAGCTGCCGCCACTCGGCCCGCATCCGGTGGCCGGAGAGCCACAAGGCGAGGCCGCCGATGATCGCGCCGATGAAGATGCCGATCAGGAAGACGGCGTAGACCGGCAGCGGGATCGTCGGAATGGGCAGCGGGAAGAAGCTGACGTCGACGATGCCCCGGTTGGCGACCGAGAAGACGACGATGACGAGCAGGCCGAGCAGCCCGACCACGGTTCGCAGCAGTTTCGCCATGGGGGCAGTCCTCGTGATGATGGAAGGGCGACGCGGGAAAGGTGATGAGGGAAGGGTCAGGCCTTGTTGAGCCGCTCGCGCAGCTCCTTGCCGGTCTTGAAGTAGGGGACGAGCTTCTTCGGCACCTGGACCTCGTCGCCGGTTCGGGGATTGCGCCCGGTGCGCTCGCCGCGCGGCCGCACCGAGAAGGCGCCGAAGCCCCGCAGCTCGACCCGGTCGCCCTCGGCCAGGGCATCGCCGATGCCGTCGAACACGGTCGAGACGATCCGCTCGATGTCGCGCAGGAAGAGGTGCGGGTTCGCCTCGGCGAGGCGCTTGATCAGATCCGACTTGGTCATGACGCTTTCCACCCGGCCGAAGCCGCAAACGACAGGCGAAGCTTGGCAAAGCCGAGGGGCAGCGTCAAGGGAGGGGCCGCCCGGCCGGCGAAGGCGGAACGCCGCCGGGGTCTCCCCCGACGGCGTTCCTTTCGTCTGGCGCGAGCCCAAGGCGGCTACTTGTCGCCGTCGTCGGTCTTCGCCCCCTCCTGCTTCTGGCGGAGTGCCGCACCCAGGATGTCGCCGAGGCTGGCGCCGCTGTCGGACGAGCCGTACTCCTGCATCGCCTGCTTCTCGTCGGCGATCTCGAGCGCCTTGACCGAGAGCGTCAGCCGGCGGCTGGCGGCGTCGATGTTGGTCACCCTGGCGTCGAGCTTCTCGCCGACGGCGTAGCGCTCGGGCCGCTGCTCGTCGCGGTCGCGGCTGAGCTCCGCCTTGCGGATGAAGCCGACCGCCCCCGACGAGGTCTCGACCTCGATGCCGCCCGTGGTGATCTCCTTGACCGTGCAGGTGACCCGGTCGCCCTTCTTGATGCCGGAGGTCGCCTCCTTGAAGGGGTCGTCCGAGAGCTGCTTCATGCCGAGGCTGATGCGCTCCTTCTCGACATCGACGTCGAGCACCACGGCCTTGACCACGTCGCCCTTGCTGAAGGCCTGGACGGCCTCCTCGCCGGGCTTCTCCCAGTCGATGTCGGAGAGGTGCACCATGCCGTCCACCTCGCCGTCGACGCCGACGAAGAGGCCGAACTCGGTGATGTTGCGGATCTCGCCCTCGACCGTCGAGCCCACCGGATGCGTCTCGAGGAAGGCGTCCCAGGGATTCGCCAGGGTCTGCTTCAGGCCGAGGCTGATGCGGCGCTTGTCGGGATCCACCTCGAGCACCATCACCTCGACCTCCTGGGTGGTCGAGACGATCTTGCCGGGATGCACGTTCTTCTTGGTCCAGCTCATCTCGGAGACGTGGACCAGGCCCTCGACCCCGGGCTCCAGCTCGACGAAGGCGCCGTAGTCGGTGATGTTGGTGACGGTGCCCTTGAACTTGGTGCCGACCGGGTACTTGAGCTCCACGCCCTCCCAGGGATCGGCCTCGAGCTGCTTCATGCCGAGGCTGATGCGCTGGGTCTCGCGGTTGAAGCGGATGACCTGCACCTTGACCTGGGCGCCGACGCCCAGGACCTCGGTCGGGTGGTTGACGCGCTTCCAGGAGATGTCGGTGACGTGCAGGAGGCCGTCGAGGCCGCCCAGATCGACGAAGGCGCCGTAGTCGGTGATGTTCTTGACCACGCCGTCGAGCACCTGGCCCTCGGAGAGGGTGGCGAGCAGCTCGTCGCGCTGCTCCTTCCTGCTCTCCTCGAGCACGGCCCGGCGCGAGACCACGATGTTGCCCCGGCGGCGGTCCATCTTAAGGATCAAAAAGGGCTCGGGCTTGTTGACCAGGGGAGCCACGTCGCGAACCGGGCGGATGTCGACCTGGCTGCCCGGCAGGAAGGCCACGGCACCGCCGAGATCGACCGCGAAGCCGCCCTTGACCCGACCGAAGATGGCGCCCTCGACCTTGTCCTGCTCGTTGAACGCGTTCTCGAGCCGGTTCCAGCTCTCCTCGCGGCGGGCTTTCTCGCGCGAGAGGACGGCCTCGCCGCTGCGGTTCTCGAAGCGCTCGACATAGACCTCGACCGTATCGCCGATCTTCACCTCGACGGGGTGGCCGGGGGTCGAGAATTCCTTGATGGGCACGCGGCCTTCGGACTTGAGGCCGACATCGACGACCGCGTCCTCGTTGTCGAGGGCGATGACCGTGCCCTTGACCACCGAGCCTTCCAGCTTTGAGCTGCCGCCCAGGGTCTCGTCGAGCATCGACGCGAAATCGGCCTGGGACGGGGCTTGGGTGGTCGCGATGGCTTCCTGCATTCTTGCTCCACATCCGCCGGCCGAGGCCGGACGGGGTCAGGGTTCGTTAGCCGGGATTGGCTAGGTCGTTCGATTGGCGCTGGATCGAATCCGTGTCCGGTACGCCGCCTCCACGGCGGCGAACGACTGCTCGACGTCCAGCGTCGAGGTGTCGATCACGACCGCGCCGGGGGCAACGGACAAGGGCGCGACCGCCCGTTCCCGGTCACGGCGATCACGCTCGGCCACCTCCAACAAAACGCGCGCCTGTATAGGCGTTTCGCCGCGCGCCTGCAACTCCAGGAAGCGGCGCCGGGCACGCTCCTCGATCGAGGCCGTGACGAAGATCTTGAGGGTCGCGTCGGGGCAGACGATGGTGCCGATGTCGCGGCCGGCGAGCACGGCACCCGGCGGCGTCCGGGCGAAGCGCCGCTGCAGCTCGAGCAGGGCCGAGCGCACCTCGGGGTAGGCCGCGACCTCGGAGGCGTCGCCGCCGATCCCCTCGCCGTGCAGCGCCTCGGGATCGAGAGCATCGGCATCGACCGACCGCGCCGCCACCGCCGCCGCCGCCCTGTCGGCGGGCGACCCGCCGGTCGCCCGCAGCCTCGCCGCCACCGCCCGGTAGAGCAGGCCCGTGTCGAGGAACCGCAGGCCCGCGGCGCCCGCCAGCCGCTTCGCCAGCGTGCTCTTGCCGGAGCCGGCCGGGCCGTCGATGGCGACGATGACCGCATCGCTCACGGCTCGATCACCTCGAGCCCGCCGCCGAGGCGGTTCATGAGGTCGGCGAAGCCGGGAAAGCTGGTCTCGATGGTCTCGGCGCCCAGGACCGTCACCGGGCTGGTGCCGAGGCCGCCCATGACGAGGAAGCTCATGGCGATCCGGTGGTCGTGATGGGCGTCGATGCGGGCGGCACGGGTGGTCCTGACCGGCCCGGTGACCAGGAGATCGTCGCCCTCGATCCCGACCTCGACGCCGCAGGCGGCGAGACCCTCGGCCACGGCCTGGAGGCGGTCGCTCTCCTTGACCCGCAGCTCGGCCAGGCCCCGCATCCGCGTCGTGCCCTGCGCGAAGGCGGCCGCCACGGCGAGGATCGGGTACTCGTCGATCATCGAGGGGGCCCGCGCCGCCGGCACGTCGACGGCCCGAAGGCGGCTCGCCCGGATCTGCAGATCGGCCACGGGCTCGCCGGCGACGCTGCGCTCATGGACGAGCTCGAGCTCGGCGCCCATCTCGCGCAGGGTCGCGAGCAGCCCGGTGCGCAGCGGGTTGACCGAGATGCCGGGCAGGGTCAGGGCGGAGCCCGGCGCCACCAGCGCCGCCACCAGCGGAAAGGCGGCGGAGGACGGATCGGCCGGCACCAGGAACGCCTGCGGCGTCAGCTCGGCCTCGCCTTCGATCGTGACCCTCCAGCGACCGTCGGCGTCGGCGGTGCTGGTGACGTTCGCCCCCATCGCCGCCAGCATGCGCTCCGTGTGGTCGCGCGAGGGCAGCGGCTCGATCACGGTCGTTCGCCCCGGCGCATGCAGGCCGGCGAGCAGCACGGCCGACTTGATCTGGGCCGAGGCCACGGGCGAGCGCCAGGTGATCGGCACGAGATCGTTGCGGCCGGTGATGGCGAGCGGCAGCCGGCCGCCGGAGCGGCCGAGCACGGCCGCTCCCATGGCGACCAGAGGGTCGGTGATGCGGCGCATCGGCCGCGAGCGGAGCGAGGCATCGCCGGAGAGGAAGGTGGTGAAGGCGTGCCCGGCGAGCAGGCCCATGAGCAGCCGCACGCCGGTGCCGGCATTGCCGAGATCGAGCACGTTCGCGGGCTCGGCGAGACCGGCGACGCCGCAGCCGTGCACCGTCCAATCGCCGTCCGCGTGGCGCTCGACGACCGCGCCGAGCTCGCGCAGCGCGCCGGCGGTGGCCAGCACGTCGGCCCCTTCGAGCAGGCCGGTGATGCGGCTCTCGCCGACGGCGAGCGCGGCGAAGAGGAGGGCGCGGTGCGACATCGACTTGTCGCCGGGAACCACGGCCGAGCCCTGGAGCGCGCCATGCGGGGCCGCCTGAAGCAGCATCGTCGAGACCTCGAAATCGCTGGCTGAACCTGGCGCGGGCCGAGGCCGGCCCGGCCACCCCCGTCACGACCGGGGGCGGAGCCGCCGTTGCCTCACGCGATTTGCTTTTGACAGCCCCGGGTGATCATGGCAATTGCCTTGCCCGCCCGACGGCGCCCGACCCATGGTCACATGGGCGGTGCCGCCCTTCTTTTCGTCATCCTGACTGGGGACCACCTTGCCCAAGCCGGAACTGGGAACCAAGCGCACTTGCCTCGCCTGCGGTGCCCGCTTCTACGATTTCGGCAAGACGGCCGATCTCGCCTGCCCGGCCTGCGGTGCCGTGTTCGATCTGGAGCTCGTCGCCCGCGCCCGGCGGCCGCGCACCCCGCCCCGCGCGGCGCCGGCGGCCGCCGCCGCCGTCGAGGAGGAGGTCGACGAGGTCGACGAGGTCGAGGCCGACGAGGCCGAGGACGAGGTCGAGGACGACGTCGACGAGACCGAGGAGGAGGAGGAGGCCGACGAGCCCGAGGTGGTCGAGACCGAGGACGACGAGGAGGAGGAGGACGCCCTGATCGAGGACGCCTCCGAGCTCGGCGACGACGATGCGCTCGGCGACGTCATCGACAAGGATGCGGAGGAGGAAGAGGGGCGGCGCTGACCGCCGCCCGCATCGACCTCTCCCGACCCGTCCCCGCCCGGACCGGCTCCTAGTTCGGGTTGCCGCCCCGGCCAGAGCCGCGCCGCGGGCCATGGGGCTGGCCTTCGCACCGCCGCGCCAGATTCCCGGTGGTCGCCGTGAACTCCTCGAGCGTCACCAGGGCGTCGCCGTCGCGGTCGTGCCGCTGAAAGCCGCGCACCATGCGCACGCGCATCGCGTCGAGCCAGAGCGCCTGATACTCGGCGAGATCGAGCACGCCATCGCCATTGGCGTCGAACTGGGCGAAGCGCTCGCCGCGTGCCTTGTCGATCTCGTCCTGGGTGAGGCTGCCGTCATCGTCAGGATCGGCGTCGTCCATCATCTGGCCGCCGCCCATCTGACCGCCGCCCATCTGACCGCCGCCCATCTGACCGCCGCCCATCTGACCGCCACCCATCATGCCGCCGCCCATCTGGCCGCCACCCATCATGCCGCCGCCCATCTGGCCGCCACCCATCTGACCGCCACCCATCTGACCGCCGCCCATCATGCCGCCACCCATCTGGCCGCCGCCCATCATGCCGCCACCCATCTGGCCGCCACCCATGCCGGGCCCCCTTGGACAGTCGGCGAATGCCGGTCCGGCTGCCGCCACCACCAGGCCGAAAACGGCCGCGGCCGTGGCGAGGATCAAGGACTTGCTCATCGTTCGGTTTCCTTCCGTTGAGGTCGTTCGATCGCCGATTAATTCTCACCTGTAGCACATCTTCGCCGCTTTCGGACCCCTTTGGTCACGATCCGTGTCGGGCAGGCCAGGGCGACACATTCGGCGACATTTTTCCCTGTCCATGCCGTCGGCGTCCGGCCTAGAGCCTGCCGTCATGACCGCCGGCCCCCATCTCCTCGTCGTCGACGACAACCGCGATGTCCGCGACGCCCTCCGCCAGTACCTGCAAAAGCAGGGGCATCGCGTGACCACGGCCGAGAATGCCGCGGCGGCGAGGCGCGAGCTTTCCAGGGCCGCCATCGACCTCGTCATCCTCGACGTGATGATGCCGGGCGAGGACGGCCTCGTGCTCTGCCGCGAGCTGCGCGCCCGGGGCAACCTGCCGATCATCCTCCTGACCGCCATGGCCGAGGAGACCGACCGCATCGTCGGCCTCGAGATGGGTGCCGACGACTACGTCACCAAGCCCTTCGCGCCGCGCGAGCTCTTGGCCCGCATCAAGGCCGTGCTGCGCCGTGCCCGGAGCCTGCCGCACCGGCCCGGCGCGCCGCCCGTGGCCGGCCGGGTCCGCTTCGACCGCTGGCTGTTCGACCCCGGCACCCGCGATCTGGTCGACGAGACCGGTGTCGTCGTGCCGCTCAGCACCGGCGAGTACCTGCTGCTCACCGCCCTCCTGCGCCATCCCGGCCTCGTCCTCAACCGCGACCAGCTCCTCGATCTGACCCGCGGCCGCGAGGCCCAGCCCTTCGACCGCAGCGTCGACAACCAGGTGAGCCGGCTCCGCCGCAAGCTCGAGCGCGACCCGAAGAATCCGCTGCTGATCAAGACCCACTGGGGCGGCGGCTACAGCTTCGCCGGCCGGGTCGAGCCGGCATGAGCCACCTCTGGCCGCGCAGCATGACCGGCCAGCTCGTCTCCCTCCTGCTTCTCGCCCTGGCCCTGGCCCAGCTCGCCACCTTCGCCATCCTCCAGGGCGAGCGGCGGAGCACGCTCGAGGCGATCGGCCGCGAGCAGGTGCTGGAGCGGGCCGCCGCGCTGGTCCGCCTGCTCGACGAGACCAGGGAGCCGGGCGAGCGGCATCGGGCGCTGCGCGCCTTCTCCACGCGGCGGCTGCGCTTCTGGCTCGCCGACGAGGCGGTGGTCGAGGACCAGGGCGGCGAGCCTTCTCCCGGGCTGGCCCGGAAGCTCGAGGCGCTGCTGGAGGACGAGGGGCCGCGCGAGGTGCTGATCGCCATGGGCGACATCGACCGGCACCGCCACGCCATGCCCCGATGGCACCGGCAGCGCGGCCATGCCGGCGTGGCGCCGAGCGAGCCGACCGATCCGGGCCTGCTCGTGGCGATCCGGCTCGGGCCGGATACCTGGCTCAACGCCGCCATGCTGCTGCCGCCCGAGCGCCCGGCCTTCGGCCTCGCCCCGCTCCTGGCGCTCGTCGCCACTGCCCTTGCCGTCAGCCTCGCCGCCGTCTTCGGGCTCAGGCGCCTCGGTCGGCCGCTCGAGGCGCTGGCGGCCGCCGCCGACGCGCTCGGCCAGGGCGAGCCGGTCCACCTGCCGACCGACCGGGGCCCGGTCGAGATCCGCCGCACGGCCCAGGCCTTCAACCGGATGCAGGAACGCATCGGTCGGGCCATGGCCGAGCGCACGCGGCTGCTCGCCGCCGTCAGCCACGACCTGCGCACGCCGATCACCACGCTTCGCCTGCGCGCCGAGATGGTCGACGACGCCGACCTCCGGGAGCGAATGCTGGCGACGCTGGACGAGATGCAGGCGCTGACCGAGGCCGGCCTCCTGCTCGCCCGCGGCACGGCGATGGACGAGCCCACCGTCGCGGTCGATCTCGGCGCCCTGGTCGAGAGCCTCGCCGCCGATCAGGCCGATCTCGGCGCCGATGTCGTGGTCGAGCCGCCGCAAGGCGAGCGGCTCGTGCTCCGCTGCCGGCCGCTCGCCCTCAAGCGCGCGCTCCGCAACCTCATCGAGAACGCCGTCCGCTACGGCGGCGGCGCCCGGCTGGCCCTGACCCGGGGTCAGGGCCGGATCACGCTCGCCATCGACGACGACGGGCCGGGCCTGCCCTCGGACATGCTGGAGCGCGTCTTCGACCCCTTCGTCCGCGGCGAGGCCAGCCGCAGCCCCGAGACCGGCGGCAGCGGCCTCGGCCTCGCCATCGCCCGTGCCATCCTGCGCTCGCACGGCGGCGACGTCAGCCTCGCCAACCGCGACGGCGGCGGGCTGCGCGCCATCATCCATCTGCCCGGCCAACTGCCCGGCCACGACAATTGACTTGCAGTGGCGGTGCCTTTTGCCTACCTACCCCGCACCGGTGGACGGGGCCGTAGCTCAGCTGGGAGAGCGCCTGAATGGCATTCAGGAGGTCGTCGGTTCGATCCCGATCGGCTCCACCAACCGAATCAGCATTCCCTACCCATCTTTCTGGTCGTTGAGCGGCGCCGGGGTCACGTTCTGAACCCTGCCTGGCCTGTCGGTCGGGTGCCGCCGGGGTTCAGGGGCGGCAGGGCGGCGAGCCTGTGGCGCGCCAGGGCGTCGCGGCGCGCCTCGGGCAGGGCGGCAGCCAGGGCGCGCCAGCCGGCCGCCCCGTCGCCCGCAGCCCAGCGGCCGTAGCGGGCGGCGCCGATCGCCACCAGCGCGTCCCGGAGGCCCGGGTGGTGGCGCGGGTCGTGCCCTGCCACCTTCGCCGCCCAGCCATCGAGCGCCGGACGCAGCGCCGCGCCGTCACGCCGCGCGACCACCCGCTGCAGCTCCTTGAAGGCATGTCGCTCCGAGGCCAGGCGTTCGGCCCGGCGCTCGCGCAGCCAGCGGCCGAGGGGCGGCAGCAGGCGGTGCGAGAGCCAGGCGACGATCGCGAGCGAGAGCAAGGCGGCCAGGGCTGCGAGCCCGATGGCGCGCCAGTCGCGCGGCTCCGCGCTCGACGCGGGCGGGCCATCCACCGCGATCGGGAAGCCGTCGACCGAAGCGGTCTCCACCTCGCCGCTCTTCAGGTTGTACCAGTCGAGCGAGATCGCCGGTGCCGCGCCGCTGCCGCCGCCTTCCGCCACCAGCGTCACGCTCTCCGTCCGTGCGCCGCTCTGGACACCGCGATCCTCGGACTCCTCGAGCACCGGCTCGTCCGGATAGGCAGCCACGCCCGCCACGTCCGTCGGCGGCAGGAGCGCGGGGAGGAACATGGGCGAGGTGCCGCGGATGGTCGCCTTGACCGTGCGCTCGACGCTGTCGCCCGGCCGCATCGCCTCGGGCTCGCCTGCCACCTCCTGCTTCAGCTCGAGCGCCTCGGCCGCGATGAAGGGGTCGAGGCCTTCGGCACCTTCCGGCAGAATGCCCGAGAAGGTGAGCTCCCCGGTCGTCAGCGTCGCCTTCCGGGGCTCGTTCGTCTCCGGATCGGCCCAGGTGACGACGACCTCCCGCGGCGGAATCGAGAACTCTCCGGGCACCATGGGCGAGATGCGATAGCGCCGCGTGACGCCCGACCAGGTCTCCTTCCCGATCTTCTGGCTCGTCGGGCCGGTCGACCGCTCGGGCAGGCGGACCAGCAGGTTGGGCGTCTCGAGGCTCGGCCAGACGGGCGGTTCGGGCATGAAGGTGGGGGCGAGCACCGTCAGCCGCAGGCTGAGCGGCTGGCCCGCAATGGCCTCGGTCTCCTCGAAGGTGACCTGCAGCACGGGCCCGTCGCTCGCCGCTGGCGGCGACTTCTGATCCGCCGCCTGAGCCGCGAGCGGTGCTGCCAGCGCCAGCATGCCTGCGATGACCGCAGCGAGCTTCATGGCGAGGCTCCTTCCGCGTCATCCGCGGCCTTAGCGGGGGCCTGGCGGCGCGCCGCCTCGATGGCGAAGCGCTGGCGGAGGAAGTCGCCGGTGCGGGTGTCGACCGTGCTCATCCACTGCTCGGTCGTGAGCAGCGCCTCGCCGCCGCCATCCGCGGGTGCCTCGATCTCCGTCTCGGCGCCGCGTCCGGATTCGTTGTCGAGGACCACGTCGTCGGCGCCGATGCCGGAATCCTCGCCGGTGTCCGACTGCTCGCGCACGCGCTCGACATAGTCGACGATCTCCTTTGCGACCGCGAGGTTCGCCTCGGCGTCCGGGTAGTCGGGATC
Organism: uncultured Geminicoccaceae bacterium; assembly: GCA_964393275.1. Lineage (GTDB taxonomy): Bacteria > Pseudomonadota > Alphaproteobacteria > Geminicoccales > Geminicoccaceae > SLRI01. The sequence goes on along the minus strand of CAYMTA010000045.1, from coordinate 21,242 downwards.
GCGCTCCAGCGCCGTCTCGAAGGCGCGGACACCGTCGCGATAGGTTCGCGACTTGATATGCGCCATGCCCTGGATGAAGGCCGCCTGGGCCGTGTCGACCCGCTCCAGGACCTCGACCGCCGTCTCGTACTGACCGTCCCGGTAGAGCGCGTAGCCGCGCCAGAGCGGATCGGCGAAGAGCTCGGCGGCGCGCGTGAAGTCCCTGCGCTGGAAGGCGAGCTGGCCCTGCTGGTCGGGGGTCAAAAACCAGTCGACGACACCCTCGGCCCGCGCCGGTCCCGGTCCGGCCAGGCCCAAGGCGAGCAGGACCGCGGCCGCCCAGCGCATCGTCCAGCCGCGTCTGAACCAGATCAGCATCAAGAGGGCCGCGGGCCAGGCGAGCCAGGAACCGCGGTCCAGCCAGGGCTGGTCCGTGTTCTCCAGCATGGCCTGGCGGTAAGCAGCATTGAGCATCCCGTCGATCCGCCTGATGTCGCCGTCGTCGGGGGTGACGGGTACCACCATTTCTGCCGGCAGCCCGTCGAGCCCGCGATCGCTCTTGCCCTCGGGCAGCATCGCCAGCACCGCCAGCGCCGGCGCATCGGGTCCGGTCAGCGTCGCCACGTCTGCCGGGTCCACACCGTCGGCGACGAAGAGCACGCCGCCCGGCGACGACTCCTGCGCCAGGAGGTCGACGGCCAGCGCCAGGGCGCCGCCGGCCCGATCGCCTTCCTTTGGCATCACGTCCGGGACGAGCCCTTCGAGGTAGGGGGTCATCACGGAAGGGTCCTCGATCATCGGCACGACTCCGTGGGCGCTGCCGGCATAGGCGACGAGGGCGGTGCGGGCGCCGGCGCGCAGCTCGAGGAGGTCGCGGATCTTCTGCTTGCCGCGCTCCAGCCGCGACGGGGCGACGTCCTTCTCCTCCATGGACGGCGTGACCTCGAGGACGACGACGACGGGTGCCGACTGCGCCACGAACGGGTCCGGCAGGCGCGACCAGGTGGGCCCGGCGGCGCCCAGCGCCAGCAGGGCGAGCGTCAGTGCGACGCCATCGATCGGCCTGAGGCGGCGATATGCCGAGCCGCCGACCGTGAGTGCGGCGCGCAGGTGTGGCGCCAGCCCGTCCATCGGCACGTCCCGGCGCGACCGCGCGCGACGCACGACCCACCAGAGTGCGCCGATGAGCGGCAACAGCAGGAGCCAGAGCGGCCGGATGAAGTGGAAGGCTTCGATGATGACTGCGAGCTCGTTCATGCCGGCTGGCTCCGGCCCGGGCCGGCGCGCAGCTGCAGGAAGGCGACGGTGCCGAGCCCGATCAGCGCCGCCAGCGCCAGGGGGATCCAGGCGAGCGACTGGCGCGGTCGCCAGGAGACGGTCTCGACCTCGCGCGGCGCCAGCTCGTCGATCCGCCCGTAGACCTCCTCGAGCGCCGCCTCGTCGCCGGCGAAGAAGAACGCGCCGTCGGTTCGCTCGGCGATCGCCTGCAGGGTCTGGAGATCGACGCGATCCTCGCCGGTCGCGTCCGGGTTGCCGACCCCGATCGTGAAGATCTCGACATCGTTCTGGCGCGCGATCTCGGCGGCGTTGACCGGGCTCATGCGGCTCGCCGTGTCGGTGCCGTCCGAGAGCAGGATCAAAAGGCGCTGCTCGATGTCGCTGGCCTCGAAGGTGCGGATGGCGAGGCCGATGGCATCGCCGAGCGCCGTGTGCGGCCCCGCCATGCCGACCTCGGTGCGCGCCAGGAGGTCGGTGATGGTTCCCAGATCCTCGGTCAGCGGCGACTGCACGTAGGCCTTGGAGCCGAAGACGATGAGCGCCATGCGATCGCCCTCGCGCCCCTCGACGAAGGCGCCGACCACGTCGCGCACGCCGGCCAGCCGCTGCTTGGCCTCGCCGTCCGGACCCTCGAAGTCCTCGGCATCCATGGAGCCCGAGATGTCGATCGCCAGCACGACGTCGCGCGCCGCCCTGGTGATCTCGACCGGCTCGCCGACCCGCTCCGGCTCCGCCAGGGCGAGCACGACGAGGCACCAGACGGCGATCGCCGCCGCCATCTGGAGGCGGCCCCGCGTCAGCACGACGGACCCGGCGCCGGGCTCGGCGCCGCTGCTCTCGACGATCCGGCGGAAGAACGGGAAGCGCAGCGCCGGCACGCGCTCGCGGTGCGCCGGGACCAGCCACCAGACGACCAGCGGCAGGGGCAGCAGGAGCAGCGCCCAGGGCAGGCCGAGGGAGATCACGCCGGCTCCTCCACGCGGTGCCGGCGCACCCAGCGGGCCGCCAGGGCGCCGAGGCCGGGCGTCGGGCCGGCCGTCCGGTAGGGAGCCCGGGCCAGCACGGCACCCGGTCCGTCGGTGAACCCGTCGCCGCCCGTGCTGTCGAGAAAGCGCAGCCATTCGCCGCCATGCAGGCTCGCCACGCGCGTGCGCGGCCAGGCCGCGAGGGCGGTTCGGCGGAGGATGGCGGCGACGGCAGCCGGGTCGTCGCCGGCGGACGCGAGCTGGGCGAGCGCCGCCCGCCGATAAGCATTGGCGCGCCATTGCCGCACGCCTCGCCAGAGGAGCCAGAGGATCGCCAGCGCCAGCATCAGGGCCAGCACCGTCCAGCCTGCCGTCGCCGGCGCCATCGAGACCGGGGCCGGCTCGCCGGGCTCGGCCAGCCGGTCGATCAGGTCGACGAGGTTGGTGACCTCCGGGGTCGCGCCGTCGCCGTTCATCGCGGCCCCATGCCCATGAGGCGGCGCACTTGCGGCAGGGTCGCCTCGGCGGTCGTGAGCGGCAGGACCGGCACGCCGAACCGGCGCTGCCAGTTGAGGATTGCGGCGAGCCGCCCCGACGCCATCTCGCTCAGGTGGCGATGGGTGGTGGCATCGCCGGCGTCGATCTCGGCCTGGAGCCGGCCGTCCGAGACGATGAGCTTCAGGCCCTTCGGCAGATCCTCGGCGAAGGGATCCGTGACGAGGCCGAGCACGAGGTCGTTGCGTCGTGCCAGGCCGGAGACCAGCCGCTCGGTCTCCGCGTCGGCCACGTCGAAGTCGCTGAGCACGATGATCAGGTGATTGCGAGGCGCGATCCGGGCGACGCTGCGCAGCACGCGCGTGAGCGAGATCGGCGCCACCGCCGGTGCCTCGGCGCGCAGCAGGCCGTTGGCGTCGGCGAGAGCCGCGAGGAAGCGGTCGAGCGCGGCCCGGGTGCGCTGCGGCCGGATCTCGGCGATCCGTTCGTCGCCGAAGACGATGCCGCCGACCCGGTCGCCCTGGTCGAGGATGCGAAACGCCGCGAGCGCCGCCGCTTCGGCCGCCGTCACCGACTTCATGTTGAGCTTCGAGCCGAAAAACATCGACATGCGCTGGTCGACCACGATCAGCGCCGGACGGTCGCGCTCCTCGGTCATGACGCGGACATGCGGCTTGCCGGTCCGGGCCGTCACCTTCCAGTCGATGGCGCGGACGTCGTCGCCAGGCAGGTAGTCGCGCAGCTCCTCGAAGTCGAGCCCGCGACCGCGCAGCCGCGACGCGTGGCGGCCGTTGAGCACCGACCGGGCCGGCTGGCGGGGCAGGAAGGTGAGGCCCCGAACACGGCCCTCGAGCGAGCGGAGATGGCCGAGCGTGACGCGGACGCGCGGATCCTCGTCGCCCGGCGGGGGTGCCGCGGGCAAGGTGCCGGTTCTGATCCGCGCCGCCTGGTCGCGCATCGCCGCCTCCCTCAGGGCAGGGCCACCTGCCTGATGATCTCGGCCACGACCCGGTCCGGGGTGACGCCCTCGCCCTGCGCCTCGTAGCTCAGCTTGAGACGGTGGCGGAACACGTCCGGCGCCACGGCGCGCACGTCCTCGGGATCGACATAGTCGCGGCCGGCGAGCCAGGCGTGGGCGCGGCCGCAGCGGTCGAGCGCCAGGCTCGCGCGCGGGCTCGCGCCGACCTCGATCCAGCGCGGCAGGTCGTCGCCGAACTCGGCCGGGATGCGCGTGGCGTTGACCAGGTCGGCCATGTAGCGCGCCATCTCCTCGGCGACGTGGATGGCGCCGATCTCGCGCCGCGCGGCGAACACGGCTGCCTGCGGGACGGGCTGGCGCGGCGCCTTCGTCTTTGCCTCGGACGCCTCGGCGCTGGCCGCGATCTCTTCGCCGCGCACGAGACGGATCACCTCGACCTCGTCCTCGACCGGCGGGTAGGTGATGCTCACGTGCATCAAGAAGCGGTCCATCTGCGCCTCGGGCAGGGGGTAGGTGCCCTCCTGCTCGATCGGGTTCTGGGTCGCCATGACCATGAAGAGCGGCGTCATCGCGTGGGTCTTGCCGGCGACCGTCACCTGGCGCTCCTCCATGGCCTCGAGGAGGGCTGCCTGCACCTTGGCCGGGGCGCGGTTGATCTCGTCGGCCAGCACGATGTTGGCGAAGATCGGCCCGGGCTCGAAGCGGAAGTCGCCGCCCTTCTCGCCCTGGTAGTAGACCTCGGTGCCGGTGACGTCGGCCGGCAACAGGTCGGGCGTGAACTGGATGCGGCTGAACTCGCACTCGAGGTTGCGTGCCAGCGACTTGATCGCCCGCGTCTTGGCGAGGCCGGGCAGGCCCTCGACCAGGAGGTTGCCGTTGGCCAGCAGGCCGATGAGCAGGCGCTCGATCACCTCGCGCTGGCCGATGATCGCCTCGCCCATGCGCTCGCGGAGCGCCTCGATCTGCTCCCGCGCCGAGACCCCGGCCGTGTCGTGCGCGCCGTCCATCACAGCCCCGCCTCGCGTGCCAGAACGTCGCGTGCCGCTTGCATCCGCTGCCTCTCCTCGTCGCTCACCGTCGGATATTGGGGATCGAGCCGCTCGAGGGTCTCCGTGAGTACCGAGGAGATCACCATCCGCGCGTACCACTTGTTATTGGCCGGCACGACGTGCCACGGCGCATGGTCCCGCGCCGTGCTCCGGATCATGTCGTCGCACGCGGCCATGTAGTCGTCCCAGTGCTTGCGCTCCTCCAGGTCGCCGAAGGAGAACTTCCAGTTCTTGTCCGGCTCGTCGATGCGGTCGAGGAAGCGCCGGGCCTGCTCATCCTTCGAGATGTAGAGGAAGAACTTCAGGACCACGGTGCCGTTGTTGGCCAGGTGGCGCTCGAAGGCCCGGATGTCCTTGAAGCGGTTCCGCCAGAAGTCGTCGTCGACGAGCTTCGCCGGCAGGTTCTGCTGCTCCAGGATCTCGGGGTGCACGCGGACGATGAGCACCTCCTCGTAGTGGGAGCGATTGAAGATGACGATCTTGCCCCGCTGCGGCAGTGCCACGACATGGCGCCAGAGGAAGTCGTGCCGGAGCTCGATCGGCCCCGGCTGCTTGAACGAGCGGACGTCGCAGCCCTGCGGGTTGATGCCGGTCATGACGTGCTCGATGGCGCTGTCCTTGCCGCCGGCGTCCATCGCCTGCAGGACCATCAGGACCGCCCATTTGCCCTCGGCATAGAGCCGCTCCTGCAGCTTGCGCAGGTCCGCGATGCTGTCCTTCAGCAATTTCCGGGCATCGCCCTTGTCGATGTCGAGGCCGGCCGTGTCGGCCGGATCGACGTCCCCGAGCCGGAACTTCCTGCCGTCGGTGACCCGATGGCGCTTCGCGAGATCGGCTTTCTTCATGTGGGCCTCCGTCACTGGCAGGGCGAAGAGTTCATTCCTGCGCCTCGGCCGGCCACACCCGCGCCCAGTCCTCGGCCATGTCGACCAGCAGCCAATTGCCCGCCGCCGCGACCTTTTCCATGTCGCCCGCGGCCGCGGCGCGGAGCACGTCCGAGGTCAGGACCGAAGGGTCGGCCGCCGCCATCTCCTTCAGGCGATCGACGGCGAAGAGGAGCTGAAAGTAGGCCGGCTGCTCGCCCCAGAGCGTGCCGTCATTGTCGAAGACGACGATCCGGTCGGCCGGGATCACGTAGGCGTCGGAGGCCGCGTCGGTGACGCCGTCGACCAACGCGATGATCCGCGCCTTGGCGTCGGTCTCGTTCCACGAGGGCAGGGGATCGGCGAGGGCAATGCCCGGCAGCGCCGCGAGCAGTGCCAGAACGGCGAGGCGCATAGGCGCTCCTTTCCTGGATGTCCGGCGTGCCGTGCCCGCGCATCGACAGGGGGCGCGGGGGGCGGAACGCGACGCCGGAGGGGGCGGGCGGGCCGGTCGGCTCGAGGCCGGCCGGCCTGCCTTCCAAAAGACGACCCGGCGCCGGGCTACTTGCTGCCCGGCTCGGTCAGCTTCTCCATCACCTGGTCGAGCGAGAAGCTTGCCGCCTTCTGGCGTGGCGGGAACTGCTCGAAGGTTTCGAGGAAGTTGCCGACATACTGCTGCGCCGGGACCAGCAGGTAGATCCGGTCGATCATCCAGTCATAATAGGTGTTCGAGGTCCGGTAGGAGCGCTCGTAGGGATCGCGCCGGAGGTTGAAGACGAGCGGCACGCGCAAGGGCGTGAACGGCTCGATCCAGGCACGCAGCGTCCCCCATGCCTTCTGCTCCATGAACATGAGCTTCCAGTCGTCGTAGCGGAGCGCGGTCAGGTCGCCGTCGTCCGAGAAGTAGAAGATCTCGTGACGCGGGCTCTCCTCGGTCTCGCCGGTCAGCATCGGCAGGATGTTGTAGCCGTCGAGGTGGACGTTGTAGGTGCGCCCGATCGCCTCGACCCCGCCTTCGACGAGCTGCTCCTTGATGTCGGGATTGCCGGCCGCGGCGACGAAGGTCGGCAGCCAGTCCATGTGATGGACGATCTCGTTCGAGACCGAGCCCGGCTCGATGTGCCCCGGCCAGCGGACCATGGCCGGCACGCGCCAGCCGCCCTCCCAGTTGGTGTTCTTCTCGCTCCAGAACGGGGTCATCGCGGCATCGGGCCAGGTGTTCATGTGCGGCCCGTTGTCGGTCGAGTAGAAGACGATCGTGTTGTCGGCGATGCCGAGCTCATCGAGCAGGTCGAGGAACTGGCCGATATGCATATCGTGCTCGACCATGCCGTCCGAATACTCGTCCTGGCCGGAGATGCCGCGCAGCTCCTCCTTGACGTGCGTGCGGAAATGCATGCGCGTGCCGTTCCACCACACGAACCAGGGCGTGCCTTCCTCGGTCTTGCGCTTGATGAAGTCGATCGCCGCTGCGACCGTCTCGTCGTCGACCGTCTCCATGCGCTTCTTGGTCAGCGGACCGGTATCCTCGATCTCGCCGTCGGCCGATGACTTGATCACCCCGCGCGGGCCGAACGCCTCGCGAAAGGTCCGGCCGTCGGCCAGCTCCATGTCGCCCGGATAGTCCTCGTTCTCCGGCTCTTCCTCGGCATTGAGGTGATAGAGGTTGCCGAAGAACTCGTCGAAGCCGTGATTGGTCGGCAGCATCTCGTCCTTGTCGCCGAGATGGTTCTTGCCGAACTGGCCGGTGTCGTAGCCCTGGGCCTTGAGCAGGCCGGCGATGGTCGGGTCCTCCTCGCGCATGCCGAGATCGGCGCCCGGCAGCCCGACCTTCGAGAGCCCGGTGCGGAACACGCTCTGGCCCGTGATGAACGACGAGCGGCCGGCCGTGCAGGACTGCTCGCCGTAGTAGTCCGTGAAGATCATGCCTTCCTGGGCGACGCGGTCGATGTTCGGCGTTTGGTAGCCCATCAGCCCCTTGGTGTAGGCGGAGATGTTCGACTGCCCGATATCGTCGCCCCAGATGACGAGGATGTTCGGCTTGTCGGTGTCCTGCGCGTTGGCCGCACCCGGCCCGGCAAACAACGCCAGGCCCAAGGCGAGCACGGTCGCCAAGCCTGCTTGCTGATTCATGAAGCGTCTCCTCCCGGAAGTTGATAATGCATTGGCCCGTCATGCCTCGGCATGCGTGTCCTTGGCAGAGACCTAGGTAGAGCTACTTCTCCGGCGGCGCTTACCATTTTGCGACTGCGAATCATTGGAGCACGAGGAGTCCGGCGAGCCATGCCAAACCGCTTCACGACCACCGCCGTGCGCGGCTTCGGCCCGCTGCCGAGGATCGTCAGGGAGGCGGCCGGCGAGCGCACGGCCAGCCGGCTCTTCACCGACGCCGGTGTGCCACCGGCTCTGCTTGATCGGCCCGATGCCCGGCTGCCGCTCGTCGACATGATCACGATCTTCGAGCGGGCGGCGCTCGTCCTGGACAATCCCCTGCTGGGCCTCGACGTGGGCAACGCCATGCCGCCGGAGGCGTTCGGTGACTGGGTGGGCTACGCGCTGGCCGGGCGCACGCTCCGCCATGGCATCGCCCGCCTCTGCCGGGCGATGCGCTACTATCAGACGGCGGGGAACATGCGCGCGGAGGTCCATGGCAATCTCGTTCGCCTCGCCTACCACCAGTCGGTCGTCGACGCCGCCCGCGCCCGCCAGCACGCCGACCACGCCCTGCCGCCGCTGATGGCGTTCGTCCGGCGGTTCCTCGGCCCGGACTGGCGACCGTGCTGGGCCGAGCTTCCCTACCTGCCGGCCGCCGGCACCGACGAGCTGGCCGCCCGGCTCGGTGTCGAGGTGCGCTTCGGGCGGCCCGGCTTGGGCATGGTCTTCGAGCGCGACGCCCTCGACGCGCCGGGCAGCATCGCGCCACCGGGATTCGCCGTGTTGCGTCGGATGGTCCGGTCCCGCCCCGAAGGCGAGGTCACCGCGGCCTTGATCGATGTCGTCGACCTGCGCCTCGCCGATGGCCAGGTGGCGCTCGACGGAGCAGCGAGCAGGCTCGGCCTGCAGAGGCGGGCCCTGCAGCGTCACCTGCAGGCCGAGGGCCGGTCCTACCGCCAGATCGTCGATGCCGCCCGCCGCGCCCAGGCCGAGAAGGCGCTCGCCACCACCACCCGGCCGGTGGCCGAGATCGCCCAGAGCCTGGGCTACGGCGAGCCGGCCCATTTCAGCCGTGCCTTCCGCCGCTGGCACGGCTGCAGCCCGAACAGCTGGCGTCTCCAACGGGCCGGTTGAGCGTCGGGTTTCCGTCAGCCGAGGCCGCCCGCAGCGTCGACGGTCGGGCGGAACGCGCCGGCGCGAAGCCGCGCATCTCCAAGGGCGTTCAGGAGGTCGTCGGCTCGACCCCGATCGGCTCCACCGAGCCCTTCCCGCTCATTGCCGGCCGATCTTGCGCTTCCGCCGCCACCCGGGTCGCCCTCAGCGTGACGCCCGGATCGGGCCGGACCGTCATGTGCATGACCGGCGTCGGCCCCGGGCCGATCGGGGCGAAGCTGAACCGGGCCAGCAGCGTCGCCAGAATGATCTGCGCCTGCATCATGGCGAAATTGGCGCCGACGCAGACCCGCGGGCCGGCGCCGAAGGGCAGGTAGGCGTAGCGATCGGGCGGCGATGCGCCGGGCGCGAAGCGCTCGGGATCGAAGGCTTCCGGTGCCTGCCAGAGCCGGCGGTGGCGGTGCAGGGCATAGATGTTCACGAAGACGGTGTCGTTGGGGCGGACCTCGCGGTCGTAGAGCCGGTCCTGCCGGAGCGCGTTCCGCGCCAGCATGCCGACCGGCGGGTAGAGCCGCATCGCCTCCTCGAGCACCGCGCGCCCGAAGGGCATGGCCTCGAGGTCGGCGGCACCGGCCGCTCTGGCGCCGAGCGCGGCTCCTGCCTCCTCCCGGGCGCGGGCTTGCGCCACCGGGTCGTTGGCGAGCAGATAAAGGGCCCAGGACAGCGCCAGCGCCGTGGTCTCGTGGCCGGCGACGATGAAGAACTGCATGTTGTGGAGCAGGTCCTGCCGGCTCATCTTCCGTCCGGTCTCGGGGTCCTCGGCGCGGATCATGTAGTCGAGCAGGTCCTCCGTGGCGCTCGGTCCCTGCGCCCGCCGCGTGCGGATGGCGGCCGCCACCATCCGGTGCATGGTCCTGACGGCGCCGCGGCCGAGGATCTCGCCGGGGCGGGGCACCCAGGGCGGCAGGTCGAGGAAGTCGAGGAGCGAGGCGCGGCCGACGGTCTGGAAGTAGCGGGTGATCGCCGCACCATAGAGCCTGGCGTCGAAATGCTCGCGGCCCGAGAGCGCCACCTCGCAGATCACGTCGAAGGTGGCCGACAGCATCTCGCGCACCATCTCGACCGGCCCGGCGCGCCGGGCGATGCGGCTCGCCGCCCGCTCCGCCGTCGCCGTCATCAAGGGGGCGAGTGCGCCGACATTGCGTGCGGTGAAGACCGGGGCGATCGCCCGCCGCTGCCAGCGCCACTCGGCACCTTCCGAGGTGAACAGGCTCGAGCCGACGGCCGAGCGCAGCATCCGGATCATGATCTCCGACTTCGGGTAGTTCTCGACATTGTCGAGGAAGATGCGCCGCAGCCCTTCCGGCCCCTGCACCATGTGCCAGCGGGCGGGGCCGGTCGATCCGGTCACGATCGGCTGCGCATAGGCGATGTCCGGGATGATGCCGAGCACGTTCCGCCGTGCCGCGCGCACGCTCGCCAGCATGCCGAGCGGCCGGTCCGGCGGCGGGATGGTCGGCGGCACGAACCGGCTCATGGCGACGCGATCCCTTTCGCCCATGATCTGGTCGCCCATGATCTGGAGCGGCGAGTCCCTCGCGGAAGCCGCCGTCGCCATCGAGGCCGGGCCGTCACGGCGCGCGGCGGACCCACTCGCGGGCCTCGACGAGCGCGTCGAGCGGGAAGACGCGCAGGCGGGCGGGCAGGATCACGGCCGACGCGTTGGCCATCCGCTCGACCCAGCGCAGGTCGGTCACCACCGCCACGTGGCTGAAGCGGCGCAGGTGGCGCAGGCTGAAGAGCAGGTCCTCGAACAGCAGCGAGAGGTCCATGCCCTCGAAGCTCTCGACCACCTCGACGAGGCGCACCCGCTCGTGGCGTGCGAGGAAGTCCTCGAGCCGCCGGCGCACGGCCTCGAAGTCGGCGGCCGTGATCCGGCCGGCGACACGTATCTCCACCACACCCTTCGCGTCGTCCTCGTCGTAGTCGATGCGGCCCGGCGCCTTGGCGAAGGGGTCGTAGCTGCCGATGTGCCAGACATGGCCCTCGAGGTCGCGGAGCGCGTAGCCGCGCCCGCCGAAGTCTCGGTCCTTCGGTGCCAGGAGAATCTCGGCCCCCGCCGCCTTCGCCGCATCGTGGTGCGCGTCGACATCGGCGACGACGAGGTAGACGGTGCGCACGAAGCTCTCGGCTCCCTCCTCGGGAGCCTGCGGGTCGCCGGGCCTGGCGCTGCCCAGCATCAGCATGCCGCGGCCGTGGCGGAGCTCGGCATGGGTGATGGTGTCCTTCTCGCCCTCGACCACCAGATGCCGCTCGAAGCCGAGCGCGCGACAGAGCCAGTCGATCGCCGCCTTGGCGTCCCGATAGCGCATGCACGGAACGACGGTGCTGCCCTTCTCCATATCCTCACCTCGCTGTCTTGCGGGTCCTTCGAAGGATATGGGGCGCCGTCGCGAGCCGCCCACGTCCGGTGCCCGGGAACGCTACCGGCCGAGGTCGAGCCGTTTGGCCACGGCCGGATCGATGGCGACACCGAGGCCCGGACGCTCGGGCAGGGCGGCGGCGCCACCAGCCACGGCCGAGACCCGGCCGCCGACCAGCTCGTCGAAGAGCGGCGACTCGTCGAACTGCACCTCCAGCGAATCCAGCTCTGGCAGCACGGCGGCGACCTGCAGGCTCGCGGCGTGGCAGACGGGGCCGGTCGGGTTGTGCGGCGAGACGATCGCACCGTGGCGGGCAGCGCTCGCCGCCAGCGCCTGGAAGCGGGCGAGCCCGCCCAGATACTTCACGTCGGGCATGATCACATCGTAGGAGCCGGCTTCGAGGAAGGGCTGAAACGCCGCCGGGCTCGTGCCCATCTCCAGTCCGGCCAGCCGGCAACCCCGGCCGGATGCCTGCCGCCTGAGGCCGGCGATGGCGCCGGCCGCCTCGGCCGTCTCCGGGATCGGACATTCGATCCAGTCGAGGCCGAAGTCGCGGCAGGCGTCGATCATGACGCGCGCGGCGGCGAGATCGAAGCGCCAGTGGCAGTCGACCCGAAGCGCCGCCTCTGGCCCGATCGTCTCGCGCGTCGCGGCGATCCGCTCCAGGCCCGGTCGCAGGGCAGGGGCGATGTCGCCCTCGGCGCAGCGGGCCTGGTCGATCTCGTCGAAGGGGGCGAGCTTGAAGATCGTGTAGCCCTCGGCCAGGGCGGCCAAAGCGCTGGCGGCGAAGGCTTCGGGTGTCCGTTCGACCGTGCGCCGGTTGATGTTGGCATAGAGCGGAATGCGCCGCCGCACGGCACCACCGAGCAGCGCGTGGACGGGCCGGCCCAGCCCTTGCCCCTCGAGATCGAGCAGCGCCGTATCCAGGCTCGAGGCCAGCGCCGCCTCCGCCAGGGGCGGATCGGCGCCTTGCAGCCGATCGACGAGGCCCTGATCGGCCGGCTCGCCACGCAGCCCCGGCAGCCAGCGCCCGGCAACCTCGCGCAGCGCCTCGACCCCGTTCGGGATGGTCGCCTCGCCCCAGCCGATCCGGCCATCGGCGGCCTCGAGCCGGAGGAAGGCCCAGACGGTCTTCGGCGTGATGCGCAGGAGCAGCAGCGCGGCATCGGCAAGGGTCGTGGCAGTCGTCATGCCCGGATCGCCCTCATGGTCCGGCAGGCGGCCCGCCGGTCAGGTGGAATCGACCGCCCGAACCCGCAGCTTGTAGCGCGCCTGCCCCTCGGGGAGCTGGATCACGCCCTCGAAGAGCTGGGGCTCGCCCGGCTCGAGCCGGCGCAGCGGGAAGGTCTGGTCCGCCTTCGGAAAATTCGGGCTGAGCTCGGCCGAGCCCTTCGCTCTCCCCCAGCCGTCCGGGTACTGGCCCACGACGCCCCGCAGGTAGATGGAGCCCGAGCGGACGTAGCTCGCGGTCACCGGCGGCGTGCAGTGCTCGGGGTCGAGATTGGGATCGACCGCGAGCGCGTCGTTCAGGTTGTCCGGCCCATGGACGAGCGGCAACGGCAGGGCGTCGGTCACCACGTTCCTGGCGCTGTCGACGAAGCCGGCCGAAAGCTCGCTGACGAACCGGTCGCCCGTCCGGCCGGAGGTGGAGGTGTACTCGACCACGTCCATCCTGACGCAGATCGAGCGCGGATCGCGGATGTCGAGGCCCTTCGGGTCCGAGGTCAGGTCACCCTTGCCGTACTGGCGAAAATAGGTGGCGGTGGCCTGCCGCAGGAGCGCGTTCTTGAGGCCGATATTCGGGTCGTCCGGGAAGAACACCGGTGTCAGGATGTCGTAGACCGGCCGGAAGCTGACATCGATCGGCGCCGGGTTGTCGGGCACGGTGGGCGCCCACACGGGATAGACGTCGCTGCCGGTGCCGCCGACCGACCACTTGCGGTAGGTCGAGCTCGAGTGGCCGTTGTCGTTGGCGCGGCCGTTGGAGGTCTCGTTCTCGTAGGTGCCGCCGAGGCTCACCTTCTTGATCGTCCCCTCGGCCGCGAGCGAGAGCTTGTCGCCCTCCTTCTCGGCCATCTGATAGGTGCTCTTGCTGACCTCCGTCTCGGCGAAGAACGTGCCGCCATAGACGATGCGCTCGGCGAAATGCGTGCCGTACTTGTCGAGGAAGGCATAGTACGCCTTGCCGTCGCCCGCCTCCAGCGGCAACTGCTCGACCGCCTGGCGAAAGCCGGTCTCGAGCGGCTGGCGCAGGCTGTCCTCGCCGCGCCGGTCGGGCCAGCGCAGGTCCATCTTCAGCGCGTGCAGCCGCACGTCGCAGCGTTCGAGGATGAACACCTGCTCGCTGCCGGTGGCCGAGGTGTTGATCTCCTGGTGGCTCTTGCTCAGCGAGAAGGAGACGATGCCGGGCACGCCGACCGAGCCGCCGTAGCTCTTGGCGGCGAAGTCCTCGAGGTCGGCGCGCGTGCGCACCAGCTTCTCGTCCCGGTCGCAGCGATCCGAGCGGCCCTGCTCGTTCAGGTTGCGGACACCGAAGATGGCCTTCGAGGCGGTCTGGCCGGCGCTGCCGGCGCGGTCCTCGAAGACGAAGTCGAAGAGCGGGCTCTCGCTCGTCACACCCCGCTCGGTGCTGCCGTAGTCGAGGGGATCGGTGCGCAGCAGATCGAAGCCGCGGCCCATCCAGTCGAAGCTCCGGGGCGCCCAGGTGAGCTGGTAGAAGCCCGTCTGGAACGCCTCGATCGACGGGTCCATGTCGTCATAGTGCTGCGGCAGCCGGTACCAGGTCGAGGAGCGGGTCGGCTCGGACTCGCAGTAGCCGCGTCGCAGCACCAGCTCGCCGCTCGCCGTGCGCTGGGCCGCGAACCGCCCGAAGCTCGTCGTCTCCCGCCCGTCGGCATCGCGATGGGTGGTCTCGCCGCACAGGATCTCGAAGCTCCGCGGGTACCAGTAGCCGAACGCCTCGCGGTCGTCGGCGCAGCCCTCGAAGCGGGCGGCCCCGCCGAGCTCGGCGTCGCCCTCGTTGGTCGAGCCGGCGATGGCCATGCCGCCCCGGTCCACGAACGAGACGAAGGTCGTGCCGACCTCGTTGTTCTCGGCCAAAGCCGGGCGCGGCAGGTCGATCCAGGAGCCGACCACGCCGCGCGACTGCCGCAGGGCGCCGATATCGATGGTCTGCGTCGGGGCGTCGCCGACCCGCAGCCGGACGTACTCGCTGATCGACGGCGGCACGTTGGGCCGGCGGGCCACGATCACCGTGCCTTCGGCGATGTAGAAGACCTGGGTCTTGCCCGCCCCGATCGGCGCATCGGTCAGCACCAGCTCGCGGCCCGTCTCGTCCACCGCGAAGAGGTCGATCCCGCGGCTGGTCGAGTTGTGCAGGTTGACCGTGCGCTCGGCGCCGCCCGCCACCGATACCCGCATCGGGTCGTAGCCGCTGGCGACGCCGGGCTCGATGGCGATTTGCTGCGTGGCACCGTCGTCGAGCTGCCCCGACCACAGCGCCTGGCCGGCGAGCACGCTGGCCGATCCGGCGCGCGCCACCAGGAAAGAGTTGGCCGGCAATTCCAGCGGCTCGCCCGTGCCGCCCATCGGCTCGAGCCGGGTCACCAGGTGCTCCTCGCCGAACGGGTCGACGCGCAAGAGATCGACCGGCTTGCACACCTCGTTGCCGACGGTGAGCCGCACATGGGCCGGCGGCGAGACGTCGACCACCTTGGGCATGTCCGGCGCCACCAGGATCGAGGCGAAGACGTCGCCGCGGGTGACCTTGTCGGGCGGCACGTCCGCCGGCCAGGCGATCGAGTAGTCGCCCACCTTGCCGATCACGTTGCCGATCGAGCGGGGCTTCATCTGGCCCGCCCCCTTGATGGTCTCGCCGTCGAGCCCGGCGAGCCAGATCGGCTGGTCGCTGCCGTTGTAGGCGACGTAGACGGCGACATCGTCGCGGCCGGCGAAGAGGGCGCCGGCCTTCTCGAGAAAGCCCGCGGCGCTCGCCCGCTGCTCCTCGGGCAGCAGCGAGAGATCGATTCCGGTCGCTGGCGGAATGACCACGCCCGCCTCGGCGGCGTCCTCGATCAGCACCTCCTGGTCGGCCGCGTCGGTGACGTGGTAGAGGCCCATCTCCTCCAGGTCGCCATCGCCGGCGACGACCCTGAGATCGGCGCCGACCACCGCGTCGACGGTGGCGGCGCTCGCGGCCGGCACATCGCCGAGCCGCTGCGTCACGCCCGGCCGCAGCTCCTGGAGAACCACGGGACGCGCCGACTCGTTGGTCAGGGTGACCTCGGCGGTCGGCACGTCGGGATCGGTGAGGGTGCCCAGATCAAGAAGCTGCTCGCTGTCGAGGCCGACCTCGAAATGCACCTCGAGGCTGCCATCCTCGGCCCGCAGCTGCAGGGGCGTGAGGGGGTCGAGCTCGTAGGCGACCGATCCGCCGGCGGCCACGCGATCGAACTCGGTCCATGCGGCGCCGGTCTGCTCGGGGGTCTCCCCGGGGGCCTCGTCTGGCAGCCAGTAGAGCACGACCTCGACCCCGAGCGGGTTGGCGATGGTCAGCGCGGCCGTGCGCAGCAGCCGCGGATCGGGGATGACGATGGGCTCGGCCGGCGCCTGCTCCTCGACCGTCACGCTGAAGAAGGGTGCGATCTCGTCGCCCGTGCCGCTTTCGCGGAACAGAAGCTCCGTCCCGGGCCAGCCATTCAGCACCTGCTGCCAGCCGGGCTCGATCGTCATGTCCAGCGGTGCCGGCTCGCCGTCATCGTCCACCCAGAGCACGTCGATCGGCGCCGCGCCGCCGTTCACGAGCGTGACGGCAACCGGAGCCGCCGCCGGATCAGCGGCCTGCGCGCCCGCCGGTCCGGCGAGCAGCGCCGCGAGGAGAGCGCAAGCGAGAGGAGCCAGCCGCGAGAACATGGGGTGCTTCCTTTGCGTGGCGAGCCGGATGGCGCCAGGGACGAGGTCGGTCGAGGTCTACGGTCCTCCCTTCCGCTTGCGCGCTTTGGGTGATGCCGCGGGTTCGGTGGGGTTCGCCGGGGGCGTCGTGCTGCTCGTCCGCTGCCCTTTGGCCTGCATGGTCGCGGCTGGTTTCGACTGGGGCTCGAACTGGGCCCGGCGCTCCGCGACACTCGGGCCTTTGACAATCTGGGCCGGGCGCGCCGCGGCACTCTGGCCGGCGGTAGCGGCACCCGCCTCGGCCGGTGCCGCGCGGCGCGAGGTCGATGCGTTGGCACTGTCCGAAGGCTGCTGTGCCGTGATCGTCCCCGGGCTGGACGTCTTCCTCGAGGGGGTGGCCGCGGCGCTGGATGTGCTCCGTGGAGGAGTGGCCGCGGTGCTGGCCGTCCTGCTGGAGGGGGTCGCCGCGGTGCTGGTCGTCCGCTGGCGAAGCGGGTTCGATGTCGTGGGATCGGGCCAGGGGCCGGCCGCCGCGCCCGGCTGGCCCTTGCGCGACCTCCTGGGCGCCATCCGCTCAGGTCCGTTGTCGATCGGCTTTGGGTCGATCCGCGTCGGCGGCAGCTTTTGCATGTGCCTCTGCTTCTGCTTCTGCTTCGAGGCAATGTCCGTCTCGATCCGGCTCGGCGGCAGCTTGTGCATGTGCTTCGAGGCCGTGCCCATCTCGAGCGGCTTCTCCCGCTGTCCTCGGGCAGCCTCGTCGCGGCGGTTCGTTTGGCTGACCCCCTCCCGGTTCTCGACGGTCCCGGACACGGGGGCATGGCTCGTTGCCGGAGCGCCTGTCGTCACCGGTCGCGGGTTCGTTGGCGGAAGCTGCCCATATTGGACGTTCGGCAGAAGCTTCCCGTACTGGACCGTGGCTGGCTGCTTGGCACCCGCCTGTGGCTTGTCGCCCGCCTTGGGCGGCGCATAGGCCGGCTGCAAGGTGCCGATCCCCAGGACCAGGACGCCCGCCAGAACGAGAATGGCAATCGCGCGTGGTCTTGCCCGCATCCTGGCGTTTCCCTTCCCTGTCGCGCGCCCGTTCGAGCGCTCGCAATCTATGATTCGGGGGGCGCTATCTGCGCGAATTCTTCGCCAACTTGCAATCGACCGTATTCTGTAGACGCGACTGGCGCAACCCTGAATAGTTCAGCTTCCATCCGCATCCATCCGATCTTCAAACCAGCTCCCGGATCAATTCTCCGTGTGCTGCGAGGAAGCTCTCGAAGGCCGCCACCAGCACCGCCCGGTCGGCCTCCTCCATGGGCAGCGAGAGGGTGACGTAGCCGCGCCTCGCCATGTAGCAGCCGGCGGCGATCAGCGAGAGGTGGAGGAGCGCGTAGAGATCCGCCTGCGTCTTCGCCGCCAGGGGGTCGGCGGGCCAGACGTCCTGCGGCCGGCGGATGGTGCCGCGCTTGAAGTGAAAGCCCATGATCGAGCCCGTGCCCAGCACCTGGACCGGCACGTCCTGGGCTTGGGCCACCTCGTTCAGCCGGGCGCGCAGCGCCTCGCCGTCGGCCCAGAGTCGGTCGAGCACGGGGCGGGTGAGCAGCCGCTCGAGCCCGGCGAGCCCGCCGGCCATGGAGCAGACATTGTTGTTGAAGGTGCCGGCATGGCTGACCGCGTCGGGCCGCGTCGGGTCGAAGCGGCGCATCAGCTTTTCCCTGCCGCCGAAGGCGCCGAAGCTGAGCCCGCCGCCCAGATACTTGCCGAGCGTGGTCATGTCCGGGGTGATCCCCAGCCGCTCCTGCATGCCGCCCATGCTCATGCGCGAGGTCATCACCTCGTCGAAGATCAGCACGATGCCGTGCCGGTCGGCGGCCTCGCGCAGCATGGCGAGGAACGCGGGCTCGGCGCAGATGCCGCCGCCCGATCCCATCATCGGCTCGATCACGATGGCGGCGAGCCGGTGCGCCTCCCGCTCGATCACCGCGCCGGTCGTCTCGATGTCGTTGTAGACGCCATGGACCCAGGGGCCGGCGAGGTTGATCGGGCTCGGGTGCTGGCCGAAATAGAGCACGCCGCCGTGATAGCCGCCCGCCATCACCATGACGGCGTCGCGGCCGGTGGCGAGACGGGCGGCGGCGAAGGCCAGGATGTTGGCCTCGGTGCCAGAGTTGGTGAAGCGGACCTGCTCGATCGAGGGAAAGCGCGCGACGATCTCGGCCGCCAGCCGGGCCTCGTAGCGGTTGGGGCCGCCGAGCGCTATGCCGTGGTCCAGCGCCTCGACGATGGCGGCCTTCACCACCGGCTCCGAATGGCCGTAGAGCCCGGCCGAGTACTCGCCGAGGAAGTCGCGGTAGGTGTGCCCGTCGATGTCCTGCAGCCGGCAGCCCTCGCCTTTCGCGAAGGTCAGGGGGAAGGGCGAGAAATGCAGGACGGTCCGCGTGTTCCCGCCCGGCATCGGCCCGGCGGCCGCCGCATGGGCGGCGCGGCTCTCCGGGTTCGCCCGCACGTAGCCGGCCTCCACCTCGGCGAGCCGCGCCTCGAGCGCCGAGTTGGAGCCGTAGCCGAGCGCCTCGTTCATCGCTGCCTCCATCATCAGGGAACCGCCCGGTCCTGGGCCACCTTGCGGCCGGGTCTCTTTGCTCCTACCAGTTTGCCATCGGGTGCTGGAACATGCCAGTGCGCAGCGCCCCAATGACGGGAGGAAACCCTGATGATTCTGCCACGGCGACACGTGATCGGCGGCGCTGCCGCCCTGGCCGGGACGGCCACGCTCGGCAAGCTGATCCGTCCGGCGCATGGGGCGGTCAGCGAGTTCCGGATGACCGAGGCGGGCGGCGCCTCGGGCGATTCCATCGAGGCCGGCTACATCAAGCCGTTCACCGAGAAGACCGGCATCACCGTGATCCGCGAGAGCCCGTCCGGGCTCGGCAAGCTGCGCGCCATGGTCGAGGCGGGGAACGTCACCTCGGCCCTTCTCGAGCTCTCGAGCCCGGAGCTCGAGCAGGCCAAGGCGCTGGACCTCCTCGATCCCTTGGACTGGGATGCCATCGATCCGCTGCCGATCTTCCCCGAGGCCAGGGACGACAAGGGCTTCGGCTACCAGTTCTACTCGACCATCATGGCCTGGCACCCGGACGCCAGGGCGCCGGCCTCGTGGAGCGATTTCTGGGATGTCGAGGGCTTCCCGGGCAAGCGGTCGCTGCCCGACTATGCCGCCTACATCCTCGCCATGGCCGCCATGGCGGACGGCGTGGCGCCCGCGGATCTCTACCCGATCGACCTCGACCGCGCCTTCGGCAAGCTCGACCAGATCAAGGACCACGTCGCCGTCTGGTGGCAGGCGGGGGCCCAGCCGCCGCAGCTCATCAAGGACAACGAGGTGCAGTACGCCGTGGCCTGGTCCGGCCGCGTCGCCGGCGAGGAGGGCATCCGCTTCAGCTTCGAGCAGGGCCAGCTCGACCTCGCCTTCTTCGTCGTGCCCAGGGGCTGCGACCCGGAGCTGAAGGCGGCCGCCATGGGCCTCCTGCACGAGATGACCGTGCCGGAGAACCAGGCCGTGGCCGCGGCGATCATCCCCTACACCGGCAACAGCGTCGACCTCGAGCCGCTCCTGCCACAGGATCATCTCGACCAGTTCCCGACCACCGCCGCCAACCGCTCCGTCCAGGTGCTGTCCGACGCCCGCTGGTGGTTCGAGAACGCCGACGAGATCGAGCTGCGCTGGCAGGAGTTCAAGCTCTCGCTCTAGCGGGATCTTGGGCACCATCCAGCTTCGCCCAGGGCCGAGCGGCATCGGCTTCGTGCTGCCGCTCGGCCTGGTCATGCTGCTCGCCTTCAACGTCCCGGTGCTTTTGATGCTGGGCTGGGGCTTCACCAGCCCGCAAGGGGCCTTCGCCCCCTGGGCCGACATCCTGCAGCGCACCGTCTATGTGCGCGTGCTCGTCAACACCTTCCGCATCGCCCTGATCGCCACGGCGACCTGCGCCATCCTCGGCTATCCGCTCGCCTACTGGCTCTGCTGCCTCCAGGGCCGGGCGCGGATGCTCGGCCTCGCTTTGGTCGTCCTGCCGTTCTGGGTCTCGATCCTGGTCCGCACCTATGCCTGGATCGTCGTCCTCGGCAACAACGGCGTGGTCAACCGCTCGCTGCTCGGCCTGGGCCTCCTCGATGAGCCCCTGGCCCTCCTCTACAACGAGCTCGGCGTCATCATCGGCACCACCAACGTGCTCCTGCCGTTCCTGGTCCTGCCGCTCTTCGCCGCCATGATCCGGATCGACCGGCGGCTCCTGATGGCCGCCTCCGGCCTGGGTGCGACGCCTGCCACCGTCTTTCGCCGCGTCTTCCTGCCGCTCACGCTGCCGGCGCTGGCCGCGGGCTCGATCCTGGTCTTCATCCTGACCCTCGGCTTCTTCATCACGCCCGCCATCCTCGGCGGCGGCCGCGTGCCGATGATCGCCAACATGGTCGACATGCTGATCAACCGCCTGCCGCGCTGGGAGCTGGCCGCCGCCCTCTCGACCGTGCTGCTGGTCGCCACCCTCCTGCTCTATTCGCTCTACCTGCGCATCGCCCGCGCCACCCAGCCATGACCGGGCCAGCCATGATGCCCCGGTCATGATGGGAGAGCCGCCTTGGGTTCGCCGGCTGGTGGCGCTACTCGGCGGCGCCGTGCTGCTCTTCCTCTGCCTGCCCATCGTCATCGTCGTGCCGATGTCGTTCTCGTCGGCGAGCTCGCTCGAGTTCCCGCCGCCCGGGCTGTCCCTGCGCTGGTACGTGGCCTTCTTCGGCGATTCCCGCTGGCTCGAGGCGGCCGGCACGTCGCTCGCCCTCGCCGCCCTGGCCTCCAGCCTCGCCCTCGTGCTCGGCACCGTCGCCGCCTACGGGCTGGTGCGCGGCCGGTTCAAGGGCCGGTCGCTGTTCGAGCTCGACTTCATGGCGCCCCTGATCCTGCCGCAGATCATCACCGGCGTGGCGCTCTACATCTTCTTCGCCCGGATCGGCCTGCTCGGCAGCTTCGCCGGCCTCGTGATCGGCCACACCGTGCTCGCCGTGCCCTACACCGTGCT
>CAYMTA010000044.1:0-32470 GCA_964393275.1 uncultured Geminicoccaceae bacterium | reverse complement strand
CGGCAAGTACCCCTACGATCCGGAAAAGGCGAAAGCGCTGCTCGCCGAGGCCGGTATCGAGAACCTGTCCCTGACCCTCAAGCTGCCGCCGCCATCCTATGCCCGGCGAGGCGGGGAGATCGTCCAGGCCGAGCTCGCCGCCGTCGGAATCACGGCCGAGATCATCCCGATGGAATGGGCGCAGTGGCTCGAGCAGGTATTCACCGGCAAGGACTTCGATCTGACCATCGTCAGCCACACCGAGCCCATGGATATCGGCATCTACGCCCGGCCGGACTATTATTTCCAGTACCGGAGCCAGCCCTTCAACGACGTCATGGCGAAGCTCGCGGTGGAGACCAACGCGGCCGAGCGCAAGGCGCTGCTCGGCGAGGCGCAGGAAATCCTGGCCGAGGACAGCGTCAACGTCTTCCTCTTCCAGCTCGCCAAGCACGGCGTCTGGAAGGCCGGCATCGAGGGCCTCTGGCACAACAGCCCGATCCCCGCGAACGACCTGACCGAGGTCCACTGGGTCGATTAGAGCCTACTGAAAGCCATGCGCACCCCCCTTCGGATCGGGCCGCTCGTCCTGTCGTCACGGGTCCTCATGGCGCCCATGACCGGGATCAGCGACCTGCCGTTTCGCCGGCAGGTCGCGACGTTCGGTGCCGGGCTGGTTTTCTCCGAGATGATCGCGAGCCCGCAGCTCCTGGCCTCGACCGCCAAGACCCGGCGCCAGGCCCGCTTCGATGCGGCCGCCCGACCCTGGGCGTTGCAGCTCGCCGGCACCGAGCCTGCCGTGCTGGCGGAGGCCGCCAGATACGTCGTCGACCGTGGCGCCGACCTGGTCGACCTCAATTTCGGCTGCCCGGCGAAGCAGGTGGTGGGCAAGGCCGCGGGCTCCGCCCTGATGCGCGACGAGGTGCAGGCCGGCCGCATCCTGGAAGCCGTGGCCCTGGCGGTGCCGGTGCCGGTCACCCTCAAGATGCGGCTCGGCTGGGACGAGCGGAGCCGCAACGCGCCAAGGATCGCCCGCATCGCCGAGAAGGCCGGCATCAGGATGCTGACCGTGCACGGCCGCACCCGCTCCCAGCTCTTCAAGGGCGAGGCGGACTGGGCGGCGGTCGCCGAGGTCAGGGCGGCCACCTCCCTGCCGCTCGTGGTCAATGGCGACATCACCGATGCCGCCTCGGCCCGATCAGCCCTCGCTCTCTCCGGCGCCGACGGTGTCATGATCGGGCGCGGCGCCTGCGGCCGCCCCTGGCTGCTCGGTCGGATCGCGGCCCTGCTCGAAGGTGCCCCCGCGCCGGTGGAGCCGACGCCTGACGAGATGCTGGCCATCGTGCTCGACCATTATGCGGCTATGCTCGAGCACTACGGATGCGCGCTCGGGCTGCGCCACGCGCGCAAGCATCTCGCCTGGTATCTGGAAGCACTGCCGGGCGGTGCCGCGCACGCGCGCCGGGTCAATCGCATGGACGACCCCCGCGCGGTGGTGGCGGCCTTGCGCGAAATATTCGCCCGCGCGGCGGACGACGAGACCGCGCTCGCGGCCTGAAGGTGCCCGCCGGCATCGCCATTGCCGGCCCCTTCGGCTACATCGACGACGAAGAGACACACTTGCTGGAGAGCGAAAGCATGCGACCCCTGAGCCTGGCGGCGGCTGCCCTGTCGGTCCTCCTCGCCCTCACGGCGGTCGAGGCCCAAAACGCTGACGAGGCACCCGTCTACAGCCTCGATTTCGCCGACTACCAGTCGAGCGACGGGTCGATTCGCGATTGGCTCGCCAAGCAGGGCTTCATCTTCGGCAAGGCGGCCGACAACGAGAAAAAGATCGCGGTCTCCGTCGTCGATGGTGCCCTGCAGGTCGACACCAAGAAGCAGGCCTTCGGTGTGATCTACCGCGACGCCGACGTGCCCGGCGCCAGCCGGCTGCGGCTCACCTGGGGCGTCGACGCCTTCCCCAAGGACGTGGGCTACGAGAAGGGCGTCAACAACGAGGCGCTCTTGCTCTACGTCTTCTTCGGTCGCGAGAAGATGCCATCCGGCGCCATCTACATCCCAAATGTCAGCTATTTCATCGGCTTCTACCTGTGCGACAGCGACCGGATCGATCACCCCTATACCGGGCGCTACCACAAGAAGAGCGGCCGCTTCGTCTGCCTCGCCCATCCGAAGGCCGGCGAGACGGTCGTCTCGGAAGTCGATCTGGCCCAGGCCTTCGAGACCTATTTCGACAAGGCCGAGATGCCGACCATCTCCGGCATCAGCCTCGAGGTCGACACCTCCAATGCCGGCAATGGCGGCAAGGCCAAGGCGTTCGTCGAGAAGATCGAGCTTCTGCCTTAGGCCACCCGGCTCAAGTCCGGACGGAGGCCGCGGCACCGGTCAAAAGCGTCCATTCGACCAGCCGCTTCAGGACCTTGCCGAGGGCGCCGTCGAAGGCGTCGACGATCGCCGGCAGATCGCCGGCCGCGGCCGCGACCGTGCGGCCGATCTCGGTCGTGCCGACCACGTCGCGCCTCGGCATGGCGATCAGCTTGGCGGCAATGACCACGCGGGCCTCGGGTGGTCCGGAGCTCGGCTGCGAGGCCTGGAACGCGGTGATGTCCGTCAGCAGCATGAAGTCCGGCCGCACCTCCGAGCGCCGGTCGGTCACGACCGCGATGGCGCCGGAGCTCCGAAACGACTGGATGATCAAGGGCTGGATCATCGCCGGCGGCCGATCGACCCAGATCGCGTCGGCGTAGAACTCGACCTCCACGCCGCTCATGCGGGCAATGCGGTTGGTGTCGATCGAGGGGTCGATCGACGGCCGATCGACCGCCAGCACCCAATCGACATGCACGAGCTCATCGAAGGTGGTCTTCGGCGTGAGCCGGAACTCGCGCGGCGCGGGCGCCCGGCCGGGCAACTGGCAGGCGCCAACGGCGACGATCGGCATGGCGGCCGCAATCTTGATCAGCCGGCGTCGATCGACGTTTGCCCGGTTCCGCATGGCGTCCCTTTCTCGTCGTTCCTGAAGCCCATCGACCCAGCCTATTCCGCCCGCACGCCCTGGTTCCGGTTGCCGAACAGGAATCGGGCCGGATCGCGCTCGAGATCCTCCATGACGCGGGTGATCTGGTCCACCATGCGCTGGGCATCCTGCGCCAGGCCGGTGAACTCGTAGAGGCCGGTCTGAGTGAAGTCACGCAGGCCTTCCCGATTCTCGGCCACCATGTTGTTGACCTGATCGGCCATCTTGCGCATCGCGGCGACACTTGCCTGAAGATCAGTCAGCGTCTTCGTCATGCCGGCGGCATTGTCCTGCATGAACGTGTTCGCCGTGTCCGCCGTGCGGGTCATGGCCTGGGCGGTCTCCGTGGATGAATCGACCAGGTTCGCCAGCTTGGGCGTGACCCTGCCCAGGCCCTCGGCGATCTTCTCGACGCTCTCGACGATGGTTTGGATTCGGGCCTTGTTCTCGCCGGCCGACGTGCTGAAGTCGCCGAGAATATCGTTCAGGCTGTTCAGCGCCGCGGTCAGCTGCTGCGCGATCTCGCCGGCATTGGCCTGCAACTGCTCCAGGCCCGACTGCATCGTTGGGACCTCGGGATAGGGCAGCTTGAACTCGGGCTCGTTGTGGTACTCGGGCGGCGGCGCATCGGCGACGAAGTCGAGATTGACCGCGAGAAGGCCGGTGACGATGCTCTCCATGCCCAGTTGCGCCCGCAGGCCCTTCTCGACCAGTCTCTCGCGAAACGCGGCATCGGCCACCGACTGGCTGTCGCCGACCTCGACGATGCGGCTCGGGTCCAGCTCGAAGACCACCGGGATGCGTGCCTGGACGGTCTGTCGCTCGAACAGCACCTTGATGTCGGTGACCTGGCCGACATTGACCCCGCGGAAGTTGACCGGTGCGCCGACGCGCAGCCCGTTGATCGAGCCGGGGAAGAAGGCCACGACCGCCTGCCGGCTCTGGAGCCAGCTCGCACCGCCGAAGACGACGATGCCAATGGCGAGCAGCGCCATCCCGCCGAGCACGAAGGCGCCGATCACTTTCGGGCTGGCTTTGCTGCTCATGGCTGCTTTTGCTCCTCCACTGAACCCTCTTCCTTCTCGTCGCCGACCGCCGTGCCGCCACGCGTCAGGAACTCGCGAACCTTCGGCTCCTTGGTCTCCGCCAGCAGCCGCTTCGGATCGCCCGTGGCGAGCTGGGTGCGGGTCTCGGCATCGAGAAAGACGCTGTTGTTGGCAATCGCGAAGATGCTCGGCAGCTCGTGGGTGACCATGACGATGGTGGCCCCCAGGCTCTCCCGCAGCTCCAGGATCAGGTCGTCGAGGCGCTTGGAGCTGATCGGATCGAGGCCGGCCGAGGGCTCGTCGAAGAACAGCACCTCGGGGTCGAGGGCGATGGCCCGGGCAAGGCCCGCCCGCTTGCGCATGCCGCCGCTGATCTCCGAGGGGTAGTAGTCCTCGAAGCCGGCTAGGCCGACGAGGGCGAGCTTGAAGGAGACCATGTCGCGGATCTCGGCGGGTGCCAGGCTCGTGTACTCGCCGATCGGCAGGGCCACGTTCTCGGCCAGCGTCATCGAGCTCCAGAGCGCCCCTTGCTGGTAGAGCACGCCGAAGCGCTGCAGCAGGGTGCTGCGGGCCTGTTCGTCCGTGTCCCAGAAGCTGGCCCCGCCATAGAGCACCTCGCCCTCGGCTGGCGCCTTGAGCCCGATCATGGCGCGCATCAGCGTGGTCTTGCCGCAGCCCGATCCGCCCATGATGACGAAGACGTCGCCCTTCTGGATGGTGAACTCGATGTCCTTCATCAGGACGAAGCTGCCATAGGCGATGGTCAGCCCGCGCACGGTGATGAAGGGTCCGGCTTCAGATGCCGAGGGCATCGTAGATCACCGTGAGCGCGGCCATGGAGAGGATGATGAAGACGATGCTGGTGACGACGGCCGAGGTCGTGGCGTTGCCGACAGCGGCAGCACTCCGCCCGCACTGCATGCCGCGCAGGCAGCCGCAGATTGCGACGACGATGCCGTAGACCGTAGCCTTCAGGAGCCCGCCGGCGAAGAAGAGGAGCGGCGTCGAGCTCTGCGTCTGCTGCAGATAGAGGGCGGCCGGCAAATCCAGCATGACCACGCCGACGAACATGCCGCCGAGGATGCCGAGCAGGTTGGCGTAGATGCAGAGCACAGGCGTCATCAGGATGAGCGCCAGCATCCTGGGCAGGACGAGGAACTCCATCGGCGACAGGCCGAGGGTCGAGAGCGCGTCGATCTCCTCGTTGACCTGCATGGTGCCGAGCTGGGCCGCGAAGGCGGCGCCGGTCCGTCCGGCCAGGATGATGCCGACCATCATCGCCGCCATGTCGCGCGCCATGCCGATGGCGACGAGGTCGGCGACGAAGATCTGGGCGCCGAACTGCAGGAGCTGGATGGCGCCCAAAAAGGCCAAGATCACGCCGACGAGAAAGCTGATCAGCCCGACGATCGGCAGGGCCTTCGCCCCCACCTCCTGCACGACCTCGAAGAAATCGGACCAGCGAAAGCGCGCCCGCCCGCGCAGCAGGCGGCCGAACGCGATGACCGCTCCACCGATGAAGTCGAGCATCTCGCCGCCGGCCTCGAGGAAAGCCTGGGTGCCCTTGCCGACCCGCTCGAGCAAAGACGGCTGCGTCGCCGCCTTCCGGGCTCCCGCCCGCTCCGGCACGCTGGCGGCGAGGCGCAGGAGCCGCGTCGCCCCATCGGGCAGTCCACCCGTATCGAGCTTCGGCCCGCCCGCCTCGCCCAGCCGGTCGAGCTTGCGAACGAACGTCAAGAAAGCCGTGTCCCAGGCGCCGAGCCTGGTCGTATCGAGTGCCACCCGCGACGCCGCCGCGCCCCGCAGCTCGGCCTGCACGCTCTCCGCGCTCGGCACCCCCGTGCGGGTCAACCAGTCGCCGACCAGCACCAGCCGCACGGTCCCCGGCCCGGCAGGTTCCCGCACGACCTGAAAGCTCGCCGCCCGATCATTTTGGATCGCCGTCGCCATGTCGCTTCTTGAAAAATCCCGCTCATCGCCACCTGTTCCCATGGCCCTACTATGGATAGCCGCCGCAAGGAAGCAGCGGATGGCCGGCCGGGTGGATGATCGAGGTGCTCCCGACGCGCGATCCGGCTAGTGCCAGCGCCGTTGCGCGCGTGCATATTTGGCGCGGCGGTGGTCGAGCGTGGGCTCCCTGGAGGCAACGACACATGACGGCAATCGAACGTGTGGCACGAGCATCGGCGGCTTCGATCGGACGGGCGATCGCCTCGGGCATGCCGACCAGCATCCTCAGCCTGCCGGCCGTCCAGGACGACCGCCTCCTCTCGCTCGGCCTCGAGCTCGACCGCGTGCTGCTGCCCCGGCAGCTGGGGGGGGGCGGCTGTGAGAGCGGCCGGTCGTAGCACGGTCACGTCAAATCATCGCCGACAAGGAGCAGGCTCATGAGCAGGAAGCGCGTCGTCGCCGCGGCCCAGATGGGCCCCATCGCCCGGTCCGAAAGTCGCGAGCAGGTGGTCAGGCGCCTCCTCGCCCTCCTCGCCGAGGCGAAGGCCAAGGGTGTGGAATTCATCGTCTTTCCGGAGCTGGCGCTCACTACCTTCTTCCCGCGCTGGCTGATCGAGGACGAGGCCGAGCTCGACAGCTTCTACGAGGGCAAGCTGCCGGGACCGGCGGCGGCACCGCTCCTCGAGGCGGCGAAGGCGGCCGGCATCGGCTTCTATCTGGGCTACGCCGAGCGCTTCGTCGAAGGCGGCCGCGTGCGGCGCTTCAACGCCGCGATCACCGTCGCACCGACCGGCGAGATCCTCGGCAAGTACCGCAAGGTGCATCTGCCGGGCCACGCCGAGCCGGAGCCCGGCCGCGCCTTCCAGCACCTGGAGAAGCGCTACTTCGAGCCGGGGGACCTGGGCTTTCCGGTCTTCGACGCCATGGGCGGGCGCGTCGGCATGCTGATCTGCAACGACCGGCGCTGGCCCGAAGGCTATCGGGTGATGGGCCTGCAGGGGGTCGAGCTGGTCTGCCTCGGCTACAACACGCCGCTCGACCACGCCAATCACGAAACGATCAACGTGCTCACCGGCTTCCACAACGCGCTCTCGATGCAGGCCGGCGCCTACCAGAACGCGAGCTGGGTAATCGGCACCGCCAAATGCGGCCGCGAGGAAGGCTCGCTGATGCTGGCCGACAGCTCCATCATCGCGCCATCGGGCGAGATCGTTGCCAAGGCCACGACCATGGAGGACGAACTGGTCACCGCCACCATCGACCTCGACATGGGCCTGCCCTACAAGGCGACCTTCTTCGACTTCGCCCGCCACCGCGAGCCCAGGAGCTACGGCCTGATCACCGAGCGCAAGGGGGCGGGCGACATGTTGCCGCCGATACGGGGTGCCGGGATCGACTAGGTTGGCCGAAGTCCCTTTCTGGCCCTTGGTCTGACACATGCCCCTCGAACGCAGCCGCCTCGTAACCATCGACCAGGCGCTCCTCGCCGTGTCGCTTATCGGGCTGATCGGCGGCGGGCTCGCCTGGTGGCTGGCCGACCCGACCATCGCCCGATGGTTCTGGCGCGTCGGCACGGGCATCGTGCTCGCCGCCCTGGTGATCGAGATCGGCCGCAACCTGCTGCGCGGCGAGACCGGTGTCGACATCCTGGCGGCCCTCTCGATGTCGGGCGCCCTGCTGCTCGACGAGACCCTCGCGGGCAATATCGTGGCCTTGATGTTCAGCGGCGGCACGATGCTCGAGGCCGTGGCCGACCGGCGCGCCAGGCGCGAGCTCATCCAGCTCATCGGCCGCACACCGCGCACCGCGCATCGCGAGACCGATGGCGGGCTCGAGGAGATGGCGATCGAGGCGGTCCGTCCCGGCGACCGGCTCCTGGTCAAGACGGGCGAGGTCCTGCCGGTCGACGGCACGCTCGAGGCAGCACCCGCCTTGCTCGACGAATCGGCGCTCACCGGCGAATCGCTGCCGGTCGACCGGCAGATCGGCGACACACTCGCAAGCGGCACGCTCAACCTCGGCGCACCCTTGCGCCTGCGTGCCACGGCCACGGCCGAGGCCAGCACCTATGCCGGGATCGTCCGCCTGGTCGAGGCGGCGCAGCGCGAGAAGGCACCCTTCGTGCGCCTCGCCAATCGCTACTCGATGATCTTCCTGCCTTTGAGCCTGGCCCTCGCCGGCTTCGCCTGGCTCATCTCCGGCGATCCGACCCGGGCCCTCGCCGTCCTCGTGGTCGCCACCCCCTGCCCGCTCATCCTGGCGGCACCCGTGGCGATCATGGCCGGCATGTCGGCGGCGGCCAAGCGCGGCATCCTGGTCAAGGGCGGCGGTGCGCTCGAGACGCTCGCCCGCGTCTCCACCCTGGTCTTCGACAAGACCGGCACGCTCACCACCGGCCGTGCCCGGATCGCCACGACCGATCGCTACGGGGAGATCGGCGAGAGCGAGCTCCTGCGGCTCGCGGCCTCGCTCGACCAGTTCTCGACCCACCCGATCGCCGCCACGTTCCGCCGTGCCGCGGAGCGCCAGGGGCTCGAGCTCGCCATGGCCGACCAGATCGAGGAGGTGGGCGGCACCGGCATCCAGGGGCGGGTCGAGGGGCAGGACGTGCGCCTCGGCAGCCTCGCCTTCGTCGCCAAGGGAAGCGGCGCCGACGCGGCCGGCAATCTGGCGGCCGGCACGCTCCGGCACGCGGCGCGGACCGGTGCGGCCATCGTCTTCATCAGCGTCGATGGCACGCTCGCCGGCGCCTTCGTGGTCACCGACGAGATCCGTCCCGAGACCCCGCGCACGCTGCGCGACCTGCATCGGGCCGGCATCGGCCGCGTCGTCATGCTGAGCGGCGACCGGCACGACGTGGCCGAGGCGGTGGCGGCGGCGGTCGGCGTCGACACCGTGCTCGCCGACCGCTCGGCCGAGGACAAGGTGGACGCGGTCAGGGCCGAGCGGGCCGAGGCGGTGACGGTCATGGTCGGCGACGGGATCAACGACGCCCCCGCCCTCGCCGCCGCCGATGTCGGCGTCGCCATGGGGGCGCGCGGTGCCGGTGCGGCGAGCGAGGCCGCCGACATCGTGCTGCTCGTCGACCGGCTGGACCGGCTGACCGAAGGGATCGGCATCGCCCGCCACACGCGGCGCATCGCCCTCGAGAGCGTGCTCGCCGGCATGGCGCTGTCAGTGGCCGGCATGATCGCGGCCGCCTTCGGCTATCTGCCACCCGTGGCGGGGGCGCTGGTGCAGGAGGTGATCGACGTGGCGGTCATCCTGAACGCGCTTCGGGCCATCGGCGGCGGCCTGCCACCCGCGGTCGAGGGCGAGCTGGAGCCGGCCGAGCTGCGCCGGCTCAAGGCCGAGCACGCCGCCTTCGCCCCCGCTCTGGAGCGGATGGCGCGACTCGCCGAGCGACTCGATGCGTCCGGCGACGACGCGCTCATGGCGGAGCTTCGCGCCGTCGACACCGTCTTGCAGGAGAAGATCCTGCCGCACGAGCGGGCCGACGAGCGCGAGCTCCATCCGAGCCTCGCCGAAATCCTCGGCGGCCGCGACCCCATGGCCGCGATCAGCCGCACCCATAGCGAGATCGGCCACCTGATCCGCCTCTTTCATCGGCTCGTGGCGGGCCTGCCGGCGGACGGGCCGGACGGCGAGGAGCGGGCCGAGCTGCGCCGCACGCTCCACGAGCTGCACGCCATCCTCCGCCTGCACTTCGCCCAGGAGGACGAGATCTACGAGAGCGTCGCCGCCGAGCCCGGCCGCTGAGCTTTCAGGCGGCGTCCTCGGCGTAGGGATCGATCGCGGCACCGGTATCGGCGCGCTCGAGAATATGGACGTCCTCGACCGCCCAGCGCGCCGTCACCTCGTCGCCGACCTTCAAAGGCTCGGCGAAATACGTGTCGTCGGCCAGATTGGCGACGAAGGCCTCGTGGGAAGCCACATCCAGCGTCACCTTGACGTAGGTGCCCTGGTAC
The DNA here is from genome assembly GCA_964393275.1 of uncultured Geminicoccaceae bacterium. GTDB lineage: Bacteria > Pseudomonadota > Alphaproteobacteria > Geminicoccales > Geminicoccaceae > SLRI01. The sequence goes on along the minus strand of CAYMTA010000044.1, from coordinate 22,508 downwards.
TCGGTGGCGATCACCCGCCCGTTCACGGCGTTCCGCTCGCCCGGGGCCGCCGCCGCCCCCTTCACGAGCGCGATCCGGTCGCGGCGGACGACGAAGGACATGGCCGTGCCGGCGGCCGGCATCGTCCCGCCCACCCTGGCGGCATAGGACGGCCCACTGGCGTCGGCGATGGCGAGGATGCCGCCGGACGTCTCGACGACCGTGCCGGAGAGCACGTTCTGGCCGCCCATGAAGCGGGCCACATAGGGCGTCGCGGGCCGGGCGAAGATGTGCCGGGCCGTGTCCGCCTGGTCGATCCGCCCGTGGTCCATGACCACCACCATGTCGGCCAAGGCTATGGCCTCGGGCTGGGTGTGGGTGACGTGGACGAAGGTGATGCCGAGCTCGGCCTGCAGGCTCTTGAGCTCGCCGCGCATCCTCAAGCGCAGGAACTCGTCGAGCGCCGAGAGCGGCTCGTCGAGCAGCAGCACCCGAGGGTTGGTGATCAGGGCGCGCGCCAGCGCCACGCGCTGCTGCTGGCCGCCCGAAAGCATCGCCGGCATGCGCTCGGCCAAGTGGTCGAGCTGCACCCGCTCCAGCATCTCGCGCGCCCGCCGCCGCCGCTCGGCCTTCGCGACATCGCGCATCTTCAGGTAGAAGGCGACGTTGTCCAGCACCGAAAGATGCGGGAAGAGGGCGTAGGACTGGAACATCATCGCGGTGCCGCGCTGCACCGGCCTGAGGCCCACGACCATCTGGTCGCCGATGTAGATCTCCCCCGAGGTCGGCGTCTCGTGCCCGGCGATCATCCGCAGGATCGTCGTCTTGCCGCAGCCGGAGGGCCCAACGAGGCAGCAATAGGAGCCGTGCGGGATGGTAAGGTCGATCGACTTCACCGCGTCCATGTCGCCGAACGTCTTGGTGACGTCGACGAGGCGGATTTCGCCGCTGCCGGAGGACTCTGCAACCATGGGTCAGGTTCTCTTCGAGCGCTGGCGCTGGATGTAGGCGATCGAGCCGATGGCGAGGCCGATCGCGACGAAGGAGATGGCCGAGGTGACCGTGCCGAGGGCGTAGAGGGCCGGCGAGGTGACGTTGGTGGTCATCGTCCAGATCTCGATCGGCAGGGTGTTCAAGGAGCCCACGGTGAGCCAGCTCCTGGGGAACTCGTCATAGGAGAGCGTGAAGCCGAACAGCGCCACCGCGATCATGCCGGGAAAGACGATCGGGATGACCACATAACGCGCGGTCTGCCAACGCGTCGCCCCCATGTCGTAAGCCGCCTCCTCGTAGGCCGGGCTGAGCCTTCCCAGAATGGCGAACATGATCAAAAGGCCGAAGGGCAGCGTCCAGGAGAGATGGGCGCCGAGGCCGGTGAACCACCAGCGGGCGGGGATGCCGAGGAAGCGGGCGGTGACGAGGATGCCGATCGAGAGGACGAGGCCCGGCACGATCAGGCTGGCGACGGCGGTGTAGAAGAGAAAGCCCGAGCCCATGAAGCGACGGCGAAAGGCGAAGCCGGCCGTGACCGAGATCAGCACGGTCAGCACCATGGCCATGAGCGCCAGCGGCAGCGAGCGCGAGAAGGCGCCGCCCACGTCGCCGGTCCGGGCCTGGCCGAAAAGGGCGTCGAACCAGGAGAACGAGAAGCCGCGCATGGGAAAGACGAGGCCGCCCGTCGGTCCCTGGAACGACAGGATGAACATGATGAACATCGGGCCGTAGAGGAAGAGGACGAAGAGCGTGAAGACGACGCTCAGGACATAGAAGGTCCAGGGACGGCGGCCTTGGGAGGGCAGCGACATGGCTTCTACCTCACCAGCTCTTTGCGCACGTCGACGAGCCGGAAGATGGCGATCGCGATCAGCAGCACGATGATGAGCAGGATGACGGCGTTGGCGGCGGCGCGCGGGTAGTTGAGGAACTGCAGGTCGTTGAAGATGCCCGAGGTGGCCGAGCCCGAGAGACCACCGCTCATCACGGTGACGACGTAGAAATCGCCCATGACGAGGGTGATGACGAAGACGGCACCGAGCGCGATGCCCGTCTTCGAGAGCGGCAGCACGACGTTCCAGATGACCCCCCAGCGGGTGGCGCCGGCATCGACCGCGGCCTCGAGCAGGGCCCTGTCGATGCGCGCCATGGCGTTGAAGATCGGCACGATCATGAAGAGCGTGAAGAGGTGGACATAGGCGATGACCACGGCGAAGTCGGAGAAGAGCAGCCAGCTCACGGGCTCCCGGACGATGCCGGATTCGAGGAGCGCCGTGTTGATCAGGCCCTCCGTCCCGAGCACTGGCCGCCACGAGATCATGCGGATGATGTTCGAGGTCCAGAACGGCACCGTGCAGACGAGGAAGAGACCGATCGCGATCAAAAGATTTCGCACGTGGAAGACGAGGAAATAGGCAACCCAGAAGCCGAGCACGCCGGTGATCAGAAGCACGATCAACGTGAACTTGATGGTCGAGAGGTAGAGGGTCCAGGTCGTCTTGTTGGTCAGGATGTCGATGTAGTTCTTGAACGTGAAGTCCGGCACCATGCCGACCAGCATCTGGTAGCGAAAGAAGCTGACGATGAGGACCAGCGTCAGCGGCAGGATGACGAAGAAGAGCAGCACCAGGAAGAGCGGTGTCACCTGCAGATAGGTGAGGAGACGGTTCGACTTCATGCGCGGGCGGGACCTGCTTCGTCAGACGGCGCACAGGGCGGCGGACCGGCCGCCACCCTGCTGCCAACCGGCTTCAAGAGAACGGCTCAGGCCGCGTTGAACTCGTTCCACTTGCCGAACAGGAACTCGGCCTCGTCCGGGAGATTGTTCCAGACGCCGACATTGCTGAAGCGGTCCTCGAACGAGCCGCCGTCCCGCACCTCGCCCACCGAATTGGTCTTCACGCCGGTCGGGCTGACGATGTCGGCGGTGGCGGGCTTGCCCAGGTAGAAGAAGCCCCACTCGTTCTCCGTGAGGTGGTCCTTCGCCGTCTCGGGCACCGAGATGTAGTAGCCCTGCTTGGCGATGAAGCCGCCGGTCCAGCCCGAGACGTACCAGTTCAGGTACTCGTAGGCCGCGTCGAGCTTCATGCCGTCGAGGTGGGACATCAGCGCAAGGCCGTTGCCCCAGCCGCGATAACCCTCCTTGAGCGGCTGGTAGACGCAGTCGATGCCCTGGGTCCGCACGGCGGTGACGGCCGGCGACCACATCGACTGGATCACCACCTCGCCCGACGCCATGAGGTTCACCGATTCGTCGAAGGTGTTCCACAAGGCCCGCCAGTGGCCGTCGCGCTTGAGCTTGATCAGCTCGGCGAAGGTCTGCTCGAGCTCGGCGCGGGTCGGGTTGCCCTTGTCACCATAGGTGACGATACCCAGGGCCTCGCAGGCCATGATGGCGTCCATGATGCCATTGGTCGGCACGTTCTGGATTGCGGCCTTGCCCTTGAAATCGGGTGAGAAGAGGTCCGCCCAGCTATCGATCGGCCGGCCCACCAGATCGGCGCGGATGCCGAGCGTGTCGGCATTGAAGACGCCCGGCATGGAGCTTGCCCATCCGGTCGGCCCTTCGACGAAGGCCGTGCCGTCGACGGCGTCGCGATACATGTACTCGAAGGGCGAATCGCCGGCCCGCGAAAGCTGCCTGCCCAGGAACTCGCCCTTGGTGTAGATCGGCGTGACGTCGTCCCAGAGATTGATGCGCTTGACGTCGACGGCCTGGGTGATGCCCTGCGGCACGAAGACCTTCGACTGCCAGATCTCGTGGTCCGCGATGTCGATCGAGCCCGGGTCGTTGATCATCCGGTTGGTCAGACCCGGATGGTCGGTCACCGACATCTCGACGGTGAAGCCGAGATCGGCCGATGCCTGCCGCGCGATGTCGATCAGCGTCGAATAGGACATGCCGGTGTGATTGAGGGTGATGTCCTTGATGTTCTGCGCCCAGATGGTCGGAAAGCCGGTGACGACACCGGAGCCGACGGCGAGGCCCGTGGCGGCGGCCGTGCCCTTGAGAATGCTGCGGCGGCTGAGGCCCGTGGCCTCGGCGGCCGGGGGCGTGGCGTCTTCGAGCTTCTTCTTGGTCATCATGTCCTCTCCCTTGCGGATCACCCGGGCAAATAGTGGACCGGGTCTGGCCACTTGCACAAGTTCCATGCAAGACCCGGCAGGGTGATGCCTAGCCGAGGGCGCATCCTGCCCGGTCCGTTCAGCGGGCGAGCAGCTCGTTGCGGCGCGCCCAGGTCGCCTCGGCGTTCACCTGCCAGCCATAGCCGTCATCGATCGCATCGAAGACAACGCCGTAGTCATCCGTGGCATGCTGCAGGGTGATGAAGCCGTCGAGCACGTCGTCCAGCACCTTGGCCGGATCACGCTCCAGGGGATTGCCGTAGCCGCCGCCCGCGGGCGAGAAATAGGCCACGACGTCGCCCGGCTCCGTCCGCCGGCCCGAGAACTTCGCGGGCTCGCTCGCGATCTCGTCCGGCCGCGCCACGTTGTAGATCTCCATCTTGCCGCCCACCCCCGGCTTGCCGCCGAAGATGCCCCACGGCGCGTCCTCGTGCCGGTCGGATTCGTGGGTCATGAAGCCGGGTGTCAGGTAGCGTTGCGCCTTGACCACGCCGGCCCCGCCCCGAAACTTCCCGGCCCCCGGCGCCACGTCGTCGCGCACCTCGTAGCGGTCGCAGATCAAGGGCAGGTGCATGCCCAGATCCTCGAGCGGGTTGTTGCGCGTGTTGCGCATCAGCTCCTCCACGGTATCCGGCCCGTCGGAGGTCGGCCGGCCGCCCATCGCCGCCTCGTTGACCTCGAGGAACACCCAGTAGTCGCCGGACGGGCGAACACCCGAGAAGGCGGCGAAGGAGAGGGTCGCGGCGTTGCCGGCCGTGGCCTTCTCCGGGATCACCGGGGCCAGCGCCTTGATGATCAGGTCGACCACGCGCTGGATCTGGCAAAACCGCGCCTCGGCAGCGGCCGGCGCGATCGGGTTGAAGATCGAGCCCAAGGGTGCCGTGACCTTGACCGGGCGGAACGAGCCCTCGTTCTGCGGGATGTGCTCCTCGTGGGTGTAGGTGTCGAGCAGGAGGGCGCGGAAGGCGAAGAAGCAGGCGACATTGGTCGAGCCCTCGAAGGGCACGTTGAAGGCGGTCGGCACCTGGTCGGAGGAGCCGGTGAGATCGACCTCGACCCCGTCGCCCCGCACCTTCACCGTCACCTTGATCGGCAAATGCTTGCCGCGATTGCGGCCGTCATCGTCGAGGAAGCCCTCGGCCGTGTAGTCGCCGTCCGGGATCTTGCCGATCTCGCGCCGGAGCATGCTCTCGGTATAGTCCATGAGCTGCCGGGTCGCCTGGATCACCGTGTCCTTGCCGTAGGTCGAAAGCAGCTCCTGAAAGCGCCTGACCCCCAGCTCCGCCGAGGCGATCTGCGCCTCGAGGTCGCCCTTCACCAGGCTGGGGACGCGGGTGTTGTCGGAGATGAACTTCCACAAGGCCTCGTTGCGCTTGCCGGCCTCGAACAGCTTCAAGCCGTTCATCAGCATGCCCTCGGCATACATGTCGGGCACATCGATGATCAGGCCGGGCGTCGCCGCCCCGATATCGACATGGTGCGCCGTGTTGGCCGAGAACCCCACCAGCTCGCCCTCGACGAAGACCGGCATGACGATGGCGATGTCGGGCGAATGGCTCGCACCCGCATAGGGGTGGTTGTGGATGACGCAGTCGCCGGGCTGCCAGCCGTCGAGCGGAATCGTCCGGGCGATGCCGCGCAGATAGCCCGGCAGCGAGCCGATATGCATCGGTGTCGAATCGGATTCGCAGAGCGTGTTGAAGTCACGGTCGAACAACCCGGCGCCGAGATCCTGGCTCTCGCGGATGATCGACGAATAGCTCATCCGATAGAGCACGTTGCCCATCTGCTCGGCGATCGCGTGCAAGGCACCGCCGATGACCTGCAGTGTGATCGGATCGACTTCCTTGGCCATGGTTCCCTCCTCAGGCGCGCTTGGCGATGCGGATGTCGCCGTGGCCGAGCACCTCCGCGGCATAGCCCGGCGGCAAAAGCGTCGTCGAGTTGTGCTGGACGATGAGCGCGGGGCCCGTCAGCCGGTCGCCGGCGAGCAGCCGGTCGCGACGGTAGCGCGGCGTCGGCCGGGCCTCGCCGTCATCGAAGACGGTGTCGCGGACGTAGAGCACGGCGTCCTTCGGATCGCTCCGCCCACCTGTTGCCAGATCGGGCAGGCGCAGCATGTCGACCTCGGCGGTGGCGATCAGCCGAAGCGTCACCACCTCGGTCTGCTGGTCCAAGAAGGCGTGGCCGTAGACCTGCTTGTGCGCGTCGTAGAAGCTCTTGATGACGTCCTGGACGTTGGCCTTGCCGAGCGGCCCGTCCGGCAGGTCGGCCCGAAGCTCGAAGCCCTGCCCCAGATAGCGGCACTCGGCGATCTTCTTGAAGCGGCGCGCCTCGGGCGGGATGCCGTCCGCCTCGAGCTGTGCTTCCGCCTGAGAGCGGAGCACGTCCATGGCGGCGTTCAGGGCAGCGAATTCCGCCTCGCCCGCCTGGTTCAAGACCAGCAGCACGGAATGCGTGTACTCGTACTGCAGGTCGGTCACGAGCAGGCCCATGGCCGCCGTGATGCCCGGCTGCAACGGCGAGATCACGTCCCGGGCCGAGATCAGCTCGGCCAGGGCGGTGGCGTGCAGCGGACCGGCGCCGCCGAAGCCCATCAGGGTGAAGTTGCGGGGATCGATGCCCTTGGCGACCGAGGCATTGTGGATGGCGAGCGCCATGTTGTTGTTGATGATGCGCAGGACGCCCAAGGCCGCGGCCTGGACCGAAAGGCCCATGGGCTCGGCGATGTGCGAGCGGATCGCAATCTCCGAGAGCGCCGGGTCGATGGTGAGGTCGCCGCCCAGGAACTGCTCGGGATCGAGCCTGCCGAGCATCACCTGGGCGTCGGTGACGGTGGGTTCATCGCCGCCCTTGTCGTAGCAGGCGGGGCCGGGATCGGCGCCGGCCGAGCGGGGGCCGACGCGAAAGGCGCCGCCCGGATCGAGATAGGCGATCGACCCGCCGCCGGCGCCGATCGCGTCGACGTCGATCATCGGCACCAGCACCGGCAGATGGGCGACCTCGGTGTCGCGCGGGTTCTTGATCCGCAGCTCACCGCCCTGGATGAGGCTGATGTCGGCCGAGGTGCCGCCGATATCGATGGTGATGACGTTCTGCGTGCCGCAATGCTCCCCGGTCCAGCGGCCGCCGATGACCCCGCCGGCAGGCCCCGAAAGCAGCAAGCCGACCGGCCGCTGGATGGCGTTCTCGACGGTCGAGATGCCGCCGTTGGACTGCATGATGCGGACCACCGCCTTGACCCCCGCCTGGCGCAGCCGGCCCTCGAGCTGGCGCATGTAGCGCGCGGTCATCGGGCCGATATAGGCATTCATCGCACAGGTCGAGAACCGCTCGTACTCGCGGATCACGTTCACGATCTCGGACGAGCAGCAGACATAGGCGTCCGGCATGGCCGCCTCGACGATCGCCTTCGCCTTTTGCTCGTGCTCGTCGTTGAGGAAGGCGAAGAGGAAGGCCACGATCACCGCGTCGAGGCCGCGCTTGGCGAAGAGCTCGGCCGCCGCCTTCACCTCGTCGAGCGCCAGCGGCACCTCGATCCGGCCGTCGGGCGGCATGATCCGCTCGGTCACCGGCAGGCGGTTGCGCCGCTTGACCAGCGGCTTCGACTGCCAGGGCACATCGAACTGCAGCGAGAAATTATGCGGCCGCTTGTGGCGCGCCATGTGCAGGATGTCGCGAAAGCCCCTGGTCGTGATCATGCCGACCTCGGCGCCCTTGCGCTCGATCACCATGTTCGTGGCGATGGTCGTGCCGTGGAACACCATGTCGATCTCGCCGGGTGCGATGCCGGCCATCTGGCAGATCTCGACGACTCCCCGGACGACGCCCTCCGACTGGTCGGACGGTGTCGAAGGCACCTTGTGAACGACGATCTGCTGCTCCTCGCCCGCGGCACCGCTGCGCTCGAGCACCACATCGGTGAACGTCCCGCCGACATCCACGCCCACCCTGATCATGGGTCTTTTCCCTTGTTGCGTCTCTGAGCCGTGGCTCAGCCGATCTCGTTGGACTGGAGATAGGTGAGCACACGCTCGAGCGGCTCGACATCCCCGAACTTCGCGTCGATGTCGAAGAGGTTCCACTCCACCGCACCGGCGATCCGGTCGCCAATGCCCTCGCGCACCGCGATCGGCCGAAAGCCGTCGGCGATGGCGTCCTCGACCGTGTGGCGCACACAGGCGCAGGCCGTGACCCCGGTCACGATCACTGTGTCCACCCGGTTGGCGGTCAGGTAGCTCGCCAGATGGGTGCCATGGAAGGCGCTCGCCTTCTTCTTGACGATGACGAGCTCGCCCGGCTGCGGTGCGATGCGGTCGTCGATCGCCACCCAGTCGGAATCGACCGAGAGCGTCTCGAGCGGGATCTTCTGGCCCCAGAGCCCCATGTCGGAATTCGGGCCATCGGTGATGTCGTAGGCCGTCGTGGTGAAGACCACCGGCAGGCCCCGGGCGCGGAACGCCTCGAGCAGCTTCTGGTTCGCCGGGATGATCGTCTCCATGTCGGCGCAGGAGAAGGCATGGCCAGGCAGCGTCCAGGCCTTGGCGAGATCGATGACGATGAGCGCCGGCCGCTTGCCGAATCCCAGGCGGCGCTGGAATCCCCGCTCCTTGTAGAGGGCGGAGTTGGCGCGGAAGACCACCTCGAGAGCCTGGCGAAGCTCGGCATCGGAGACGACAGCGCTGGATTGATCGGCCATTTGCATGATACTCCCAAACGGCAACAATGCCTGCCCGCAAGGCTAGACAACGAAACGCGATCTGGGAAATACTGATTTGTGCGAAATTGATGCCGAAGGAAGATCAATTGGCCTTCGAGCTTCGCCACCTTGCCGTGTTCGTCGCGGTCGCCGAGGAGCTGAGCTTTCGGCGGGCAGCGCTCCGGCTCGGCATCGCCCAGCCGGCGGTCAGCCGGCTGATCGCCGAGCTCGAGGCGCGGCTGGCCGTTGCGCTGCTCCAGCGGACCACGCGATCCGTGGCGCTGACCGAGCCGGGCCGCTATTTCCTCGACGAGGCGCGCGAGATCCTGGCGCGCGTCGAGCGCACGGCGGAGGTCAGCCGCGGCCTTGCGTCGGGGATCTGCGGCCGGCTCGCGGTGGCCTACATGTCGATCGCCGCGCACACGGTGGTGCCGCATGTGGTCCAGGCCTATCGCCGGCGGTTTCCCGACGTCGCCCTCAACCTGACCTACATGGGCACCGAGCCGCAGCGCGACGCGGTGATGCGCGGTGCCATCGATGTCGGCTTCGTGGTGGGACCGTTCCACTCGCCCGAGATCGACGGCCGGCTGGTCAGCCGGCATCGGCTGGTCGCCATCATGCCGGCCGGGCATCGGCTCGCCGACCGGGCCGCCCTCACCCCGGCCGACCTCGCCGGCGAGCCTTTGATCCTCGGGCCACGCGACGACTGGGGTGCCTTTCGGCGGCTGATCACCGAGGTCTTCGAGGCGGCCGGCTGCGTGCCGAAGGTCGCCCTCGAGGCGACCAGCATCACCGCCCTCTTCGGGCTCGTGGCGAGCGGCCTCGGGATCATCCTCTTCGCCGGCTTTCCGCGGCAGTACGATCGGGCGCATTTCCTGCCGAAGCCGATCCTCACGGACCGCCATCCCCACCTTCTGACCCACATCGTCTGGCGGCGCGACACGCTCAACCCGGCCGTCGGACCGTTCGTCGAGACGGCCCTGGCCGCCGCGCGGGAGCTTCCGGGCAGTGACTTCGATGGACCTTGACGCCGACTATCCTGAAATCCGCGAGGCGGTTGCGCGGATCTGCGCCGAATTTCCGAGCATCTACTGGCGTGAGCTCGATGCCGAGAACGCCTATCCCACGGGCTTCGTCCAGGCGCTCTCGAAGTCGGGCTATCTCGCCGCCCTGATCCCCGAGGAGCATGGCGGCGCCGGGCTGCCGCTGCGCGCCGCGGCCGTGATCCTCGAAACCATCCACAAGTGCGGAGCGAGCGCTGCCGCCTGCCATGCCCAGATGTACACCATGGGCACGCTGCTCCGGCACGGCTCCCCTGAGCAGAAGAGGCGCTACCTGCCGGAGATCGCGGCCGGCCGGCTGCGGCTCCAGGCGTTCGGCGTGACCGAGCCCACGAGCGGCTCCGACACGCCCATGCTCAAGACCCGGGCCGAGCGGCGCGGCGACCATTGGCTCGTCAACGGCCAGAAGATCTGGACCAGCCGGGCGCTGCACTCCGACCTCATGCTGCTCCTCGTGCGCACCACCCCGATCGAGGCGTGCCAGAAGCGCAGCCAGGGCCTCTCGGTGCTGCTGGTCGATCTGCGCGCGGCCAGGGGCAAGGGGCTCGACATCCGGCCGATCGACACGATGATCAACCACAACACGGCAGAGGTCTTCATCTCGGATCTGGAGGTCCCGGCCGACAACCTGATCGGCGTCGAGGGCCAGGGCTTTCGCTACATCCTGGACGGCATGAACGCCGAGCGCATCCTGCTCTCCGGCGAGGCCATCGGCGACGGTCGCTGGTTCATCGAGCGCGCCACCACTTACGCGAACGAGCGCCATGTGTTCGGTCGCCCCATCGGCCAGAACCAGGGCGTTCAGTTCCCCATCGCCCGCGCCTATGCGGCGCTCGAGGCGGCCGAGCTGATGGCCAGGAAGGCGGCCGCCCTCTTCGATGCCGGGCTCGCTTGCGGCCCCGAGGCCAACATGGCGAAGCTGCTCACCAGCGAGGCCGCCTGGGCCGCCGGCGAGGCCTGCTTCTCGACCTTCGGCGGCTTCGCCTTCGCCCGCGAATACGACGTCGAGCGCAAATGGCGCGAATGCCGCCTCTTCCAGACCGCCCCGATCTCGACCAACATGGTCCTCGCCTTCATCGCCCAGAACGTGCTGGGCCTGCCGCGCAGCTATTGAGGGCAGCTATTGAGGACGGGCATGACCAGCGACCCGAAGCGATGGATCGGCCGAACGGCGGAGGCGAAGGACGTGCTGCACGCCGAGCGAGTCGCCGCCCTCTGGGCAGCCCTCGACCGTGACGGCCCGCCGCCCGGCCATGGCGACCCCCTGCCGCCGCTCTGGCACTGGCTCTATTTCTGGGCGATCGCCCGCCGCTCGGAGCTTGGTGACGATGGCCACCCGCGCCACGGCATCCTCCCCGAGCTGCCCGAGGGACGCCGCATGTGGGCCGGCAGCAGCGTCACCTTCCACCGCCCGCTCGCCATCGGCGCCGCGGTCACCCGCCACTCGACCGTGCGCGACGTGACCGAGAAGGCCGGACGCGGCGGACGGCTGATCTTCATCGAGGTGGCGCACGAGATCGCCGACCACGACGGCCCGGCCCTGACCGACCGCCACCACATCGTCTACCGCCCGCCGCCCGACGGCACCCCGCCGAGGCCGCCGGAGCCGGCCCCCGCCACCGCCGACCTGAGCCATGCCTGGCAGGCCGACCCCACTCTCCTCTTCCGCTATTCCGCCCTCACCTATAACGGCCACCGCATCCACTACGACCAGCCCTACGCCACCGGCGAGGAAGGCTATCCCGGCCTCGTCGTCCACGGCCCGCTGCTCGCCACCCTGATGGCCGGCACCGCCCAGGCCCTGCAACCCGAGCGCCCCCTCACGAGCTTCACCTTCCGCGCCACCGCCCCCGTCTTCGCGAACGAGCCCTTCACCGTCATGGCCGACCACCAGGGCGCCGTCTGGGTCAGGCGCCAGGACGGCGGCTACGCCGCCAGAGGCGAGGTCGCTTGGAGCTGAAGAAGGTGAATGCTGGAGGGTGCAGCCCTGTATAGACCGGAGACACGGTTAACACCTGTACGAGGACATGGGTGACACTTTCGACCTGACGCGGTCGGGAGGTTTCACATGGCTTGGCGAGCGGTGGACGAGATGTCTCTGCGCTTGGAATCCGTGACGTTGGCGAGGCAGGCAGAGGTCGTGTAACCTGACGTCCGGAAATTGGCTTCACACTGGTGGAGCTCTGGCAACTACTGCCGCGCGGCAAGGCCCGACGCGGTCGGCGCAAGCGCCGCGAGACGAAGAGCACGATCACCGATCGGCGCTCGATCCACGATCGGCCCGAAGCCGTCCAGAACCGCGAGAAGCTCGCGCTCCTCAAACGTCAGATGACGGTATCGACCCTCGCTCATCCTCCCACCCTCCAAGCGCTTTCAGCACGCTGCGTAATCACGAAATCTATTACCCACCAATCCAGATTATTCTTGAAATCCATAACACATTATTGGTCATTATGCTGTATTCTGTGCTATTGATATCTAATGAATTGAGAGTGATTTGCGATGAGGTTTTTCGCTTTAGAATGGCAAAATGCATAGTGTGCTCGACCGTATACACGAAAACGCGATCGTGCCGCCTGACGCTGCTGGAAGGAGCGACGATAACCAAATCGCCTGAGCGCAGAAGGGATACCTTGCTGGTCTTGTCAATTTCAATAGCATAAGCATGAGAATCTTCGATCTGCGGAAATTCGAGATACTCCCATTCCTTATTGTTTGGGAAACCAGCGGAATCGAAGGCCTCCTCGGAAAGCGCCGACTGACGAATCGACTTCAAGCGCACGTCGGTGGTCGCTGACCTGACGGTGTCCCCCTGATCGATGAGACCAACAAAATCCAGGAAGGACGTTTGGGTTGCCTCGAGGATTTTCGAGAGACTTTCGGTGCTCGGCCAGCGCTGCTTGCCTTCCTGGGTGATGCGCTTGCTCTTGTTGAACGTCGTCGGGTCGAGACCGGCGCGCTTGGCCAACCCCGATGGCGTTAATCCATTGTGCAGGGCGAGCCGATCGACGCCCCGCCAAATCTGTTCATGGGTCAACATCTTGCTCGCTCCTTCGACACCAGAACCGACCGTAAGAATATCTTGCTAGACTCCATTCGTCATTAGGTATATAATCACTTTTTCACGCTAGCTTGGCGGCGAGAATGATCGTTGTTGGATTCCAATGTGGAGCCGCTAGGCGCTTGGCTTGGCTCAAGCGCGGGTTCCGCCACTGCTTTGCATACCAGGCTGTCGGTAGCGGTTGGGTCGCCTGCGATCCACTCGGCCATGGTGTCGATCTGCAACAAGCAGGCACCATCCCAACTGGGGATCTGCTGGCGAGCTTGGCCGCCCTCGGCGGAAGCGCGGTCGCATGTCGAGTGGCGCGATCCGAACACCCGCTTCCTTGGCTGCGGCCCTTCACCTGTGTCGAGTTCTGCAAGCGAATGGCCCGCTGTGCCGGGCCCGGTGTGGTGACGCCCAACCAATTGTTCCACCGCCTTCTGCAAGCGGCAGACAAAGCTTGACAGCTTGGTTGAAGGACTTTATACCTATTTCTTGTCACCCCAAAAGTGCGGAGCCCTGCATGATCCGATCGTCAATTCCGGCGCTGCTCGCGGGGTTCGCGAATGCCCGTGAGCGCCGTCTTCCTTGGGAGGCGATGTGGCGCGATTGCTATGCCTATGCCCTGCCCATGCGAGGCCATGGTCTGGGTCAGTCGTTTCAGGCCGGGACAAATCATGCTGAACGCCTTTTCGATGGAACCGCGCCGGATGCGGTGGAGCAACTCGCGGCCAGCCTGCTCGCGGAGCTGACGCCTCCCTGGTCACGATGGTTCGGGCTCAAGCCGGGACATGACGTGGATCCGTTGGACGCCGATGCGTTGGCGGCCGTTCTCGACACTGCAGCATCGCGCCTCCAGGGTCATTTCGAGCGCTCGAACTTCGCAGTGGAGATCCACCAGTGCTTCTTGGATCTCGTGACGACGGGAACCGCCACTCTCCTGTTCGAGGAAGCGCCGATCGGCTCTGCCTCCGCCTTTCAATTCACGGCGATACCCGCGGCCGAAATCTACATCGACGGGGACGCCAACGGTGCAATCCGTCGCCATTTCAGAACGACAACCGTCACGCTGGCGCAGTTGCGGTCGAAATTTGGCAACTGCGCCCAGCTGAACGACCTTCGCTTGCCGCCGGATGAGACTGGCAGCGTCAGGCTCGAGCTCGTGGAGGCGGTCACGGCCGTCGGAACCCGGTTCAAATATGAGGCGATCCTGCCGGCCCAGAGCACCTTCGTCGAGTCCCCCTTGATTTTATCTGAAGGACTCTTCGAGCAGTCGCCATTTCTCACATTTCGCTGGATGAAGGGGACAGGTGAACTTTATGGCCGCTCGCCGGTCATGACTGCGCTGCCCGATATCAAGACGGCGAACAAGGTGGTCGAGCTGGTTCTCAAGAACGCTTCGATCGCCGTCACAGGTATCTGGCTGGCGGAAGATGATGGTGTTTTGAATCCGGCAAATATTCGTCTTGCCCCAGGGAGCATTATTCCAAAGGCCGTGGGTTCCGCAGGTTTGACGCCGCTCCAGGCGCCGGGTCGCTTCGATGTCTCGGAGCTGGTCCTCAGCGATCTGCGCACTCGCATCCGCCATACACTGCTTGCCGACCGTCTGGCTCCGGTCAGCGATCGTCGGATGACCGCGACCGAGGTCCTGGAACGCAGCGCGGAGATGACGCGACTGCTCGGAGCCATCTATGGGCGCCTGCAAACCGAGTTGCTGACGCCCCTGCTGCAGCGGTCATTGGCCATTCTGCGTCGCCGGGGCGAGGTGCCCGCGGTTGCCCTGGACGGCACGATCGCGGAGATCCTTTACAGGTCGCCACTCGCGCGTATCCAGGCTCGCGAGGAAGTTCGCAACGTCATCCTGTGGCTGGAGACAGTCGCCAAGATTGGAGGTGATCCGGGGCAGTTCGCTGATCTGGGCGAAACCGCGAGTTGGCTCGCCGAAACGCTCGGTGTGCCGAACAGCCTCGTGCTTCGCCCGGGCCTCTTCCTGAGCGAGGATGCAAATGGCTGAAGCCGACATCGCGATCGGATGGTCCTGGTTCGATTCGGCTCCGCCGGTCGCTGTCGAGGACGAGGCACTGGCCAAGGCGGCAGGCGCGTGCTTCGCCGGTCGCGATGGCGAGCTCGTTCTCCGCCACCTCCGATCGGTGTTCTTGGATCGACGGGTTCCACCTGACGCGACCGATTCGATGCTCCGCCATGTTGAGGGGCAGAGGTGCGCGATCGACTATTTGACGCGTTTGGCGCGTCCGAGAGGCTAAAGATGCAGACGAACGATTTCCCGATCAATCCCGGCCCATCCCTTCTCGAGCCGGATGGCGAGGGCGTGGACAGTCCGGATCTCGAAACGACGCCTCAGCCGCCAGCAGCGGCGACCGAGCGTCCGGAAGGTGTTCCGGAGAAATTCTGGGACACGGAGGCCGGCGGCATTCGGACGGACATGCTGCTTCGATCGTATCTCGAGCTGGAGCGAAGGTTGGGCCGATCATTGCCGAAGCCCGAGAATGAAGGTGATTGCGCGGGACGCGGCCGCCTCTGGGAAGCTCTCGGTCGTCCGGCCTCTCCTGATCAATATGCCTTGACGGCCCCGCATCCCCTGATCGAGCCTGATGCAGCCCTGAATCAGAGGCTGCACGAAGCCGGCTTCACGCAACATCAGGCGCAACTCGTCTACGATCTCGCAGCCGAGCATATCCTGCCGATCGTCAGCGAGGCATCGAGCGAGCTCGCGGCCGCGCGGCAAATCGATCGGCTCAAGGAGCATTTCGGTGGCGACGAAGCGTGGCGCGCCACGGTCGGTCAGATCAAGGCCTATGCGGAGGCGAATGTCCCCCCCGAGGTCTCCGAAGCGCTCTCGACGAGCTTCGAGGGCGTGCTGGCTCTCCACGACATGATGCGCAAGGCCGAGCCCGACATCATCGGTGTTGCTGGCTCGGGCCAGATGGCCGCCAGCGAAGAGAGCTTGCGCGAGATGATCCGCGATGCCCGCTACTGGCGCGATCGCGATCCGAGTTACGTCAGACGGGTCACGGAAGGCTATCGCAGCCTCTATCCGGACTGACTCGCTGACCGGCGTCGCCGCGGACAACCTCCTCGGCCCTTCGGCCTCGCCAAATCCGTCAGAGCCCGCGGCCCGAGCGGACAACCGCTGGCTCCCCCCCAATCGCGACTACAGAAATCGAAGGTGCGCGATGTCCATCACCATTGATCAAGCGTTCTCGAAGCAGTTCGAGAGGGAAGTGCACGAAGCCTACCAGCGGCAGGGATCGAAGCTGCGCTCGACCGTGCGGGTCAAGAACGGTGTGCGCGGCAGCTCGACCGTGTTCCAGAAGGTCGGCAAGGGAGCCGCGTCGACCAAGGCGAGGCACGGCATGGTGCCCGTCATGAATGTCGATTTCAGCGCCGTCGAGGCCATTCTGGTCGACTATTACGCCGGCGAGTGGGTCGACCAGCTCGACGAGCTCAAGTCGAACCTGGACGAGCGGCAGGTGCTCGCCAATGCCGGTGCGTTCGCGCTGGGTCGCAAGACCGACGAGCTCATCATCTCGGCGCTCGCCTCGGCCACGCATTCCGCCGGTGATCCGGCTGGCGGATTGACCAAGGACAAGGCGCTGGAGGCGTTCGAGATGCTGGGCACCGCGGACGTGCCCGACGACGGTCAGCGTTACGCGGTGATCGGCTGGAAGCAGTGGTCGGACCTGCTCAACGTCGCCGAGTTCGCCAATGCCGAGTTCGTTGGCGACGAGCAGCTTCCATGGCGTGGGACGCAGGCGAAGGTCTGGCTCGGCACGCTCTGGATGCCGCATTCGGGCCTGACCGAAACCGACAATGTGCGGACCTGCTACTGGTTCCACAAGAGCGCCGTTGGCCATGCAATTGGTCAGGATGTCAAGACCGACATCACCTGGCACGGCGACCGTGCGGCGCACTTCATCTCGAACTCGATGTCGCAGGGGGCGGTCCTGATCGATGACTACGGCGTCGTCAAGATGCCCTGCCTGGAGGTTTGATGATGGCCTACTCGTCCAGCAGCCTGAGCGCTATCTCGTACGCAAACGGCTTCACTCTTTGGCATTACAGGACCAATGATCTCATCGCCAATGTCGACAACATCAATTACTTCAACGACGCGCATAAGATGTTGAGAATTGGCGACTTTATTTTTGTCAATGCCGGCGTCGACGACATTCCTACACACGGTGTTCTCGTCGTTCTTTCCAACTCGAGCGGCGTCGTCAACGTCAGCAACGTTACCCAGTTCGGTGCCATCAACACCGACTAGCCGACAGAACGACACGCCCTGCTGAACGCTGGGTTGCGGGCCGTTGCCACGTGGCACCGGCCCGCCTCAGCGGGCTGCCCGTGTCGTGGCAACGAAGCCCCTCCCGCGAACGGACACCAGCCAGAAGCGAATAAATGCCATGCCGCTTACCGATGTCGAGCTATGTTCGGCTGCACTTGTCAAGATCGGGGCAGCCGCCATCACCTCCTTCGAGGATGAGACTGCCGAGGCCGACGTTGCAAAGCGGCTGTACGAGCCGACACTGCAAGGTTTGATCACCTCCCACCCCTGGCATTTCACGCTGACGCAGGGGGAGCTGCCGGTGCTCGACGATGTGCCGCAGGCCGGCTTTGCTCGCGTATTCGGGCTGCCTCAGGATGCCTTGCGCGCAATTTCAGCCGGCACCGATTCTCGCGCGACCGGATTGACCTATCACGTCGCCGGCGCCCGTTTGTTCGCCGATGCCAGTGGTGTCGTTCTGAGCTACCAGCGCCGTCCTTCTGCCACCGAGTTCCCACCCTTCTTCGTCCAGGCGTTGATCGCTCGGCTGGCAGCCGAATTTTGCCTGCCGCTCACCGAAGGCACGAGCAGATCGGAGGTGCTCTATCGCCTTGCCGCCGCCGAGCTCAGGGTTGCCAAGCTCGTGGACAGTCAGCAGGCCACGCCTCGGGCGGTCGACGATTTCACGCTGATCGCGGCGCGCGGCCGATGACACGGATCGTCGCTACCAAGTCGAGCTTCACCTCCGGCGAGATCGATCCGGCCCTCTTCGGCCGCATTGATCTGCGCGTTTACGAGGATGGTGCGGCAAAGTTGAGAAACGTCGTCGTTCAGCGGACCGGCGGCGTGGCGCGCCGCCCTGGCACCGAGCTTCTCACGTATGTACCCGATGGCAAACGCCTGTTCTCCTTCGAACGGAGCGGCTTCAGCGACCTGCTGGTTTTTGGCGACAGGGCGGTTCATGTCGTGACTGACATGGTGCTACGTCAAATCATCAACGATGACGTGCCCTGGGATGACGGGGATCTCGCACAGCTCGATCTGGCTTTGGTGGATGAAGCGGTGCTGGTTTGTCATCCTCGGTTCAAGCCGCGGCTCTTGCGTCGCGACCCTTCAGGCCAGTGGTTCATTGGAGAGCTGGATTTCGCCTCCGCGCATGTCGACGACGGCGACGAGCGGGTTCATCAGCCCTTTGCCAGATTCGCACCCTCGGACGTCACGATTCAGCCGTTTCGCCTGTCAGGTGGAGATCCGACAACGTCCGGAGCGCGTGGCGCCAGCATCGAGCTTCGAACATCGGCGCCCGTATTCACGCCGGCCCACACGGGTTCCATCATCCGGATAAAGGGTCGTCAGGTTCGGGTCACGTCGCCAACCCCGGGTTACGGTGGGACAATTGCGCAAGCCGAGCTCCTCGAGCCACTGGAGGATGAACGGCAAACCTCGGATTGGGATGAGCAGGCATTTTCCGACGCACACGGCTGGCCGATCTGCGCCGCGGTGCATCAGGAGCGCCTTGTCCTGGGGGGGTGTCGAGACCGCCCCGATTATTTGTGGTTCTCTCGTTCCGGCAGATTGTTCGATTTCGATTTTGCCGATGGGATAGATGATGGCGCGGTCGCCTTTCGAATTGCAGCCGAGCGTCATCACGAGGTCCGGCAGCTGTTCTCGGGGCGGGTCCTGCAGGTGTTCACCACGGCTGGTGAATGGACTGTCAGCGGGTCGCCACTCACGCCCACCTCGGCGCGGGTCGAATTGCAGACAAGGATCGGCTCGTCCGCCGGCCGCCAGATTGCGCCGGTCGATGTCGACGGGGCCACGCTGTTCGTCGGAGCAACAGGTCGGGACCTGCGCGAGTTCCTGTTCACCGACACCGAGCAGGCCTACCAGGCGGCTGATATTGCCGTCCTGTCGCGTCATCTCATGCATGACCCCTTGGATATGGTCTTCGACCAGTCTCGCCGAGTTCTCTGGATGACACGCGAGGATGGCAAATGCTGCGCCGTCACCATAGATCGCAACAGCAACATCGCAGCGTGGAGCCTGCTCGAAACCGACGGAAGCTCTCTTGCGCTCGTCCTGCACAAGGGGGCAATGTTGATGCTCGTCGAGCGCCCCTCTGGACTTTGCCTCGAACGCTTCGAAAGCACGGCACTTCTTGACTGCCAACGCAAGCTGACAAATGCAGTACCCAAAACCGGCTGGAACGGGTTCGCTCGCTATATCGGCCAGCGGCTCTTTGTCGTCGCTGACGGATTGCCGCTGGGTGAGATCGAAATCGAGAGCGACGAGCTGCTACTCGATCAGGCGGCGAGAGAGTTGACTGTAGGCGTGCCATTCGTCCATTCGATCGAAGGACTGCCCTTGGACTTTGGCGCACGTGGCGCGGCACCGGACGCGCCTTACCGGCCGATCAGGATCGGCCTGCGGGTCGGGCCGACGGACAACCTCTCGCTCGACTCGGGCTCTGGCTTTCGCCCGCTGCACGTCGGCGAGTCGAACGACACCGGCCGCGCTCGTGATCTCGGTGTGCGTGCCCTGGGATGGCGACGGGGACTGCAGCAGCCGCCATGGCGGATAACGCAGCAGGCTCCCGGCGCCCTGACTCTTCTATCAGTTACTGTGGAAGCAAAGGTGAATATCTGATGGGTGGATTGAATAGTCTTGCTAGCATGGGCCTTAATCTCGCGCTCGGACAACAGGCGATGCGACAGGAAGGCAAAAAGGCCAAGGCGGAGCGCGACCGGCAGATTGCTGCGGTCATGGGCTCGGGCACGGAGAACGCCAGGCTGCAGGCCAACGCGTTGCGCCGTCGGCTCGCCAGCGAGCGCGTCAGGGCAGGTGCCGCAGGCACGGCAACCACCGGCGGGTCCATCGATGCGATCCTGCGCGGGCTCGAGAACGAAGCGGAGCTCGACGCTCGATCCCGTCGCGATGCAACGGCGGCGCGGGTCCGTGAGATCAACGATGCCTTTGGGACCCGCCGGAGCAACAATCTCTTGACCATGACGAATCGCCTGCTGGGATCGGTCGCGGGCAGCAATGGCTCCGCCAGCAAACGTCGAAGCCTCATTTTCTGACATAATATTAACCTTGCGGCGCATATTCATATCAACAGAAGTCGAATAATAAAGCTAACTTTTAACAGAGACGAATAATGGCACGCTTTTTAACATTTTCTGATTTTCTCATTATCTGGAATAAACTGCAGCGTCTTGACACACCGGAGCTCCATTTTCGAATTGGGCAATGGCTGCAGGAAAGTTGGGGCAGCGGGGAACAACGTCTGCTGCTCATGGTCTTTCGAGATGCTGGCAAATCGACGCTTATCGGTTTGTTCGCTGCGTGGTTGTTAAGTGGCAATCCGAATCTCAGGATTCTAATAATTTCGGCCGAGCAATCTCTTGCGAATAAAATGAGTCGAAATGTTCGGAGAATCGTCGAGCTGCATCCTGCGGCGAGTCATCTCGTGCCACGGCGCACGACTCTCTGGGCAACCGACCAGTTTACGGTACGGCGTAGCCGCGATCATCGCGATCCCTCAGTTTTGGCGCGGGGAATAAATGGTAATTTTACAGGCACTCGTGCCGATATCGTTATTTGTGACGATGTCGAAGTTCCACGAACCTGCAATACGCCGGCCAATCGGACTCTGCTTCGCCAACGACTGGCCGAAATAAATTTCGTCCTGGTGCCTTCTGGATGTCAAATCTATATTGGAACTCCCCATACCTACTATTCGATCTATGCCGATTGTCCGCGTGCCGAGGTAGGTGAAGAGCAGGCCCTTTTACATGGGTTCAAGAGGCTGTCCATCCCGCTGGTGAACGAGGCGCAACAAAGTGCCTGGCCAGAACGCTTTCCCGCAAGCGTCATCGACGCGCTCCGTCGGGAGGCCGGCCCGCAACGGTTTCGCAGCCAGATGCTGCTGGAGTCCATCCCTGCACGCGCGGCCAGGCTCGACCCGGCTCGGCTGCTCATCTACACGGACTCCTTGCGTGCGATCTTGGCCAACGGCGAGCTCACGCTGTGGGTTGGAGAAACGCCGATGGTTTCCAGCGTTTGCTGGTGGGATCCGGCTTACGGACGGCCGGGCCGCGGCGATCGCAGTGCCATCGTTGTGATCATGGTCGACCGTCTTGGTCGCTACTGGATGCACGCGCTTCGTTATTTGCAGTTCTCGACGGAAAGATTGAAGGAGGTCGACGAGGCGACCCAGATGGCTCGCCAGGCTATTGCGTTCGCTGCATCATTGCACCAGACCCGGCTGTTCATCGAGACCAATGGCATCGGTCGCTTCCTGCCGGGTCTCGTTCGGCGGGAGTTGCGAAACAGCACGTGCAATCTGACCCTTGTCGAGCGCCATACGACCAGAGGAAAAGCGGAACGAATCATGCAAGCGCTCGATCCAGTCCTGGCCGCCGGCCATCTCTTGGTTCACCAGTCGGTTGTGGAGAGCGGCTTCTTCGAGGAGATGCGTGAGTGGGCGCCGGATTCGCTCGCCCGCGATGACGGCCTCGATGCCGTCAGTGGTGCGATCCTGGAGCAACCGGCGACTATTGGCAGCAGAAGATTTGCAAATCGCGAAAAAGCACCGTTCGTCACTCGAGGATTTCGTGCGGACACCGATTTCTCCTTCTAGCTCTACTGTGTCATAAATTCGAGACACCTAACCAAAGATAGGCAGCGCAACTTGTTGGTATTTCAGGAAGTTCTCGGGCTCACGGAGATAATGGAGGAGGCGCAGGGGCAGATCGACCATCTCTCGGCTGCGTGAGCTGACCTTCGACCGGCGGCGAAACCGGGCGAGATAGGGCCTGGTATTGCTGTTGTCTTGCTCGATGCCGAAGGTCAAGTCCTTGCCCGTGTAGAGCTGCGCCTCGGGAATGCAGCGGTGATAGCCTTGCCAATCGTCGGTCAGGAAAACGCGGCCTTCGAGGCCGACCTTGGCGAGGAGCTTCCTGCAGGTCGCATCGTCACGCTGACCCAGAACCCAGGCCAGGGTTCGCCCGTCGAGCGGATCGAAGGCTTTCCAGACCCAACATTTGTTTTTTTCCGTCGACGAAGTGCCACATCTCGTCGAGTTGCACGATCTCGACCTCCGCCGGCGTCACCGGCTCCGGCAAGCCCGCGGCTTCCTTGCGAATCCACTTGAAAACGGCCGCCTCGCTCACGCCCAAAAGCCGGGCGATCATCCCGTAGCTGGCGTTCCCCATGGCGTAGAGCAGCACCGCCAGGGCCTTCATCGCCAAGGGCTTGCCGCGCCTCGTAACCGGCCGCCCAATACCCGTGGTCAAGCGGCCTTGGCTGTTGCCGGCTGTT